>NZ_BBPO01000042.1:5091-72342 GCF_000787815.1 Streptacidiphilus neutrinimicus
CGCTCGGCCTGGCCGGGCCGGCGGGCGCCCTCCACCAGCGCGACGGCGATGTTCGCCAGCGTGACCGCCTCTCCCGCGGCCCGTCCGCTGAGCCGGTGCAGCTCCAGGGCGCGGGTGAGGCTCGCGACGGTCCCGGTGACCTCTCCGGCGGCCCAGTGGCACGCGGCCAGGTTGTTCAACGCAACGGCCTGGCACGCGGGCCACTCCGCCTGGCCGGCCAGCGCCGCCGCGTCGGTGAAGTGGGCGACGGCCGACTCCCGGCGGCCGGTCATCGCGTCGCACATGCCGAGCCCGAGGGCGGTGGCGGCGCGTGCCTGCGCGTCCCCGTGCCTTCGCGCGGCGGCGTGGGCGGCTTCGGCGACGGTGCGCCACTCGATCCGGTGGCCGCGCAGCAGGAAGTATCCGGTCATCAGGTCCGCCAGGCCCCACGCTGCGGCCTGCTGGGGGTGCGCCGCCAGATGCTGCACCAGAGCGACGAGGTTGGACCGCTCGGCGTCGAGCCAGTGCAGGGCGGCCGTGGAATCGGCGAACAGGGGGGCCGCCTGCGGGGTTTGAGCCGACCGCGGAGCTCCGGGCGTTCCCGCACGGGGCGCGTCGGCCGCAGGCAGGTGCAGCAGATGGGGGTAGAGCACTCCGGCGCCGGCGGCGAGGCGCCGGCGGTAGTGCGCCGCCAGGCGTCCGAGGGCGGCGTCCTGCTGACGCTCGCTCTCCTCGGCCCGGCCCAGTGACGCCGCGTGCAGCCGCAGCAGGTCGTGCTGCCCGTAGCGGCCGGGCGTGTGCTCGTGCACCAGGTGCCGTCCGGTCAGCCGGTCCAGGGCGGTCTGCGCCGCGTCGGCCGTCGTGTCGGCCAGCGCGGCGGCGGCCCCGACCGTGAGGTCGGCTCCCGGCGCCAGTCCCAGCAGCCGGAACATGCGCCGCTCGGCCGCCGGCAGGTTGGCGCAGGACAGCTCGAAGGTGGTGCGCAGGGCGCTGGCCGGGTCGGCGTCCGCCGCCAGCAGGCCCAGCCGGTCGCCGGCCAGGAGCCGGGCGTTGAAGTCGGCCACCTGGTGGCCGGGGCGGGCGGCCAGGTTGGCGGCCGCGACGCGCAGCGCCAGCGGCAGGTGCGCGCACAGGCGGGCCAGTTCGGCCACCTCGGCGCGGTGCGCGGCGGAGCGCCGCGGACCGAGCAACTGGCCGAGCAGGGCCACGGACTCGTGCTCGGCAAGGGGGTCCAGCCCGACCAGCCGCGCGCCCTCGCGCGCGACCAGGCCGGTCATCCGCTCGCGGCTGGTCACCAGGGCCAGCGAGCCCGGCCCCGTCGGCAGCAGCGGACGCACCTGCTCGGCGTCGTGCGCGTCGTCGAGCAGCACCAGCAGCCGCCGTTCCGCCGTCTCGCTGCGGTACATGGCGGCGGCCTGCGCCTCGTCGTCGGGGATCCGGTCGACCGGCACGCCGAAGGCGTGCAGGAAGCCGGCCAGCGCCTCCAGCGGACGCACCCGGCCCCCGTCCCGGCCCGCCCGCAGGCCGACGTGGAGCTGACCGTCAGGAAAGCGGGCGCGCGCACGGCGGGCCCAGTGCACCGCCAGCGCGGTCTTCCCGACGCCGCCCATGCCCGCCAGCACGACCACGCGCACCGGCCCGGCCTCCGCGCCGCCCGCGGGCAGCATCGTGTCCAGCACGTCCAGATGGGCCTCGCGGCCGGTGAACGCGTGGATGTCGCCCGGCAGTTGCGCGGGCACGGGCGCGACCGAGCCGGACGCGACCGGGGCGGACGGCGCCGACGGGTGGGGAGCCGGGCCGGCGGAGACGGGGAGCTTGCCGCGCAGCACGCGCAGGTGCGCCGACCGCAGCTCCGGGCCGGGCTCGACGCCGAGTTCGGCGTCGAGCCGCTCGCGCACCGTGTCGAACAGGCCCAGTGCCGCGGCCTGCCGGCCGTCCCCCGCCAGCGCCAGCATCAGCCGTGCGGCGAGGCCCTCGTGCAGCGGCTCCTCGGCCAGCACCGCGTGCAGCGGTCCGGCCACCTGCTCGTACCGCGCGATCCGGAAAGCGGCGTCGGCCCACTCCAGCACGGTCTGGACGCGCTGCTGAGCCAGCGCGACCGCGGCCGGATGCCCGCGCAGACCCGGATCCGCCCCGGCGAGCGCGGGACCGCGCCAGCACGCCCACGCCTCCGCGTACAGCTGGCAGGCCGCCTGCGCCGCCCCGTCCGCCCACGCCTGACGGGCCAGCGAGCTCGACCGCGCGTAGCGGTGGAGATCCAACTGGTCCGGTTCGAGGTCGAGGCGGTAGCCGACGCCGCTGCGGCGCAGCAGCCGCGCCGGGACGCGCGGACCGCGCCCGGGCTCGAGCACCCGCCGCAGCTGCCCGACGTAGGTGTGCACCAGTTGGAGGCAGGTACGCGGCGGCTCGTGCGGCCACAGCAGGTCGACGATGTCGCCCGCCGCGACCGGCCGCCCCGGCTGGATCGCCAGCAGCGCCAGCAGGGTCCGCTGCATCGCCGAGGGCAGCTCGACCTCCGTCCCGCCCCGGCGCACCGAGAGCGGGCCGAGCACGGCGACGCGCAGCTCCGCGTCGACGCCCGGTGCGTCCGGTCCTGCGTCCCCGCCCGCCGGGCGGACACCCTCGTCGCCCGCGAGCAGCGCGGCCAGATGCTCGGGGGAGACCGCGAGTGCCTCGGCCAGGCGGCGCAGGGAGGCGGCATGCGGCCGGGCGACGTCACCACGCTCCAGGGACCGCAGCGTCCGCACGCTCACCCCGGCCCGCAGCGCCAACTCCTTCTGGCTCAACCCGATCCGCACACGCAGCAGCCGCAGCCGGTCGCCGCGATCGCCGGGGACGCTCATGGGAACCAGCGCTCCTCCCTGGGCCTGTCCTCGGGATCAGGCCGGGGACATCGTGTCATGTGCCCGGCAGCGGCGCGCAAGGGCGACGCGGGCACCATTCTCGCCCCCGCCGCGCACGCGGATCTGCCGCTTCCTGCCGCGCTACCGGGCCGGACCAGCCCTGTTCCGCCTGCAGTGCCGCTGCAGCGCCGCGCCCCCGGCCGCCTCCTACCGTCGTGACGTGGCCCCGATCGGGGCCACGCCGACCAAGCAGGGGGGAAACCCGTGAACACCAAGCGCATCCGCCGCGTATCCGCCGCCCTCACCGTCGCCGCGGCAGCCGCGGCGATCGCGCTCGGGCCGGGGGCCGGCGCCGCCAACGCGTCGACGTCCTACGGCTCGACGCCGTACTGGATCGCGCCGGTCTACGACTCGCAGGAGATCGCGGTCGCCGACTCCTCCGGCTCCGTGGGCGCGCGCCTGATCCAGTGGTACAACGACGGCGGCAACGAGCAGAAGTGGTACTTCGACGGCGTCTACAACGCCCAGGGCCAGTACCAGGGCTTCGATCTGCGCAACAAGAACAGCGGGATGTGCATGGACACCGACGGCAACGCCGGCGACACGCTCTTCCAGACGTACTGCAACGAGGCCGACACCGGCCAGATCTTCACCAACTACGCCAACTTCAACGAGTTCGGCGTCACCGTCAGCTACACGTTCATCAACAAGGAGACCGGGCTGGCACTCGACGTGAGCGGCTACAGCTACGGCGAGGGCGCCAACCTCGACCTGTGGTACCAGAACGGCCAGGCCAACCAGGCCTTCTTCCTGACCCAGACGTCCTGACCCAGGCGTCCGGAATCCGGGGAACAGGCGAACCCGGCCCCGACGGGGCCGGGTTCGCCTGTTTTCGGCGGGCGCCGCGGCGGCCAGGCACCAGCTCACCCACGTCGGCCCGCGCCTGATCGACCGGTCCGCCCGTCCCTCGGACAGCCGCTGAGCCAGACGACGGCCGCACCGCGTAGCGTGCGTGACGCCGGCACAGCACAAACGTCCGACAACCGCCGGCGCACTTTCTGTTGTTCGCGCGCCAAGGTTCGGTCTCCGAAAGCAGGAGACCCAACCGGCGGAGAGGACGGACGTGGCACGGCAGCACGAGCGCAACCAGGCACAGGACGAGGCCCTGATCGAGGAGGCACGCGCAGGGAACCGGCAGGCCGTCGAGCTCCTGCTCGCCAAGTCCCTCCCACTGGTCTACAACATCGCCGGCCGCGCCCTGGACGGGCACCAGGACGTCGACGACGTCGTCCAGGACTGCCTGCTGCGCATCGTGCGCGGGCTGCCCGCCCTCCACAGTCCGCACGCCTACCGATCATGGATGGTGGCGATCGTCGTGCGACAGGTCCGCGACTGGATGCGCGCGCAGCAGCAGATCCGCACCCGGCAGGTCGACATCGACCACGCCGAAACCCTCACCGACCCGGCCTCGGACTTCACCGCGCTGACGATCCTGCAGCTCGGCCTGGACGACCAGCGCCGTGAACTGGCCGAGGCCACACGCTGGCTGGACCCGGACGACCGTGACCTCCTGGCCCTGTGGTGGCTGGAGGAGACCGGCGACCTCACCCGCGCCGACCTGGCCGCGGCGCTTGAGGTGTCCTCCCGCCACGCCGCCGTGCGCGTCCAGCGCATGAAAGCGCAGATCACCACCGCACGTCAGGTGGTTCGCGCCCTGTCCGCGTCATGCTGCCCCGAGCTGGCCGACCTCACCGCGCCCTGGGACGCCACCCCGAGCCCGCTGTGGCGCAAGCGCCTGGCCCGCCACATCCGCGACTGCGACCGCTGCGCGGTGGCCGAGGGCCCGCTCGTCCCCGCCGAGCACCTCCTCGCCGGCCTGCCGCTCCTGGCTCCGCCGCCCGGCCTGCACCGGGCCGTCGTCCACGCCTCCACCCACGGCACGCCCCACACCGTCACCGGCCCCCGACCGGGCCGGAGCCGGGGCGACAGGCGCACGCGGAGAAGGGCCGCGCGCCACCGCGGTGCGACCGTCTCCGTCGGAGCGGCTGCCGCCGCAGCGGCCCTGCTCGCGGTCGTCCTCGTCGCAGACCACCGCGCCGCACCGGCCACTCCCGTCGCCGCCGCGACGACCCCCGGCCCCGCCCCGAGCAGCCCCGCACCGCCCTCCGCCGCGGCTCCGACGCCCAGCTCCGGCGCCCACCCCCGATCGGCCCTTCCCGCCACCACGCCGACGCCGACGCCGTCCACGGCCCCGTCCATCACCCCTGATGGGAAGAAGGGCGTCGCCGTCTGGACCTTCTCCGGCGCCGACCAGGCCCTCACCCAGGCCCACCCCGCCTGGTACTACACCTGGTCCGCCCAGAACCCCGGGCTCAGCGGCCGCGGCGGACCCGGCTTCGTCCCGATGATCTGGGGAGCGGACTCGGTCACCCCGCAGGCCCTGGCCCAGGCCGGCCAAGCGGGACCCTACCTGCTGGGCTTCAACGAACCGGACATGGCCAGCCAGGCGAACATGACGCCCGACCAGGCCCTCGCCCTGTGGCCGAAGCTCATGGACACCGCGGCGATCCTCGGCAGCCCGGCCGTCGCCTACGGCGGCGACACCCCGGGCGGCTGGCTGGACCGCTTCATGACCGGCGTCCAGCAGCACGGCTACCGTGTCGACTTCATCGCCCTGCACTGGTACGGCGGCGACTTCACCACCCCCGACGCCGTCGCACAACTGCGCGCCTACCTCGAGGCCGTCCACGCCCGCTACCACAAGCCGATCTGGCTCACCGAGTTCGCCCTGACCGACTTCTCCCAGGGCACCCCCCGCTACCCCACCGACGTCCAGCAGGCCGCCTTCCTGAGCGCCGCCGTCTCGATGCTCGACACGCTGCCGTACGTCCAGCGCTTTGCCTGGTTCGGCCTGGGAACCGACCAGTCCGGCCCCGGCACCACCTTGTTCCGCGCGGGCGCCCTCACCCCTGAGGGCCAGGCCTTCCTGTCCACTCCGTGAACCACCGCGACGCTGCCGGTCCGAGGAGAAGCCTCCCTCGGACCGGCGGCTTTCGTGTTTCCGAAGCCAGCCTTACAGGAGCCTTACGCGCGGCCTCCGTCGGGCTTCACCAGGCCCGTGGTGCGCCATAGTCGGCCCTGAGCATGTCACCGCGGAGGCGTCAGCCACCCGACACGCTCCCGTGGAGGTCGCATGCCCGTACGCCGCGAGGTCCGCTACACGTTCGCCCGCCAGCCGCGCCTGGTCCGCGTCGCCTGCCGGGTCGTCGCGCAGCGCGTCCACGCGTGGGGCGCCCGGCTCGACGAGCAGACCGGCAGCACCCTTCGGCTCCTGATCAGCGAGATCGTCACCAACGCGCTCCGGCACACGGCGACACCGTTCATCCGCCTTCGTCTGAGCGTCGCCGACGCCAGCCTGCTGGTGTCCGTGCAGGACGACTCGCCGATCCTGCCCGTCGTGACCGCCCCCGACCCCGAGGCCTGGGAGAGCGAACACGGCCGCGGACTGCTGATCGTCGCCGCCCTCGCCGACCTGCACGGGTGGCGCCGCGCCGGCCGCGGCAAGTGCGTCTGGTTCCAACTCGCCCTGCCCGAGGCCCAGCGCGCGCACCCGCCCACAGGCCGCGCCCAGCAGCACAAGGCTGCCACCCCGACGTCCGTCTGCAGCCGCGCTCACCGGCCGGACGGACCCCCGCACGCCAGGGGCTCCTCCCGCCCCGCGGCCTCGTGCCGGCGTGCTCCGCGACCGAGGGCGGCGCAGGTTCGGTCCCTGCGCTGCCCTCGGCCCGCCCGCTTCTGGCGAGAAGGGCGAGGCTCGTAGCGGCGCGCCGGGGGCTCAGGGGACCTCGCCTTTGCGCCCGGCAACGAGTGCTGCCTGAGCCCGGTGTACCTTGTGCTCTCGTAAGCCGTCCGAACCGAGCGGGAGCCATGAGTCGGCGTCACGAGGCGCTCAGCCGCGCCGGAATCGGCCGCCTCGGCGCGCTGCTGCTCGCGACCGGGGTGATCGCCTACGTCCTCGCCGCGGACGGGGGCCACTGGTGGGGGCCTGAGATCGTTCCGCGCGACTGCGCGGCCGTCGGCGTCGGCGACAACTGCACCCAGGTCCTGCTGCCGGGGCCCGACTACGTCCCGCACGGCCCCTACGGCTGGCTCGGCTGGCTCGCGGTCCTGGCCTCCCTGGCGGGGGTGACGCTGCTGATCGCGCGACTCCTCCGGGCCGGCGCGTCCGGGG
Organism: Streptacidiphilus neutrinimicus; assembly: GCF_000787815.1. GTDB lineage: Bacteria > Actinomycetota > Actinomycetes > Streptomycetales > Streptomycetaceae > Streptacidiphilus > Streptacidiphilus neutrinimicus. The sequence goes on from NZ_BBPO01000042.1 coordinate 12,145, forward strand.
CAGTCCTCCGCCGGTAGGTTCGTCCGGTCGCGCACCAGCGGAGTCACGCACGACCCGCCGTCCTGCTGCTGCCGCCCGCCTCGCGCCGTCAGTCGATGGTGAGCTCGCCCATCGCGCTCCAGCCCGTCGCGCCAGGAATCGTGGTGCTGACGATGTCCGGGGTGTGCCGCAGCAGCGGACGCATCGCCTCCAGACCGGCCCGGAAGTGGTCGGACGTCACATGCGCCTCGGCAGCGCCGTCCTGGAACGCCTCGACCAGCACGAAGGTGTCCGGCTCCTCGAGGCTGCGCGACCACTCGAACCACAGGTTGCCCGGCTCCCTGCGCGTACCTTCGGTGAAGGCGGCGACCTTCTCGGGCCACTGCTCGGTGTATTCGGGCTTCACGGCGAACTTCACCACGATAAAGATCATCCGAGTGCACTCCCATTGCATCCGCGCCGCCTCGATCCCGCGGCCCGGTCGGTCAGGATCGTCGTAGGCGAGGATCTCACGTGGTCGCCGCCTCACGCCGGACCAGCGGGCCGGGGCACCCGGGCAGCTGTGTCGAACTTGGCATCAAAGCGGTCCCAGATGCCGTCGCATTCGGCCCTGGTCAGACGCTTGAGGGGTTCATCGACCACCCGACGAATCCAACCCCAGCCCGCGGCGCGACACCCGCACGGCCGCCGGAGCAGTGCCGCTCGCCCACGGCTACATTCGGTGTTCGTCCGCCCGGCTTGTCGAGAGGAACCCGCCATGCCCGCCCTGCCGTTCACCGACCGTTTCGTCAACCCGCCGGTCCGGCGGTTCGGTCTGGGTACCGCGGCTGTCGGGCGCCCCGGCTACATCACGCTGGGCCGGGAGCTCGACCTCCCGGCCGAGCGGACCGTCACGGCGTTGCGCGAGCGCACGCACGCGCTGCTCGACAGCGCCTACGCCGCGGGCGTGCGGTACTTCGACACGGCCCGCTCCTACGGGCGCGCCGAGGAGTTCCTCGGTGAGTGGCTGACGGCCCGCCCCGAGGCGGCCGCCGAGGTGGCGGTGGGCAGCAAGTGGGGCTACACGTACACCGCCGACTGGCGCACCTCGGGCGTCGCCGCGCACGAGGTCAAGGAGCACTCGACGGCGGTGTTCGACCGTCAGATCGCCGAGACCCGGTCCCGGCTGGGCAGCCACCTCGAGGTGTACCTGGTCCACTCCGTCACCCCCGACAGCCCCGCGCTCGCCGACCCGGCCCTGCACGCCCGCCTCGCGAAGCTCGCCGCCGAGGGGGTCCGGGTCGGGCTGTCCACCAGCGGACCGGGGCAGGCCCAGGCCCTGCGTGCCGCGCTGGGCGTCACCGTCGACGGGCAGCCGCTGTTCAGCGCCGTGCAGGCCACCTGGAACCTGCTCGAACCCTCCGCCGCGCAGGCGCTGGCCGAGGCGCACGCGGCCGGGTGGCTGGTCGTGGTGAAGGAGGCCATGGCCAACGGCCGCCTCGCCGGCCGCAACGCCACGGGACCCGACACCGCCGTGCTGCGCTCCGTCGCCGCTCGCACCGGCTCCTCCCCGGACGCCCTCTCCCTCGCCGCGGCTGCTGCCCAGCCCTGGGCGGACGTGGTTCTCTCCGGGGCGGCCAGCGCGGAGCAACTGTCCTCCAACCTCACAGCCGCCGATCTCGCTCTCACCCCGGACGACCTGGCCGAGCTCGCTCCGCTCGCCGAAGCCCCCGAGACCTACTGGCACACACGCGCGGCACTGCCCTGGGCCTGAGGCGGTCGCGCCGCAAGCAGCAAAGGGACACGTCCGCGTGCATTGCGGCGCTGGGACGAGTGAGGAGCCGCTTGGCGCGCACCCGACGAAGGCGGTGCGGAAAATGTCTGGTGACGGGGACCGGTGCCACCGCACGATGAGGTCATGGACGACACGAGCTTGGTATCCCGCTTCCTGCGCGACGGCTTCGTGAAGCTGGAGGGCGCGGTCGCGCCCCGCGTGGCCGCGGACTGCGCGCGGCTGCTGTGGTCGGAGACAGGCTGCGACCCCGACGACCCGGCGACGTGGACGCAGCCCGTGCACTGGGTGGGCGGCATGGCGCAGGGGCCGTTCGCCGCCGCGCCCAACTCACCGTCCCTGCACCACGCGTACGACCTGCTCGTCGGCGCGGGACGATGGGAGCCGCGCTACTCGCTGGGCACGTTCCCGCTGCGCTTCCCGCACGAGGAGGAGCCGGACGACGCGGGCTGGCACATCGAGGGGAGCTATCTGCCGGAGGGGGAGACCTGGTACTTCACGAACCTGCGCTCCCGTGACCGGGCCCTGCTGATGCTGTTCCTGTTCAGCGAGGTCGGCGAGGAGGACGCACCGACCCGGATCCGGGTCGGCTCGCACCTCGACGTGCCGAGGGTGCTGGAGACGTACGGGGAGGACGGCGCCAGCGGGCTGACCCTCGCCCCCGAACTGGTGGCGGCGTCCGACCACCGGCCCGTCGCCCTCGCCACCGGATCCCCGGGCGACGTCTACCTGTGCCACCCGTTCCTGGTCCACGCGGCGCAACCGCACCACGGGGCCCGGCCGCGCTTCATGGCCCAGCCGCCGCTGATGCCCGCCGCGCCGTACGAGCTGGACCGCGCGGACGGCGCGTACTCACCCGTGGAGATCGCGATCCGTCGGGGCCTGGGGCAGGACACCCCGGCCGCCAGCCCTCGTTGAGCCCCTGCCTGTGCCGACCATCCGACGATCCGTCGGTGGACGGTATCCGACCGCGTCCACCGAAGAACCGGGAGCCCGCATGCCCCTCGCCAGAACTGCCGTCCGCACCGCCCCGTGCTCGGCGGCTCGCCCTGACCGTGTTCGGCCCCTTCGCCCCCTGAGCCCCCGGGGGGCGTCGGCGACCGTGCCCGCGCTCGTCGTCGGGCTGGTCATGCCGTCCTGGGCGAGCCAATACTGAGAGTTCGCCACCAATCCGACCAGGATCCTCCGCTTGTGGCCAAAGTCGCTGGCGGGACCCGGTAGCGTATGCGCATTCAGGTCGCTGCCATGGACGCGACCAGCGCACGAGGGGGTCCGCCCATGTCTACTTCGCGAATAGTCCGCAGTCGTTTGCTGGTCCGGGCGGCCGGCACTCTCGGGGCGGTCGCCATCGGCCTGGGCGCGACGGTTTCCCCCGCCGCCGCGAGCACTCCGCACCACGGCACCGAGCCCGGCAACGCCGCCCCCGACGCCCCGTTCGACGACACGGCCGTCGCGAAGGCCCAGGCCGCCGCGAACGCCGCCGCCCACGGCGGACACCTCGAGACGCGGGCCCTGCCGAAGTCCCGCGCGGCGCCCACCGGTCAGAACGACTCGGGGGTCACGCCCGCCATCCCGGCCCCGACCGGTCCCTACCAGGTCGGCACGGTCAACCTGCACCTCGTCGACAGGACCCGGTACGACCCCTGGGTGCCGACCTACCCCCGTCGCGAGCTGATGGTCCAGCTCTGGTACCCGGCCACCCAGACCTCCGGGCACGCGCTCGCGCCGTGGCTGCAGTCCGAGGCCGCCGACAGCTTCCTGAGCAGCTGGAACGTCTGGCCCGGCTCGATGGACGTCCCCACCACCGCCGGGCACCTGGGCGCGCCGGTGGACCCCAAGGCCGGCAAGCTGCCGGTGCTGCTCTACTCGACCGGCCTCCACTCGGACCGCTCGCAGGGCACCGCGCTCGCGGAGGACATGGCCAGCCGCGGCTACCTGGTCGTCATGATCGACAGCACCCATGAGGCCAACGAGGTGCAGTTCCCCGGCCCCCGCCTGGAGACGGCCACCCCCGCCAGCTCCAAGTACACGCTGACCGTCCGCGCCGCCGACGCCAAGTTCGTCGTCAACGAGCTCGGCCTGATCGCCGGCGGCAAGGACCCCGACGTCGACGGCGCCGCGCTCCCCTCGGGGCTGTCCGGCAACGTGGACATGTCGCGCATCGGCATGTTCGGCTGGTCGTACGGCGGCCCGACGGTCCTGGACTCGATGACGCTCGACCCGCGGATCGCCGCCGGCGCGGACCTCGACGGCCAGCTCTACGGTCCGCAGGACGCGGAGAACCTGAACCGCCCCTTCCTGCTCTTCGGCGCGTCGTACCACGACCGCAGGGAGGACAGCAGCTGGGCCAGCGTCTGGTCGCACCTGACGGGGCCCAAGTACGAGCTGAAGCTGGCCGGCACCGAGCACCTGTCGTTCAGCGACTACGAGACGCTGTTCTCCCAGGCGGGCGAGGAGATGGGCCTGACCCCCGGCCAGGTCCAGCAGGACATCGGCACCCTGGCCCCGAGCCGGGCCATCTACATCATGCGCACCTACCTGGCCGCCTACTTCGACACGGTCCTGCACATCAAGACCAACCCGCTCATGAGCGGGCCGTCCAAGAGCTTCCCCGAGGTCTCGTTCATCCGCTGAGCAGCGCCGCTGACCGGGCTCGGCCGCCCCGCCGTGGCGGCCGAGCCGGGGGCAGCCGACCCACAGCGCCAGTACGGCAAGGCGCCTGGGGAACGCCGTGAATCGCGCCGTACCGCGTCTGCCGCAGCCTCCACGGCCATAACCCGTCCGAGTGACTGACCCGGAACACCTACTCCAGGTAGCGTGGAATAACGCTTACCGCGGAGGCTTGATGCCCGATCAGCCGTGCAACGCGTGCAGCGGTCAAGGCGGAACCGACAAGGTCGAGTACACGTACGAGACGGACAGCGAAGGCAAGCTCGTCGCCAAGGAGCACCGGTTCTACAGCCCGTGCGCCTCGTGCGGCGGATCAGGGAGGATCGCCTGATGGACGACGACACCGCCAGGTCGGTGTTCCTGTGCCTCGACTGCGGGGCGCACTTCCTGCCGCCGGCCGCCATGCGATATCCGTCCGGGTCGGCATCCGAGGCGTACTGCACCGAGTGCCAGCCGAAGCACTCGCCGGCCGAGCAAGCCCGTACGGGCATCAACCTCAGCGAGAACCAAGCCAAGCCTCGCGCACGACGGCCGCGACGGGCCGGAACAGCGCCGGCCAAGGGCGGCAGCACACAGCGCAGCAAGCTCCTGTAGGCGCAGGGGAACGCCGTGGCCGTCGGCGACGGCTTCGCAGCCCGCCCGGCTGTCCGTGCGCACCGCCGCGCAGCAGTGATTTCACCGTGCGAGAAGGTTGCCGTCATGACCGGTGGCGCGAGTGCGGGCAGCGATGTTGTCCTTGAAACCACTCGCCTGCTGCCAGGCCCTGGCGGGTAGCCGAGGCCTCCGTCCAAACCCTGTTCACCACGAGACGGCTCTGGAGCACCCCGTCCGGCCTTGCGGGCGGCCCTGATCGGTGAGAGTCGCCGCCCTCGAGGAGTCGTCGCGCGTGGGTTCGAAGCCGGTGTCGGCGGACAGCTCGCCGCGCTGGACGGCCTGTTCGAGCATGCGGGTGGCATTGCCGCGGCGCGTGTCGCGGACGGCGGTCAACAGGGCCTGCTGCAGTTCGAGGTTTCAGCTGAGGAGCCGACGGCAACGCGATGAGCGGTGCGGCCGTCGAGGACGGGAGACGGATCCGCGCCGCGAGCCCGGACCTCGCCTGTCGCATGCGGGGCACAGATGGCGGCGCGGATGTTCGCGTCGGTGGGTCAGCGGTTGCGGCGGTGGCGCCCTGCGGGGCCGTGGAACCCGGAGGTCGAGGCCAGGATCCCGGCCAGGGCGAGCGGGGCGAACAGCAGGATTTCCGTGATGGTCATGCAGGGCCCTTTCGGATACCGGGGGAGCGGTCGGCTGCTCGGAGTCTGTGTGGTGCGGGAGCCGCACTGGTGGCGGCTCCCGCACGCGCTCATGCCCCCGTGGTCGTTACCAGCGGTACCAGCGGCCCCGGGATTCGCCGGCGCCGCGGAAGAAGAACCCGGCGATCCACAGCACGAGCACCACCAGTGCGACCCACCAAAGGACATGTACGGCGAAGCCGAGGCCGCCCAGGATCAGGGCCAGCAGCAGTACCAACAGCAGAGCACCCATAATGTTTGCCTCCTTCTCGAGGCCACGTGTGCCCGCGAACCGGACGGTCATGCGCCGCATCCGCAGGACGCACGCCGTCCGGACCGCGTGGGCGGCCTCCCTGGAAGCCGGCGGCTCGGACGTGGCGCTCGTGCCGCCGTTCGACACGTGGCGACGGGGTGGTTCCCCCGGGCCGAGCTGACGGGGTCCGAGTCCGCTGGGCCGAAAGGGAACGGGAACAGGCGCCCGCCGCCACGGTGTGGGATCCCGGGCGGATGCCGAGGCGTTGGATACCGTGAGGTCATGGCAGCGAGGCTCGTCACCGACGTCCATCCGTTTCCCGAGGAGACGGACACCGATCCGCGCCACCACATGTGGGTCCTGACTGTCACTGAGCCGGTGCCGGTCGGCTGGTGGATCAGCGTGGGCAGCGGGCACAACACGGAGGTCGCGCAGGTCGACGCGTGCGATCTCGCGGACCCGTACTACGTGTGCAGGCTGGCGACACGACTCGCGAACGAGCACAAGGCCGGCGAGGACGTCACGGTCATCGGCGAGCTCCCGGACTGAGCAAGCCAGGGCCGCCGCCGCGAAGTGCGCGTTGCCGCGTCCGCCGGCTGAGCCCGGCCCCGTACCGCCTTTGAGGAGTACCCAGTCCATGCGTGTCAACGCCTACGCCGCCCCGGCCGCCGGTCTGCCGCTGGCCCCGACCACGGTGGAGCGTCGTGCTGTGGGGCCGAACGACGTCCTGATCGCGATCCGGTACGTCGGTATCTGCCACTCCGACATCCACACGGTGCGGGGCGAGTGGGGTCCGCAGCCCTTCCCGGTCGTCCCCGGGCACGAGATCGTCGGCACCGTCGTCGAGGTCGGTTCGGACGTCACCAGGCACCGGCCCGGTGACCGGGTCGGTGTCGGCTGTCTGGTCAACTCCTGCGGCCGGTGCGCCCCGTGCCTGGGCGGCGACGAGCAGTACTGCGCGCGGGGCCCCGTCTTCACCTACGCGTTCACCGACCACGACGGCACCATCACCCAGGGCGGCTACTCCACTCACATCGTCGTCGACGCCCACTTCGTGCTCTCCGTCCCCGACAGCCTTGATCCGGCCGCGGCAGCCCCCCTGCTGTGCGCGGGCATCACCACCTACGCCCCGCTGCGCCGCTGGGGCGCGGGCCCGGGCAAGCGCGTCGCGGTTGTCGGGCTCGGCGGCCTGGGCCACATGGCCGTGAAGATCGCCCACGCGTTGGGGGCCGAGGTCACCGTGCTGTCCCAGTCGCTCAAGAAGCAGGAGGACGGCCGCCGCCTCGGCGCCGACCACTACCACGCGACCGCCGACCCGGCCACCTTCACCGAACTCGCCGGGCGCTTCGACCTGATCGTGAACACGGTCAGCGCCGAGGTCGACGTCAACGCCTACCTCGGCCTGCTCACTGTCGGCGGCGTCCTGGCCAGCGTCGGGGCAGCCCCCGGTCCGCTGGTCGTCGACGGCTTCCTGCTCAGCAGCGCGGGCCGGGTCCTGGCCGGTTCCATGATCGGCGGGATCGCGTTGACCCAGGAAATGCTCGACTTCTGCGCCGAACACGGCATCGGCGCCGACATCGAGGTGATCTCCGCCGACCAGGTCAACGAGGCCTACGAGCGGGTCCTGGCCTCCGACGTCCGCTACCGCTTCGTCATCGACACCGCCACCATCGGCTGATCCACGCCGACACGAACGGCGGCAGGCTCCGCGCCCTCTCGCCGTCCCACCTGCCCGCACGCTGTGCGGACGCGGCGGCGAAGCCTTCCCCGCGGCCCGTCCGGACGCCGTCGACGAAGCCCTCCCCGCGGCCCGTCCGGACGCCGCCGACGAACCGTCACGTCACCAGCACCGTCGCCCTTGGGCGTCCGCGCTGAGCCCGATCGGACGCAGCCTGCGGGTCCGGACGGGTGGACTCGCCGGGTGAAGCCCCGGGAGGTGGGCCCTGGGCGCGGTGCCTGCGCCAATGATCTCCGGCAAGGTCACCTCTACGGAAGAGCCGAACAGATGCCTGCCTTGCGTCGTCCCTCCGGCCGCCGATTCGTCGCGGCCATGGTTGCCCTCGCCGCCGCCGGTTCTGCCGTCCTCGCCGGGCCGTCGGTCCAGGCCGTGGAGCGGCAGACCGGCCACGTGGCCGCCGGTCGGTCCGCGGACGACTGCCGACTGGATCCCGCGCTCGTCGCCCGCCTCGACAAGGCGATCCGGGCGACGATGAAGGAGACCGGGACCCCGGGCGTGACCGTCGGCCTGTGGCTCCCGGAGCGGGGCGACTACGTGCGGTCGTTCGGGGTGGCGGACAAGGCGACGGCCGCGCCGATGCGGCCGGGCCTGTTCATGCGGATCGGCAGCGAGACCAAGACGTTCACCGCCACCGCCGTGCTCGAACTGGTGGACCAGGGGCTGATCAAGCTCGACGCCCCCGTCGCGAGGTACCTCCGCGGTGTCCCGGACGGCCGGCACATCACCATCCGTCAGCTGCTGGAGATGCGCAGCGGCCTTTTCCCGTACAGCGCAGACCCTGACTTCATCAAGGCGTTCCTCGCTGACCCGTACCGCCAGTGGACTCCGCAGGAGCTGCTCTCGTACGCCTTCCGCCACAAGAACGTCTTCCCGCCGGGGGCGATGTTCCAGTACTCCAACACCAACTACGTCCTGCTCGGCCTGCTGGTGGAGAAGTACGGCCGGATGCCGCTGGCCGACTTCGTCCGCGAGCGCATCCTCAAGCCGTCCCACCTGGACCACACGCTGTTCCCGACCGGAGCCGAGTTCCCGGCCCCGCACGCGCACGGCTACACCAACCAGACGCCCACCGGCGCGGTCGCCGACGCGACGCACTGGAACCCCAGCGCGGCCTGGGCGGCCGGCGCGATGGTCTCCGACCTGCACGACATGCGCCTGTGGGCCAAGGACGTGGCCACCGGCACGCTGCTCTCCCCGGCCACCCAGGCGGAGCGGGTGAAGTTCATCCCCGCCGGCTTCCCCGACGCGGGGTACGGCCTGGGCCTGTTCGAGACGGCCGGCTGGCAGGGGCACAACGGGTCGATCCCCGGCTACCAGAGCGCGGTGGTCTACCTGCCGCAGGAGGACGCCACGCTGGTGGTCCTGCTCAACACGGACATCTCGAACAACGGCGCCGAGCCGAGCACCCGGTTCGCGAACGCGATCACCTCCCTCGCGACCCCGAACCACGTCTACAACCTCCCGGCCACGGGCTGAACCTCCGCGCCGAGCCGCGCCACGTCCCGTCCGGGCCCGGCCTTCCTGCGGAAGGCCGGGCCCAGCCCGTTGGGCCTGCTCCGTCGCGGACGTCACCGCCACGTTTCGCGCCGTGACAGGTCGTCCGCCATGTGAGAGATGCACCGGAGACGCCTTGACCGGGATGGGGACCCTCTGCTGAACTCACGTCTCATGAACCCGCGCGTGGATTTGACCCGGCGGCGCCACATCGATCTGGCGCACGTCTCCAGCGCGTTCTGTTGCCGCTGACGCCGGACGCGGTTCTCGTCGCGACGGCCCTTTGACGCCGAAGTCCTCCGCTTCGCCGTCCGCGTGGGTGTGCCTCGGCACGTCTCCTGGGCTGACGTGTCGGTCGTCGCCTGATCGGCCGCCATCCGGCCGCTGACGGGCCGTCGGCACCTCTTCCTTCCCCGCGCTCTTTCCTCGGACCTTCGTTCCGTCCTTCCGGGCCTTCCTCGGTCCACCGCCCCGCCCGCTGCGGCGCGAGGCGGCGTGCCCGTGCGCCCGTGCCTGCTTCCTACCGACTACTGACCCCTTCTTCCCGGCACTGCGCCGGCCTCTGTGAGGAGATCCCGCCATGTCCCTGCGCCTTCGCAAGCTCACCAGCCGTATCGGCGCCGTCGCCGACGGTGTCGACGTCACGGCGGTGCCCGACCTGCCCACGATCAGGGCTCTGCGCGAGGCTCTCAACGAGCACAAGGCACTTGTCTTCGACGACGTCGACCTCGACAACGCAGGCCAGGAGCAAGTGGCCCGATGGTTCGGTGAGCTCACCACGGCCCACCCCAACGTGCCCGCCGCGGACGGCACAGCCAACGTGCTCGCCGTCGACAGCGAAACCTCCAAGGCGAACGCGTGGCACACCGACGTCACCTTCGTCGTCAACCCGCCCCAGGTCACGACCCTGCGCTCGCTGGTGACCACGCCCTACGGCGGGGAGACGATCATCGCCAACACCGGCGCGGCCTACCGCGACCTGCCCGAGCCGCTGCGAGCACTGGCGCAGTCGCTGCGCGTGGTGCACACCAACCAGTTCGACTACGCCCGCCCGCAGGCGGGGACGGAGCAGGAGCGCGAGTACGACCGGGTGTTCGTGGCGACCCCGTACGAGGCCGAGCACCCTGTGGTGCGCGTGCATCCGCTGACGGGCGAGCGCGGGCTGTTCATCGGCGGGTTCGCCAAGCGGATCACCGGGCTGTCCGCCGCCGACTCCGCCGATCTGCTGCGACTGTTCCAGTCGTACGTCACGCGCCCCGAGAACGTGCTGCGATGGACCTGGTCGCCGAACCAGCTGCTGGTCTTCGACAACCGGATCACCCAGCACTACGCGGTGGACAACTACGACGACCACCCGCGTCGGCTCAACCGGGTCACCGTCGCGGGCGAGGTGCCGGTCGGCGTCGACGGACGCCGCAGCGTGCAACTCCTCGGGGACGCCTCCCACTACACCTCCGTGCTGGAGGTGGCGGCATGACCGAGGCCGGACTGATCGCACCCGTCGCCGAGAATCGGGCGACGCCTGCGACGGCGAAGCCGCGCCCACGCGAGGTCTTCCTGCCGCGTGACGCCCGACCGCGCACCGCGCTCAGCAAGGTGGCCGCGCGGCTGCGCTGGCCGCTCGGGATCTACACCACCCCCGTCGCCGCCCTGATCCTGTGGCAGGTCCTCGGCACCGCCGGCGTGCTCTCGCCGAGCTACGCCCCGGCCCCGACCTCGCTCGCCGGCTCGGCGGTCCGGCTGTGGCAGCAGGGCGTCCTCGGTCCGGACCTGGCGGTCTCGCTCCAGCGGGCCGGGATCGGCCTCGCCATCGGGCTCACGGTCGGCATCGCCGCCGGAGTGCTCGGCGGGCTGCTGCGCAGCGGCGAGTACCTGTTCAACGGCGTCGTGCAGGTGTTCAACACGATCCCGCTGCTCGCGGTGCTGCCCCTGATGATCGTCTGGTTCGGGATCGACGAGCTCACCAAGGTGCTGCTGATCTCCTTCGGAGCCGGCGTGCCGATGTACCTGAACCTGTTCGCGGCGATCCGCGGCGTGGACCAGCGGCTGATCGAGATGGCACGGACGACGGGCGCCGGCACCTGGCGTCTGGTCACCAGGGTGCTGGCCCCCGGCGCGCTGCCCGGGTTCCTGGTGGGACTGCGCTTCTCGCTCGCCTACAGCATCCTCGGGCTCGTCGCGGCCGAGACGGTCAACGCCGACAAGGGGCTCGGGTTCCTGATCACCCAGGGGGAGACCTACCTCCAGACCGACCAGGTCTTCGTCGGGCTCGCGATCTACTCGGTCCTCGGCCTGCTCGCCGACCAGTTCGTCCGGACTCTCGAACGGGTGCTGCTGCGCTGGCGCCCGGGATATGAGGCAGCATGAGCATCGCGACGGACACCCGCAGCCGGCAGCAGTCCGGTGTCGTGGTGGAGGGGGCAGTACGCCGGTTCGGCGATCGGACCGTACTCGACGGGCTGGACCTGACCATCGCCGACGGGGAGCTGGTCGTCCTGCTCGGCCCCTCCGGCTGCGGCAAGAGCACCCTGCTGCGCCTGCTCGCGGGCCTGGACCGGCCCGACGGGGGAGTGGTGGAGGTCCCGGCCCGACGCGCCGTGGTCTTCCAGGGCGACCGGCTGCTGCCCTGGCAGCGCGTCCTGCCGAACGTGACCCTGGGCCTCCGCGGTCCCGACGCGCAGCAGCGGGCCCGCGACGTTCTCGCCGAGACCGGCCTCGCCGGGCGCGAGCGGGCCTGGCCCAAGGAACTGTCCGGCGGTGAGGCCCAACGGGTAGCCCTCGCGCGAGCGCTGGTCTCCGAGCCCGAACTCGTGCTGCTGGACGAGCCGTTCGCCGCGCTGGACGCCATCACCCGCCTGCGCATGCACGACCTGCTCCGGGCCCTGCGCGCCCGCCACGACGCGACGATGCTGCTGGTCACCCACGACGTGGACGAGGCCATCGCGTTGGCGGACCGCATCGTCGTAATGCGGGGCGGGCGCATCGGCAACGAGCACCGGATCGACCTGAGCGCCGCCGACCGCGAGGCGAGCGTCGCGCGTGAGGAACTGCGCGCCGCGCTGTTGGCCGACCTCGGCCTGGCCCACCCGCACTGACCGCCCCTGGGCCATCCGCACCGACCACCCCTGGCCGACCCGACCGAGAACCCCGACGACATCCCCGCGAACAGAAGGCAGAAGCCATGCGCACCACGAGCACGACCACCAGAACCCTCCGCAGTGCCGCCCTCCTCGGCGCCCTCGCCCTTGTGAGCACACTGACCGCCTGCGCCACCGACTCCCAGGCGGCCGCGCCGCTGAGCGACCCGAGCGGTTCCAGCGCCGCCGCCCACCCCGAGTGGAGCCACTACACCTTCACCATCGGAGACAACGGCGGCGACGGCAGCCAGACCCTGGCGAAGATCACCGGAGTCTTCGACAACGCCCCCTACAAGGTGAAGTTCGCCCGGTTCACCTACGGCCCGCCGCTCATCCAGGCCGCCGCCTCCGGCGACATCGACCTCGGGCCGGTCGGCGACGTCCCGCCGATCACCGGTGCGGCGAAGGAGTACGGCTTCAAGATCGTGGCCGTGCAGCGCTCCCTGACACCGACCCAGTCGCAGGAGAACATCATCGTTCCCCAGGGATCGCCGATACGGACCCTCGCCGATCTGAAGGGCAAGAAGATCGCTGTCCCGCAGGGCAGCTCCGCCCACGGCCTGGCCCTGAACGCCCTGAAGAGCGTCGGGTTGACCCCCAAGGACGTGCAGTTGGTCTTCCTTGCCCCGGCCGCCGGCGCCACCGCCTTCGCGACCGGCAAGGTCGACGCCTGGTCCATCTGGAATCCCCAGTCCGCCATCGCCGTCGAGCACGGCGCGCGGATCCTGGCCAAGGGGCTCCCGCCGATCGACCAGACCAGCAGCTACTACGTCGCCAGTGACAAGTCGCTGAACGACCCCGTCAAGCGGGCCGCCCTCACCGACGTGCTGGAGCGGCTGTCCCGCGAGTTCGCCTGGGCCGTCAAGAACCCCGGCCAGTACGCGGAGGCGATCTCCGAGGAGGACGGCATCTCCCTGGCCGACGCCAAGACCTCCCTGACCGCCCAGGAGAGCCGGGTGACCCCGGTCCAGCCCGCCGACATCCTCGCCGAGCAGCAACTGAGCGACGCCTTCCTGCAAGCGGGACAGATCACCACCAAGGTCGACATCCCCTCCATCGTCGACAGCATCCTGCCAGACGGGTACGACAGCTCGAAGCTCGGCTGAGCCGGGCCACGCACGAGACCACAGACGAAAGGAGATCACGCATGACCACCGAGCGTCGCCGCCGACTGCACCTGAACGCCTTCCTCATGGAGGCCGGCCACCACGAGGCCGCCTGGCGCCTTCCCGACAGCAACCCCAGAGCCGACTTCGATCTGCAGCACTGGATCAAGCTCGCCCGGCTCGCCGAAGACGCCAAGTTCGACTCGCTGTTCCTCGCCGACGGCCCCGCCGTCATCGGCACCGGCGAGTTCCGGCCTCCGGGCCAGCTCGAACCGCTGACCCTGCTCACCGCCCTCTCCCAGGCCACCAGCAGGATCGGGCTCATCGCGACGGTCTCCTCGACGTACAACGAGCCCTACAACCTCGCGCGCCGCCTCGCCTCGGTCGACCACGTCAGCGGCGGCCGCGCCGGGTGGAACATCGTCACCTCCGCAGGAGCCGACGAAGCGGCCAACTTCGGCCTGACGGACCGTCCCGCGCACGCCGAACGCTACGCTCGCGCCGACGAGTTCCTGCGGATCGCCAAGGCGCTGTGGGACAGCTGGGAATCGGAGGCGGTCCTCGCCGACAAGGCCGCCGGGCGCTACGCGGACCCCGGACGGCTGCACCGCCTGGACCACAAGGGCCGGTACTTCAGCGTCGCCGGGCCGCTCAACGTCGAACGTCCGCCCCAGGGGCACCCGTTGCTCGTCCAGGCAGGCTCGTCCGAAGACGGCAGGGAGTTCGCGGCGCGCCACGCCGAGGCGATCTTCACCGCCCACCGCACCTACGAGCGTGCCGCCGACTTCTACGCCGACATCAAGGCACGCGCCCGCGCGGCCGGGCGCGACCCGGACGGCGTGGTCGTCCTGCCGGGCATCGTCCCCTACATCGGCTCCACCGAGGCCGAGGCCAGGGCCATCGCCCAGGAACTGGACGAGCTGCGGGTTCCCGCCTACGGTCTGCGGCAACTGGCCGCCGTGTTCGAGACCGAGCCGTCGGTCTTCGATCTCGACGCGCCGCTGCCCGGCTTCATCCTCGCCCGGCCCAAGCTGGAGGGTTCGCAGAGCCGCTCCGACCTGATCATCGAGCTGGCGGAACGCGAGCAGTTGACGGTGCGGCAGGTCATCTCGCGCATCGGCGGCGGGCGCGGGCACTTCGAGCTCGTCGGTACCCCGGATCAGGTGGCGGACGCCGTCACGGCCTGGTTCGAGGGCGGCGCGGCCGACGGCTTCAACATCATGGCGCCGGCTCTGCCGTCGGGGCTCGAGACCTTCATCGAGGAGGTCCTGCCGATCCTGCGCGCCAAGGGTCTGTTCCGCGAGGACTACCAGGGCACGACCCTGCGCGAGCACTACGGACTGCCGATCCCGGCCAACCAGTTCCACCACGCCGCAGGCTGACCCCGGCGGGCCGCCTGGCTCCGCCGCCCCCACGCCGTGCCCTCGGCCCGCGTCGGGGGGCGGCGGGCCGGGCCCGTCTCAGGCTTTCGACCCCGGTCGACCCGTGCGGTTGCCGCTGGGCGCCCACCCCAGACGATCAACGGCACGTGCGCTGGTCGACCCGCACCGGGCTGCAGGACCTCCGGCGATCCCGCGCGGACTCGTCGCCCACGCAGGTCCCATTGCCTGGCCTCGTCGAGTCGACCACAACGGAGAGGCGCCCTTGCACACCCGCTGGAGACTGCCCTGGCCTTCTTGCTGAGCAACCGGGACATGCCGTGCGCCCTGTCCCGGGGCGGCGTGTTCCCCGGTGTGGCTTGTGTGGCTCGTGAGGCGTCCGGTGGGCTTCGCGGATCATACACACGTGCAGGTGTTCGTTTGAAGGTTTCTTCAATTCCGCGATGAGCCAGTTCCGCACGTCTCTAAGGTCCGTGGGCATGGCGAACACTGATATTGCCCTCAAGGAAGCGATGATGATCGAGGGCGCCCTCGGGGCAGCCCTGGTCGACTACAACAGCGGCCTGGCCCTGGGCACCGCGGGCGGCAGCCGCGAGCTGGACCTGACGGCCGCCTCCGCCGGGAACACCGACGTGGTGCGGGCGAAGCTGCGCACGATGGAGATGCTCAAGCTCGACGGCGCGATCGAGGACATCCTGATCACCCTCACCGGCCAGTACCACATCATCCGGCCGCTCACCGGGCGGTCCGGCCAGGGCCTGTTCCTCTACCTCGCGCTGGACCGCGGCCGGGCCAACCTGGCCATGGCCCGGCGCAAGCTGCTGCTGATCGAGCAGGAACTGGACGTGTGATGGCCGCCCCACCGCTCTACCAGGTCAAGGCCGAGTTCTTCCGGCTCCTGGGCCATCCGGTCCGGATCCGGGTGCTGGAACTGCTGCGTGACGGCCCCCGGCCCGTGCGGGACTTGCTGGACGACCTGCAGATCGAGCCGTCGGCCATGTCCCAGCAGCTTGCGGTGCTGCGCCGGTCCGGGATCGTCGTCTCCTACCGAGACGGCCCGCTCACCCTGTACCAGCTGGCCGGCACGGATGTCGCGGACCTGTTGGCCGCAGCGCGACGGATCCTCACCGAGCTGCTGTCCGATCGCGACCACCTGCTCGACCAGCTGCGCCAGGCGGACCACCAGACCGCCACCACCAGCATGGCCAGGACCGCCTGAAACCCACTCACCGCAGGACAATCCCAGCTGCTTGCGGGCACGCGAACCGCGTGCCCGCAAGCAGCGACACGACGCAGCGGACGGGGCCGGGCCTGAGAACGGGCCTGTGGCCCAACACGGTCCGGAGCGGTGCGGCGGGGCAGTCAGCAGCCGACCGCCGACGCATTGCGCATGGCGGGACGGTGCGGGCGAGACCAGCGAACTGCCGGACACCGGCTCCCCATCGACGGCGATGCGTGGCGTCTTCCGCGAAGCAGTCGATTCCGCTGACCCCGACGGCGAAAAACCGCGGCCGGTGACGGGCTGTCCCTGGCCGACATCACCTCCAGGGCGTGGCAGCCGGGGTGCGCGGCGAGCCTGACGACAAGCGCCGGCACGTCGTCACGGTCCTCCGACAGCCCGAAGAGAAATCGGGTGAAAGCCGATCAGTCCCTGGCCGGTGCCATCGCCTTTGGGGGGTTCATGGCAGGGGGTCGGCGAGGTAGCGCTGGATGGTGGGGGAGAGCAGCTCGGTCACGGCGTCGGCGGGGAGGTTGGCGATGTCGCCGACCTGCCAGATGTAGCGGTTCATGATCATGCCGTCGATCTGTGTGGCGATGAGGCTGGCGCGCAGGGTGCGTTCGGCGTCGGGCAGGCTGTGGGAGACCACGCTCAGGACGAGTTCGGAGAACAGCTGTCGCAGGCGCTGCAGGGCGGCGGGTTCCTGGGCGGCCGTGAGGATGATGGAGCGCAGGATCTCGGCGGAGGCGGCGTCCTCCCACAGCTGCAGGGTGGCCTCCACGAACGCGCGTCCTCGCTGGTGGAGGGGCTGTTGCGCGGCGGCGGCCACGGTGGCGCCGAATGCCTCGGGGGGTTGCATGACCGCTTCCAGCAGCCCGGTCTTGGTGCGGAAGTAGTAGTGCACCAGGCCCGGGTCTACGTCGGCGTCCTGGGCGACCGACCGAAGTGAGGTCGCGGCGTAGCCGCGGGTGGCGAAGGATCTGCGGGCGGCAGCGATGATCTTGTCCGCCTGCTCTCCGCGTTCCCCTCGGGGACCTCGTGCACCTCGCCCGGTCACACCGCACCACCTTCCACGCCAGTTGAGAGAGGGACGCCCCTTGCCGTTCGCGGCAGTTTCATCATACGCTGAAACTAGTTTCCACATGTGAGGAAATTAGGAGTTGGTGTCATGCGCACTCTCAAGGACGAATGGATCACGGCCTCCGACGGAGTCCGGATCTGCGCCGACGTGTACCTGCCCGACGGCGACGGCCCGTTCCCCGCGCTGTACGCGGTGGCGCCGTACCCGAAGGACCTGCAGCGCCTACCGGCCCTGCCGGCGTTCCGGTTCATCGAGACCGGCCCGCTCGACTACTGGACCGGCCACGGCTACGCGGTCGTCGTCGGCGACCAGCGCGGCACCGGACGGTCCGCGGGACGGTTCGAGCTGTTCGGGCCCGCCGAGCAGCGCGACCTCTACGACACCATCGAGTGGATCGCCGCCCGACCCTGGTCGACCGGGAAGGTCTCCATGATCGGGGAGAGCGCCTACAGCGTGAACCAGTGGCTGGCCGCCGCACAGCGTCCGCCGCACCTGACCTGCGCGCTGGTCTACAACGGGTTCACGAACCTCTACCACGACGCGGTCTATCACGGCGGCGTCTACTCCATGGGCTTCCTCAACTTCTGGTCGACCGACCACATCCGCGCCAGCGCGACCATCGGCGGCGGCATCCCGCCCCGGCCCGGCGGCGTCACCACCGACATCATCGGCATGTCCCTGGACCGGCCCGTCTACGACGACTGGTGGGACCAGCGAGCGGCGAAGGTCGAGGACATCGACATCCCGGTCCTCAACATCGCCTGGTGGCACAACATCGGCGTGCACCTGCGCGGCCAGCTCGACGGCTACCAGCGGCTCCAGGGCACCGACAAGCGCCTGGTCGTGCTGGCCGGCAGCGACATTCAGGAGCGCCACTTCCTCGACAGCCAGGAGCTCTACTACCAGCCCGAGTTCCTCGACGCCTACATCCGTCCCTGGTACGACCACTGGCTCAAGGGCGTCGACAACGGGGTCATGGACAGCCCGCCGGTCCGCCTCCAGGTCGCCAACTCCGGGGGCCGGCTGCGCGAGGAATCCGAGTGGCCGCCCCGGCGGGCCACGGCGACCGCGTTCTACCTGAACCCCGAACCGGCCGGCGCCGTCGACTCACTCAACGACGGCAGCCTCACCACCACCACGCCGTCCGCCGGACAGCCGACCGTCTACGACTACCCCAACCCCGAGTGGACGGTGGGTACCACCGTCATCACCGACGGCATCCCCCAGCCCACCCGCGGCATCCTCACCTTCACCACCCCACCCCTGGACCGCGACACCGAGGTCACCGGGAAGATCACCCTGGTGCTCTACGCGGAGTCCGACCAGACCGACACCGACTTCCACGTCAAAATCTCCGAGCAGAAGGCGGTTCCGAGGCTCACCCAGGCCCTCATGCACCGGGTCGCCAAGAACGTACCGCCGCCCTCCGCGATGGTCACCCGCGGCTGGCTGAAGGCCTCCCACCGTACCCACCCGCCCCAGCCGATCGAGCCGGGGAGCATCGTCCGCTACGAGATCGAGGTGTGGCCGACCTCCTACCTGTTCCGCAAGGGCAGCCGCATCCGCCTGGAGATCGCCAACGGCGACTCCGCGGTCGCCGACGGCCTGATCCACCACTACTACGGGCACCAGGCGGGCCGCAATCTCATCCACCACGACGCCGACCACCCCTCCCACCTCATCCTGCCCGTCATTCACTGACCAGGGCTCTTCGAAAGGGACAGTCACCGTGTCCACCGCATGGCACTCACCAAGACCATCCGCCCCTCACTCAACGGGCACCCCGAGCCGACTGGTGCGCTCCACCGCCATCGGCCTCGGCCTCCTCGCGAACCTCCTGTACCTGCTCGTCCTCACCGGCGGCGCCGGGTATCACCTGAAGACCCCCGCGGAGTTCGGCCTGCCGGTCCACTCCATCCTGATCAGCCTGGTGGTCGCGGCCTGCGTCGTCCCGCCGCTGCTCGGCTGGGGACTGCTGGAGCTGCTGGAACGGCATGTCCCTCGCCGGGCCACCGTCATCTGGACCGTGCTCGCGGGCGTGATGCTCGTCGGCGACCTCCCCTACGGCGGGGCGGGAGTCACCGTGGCCGACCGGGTCCTGCTCGGCCTCATGCACCTGATCGTCGGCGCGGCCGTGATCCCCGCCTTCGTGATCACTTCACAGCGCCGATCCTGACATCGGCTCAGGCCCTCTGCGGAGCCCGTGGCCGTCATGCCCGGCTCGTCCCGCCTGCCTACCCCCGAACCGCCGCACCGCGCCCGGTCCGGGGCGGCCCGCACCGCACTCGTCTGGAGACGCCATGACCATGGCCTACCTTGCCAACCGCGACCAGCAGCAGACCCTGGAATGGCTCGACGGGGGACTGTTCACGGTCCTGCTCGACAGCCAGGCCACCCAAGGCCGGCTCACCGTCGGACGCTTCGACGTCGCCAAGGACGAGGCCCCGCCCTTCCACCTCCACACCCGCGACGACGAGGTGTTCCTCCTCCTCAAGGGCGAGGCGCTCGTGTGGGTCGGCGACGAGCGCCACGAACTGTCCGAGGGCGGCATCGTCTACCTGCCGCGCAACATCCCCCACGGCTACCGCATCACCTCGGACCACGCAGACCTCCTCCTGATGGCCACCCCCGCAGGTATCGAGGAGATGTTCCGGCATGCCGGACGCGACATCACCACCCCCCGCCCTGAAGGGTTCGAGATCACCAAGGAGAAGCTCGCCGAGGCCGCCGCCCTGCGCGGCAACATCATCCTTGGACCTCCCCGCTGACCGGCTCGAATCGAGTAGCCCGCGCCCATGGACGAGCACGTCTGGGCGATGCAGGAGGCCAAGGGCTCGCTGGACGTGACCGTCATCGGCGACGGGGGCAGGCAAGGCATCGAGGTGTACGACCCGGTGCGGCTCGCACAGTCGGTGACGGGTGAGCCGGTTCCGCTCGGGCGGTGAACTGGGCGGTGTTCTTCTGCCCCTGGTGGGGCGTACGCCAGATGTTCGTCGTCACGGACCCAGGCCAGGTGAGGCTGCTGCGCACGTCGTCCTCTCGAACTACACGGATCCCAGCGACCCGCACCTCAGCCGCCGTCTCCAGCCCAGGGTCGGCACCACCTGGGTGAGGCCGACCCGACACCCCGAGCGTCTTGGGGCTCTGATCAAGAATCAGCTCCACCCTGTCGCCCCGACGCCGAGGCAGTAGACGGCGAAGCAGAAGACGGCGAGGCAGCGGACGCCGAAGCCCCAACGGCCGTGAGCCCGCAGCGCCGGCGGGTCTTCCGGCCGTCGGCGCGAGCCCGCGGATCGCCTATCGGGTGAGGGTGTGGAACGCGAGGTGCCGCCCATGACCTTGCCCGATGGCGAGGGCGAACCACAGGCGCAGCACCCCGTCGACCACGTCCTGTTGGTCCGGCCCGAGATACATCGGCCGCAGGCCCACCGCTTCGATGAGCGCGTCCATGTGGGCACGGTCGTTTCGGGGGCGGAGTAGAACATGTCGGCTCGGGCGCCGCCGAAGCCCGGGTCGGCGAGGTTCTCGCCGCCCAGGGTGTTGAACGCGCGGGCGTAGCGGGCCTTGGGCGCGTGGCGGGCGACGAGGTCGGCGTGGTGGGCGACGGGGCCGCCGATGTTGTTGGCGGCGTCGACGACGAGCTTGCCGGCCAACTGGGCGCCGTGGGTGATCAGGAGGTCTTCGACGGCGGTGGCAGGGACGGCGAGGACGACGGTGTCGGCCTTCGCGACGGCGTCGGCCACGGGGGCGGTGGTGGCGCCGCTGTCCTGGGCGGCGGTTTCGGTGTCGGGGGTGCGGGAGCCGAAGACGGTGGGGAGTCCCGCGCGGGCGAAGGCTCGGCCGAGGGTGCCGCCGATGAATCCGGTTCCGATGACTGCGACGGTCATGGTGCTTCTCCTAGCGAATGCTGCGCTTGCGAAAGGTGGGCGGGTTGCGGTCAGGCGCCGAGGGCGGCGATGACCGTCTGGGCGACCTTGCGGCCGGAGTACTGCTGCTGGCCGGTGACCAGTCGGCCGTCGCGGACGGCGAAAGCCTTGAACAGGCCCGCGCTGATGTAGTTGGCGCCGCGTGCGCGCAGTGCGTCCTCGGCGCGCCAGGGCATGACCTGTATGCCGGCGGCCCGGTCGCTGTAGTCCTCCTCGACGTTGGAGAAGCCGGTCAGGGTGCGTCCGGCGACCAGGGGCGTGCCGTCGCTCAGATCGCAGTCGACCAGGGCGGCGACACCGTGGCAGTACGCTGCGACGATCTTCTCCGTGTCCCAGAAGGTCCGGATGGCCCGGTGGAGCGGCTTGCTGTCGCGGAAGGTGAACATCGGGGACTGGCCGCCGGCGATGAGCAGGGCCTGGAACCGGGACAGGTCCAGACTGTCCAGCGCCGGGGTGTCCTCCAGCAGGGCGGCCAGTTCGGGCGTGTTCACGAAGCCCATGGTGATCAGGTCCTCCGCCGCCCACCTGGACGGGTCGCGGGGGTCGGACAGGGCATCCATGGCGACTGGTCCGCCGGACGGCGAGGCGATGGTGACCTGGAATCCGGCTTCGGTCAGCTCGTAGTAGGGGTGGGTGAGTTCCGCTCCCCAGAAGCCCACGGGCCAGTTGTTGTTGCTGCTCACGGACGGGTTGGCGACCACGATCAGGATTTCGCGCGGACGGCTGCTGAGGGAGTCGACGCGCATGTGGTGGTCGGACGAGAGGGCGGCGACATCCGCCGGGCTGTCGGACATGACGAGAACCTCCGGACAATGGTGCATCGGTCGGAACCAGTTTGCTTGAGTTCAAGCAATCGTCCCGACGGAGGTATTCCCCTAATCTGGAGAGCATGGGCATGGGCATGAGCCGAAGCGAGGAAACGGCGTCCCGCGACAGCGTCGACGCCGTCATCGACCAGTGGGCACGAGAGCGCCCTGACCTGCCCGTCGCCCCGGTCGGGGTGGTCACCCGCCTGGCCCGGGTCCGCACCCATCTGGATGCCGCCCTCGCCGAGGTGTTCGCCGGCTTCGACCTGACCCCGGCCGACTTCCAGGCCCTGGTCACCCTGCGCCGCATCGGTTCCCCGTACCGCATGGGCCAGGCCCGCCTGATGGACGCGCTCGGCCTGACCTCCGGCACCGTCAGCGTGCGCCTCGCGCGCCTGGAGCAACGCGGTGTGGTGGTCCGCGAACCGGACCCCGCGGACAAGCGCAGCAGCACGGTCCGCCTGACCGACAAAGGCCTGGAGCTGTTCGACCGGATAGCCCCCCTCCACCTCACCAGTGAGGACCGGCTCCTGTCCGCGCTCACTCCCGACGAGCAGACCCAGCTCGCGAACCTGCTCCGCAAGCTCCTCGCCTCCTTCGAGCACACCGGACCCCAAGCGGCCCGCATGTGGGGGATGACCCTCGAACCCGCCCGGACCGCCCGCCTGCGCCGCGCCGCGGTCGGCCTGAGCGACCGGCCCGGCCTCCTGGTCACCCACGTCGCCGCCGACAGCCCGGCCCACCGGGCCGGCATCAAGTGCGGCGACCTCATCACCCACCGCACCACCCGGCCGGTGCGCACCACCGAGGACCTCACCGCCCCCGACGGGCAGCCGGTCGCGCTGCGACTGCTGCGCGGCGACCGGCGCGTGGAGGCCACGCTCTTCGCGAGCTGACCGCTTCCCGACCCGCCCGCTTTCCGACCCGCCCGCTTTCCGACCTGCCCGCTTTTCCGACCTGACCGCTCCCCGACCTGACCCGCAAGGGAGTCCCAGCCATGACCGAAGACCCGCTCGGCACCACGGCGGGGGCGGGGCCGGCCGGCTTCAGCACCGCCCGCCTCGAAGCCTTCAGCGACGGCGTATTCGCCATTGCGATCACCTGCTCGTCCTGGACCTCAACGTTCCGCAGCCCGACAGCCTGCATGGGACCTCGCTGGCGAACGCGCTGGCCCACCAGTGGCCCTCGTACTTCGCCTACCTGGTGAGCTTCCTGGTGATCGGCATCATCTGGATCAACCACCACACCATGTGCGCGCTGGCGCGGCGGGTGGACCGGCGGACGCTGTTCGCCAACCTCTTCCTCCTGCTGACCGTCTCCGTGATCCCGTACCCCACCAGGATGCTGGCCGCCTACCTCACGGTCCCCGGCCGCGACGGCCACACCGCCGCCGCCCTGTACGCCGCGACCATGGTCGTCATGGGCGCCGCGTTCAGCCTGCTGTTCCTTGCCTTCACACGTGACGCGCGTGCCCTGCACACTCCCATCGCCGCCGAGGATCTGCGGGCCGCGCGACGTCGCTTCGGCATCGGCGGCATGTGCTACCTCGCGACCGTCGGCCTGGCCTACCTCAGCCCGGTCGCCATGCTCGCGACTCACGCGCTGCTCGCCGTGTACTACTGCTTCGACCAGCTCGGGGCGGCCCGCAGACGTCCGACCGCCCCGCCGCCTGGTTTGTAGTCCCGTAGCTGTTCTCCCGTGAACCGGTGAGAGTTGACCGTGTGGGAGATTCGCGCGAAGGGGTGGAAAGGCCCGCTGTGCGAGTCCGGCGCCCCGGGCCGCCGGAGCCCAGCGGCAGTCGCCATCGAGTAACTTTCAAATCCTGTGTATCGATGAGTGTGGTCGGACTTCCCAGGTCGGCCGTTGGAGCTGATCGTTGTACACAATGATGTCGGCATGGTCGGTTGGGCGGGCTGTTGCGAAGTAGAGCCGCTGGGAGGGGATATACCGGTTGCGCCAGGACCGTTCGATTTCGGCGGCGTCGGTGGTGGATCCGGCCAGCGCTGCGCCTCGGTCCCGGGCCCGATCTACTGTCTGCTCGAATGGGACGGACACGAGGATGCGCAGGTCCCACCGGTCGATGAGTTCTGGGCGCAGGAGGAAGACACCGTCGAAGAGCAGTACGGCGTCTGCGGGGGCTGTCGTGGCCGGCAGGGACGATGGGGTGTCTGTGTCGGCGTCGTAGACCGCGTGTTGGAACCTTCGGTCTCCGCCTGGGCCCAGCGGGTCGAGCAGGACCCGGCACAGCGCGGCGTGGTCGTGGGCGTCGAAGTAGCAGCCTTCGGCGGAGTACTGGCCGCGTCGGTAGCGCTGTGCACGGGGGACGAGGAAGTCGTCGATGGTCGCGCGGATGACGTCGCGTTCCTGCGCGCGCAGGACGACGGCAAGCTCATCGGCCAGCGTGGTCTTGCCGGAGGCGGGCGCCCCATCGATGGCGACCCGCAGTGGGTGCGCGGTCGTGACTGACCTGATCGCCTCGGCCAGCCGACTGATGAGCTCGCCGCGGGTGCCTTGGTCCATTGCTGCCTCTCTCACGGTGAAGCGCCGCACGTCAGGCTGCGGTCGCCGGCTCTCGTTCGATGAGATGACCGTTCTCGAAGCGGGCGCCGGCTCGGACGACTGCGACGAGGTGGGGCGCGGTGACCGCCCGCCACCGGGCTTGGGCGGATTCGACGAGCTTGGAGACCATCGCGAGGGCGGCGGCCGGGCTGCCGACGCCGCGGGTGACCTTGGGTTCGCAGTTTGACCGTGCTGAACGTCGATTCGATTGGATTTGTCGTACGCAGATGGACCCAATGTTCCGCAGGGAAGTCGTAGAACGCCAGCAGTTCGTCGACCTCGCCGGTGATCTTCTTGACGGCGTTGGGCCACTTCGGCCCGTACGCCCTCTCGAATGCCTTGATCGCCTTCTCTGCGTTCGTGCGGTCCTCGGCGGTGTAGATCTCCTCTCGCGGGCGGCGGCCTGCTCAACGGTCTCGCCGTCGTCCGCGATGCCGGCCGGGTGCTCCCAACCCCGCGTGTCGGTGATGAACCTGTGCTGCCGCCACCCTCGCGCGGTGGTCTGCGGCCAGTGCAGAACGGTGACGTGCGACACATTCCTCGTCTCTTCCCATCCCATGCCTGGACAGATTCGAAAAGCGGACAAAAGCTACGTTCGTCACATGAGGAGGTCCCCATGGCCCCCGCGGTGCCAAAGGGGGAAGGCCGGAAAGAGGCATCCGCTGACTGGCGCAGTCGTGCCAACTGCATCGGCGTCGACCCCGAGATCTTCTTCCCCATCTCCTCGACTGGGCTGGGGCGGATCCAGGCGCAGGCGGCGAAGCAGGTCTGCGGAGCCTGCACCGTCGCCAACGACTGCGCCCGCTGGGCGCTACGGCATGGCGAGCTCTACGGAATCTGGGGCGGTCTGGATGAGGAAGACCGGCGCGCCGCCCGTCGGGCTGTCTGGCGATCATCAGGCAAGAGCGCCTGAAGCGGAATCCTGCTCGCGTCCATCGTCCTGGGCCGTCGGCGTGAGTGCGTCCGGCGGCGCGAGTGCGTGCGGACCGAGAGTCGCGAGGGGACCGGTTCCGCCGCGGTCTGTGAAACGCAGTCACCGCAGTGCATAAACGATGCGTCACCGATGCAAGGCGAGGCCGCCGGGCCCGGGTGCGGATCTTTGGAGCGAGGCGTGGGAAAGCACCGTGACGCCCGAACCTGCGACACCCGATCGCTTGTCCGTCCGGTCGAGACGTCGAAGTGCGATTCCTCGGCTGGCCGCCGCGTCTTGGACCACGAGCAGAAGGAAGAGTCTGGTGAACACCGACGTCGACCGCCACGCCCAAGATGAGGAATTCGCTCGGTTCTGGACCCAGCGGCACCTGTGTGTGCTCGCCACCTCCCGTCCTGACGGGTCCGTTCACCTGACACCGGTCGGCGCGACCTACGAGCCCGAGACCCGCACAGCACGCGTCATCACCAGCTCGACGAGCGTCAAGACGCGTAACATCACGGCGGCCGGAGCATCCGCCCGCGCGGCACTGACCCAGGTCGACGGACGGCGCTGGACCACCCTCGAGGGCACCGCCACGGTAACGGCGGATCCGGCCTCCGTTGCCGAGGCAGAGCGGCGCTACGCCGAACGCTACCGTCCCCCGCGGGCCAATCCCCGACGCGTCGTCATCGAGATCGCAGTCGACCGGGTGATGGGCACCGTCCAACCCCCTGCCGCGATTCAGTCGTTGCGCCCGTGATGGCCTGCGGACACCACCTCCCCGCAGGCCAGGCCGCCAGCAGATCCACCCAGGCGCCCCCGTTCCGGCGGCCGTGCACGCAGCCGCGCCGACCACGCATCGGCACTGTCATTCACCGCGAAGCCAGTGCGTGTCGTGCTCTCGCGTGGTTCGTGGGGCTATGGAAGCCTGACCTCTTGCAGTGCTGTTCCGCGCGCTGCTCCGAACATGACGAGCATGCACCGCCTGCTGCATCAAACCGTGGCCGACTCCATCCGCACGGCTGTGGACCGACCGCGTCGAAGAAGCGTTGAGCCACCCCGGCTGCCTGCCGCTGCAGCGCAGCTCATCTCCCACCGTGCCCTGGTCTCAGCACACGAGCGACGGCGAGCCGAAGCGGACCTGAACATGCGAGGCCCACGCGGCGTGGACCACAGGGTTGCTCAGCCCGGAAAGGCCGCACACATCGGTGAGAGTCTGCCGGATGAACTCTACGTGCATACGCCGAAGCGGCCACCTGTCGTGCTCGGTGGGCAGATACCAGGTTCTGCCCGCATGCCGGGTGTGGAGGCCCCAACGGTCGGTCAGAAAGTGATCGATGTCGTCACGTGCGTGTGTGCCGGTCACCGAAGTCGCCAACCGTAGCTGGCGACATCGTCCCGCCCGCGTCAGGCCCTGAATCCGCCACTCGTGCCTGTTCCCCGACGCCGCATGGTCCACCCGGGACCAGCGGTACGGAAGCCCGAATGCGACCCGCGCTGTCATGCAGGAGAGGAGCCTGGAGCACTCCAAGGTCAAGAACAGCACCCCGCGGCGCCCCTGTCGATCAACCGTGTACAGGCGGATGTTGCACTCCCCGAACGAGCCGACCCAGGGCAGTACCGGCCCTTTCCCGATACCGAGGTCACGCATCGCGAACGGCACCAGACCCACGTATGACCAGCCCTCGTACGAGTCGACGCGCACACCTGGAGGCATGAATGCCTCAAGAACACCCGGCCGGACAGGCCAGTGGAGGAACATCACATCCGTCCACTGCTGGTGCAGGATCGGACGGCCCACCGGCCTGGCAGCCTCGGCCGTCAGCTCCTCGGCGGAGCGCCACGTCGCATTCGCAGAAGAGCCCGCTGTCATGGATCCCACAGTGCTTCGGCACCCACGTTCGGACACGGCGCATCGATCGTGCAGCACCCTGACGCGCTGCCGCGATGTCCACCTCGCCTTCGCCACCGCAGGTGAGGTCCAACGAGCCGTCGACCGTGTGCGTGCCGTCCCGGACGCACCGTGACTACGGTGGTGAAACCGAACCCGCGCTGGGCCCTCCGCCGCACCTTCCCAGGCCATCACCGGTTCGGCGCGGGGAAGTTGCAAGGCTGATCGGGAGCGGCAGGTTGCGAGCAGACGGGCTGTGCAGAGAGAGGGAACCGGCACGTCGTCCCCGCTGTGGGCGGTGTGCCGGTGCCTGCCCCTGGCACCCATCCCGCCGGGCGGGCTCGGCTCCCGGACTACCCCGGCGTGTGTCCCAGGCGCTGGTCCGGTGGTGGCTGGGCTGCCGCGAGTGCGGTTTCGAGGTCCGGGTGGATCCGGAAGAGGCTGGTGGCCTCGGTGAGCTCCAGCACCCGGGCGGTTGCGGCGGGCAGTTTGCACAGGTGGATCGGGATGCCCAGGGGTTCGGCGCGCAGCCGCAGCCCGAGCAGGCCGTTGAGGGCGGTGGAGGTGAAGAAGGTGACCTCCGCGAGGTCGACCACGACGGCGTGGAAGCCCGCCAGCGGCTTGTCGAAGGCAAGCGTGTCCGTCGCGCCGTAGTCCAGGTCGCCGAAGAGGTGGTAGACCAGCACGTCGTTCAAGGACTCGGTGGTGCAGCGCGCCGGCCAGCGGGATGAATCGCCGGCGACGGTCATCAGGCGGCCTCCGTCGGTGTGGTCGTCGCGGCGGCGGGGCTGTGGGCCAGGGCGGCGGCCGCGTCCTGCAGCGCGTCCCACAGATCCGCCGCACGACGAGACTCCATGGCCAGCCCGGGGTAATCAGGGCGTGTCTCGGACAGGGCCAGATAGGCGTCCAGCGCTGTCAACGCCTGTTCGACCGAGCGAGGCGCGCCGCCCGCGCGTTCGTGCAGTCGCGCGGAGAGCATGTTGAGCTCATCCCGGGTCACAGCACTACCTCCCGCGGTCCGGGGGCCGGGGCCGCAAGCGTCGACGGCCTTCTTAGGTTGCCCCTCAAGACTGACCCGCCCGGCCGCAGGTGTCAACCATGACATGAAACCAAGGTCATGTTTGCGATGTCACGACAGCATCGTCATGCTGGAGCCATGGACCTTGCTCCCGCCCCGACCGGGTGGACCTTCCTGACCAACCACGCCCGGGTGTTGGTCCAGATCGCCCGTGATCCCGGCATCCGTGTCCGCGACATCGCCAGGCACTGCCTGCTGACCGAGCGCGCGGTCATGCGGATCATCGCCGACCTGGAAGAAGCCGGGTACCTCACACACACGCGTGCTGGACGCTCCAACCACTACCGGGTGCTGCCCGGCACCGAGCTGCGCCATCCCGCCGACGCGGGCCCCAAGGTCGCCGACCTCCTCGCCGTACTCACCGCGGCACCCGACGGGCCCGCCGCCGCCGCCAAACAGGGCCAGCGAGGACGCCAAGAGGGCCAGCAAGGAGCACGCGCATGAGCGGCCATTTGAGTACGGAAGCCGAGGGCGGCCGGGTGCAGGCCCCCGACCGGGACCGTCGAGAAGTCCGTGCCGTCGGTCAGGACGGAGGGGGTGGCCTTCACGGTCCCGTCGGGGCGCGTCATGGTCAGGGCCTGCGGGTCGGCGGCGCCGATCGGCCGCCCGTTGGCCTGTGCGCCGGTGAACGACGCCGTCGAGAAGTCGGTCAGCGGCAGTATCCCGGCCGGACCGGTCGGGGCCTCGGCGATGACCTCGGCCGACGCCAGCTTCGCGCTGGCCGAGGTCATGTTGGCGGTGTGGGTCCAGCCCTGGGTGGCGTCGGCGATGGTGAGGGCGAACTGGTTGCTGCCGAGGCTGGTGACCGAGGCGGTGAACCGGTCACCGGCCCGCACCGGGTCCGAATAGGTGACGGGAGCGTCCGGATACATCTCGTACCAGGAGGAGTAGACCGGGACGCCGCCGGAGCAGTCGGCCTCGCTGCCGGTCTGCTCGGTGGTGGCGCTGCCGTCGCCGTCCAGTCCCACCCAGAAGGACGACCAGGTGTCCTCGCCCGTGCACGTGGCGGTCGGTTGGGTCCAGCTGGCGCTGACGCTGGTGACCGATGACGCGACGCTGTCCTACCTGTGCTCGGAGATGTACAACCCGAGCGGCGAGCACGGCATCCACCCACTCGACCCGGCCCTCGGCATCGCGTGGCCGGCGAAACGCCCGCAACTGTCCGCCAAGGACGAGGCGGCCCCCACCCTGGCCGAAGCCGAGGCGGCGTGCCTGCTTCCCCGCTACGAGGAGTGCCGCCGCTTCACCGAGTCCCTGCGCGGCTGACGCTCGCGGCTCCCCGCGCCGATGTCGACGGCTGCCGAAGTCAGTTGACGCCCAGCTCGCCGCGCTGCCCGGTTCTGGCCTCCCGCGTGTGCCGGGCGCCTGCCCGAGTGGCACGTTTGCCGCATGGACGGGAGGGCACACGCTCGGCACGGCCGCGGGGAGGGTCCCGGCGGGCGGGGAGCGGCGCGAAGCCGCCCCCTGCTCGTTCGAGATCGTCCTCGAACAGGGCTGATCTCATGCTCATGGGCCGCCGGGCCGTCGAATCTCGGAGTGCGACTACCGGGCGGGCACTCATCCGCACAACAAGACAAGGCGCGCTGTCCATGCTGTACGCACAGATAGCAGGTTCTCTCGCCTGCTTCGTCATTGGCGTCATGCTGCTCAGAACGGGAGCCTGGTGGGGGAGCGGTAAGGCTCCTCGCCCCTCGGTGGCCCGGATGGGCCGCTTCCTGTTCCCGGATCAGTTCCGGGCCGGCTTCGAGCGGGGCGGCCTTGTGCTCGCGAGCTTTACGGTGTTTGCCGGGAGCATGGTTCTGGCCGCCGGAATCGACGGGTTCGGCGGTGGTGACAAGTCCCGCGCCGTTCGCGCGATCGGCGTCACCGGATCCGCGCCTTCGGAATGAGCCCGGGACGTACGGGGCAGGGCGGTTCGAACGAGAAGCGCTGAGGTAGCACCGCGCAGCGAAATCTCCCGATATGCCCGGGTGAACGTGGCGGCGCCCCGGCGTCTTGGAAGCAGGTGAGGCACGAACCGGCGTGTCGGCGCCGCGCGGGCCTGGGTGCCCGCCACCCGCTTGCCCCGCGTGAGCAGCCCGGACAAGCCGCACGGGCCGCCGGACGCCGACCGCGGGGGGCCACCTGTCAGGTCAGCCGGCGGCCCCGCGGATTCATGTCCAAGACACAGACACTTCACAGAACGCGGGTAACGTCGCAGCGCTTCGGCCCGGGCCGAGGTGCCGAAACCGCGCCGCCGTACGAGTCTGGAGCAGGATCTTTGTTGAGCGCAGCCCGCAGACTCGTCGGCTCTGCCCGAACAACGCCGGGGGCTGTCCGAGCAGCCCCCGCGCCTGTTGCCCCGCCGGACCGCCGTCTCGGTCCGGGGCTGCTCCTCCTCGGCCTCGTCGTGTTCGGCGTCGCGCTGACGGAGTACATTCGCGTCGTCCAGGCCCATCCCGACCGGCTCTGGTCTCCGATCGACCTCCGTGTCTACTACTGGGGCGGCACCACGGCGCGGCACAGCCACCGCGTCTACGACCTGGACTTCCGTCTCGGCAGCCTCGGGCTGCCGTTCACCTACACGCCTTTCGCGCTCGCCGTGTTCACGGTCCTCTCCTACGTCGACGAGCTCACGCTCCAGTGGCTGATCGCCTGCGGCAGCATTGCCGCGCTGGTCGCGTCCGCGTGGGTGGCCTGGGGTCTGGCCGGGTACCGCCGCAGCGTCGGCCGGCTGGGGGCTGCGCTCACCGTCGCCGGGCTCGCGCTGTGGACCGAGCCGATGATGCAGAATCTGGCGTTCGGTCAGGTCAACGTGTTCCTGATGCTCCTGGTGCTGCTGGACTTCGCCCAGCCGGACCGGTGGTGGAGCAAGGGCGTCGGCATCGGCCTGGCCGCAGGTTTCAAGCTGGTTCCGGCGATCTTCATCGTCTACCTGCTGGTCACCAGGCGCTTCCGCGCCGCCGCCGTGGCCACCGGGACCCTCGCCGCGACCGTGCTCGGCGGCTTCGTGCTGCTGCCCGCTGAGGCGCACCGGTACTGGTTGGACGGCCTCTTCGCTGACTCCTCCCGCGTCGGCGGCGTCAACTACGTCGGCAACCAGTCCCTCCAGGGGATGCTGGCCCGCACGCTCGGGCTCGACGCCGCCGGCGTCAAGCCGTACTGGCTGCTGGCCGCGGTGCTCGCCGCCGCGATCGCGATCCCGCTCTCGGTCCGGGCGCACCGGCGCGGGGAGGAACTGCTCGGCGTCGCCGCCACCGCACTGCTCGGCCTGTTGGCCTCACCCATCTCCTGGTCCCACCACTGGATCTGGATCGCGGTGTTCCTGAGCGTCGCGGGCCACCTACTGCACAGCCGCCGCGCGCCGTGGTGGGCCTGGTTGCCAGCCGTCGGCCTGTACCTGCCCTGGCTCGCCTGGCCGTCCGTCGCCTACGGCGACCGCAAGCCCGCGGGCCCCGGGACCAGGCTTCCCAACGGCCTGATCTGGACCGTCCCCTACGACAACAACGCAGAGAACACCTGGACCGGGCTCCAGCTCCTGGTCGGCAACCTCTATCCGCTGCTCGGCGTCCTGCTGCTGGCCGGCCTCGGCCTGTTCCTGTGGCGAACCCGATCGAGCCGGACACCCGGCCACCCGTCTCCCCGACTCACCGGAACGGCACGCGATGCGCACGACCTTGTCCCATGACGCCTACCTGGCCCTGCGGCGCTTCCCCGCGCTGGACGGCGCCCGCGCCTTCGCGGCGGTCTCCGTGGTGTTCTTCCACTTCCAAGGCCCCGCCCGGCTCCAGGGCTGGCTGGGTGTGCAGCTCTTCTTCGTCCTCTCCGGCTTCCTGATCACCACGCTGCTGCTGCGCGAGGAGGACGCGCACGGCCGGATCTCGCTGCGGGGCTTCTACCTGCGCCGGGTCTTCCGCATCCTGCCCGTCTACTTCCTGCTGCTCGGCGTGGTCTGGGCGGTCTACGCCGTCCGCGGCCAGGTGGACAGCAGCGGACTGGGCGCCTCCCTGCACTACGAACTGACGTTCTTCAACGAGTTCCAGGGCGCCACCCCGTACGGGCAGTCCTGGTCGCTGGGCGTGGAGCAGAAGTTCTACCTGTTCTGGCCGCTGCTGGCGTTCGTGCTGATCCACCGCTTCCGGCGCGCGCCGTGGGCGCGGCTGGCGGTGATCGGCGGACTGCTGGGCGTAGGCGTGGGGCTCATGTCGGTCCACGCCATCGCGTTCCGCCACCTCGCGTCCGGCTGGCCGGAGAACTACATGAGCATCCTGGTCGGCTGCCTGGTCGCTGCGCTGATGCACGACCGGCGCACCTACCGGGTGCTGCGGCCGCTCACCCACCCGTACGTCGCGGTGGCCGTGGTGCTGGGGTTCGCGGTCTTCCAGTACGAGATCGAACCGCTGGGCCATGTGCTGAGCCGGTACTTCTCCGCCTGGGGTAGCACGCCAGTGCTGCTGGTGCCCGTCTACGCGGTGGCGGTCGGTCTGCTCCTCCCCGCGCTGGTGGCGCCCGGCCCGGTCACCCGCGTCCTCGGTGCGGCACCGATGCGGTTCGTCGGCGAGCGGTCCTACTCGCTCTACCTGGTGCAGAACCTCGCCGCGCTGGCGGTCATGGGAGCGCTGCCGCGCCTGCACGGCCTGCCACTGGCGATCACCATGGCCACAGCGTCGCTGCTACTGGCGGACCTGATCTACCGGTACGTGGAGGTGCCCTTCATCGAACTGGGCCGCAAGGCAATCAAGAAGCGGGACGTCGCACCCCCGTCGCGGGCACTGGCCTCCGGTGACCTGCGGCTCAGTCGCGTCGGCGCGTAGTTCGGTGACC
This sequence comes from Streptacidiphilus neutrinimicus, assembly GCF_000787815.1. Taxonomy (GTDB): domain Bacteria; phylum Actinomycetota; class Actinomycetes; order Streptomycetales; family Streptomycetaceae; genus Streptacidiphilus; species Streptacidiphilus neutrinimicus. Next base: position 45,219 of record NZ_BBPO01000042.1, read on the forward strand.
CGGTAGGGCGCACCGGGTGCCGCGTTTTGCGGCCTGGGCGCTGGACGACGGGGACGCGGGGTGAACCACCGTCCGGTTTCGAAGAGTTAGGTCGGCAGCGGCTTGAGCAGCCAGTGCTCGGCGGCGAAGTACTGCCGATCGTGCGGGTCGCGACCTCAGCCGGCGGCATCGCGCCCGGGTGATCGACCGGCCCAGAGCACAAGGGGCCGGTCGGCCTGCGCTTCCGGGCCGAACGGACGATCCGCACTCCCGCGCAGCTTCGCCGACGCTCGGGTTCCGCTCTTGGAACCGGCGCGCGCCGTCGGCGGCCCGCTCGGGACTGCTTCAGCCGATGGCGGCGTGCAGCAGGAGCTTCATGAAGACGAAGTAGGCCACACAGGAGAGCGGCAGGGCCGTCAGCAGCGCTAGTCCGCGCGCCGCGAAGGTGCGGAGCATCAGCAACGGAACCAGCATCACGACCGCGGCGCATGCCCACGCCTCGGTGGCGTAGTGCAGGACCCAGGCGTACTGGATGCCCTCCATGCCGAAGACCCCCGCAAGGGCGGCGACGGCGACGATGCGGCGGCGCGCGTCCCGCCCACACCACCACCCACCGGCGACCCCGAAAAGCGGTCCGGCGACAAACGCCATTCCGAGCCAGACAAGGGGAGCCGCCAGGGAGCCCATACCGTGGCGGCCCACCTGCGCGTAGCCGTAGTAGCCGACAACCAGGCCGGCCTCGGTGCACAGCCCCGCGACGGCCGCCGTCGGCAGGCTGGTCCGACGGGCGAGCAGGGCGCCGGCGACGAACGCGAAGACGGACCAGACGGACCCGGAGTTCGCGAGCTGGTTCCAGGCGCCCGGGAGCCAGCCCTGGGCGAGATTGGTCAGGACGCCGAGCCCGAGCCCGGCGCCGAACGCGGTCGCCGTGGCGTGGATCCACGCCGACCTGACCGTACGGGGGATCGGGGTCGCGACGGGGGAGGCGAGGGTCGTGTCCATGGTGTGTTCGGTCACCTTTGCTCAGGTCTGCGGGTTCCTGGGGTCGTCGCCTCCAGTCTGGTAAGGAGACGCAACCAGATGCGGAATCGTTCCCGTCGCACGCGAGTGCGAGCCGAACCCCCGGGCGCGTTGAGGAGGCCTTCAGTCTTCAGCCAGCTCCACGATCGCCAGCGTGCCGCGGCTTCCGGAGCGAACCCTGTGCGGCGGTTCCCGCCGCGACCATGTACAGCTCGCCCGCCCGCACCGACAGCGGGGTGCCGTTCACCTCCAGCTCCAGCCGGCCGTCGAGCACGAGGAGCGCCTCGTCGGCAGCGTGGCTCTCCTCCTCCATCGGCAGCTCGTCCATGCGCAGGACCTTCACGCACGCCGCCCCCACCCGGCCCAGCGGACGAGAGCTCCACGCCTGCGGAAGACCAGCCGCGGTCGCTGTCAGGTCGACCCTCATCACGGCACGCCCCTTTCGGCGGCCCCGATCGGTCGTCCCGACCGGCCCCGCGCATCAAGATCAATGGATGCCTCGGAAGCTACCCGGTCAGGAGCACGAAGTGGTCGACCGTTTGGCAAATACCGCCGTCGGGGATCGCCGTCCTCGTGGAGACGGCCAAGCTGCGGGAGGAGTCCGTCGGGGCCCACCGCCAGGGCGTCAACGTGGCCCGCACAGGTCACCATCAGCTGCACCGTCGGCAAGCCGGTATCCACGTCCCTCAGCGCTCTGCCGTCGCGCACCCGGCTCGGGATCCCGGTCGTGCTCAGCGACCTGTCCTGCCCCACCGCGGGCTCCACGACCCGGCCCACCGGCCCTGTCACGTTCACCGGCACCACCACCGGCAAAACCCTCGGCACCGGGCGCCCGTGAGCCTCGGCAACTGCTCCGCGGCGGGCCAGTTCGCCGCCTTCCGCGCCACCGGCATCCACACCATCAACCGCCGTCTGCAGCGGTGACACCGTCTACCAGGGCAACAGTGCCAACCCCGAGACCACACCGTGACCGCCAGTCCCTGACAGGGCGTCCGCAACGCATCAGGGGCCTTTGCCGGCCCATCCAAGATCCCAGACTGCCTAGCTCCGGAGAGAGTCAGCGCAGCAGCGCGAACACGGGCCCTGCGACCAAGGCGCCGAGCAGGGTGCCGGCGATGGTCCGCGCGACCGTGTGGTCCTGGAGCTTGGCACGGGACCAACCGACCAGCCACACACCGGGTAGGCGATGAGAAACCACAGGCTGAGGCCGAGGGCGAGGACCGCGATGGCCCCAGCGCCCACCGCCGTGTGCACCGAGATCTTCCACCACACGGTGGTGAGCAGGACCACCGCGAGCGTGAGGAACATCGTCGCCATCAGGCGACAGAGTCCCACAGCGTCCCGGCGAGGACGCGGGCGAGGTAGTCGCCGAGCGGGCGGTAGGACGCGGCGAGAGCGGCGACCAGGAGGAGCGCCTGGAGGAACCAGGCCAGGGCCGGGTTCGTCAACGAAGATCACGTCGGCCATGCACAGCCCAGCTCTTCGGTTCGGTCCGGTACCGGTTCCCGGATCAGCACCGATTTGTCACCGAGCCTGCGGGCCAGCAAACGGCATCGGCCCGGGAATCGCCCGTTGGGGCGCGTCCCGGGCCGCCGGTAGCGGTCGCTCGGTCAGGAGCCGGCGCGTTTGCCGTGGTTGCCTGCCTTCTTGCGACGGTCGTGCTTCTTGCGGGCGCGCTTGGACATCTCTTCGGGGTTCCTCGTGGTCGTGGGTGGCTGGTGGAAGGCGTGGTGGTGCACCTTCAGACGGCGGGCTCGAGGGCGGCCGTGAGCTTCTCGCTGAGCTTCAGCAGCCGGTCGACCGAGCGCTTCTCGGTCACCTGGGGGCCGGTCTGGCCGAGCTCCAGGCCCTCGTAGTAGCCGCCGTTGACGACGGTGAAGCCCGGGTCGCACAGGGCGACGACGGTCTCGGCGACCTCGCCGGCCGGACGGCCGGTGGTGCCGTAGAGGGGGCGGGTGGCGGTCTCGGCGACGCCGGGGTGCACGGTCAGCGCGGTGTGACCCTCCGGCAGCCAGTGCGCGAGGGCGGTGACGAAGGTGGTGAGCGCCAGCTTGGACTGCCCGTAGGCGGCGATCCGGGAGTACCGCTTGGAGCGGGTCAGGTCGGTCCAGTCAATGTTGGCGGCGCGGTGCAGGGACGAGCCGAGCGCGACGGTACGGGTGTCCGTGCCGCGGGCGAGCGGGCGCTCCAGCAGCCGGGTCAGCAGGTAGGGCGCCAGGTAGTTGACCTGGAAGCTCAGCTCGTTGCCCTCCTCGGTGAGGGTGCGCCGCTCGGGCGCGGCGATGCCGGCGTTCAGCACCAGCAGGTCGATCCGCTCGTGCTGCTCCGTCAGCTGCTCGGCCAGCGTCCGCACCTGGTCCAGGTGACGGAAGTCCGCGGTGGCCTGCTCCAGGCGTCCGGTCGGCGCGCCAAGCTCGGTGAGGGCGGCGACGGCGACGTCGGTGTTCTGCGGGGTCTGCCCGTGCACGATCACGCGGGCGCCGCCGAGGGCGAGCCGCAGTGCGGTCTGCAGGCCGAGGCCGTTGGTGGCGCCGGTGACGAGTGCGGTGCGGTCGGCGCAGGCGTCGGCCGGCGTGGGCGGGTGGGCGCGAGGGCGCTGGACGCAGCGTCAGTGCGCGCGATGCGGCGGACGGTCCTCGAGCCGGGCGATCGCCGCGGCAGAGCAGCCCGGCGCGGCGAGCGCGCGGACGAGGCTGCGGAGGAGGTCCATGCCGACCATCCCAGCGACACTCGTCACTTGGGCGCAAGCGTGCGCCGGTGCCCCTGACGTCGCCGATATGTCCGGGATGCATTCCTTGACTCGGGCTTAGCAGAGGCGGGTTGTGGCGTCGGCTGTCATGTGCCGCCGAGGCCGGTCTCCTCCAGGTCGAGTTCGTGCTGGAGCCGGCGCGGCGTGGTGTCGCTGATCTCGTGGTCCTCGTCGAGGCGATGCAGCTCCGTGGTCTGTACGGCGATGACCCCGCGGCGCAGTTCGCGGTAGGCGGCGAGCACGCTGCGGCCGGTGCCCCGGCCTGAAGTCGGCTCATGTCGAGCAGGTTCTCCACCAGGCGGGAGAGGCTGCCCATCGACTCCTCCGCGGTGACCAGCAGGTCCGTCGGCTCCTCGGGGGGAGCGATCCCTCCCTTGTCCCCGGCCCGCCGGTTCCGTACCGGCGCCTTGCTGGTCCCGTACTGGTCTGCGGGTTTGCCGGTCGACGCGAGGGGTTACCTCTGGCGCGGGCCCGGTGCTGCGGACATACAGCGCCATGGGGTCCTGGGCGGGGAAGTCGGTGTCTGCTTCCCCCCGGGGCACGCTTCGGCTCTGCCCTTGCTCGTCGCCGGGTCCCCGACCTCTTGCGCCGGCGCAGGTGGCGTTCCGGGCCATGCAGGAGACGACCGCCGGCCACCTGGTCAACAACGCGCAGATCGCGCGCGCCCAGCATGTCGAGATCGTCCGTCAGACCGCCCACGCGGTATACGCGTTCGGGCACACCATCGAGTACCGGCGCGCCGTCGCCTGGGAGCCTGTCGCGTCCCTGGCCGCGGGCCCGGTCGCCCGGCGCTCGGGCCCTACGTTGTCCACTCGACGGCCGTGAGGTCCTCGTCGCCCTCTTGGCCGGCTGGTTCGGCGTAGTGGCGGGCGGTGGGGTGGTGCAGGCCGGCGACGAAGAAGTGCATGGCCGTGGTGACGGCGGCTTCGAGGTCGGTGCCGCTGCCGACGAGTTCGCAGCCCCTCCGCTCGTCGGGCGAAGCGTAGACACTGTAGATGTTGCCGGCGCGCTCGGCCGTGCCGACAGCGAAGACGTGCCCGTCGCGGTTGAAGGTCAGCCCCCACGTCGCAGGGCCGGTCCGGCCGAGGGTGACGCTGACGGCCACGGCTTGACTCCCGGGGTGAGCGAAGGCGATGCAAGGGCGCGCCGTCGCCTTTCGCTTCCATCGTGGCCCTGGCGCGCCCGGTCGGCGCGCCAGGGCCAGGGGGAGGATCGGCTGCTGTCAGCAGTTGCGAAGCTCGGGCTTCTGGTTGAGGAGCTGGGTGCGTACGGAGGTGAACTCGCGGTAGGCGGCGTCGTGTTCGCTGCCGGGGCGGAACGCGGCGACGTTGTGGCAGTTCACGAAGGCGAGGGTGACGTCGAAGTGCCGCTCCAGGCTGCCGCGGATCGCGTTGCTGGCGAGCGCGCGCAGCAGCTGGCCGCGTTCGGTGTCGGTGGGCGGGGTGTTGTCGTCGACGAACGGGTCGTCGGTGTGCGGGAGGCGGGCCGCGAGGGCTTCGACGGTCTTGTAGGCGTAGGGGAGCGAGTCGCGGACGGTGGCGACGAAGTCGGCTTCGTCGACAGGGCCGTGTTCGGCCTGGGCGAGGAGTTCGGGGGAGACGTCGAGCGACATGCGGGGCTCCGTTCAGGGGAGGGGACTGGACCCAAGACCTGTAACGAACATGAAAACCGTTACGCATAGAGACTGTCCGCCTGCGGAGCGTCCCGTCAACCCCCTCCCGACCCGATCGGACCCTGTCGCTGGTCAAGGTTTGGTAATGGTTTTCATCTCGGGCTTGGATCTATCTAGTGATGAAAACCATTTCCATCTAGCGTTGGGTGTCGTCAAGCCAGCCGATTCCCTTGGGGGTTCCTGCCATGAGTGCGTCCACGTCGTCCCTGCGCCCCGCCCGTCGCCCGGTCAGACTGGTTCTCGGCGCTGCCGCGGTCGCCCTGGTCGCGACGGTGAGCGCCTGCTCGACCTCCTCCCCGGACACGACCGGCTCCGGGGCGGCCGGCGCGTCCGGCGCGGCGGCCGGGGGCAAGGTGATCCAGGTCGTGGCGGCGGAGAACTTCTGGGGCTCGATAGCCACGCAGCTGGGCGGCTCACACGTGCACGTGGCCAGCATCATCACCAACCCGGACACGGACCCGCACTCCTACGAGCCCACCGCCGCCGACGCGCGCACCGTCACGACGGCGCAGTACGTGATCGTGAACGGCATCGGCTACGACGCCTGGGCGGACAAGCTGCTGGCGACGAACCCCGGCAGCGGCCGGACCGAGCTGAAGGTCGGGGACCTGGTCGGCATCCAGCCGGGCGGGAACCCGCACCGCTGGTACTCGCCGACCAACGTGCACCAGGTCATCGAGGCGATCACGGCCGACTACAAGAAGATCGACCCGGCCGACGCCGCCTACTTCGACCAGCAGAAGCAGACCTTCGAGACGCAGACCCTGGCGCAGTACAACCAGCTGATCTCCGACATCAAGGCGAAATACGCCGGGACGCCGATCGGCGCCTCGGAGTCGATCGTGACCCCGCTCGCCGAGGGCCTGGGCCTGAAGATGCTGACGCCGGAGAGGTTCCTGGACGCGATGAGCGAGGGCACCGACCCCACCGCCGCGGACAAGGCCACGATCGACCAGCAGATCAAGACCAAGCAGCTCAAGGTCTACGTCTACAACAGCCAGAACTCCACCCCCGACGTCGTCGCCCAGGTGAAGCTGGCGAAGTCGGAGGGCATCCCGGTCACCACCGTCACCGAGACCCTCGCCCCGGCGAACGACACGTTCGAGCAGTGGCAGGTCGCCGAACTTCAGGGCGTCGAGCAGGCGCTGCACCAGGCCACCGGGAAGTGAGGACTCCATGAACCCCGCCGCACAGGCCCAGCAGCAGGACCTCCTCAAGGTCGAGCCGGCCTCGCCCGCCGCCTCCGGCGCGCCGGTGACGCCGACCACGCCGGTGCTGTGCCTGTGCGGCGCGGCAGCCCGCGTCGGCGGCCGGACGCTGTGGTCCGGCGTCGATCTGGAAGTGCAGGCCGGGGAGTTCGTCGCCGTGCTCGGCCCGAACGGCGTCGGCAAGTCCACGCTGGTCAAGGTGCTCCTCGGCACCGTTCCCGCCGCAGCCGGCGACATAAGGGTGCTCGGGCGCCGTCCCGGCGAGGCCGGCCACCGCGTCGGCTACCTGCCCCAGCGCCGCAGCTTCGACTCCGACCTGCGCATCCGCGGGATCGACATCGTCCGCATGGGCCTGGACGGCGACCGCTGGGGCGTTCCTCTGCCCTGGTCCCGTTCCCGGCGCGCCGAACAGGCCCGTGTGGACGAGGTGATCGAGCTGGTCGGCGCGTCCGCCTACGCCCACCGCCCGATCGGCCAGTGCTCCGGAGGCGAGCAGCAGCGGCTGCTCATCGCCCAGGCACTGGTCCGCCGACCTGAGATCCTGCTGCTGGACGAGCCGCTGGACAGCCTGGATCTGCCCAACCAGAGCGCCGTCGCCGCGCTCATCGGCCGGATCTGCCACCAGGAGGGCGTCGCGGTCGTCATGGTCGCCCACGACGTCAACCCGATCCTCCACCACCTGGACCGGGTGGTGTACATCGCCGAGGGCGGCGCCGTGTGCGGGCCGCCCAGCGAGGTCATCAACTCCGAGACGCTGACCCGCCTCTACCGCACCCCCGTCGAAGTCCTCTCCACCCAGGACGGACGCCTCGTCGTGGTCGGCCAGCCCGAGGCCCCCGCCGTCCACACCGACCGCCACACCGGCCGGGAGAAGTGAGATGGGCTCAGCGTCGTTCTCGTGGAACCTCGTCGGCGACTTCCAGCAGATGTGGTCCTATCCGTTCATGGTCAACGCCTTCCGCGCCGGGGCGACCGTCGCCGTCGTGGCCGCGGCGGTGGGCTGGTTCGTGGTGCTGCGCCGCCAGACCTTCGCCGCACACACCCTGTCCGTCGTCGCCTTCCCCGGCGCCGCGCTGGCCACGCTCGCCGGATTCGCGCTGAGCCTTGGCTACTTCGGCTTTTGCGTCGCCGCCGCGTTGGCGTTGGCCCTGTTGCGGCGCGGCCGTGAGCCGGGCGGGTCGGGGGAGTCGGCGGCCATAGGCATCGTGCAGGCCTTCCTGCTCGCGTGCGGCTACCTGTTCATGGCCCTCTACAAGGGCCTGCTGGAAGGGCCGCAGACACTGCTTTTCGGCAGCTTCCTCGGAATCACCACCGGACAGGTCACCACCCTGGCCATGGCTGGCGTTGCGGTGCTGGGCGTTCTGGCGGTGATCGGTCGTCCGCTGCTGTTCGCCTCCGTCGACCCACAAGTCGCCGCCGCGCGCGGCGTCCCGGTCCGCGGGCTGTCGGTCGCCTTCCTGGTGCTGCTCGGTGCCGCGACGGCCGAGGCTGCGCAGATCACCGGCGCCTTGCTGGTCTTCGCGCTCATGGTGCTCCCGGCGGCGACCGCCCAGGTCCTCACCGCCCGACCGGGGCTGAGCCTGCTACTCACGGTCGTGCTCGGCTTCGCGGCGACCTGGGCCGGGCTCGTCGCGGCCTGGTTCTGGCCCTACCCGCTCGGCTTCTTCGTCACGACCATCGCGTTCGCACTCTTTCTCCTCGCCCACGGCGCGCGCCTGCTGTCGACGGCACTCGCCAACCGAATCGCCTCGGCCACCATCCCGGCAGGTGCCGCATGAACCTCTACCTGGCGTCCGCAGGAGCCAACGCCTGGTCGCAACCGTTCTTCCAGCATGCGCTCCTGGCAGGCACGTTCATCGCGCTCGCAGCCGGACTGGTCGGCTACTTCCTGGTGCTGCGCGCCCAGGTCTTCACCGGCGACGCGCTCAGCCACGTCGCCTTCACCGGCGCCATGGCGGCACTGGCCGCCGGCTACGACCTGCGCCTCGGACTCTTCACCGCCTGCATCCTGGTCGCCCTGCTCCTGGCGGGGATCGGGCGGCGCGGCAAGGCCGACGACGTCGTCATCGGCAGCGCCTTCGCCTGGATCCTCGGCCTCGGCTCGTTCTTCCTGACCCTCTACACCACCTCCGCCAGCGGCATGAACGACGGCGGCGCGGGCGTGCGGGTCCTGTTCGGTTCGATCTTCGGCCTCGACGCCGGGCAGACCCTCGTCGCCGTCCTGGTCGCGCTCGGCGTCGGCGTCGCCGTGATGTTCCTAGGGCGTCCCCTGCTCTTCGCCACCCTGGACGAGTCGGTCGCCGCAGCACGCGGCGTCCCGGTCAAGGCCCTCGGGCTGGCCTTCCTGGTGCTTGTCGGCATCACCGCGGGCGAGGCGACACAGGCGGTCGGCTCCCTGCTACTGCTCGGCCTCCTCGCCGCCCCGGCAGGCGCCGCCGTCCGCCTCACCGACCGCCCGTTCCGCGGACTGGCACTGACGGCCGGACTGGCCGTCGCCGAGATGTGGGCCGGGCTCGCCGCCGCGGCGTGGATTCCCCGGTGCCCGCCCAGCTTCTCGGTCATGGCCGCCGCCTCCCTCGTCTACGCCGCGACCTACCTCAGACGTCCCACCACCCGCCGCAGCAGGACGGTGACCGCCTGACACCCACGTCACCCACATCCCCCTATTCCGCGAGGACCTTGTGACCAGCACCGACACCACCAGCGCGCCCGGGGAGGTCGCCCTGCTCGGGCGACCGACCCAGCAGCGGGCCACCGTGCTGCGCGCCCTGATCGACAGCGAGGACTTCGTCAGCGCCCAGGTCCTCCACGCCCGCCTCATCGCCGCTGGCAACCGCGTCGGCCTGAGCACCATCTACCGCACCCTCACCGCGCTCGCCGAGGCGGGCCTGGCGGACACCATGCGCGACTCGGAAGGCGAACGCCACTTCCGGCACCGGCCCGGACCCGACCACCGCCACTACCTGCGCTGCCGCACCTGCGGACGCAGCGTGGCCGTCGACTCCCATCTCGTGGAGAGGTGGGCCGAACGGATAGGCGCCACCAGCGGCTTCACCGAGATCTCGCACACCGTCGAACTCACCGGCATCTGCGCCGACTGCACCGGCCCCACCGCCCCCGCCGCCTGACCGACTGCGGCTCCTCTTCCACCCCGCCCTCGCGAAGGGAGACTTCGCCATGCCCTCCTCCGGCTGCCCATCTCCAGGCTGCTGCGCCGTCAGCCGCCCGAGCACACCGCCCGGCTGACCGCCATCAAGGGCCAAGTCCGCCATGAACTCGACCTCGCCGGCGACGACACCGTCGTCGTCCGCCAACTCGACTGCACCGAACCGGGATGCCCGCCCGTCGAGACCGTCATCGCGGTCCTCGCCGCCGACGGCACCACCCGCCGCTGGACCCTGCACCACCCCGTCATCGAGATCACCCCGCAACTACTGGCCGTCACACTCGCCACCAGTCCCGCCACCAGCGAACGCTAAGGAGCACCCGCGTGACCACCGACACCACCGACCTGCCCGAGAACGAGACCGAAGTCGGGGATGCCCTGGACACCCGCGTCCCCGTCACCGTCCTCACCGGCTTCCTCGGCTCCGGCAAGACCACCCTGCTCAACCGCATCCTGACCGAGCAGCACGGCCTGAGGATCGCCGTCATCGAGAACGAGTTCGGCGAGGTCGGCATCGACGACGCCCTCGTCCTGGACGCCGAAGAAGAGATCTTCGAGATGAACAACGGCTGCATCTGCTGCACCGTCCGCGGCGACCTCATCCGCATCCTCGGCGCGCTCATGCGGCGCCGGGAGCGCTTCGACCGCATCGTCATCGAGACCACGGGCCTGGCCGAGCCGGCCCCGGTCGCGCAGACCTTCTTCATGGACGACGAGATCGCCTCCCAGCTGCGCCTGGACGCCATCGTCACGCTCGTCGACGCCGCCCACATCCGCGCCCACCTCGACGAGGTCAAGCCCGAGGGAGTGGAGAACGAGGCCGTCGAGCAGATCGCCTTCGCCGACCGCATCGTGCTGAACAAGACCGACCTCGTCGACCACCAGACCCTCGCCGAGGTCGTCGCCCGCATCCGCGCGGTCAACGCCCTCGCCGACATCCTCCCCGCCCAGCAGGCCGCCGTGGATCTCCCGCGGATCCTCGACGTGCACGCCTTCGACCTGGACCGGGTCCTGGAAACCGACCCGCAGTTCCTCACCGAGACCGAGCACCAGCACGACACCACCGTCACCTCCGTCGGCATCGACCTGGAGGGCGAGCTGGACGAGGACCGCCTCAACACCTGGCTCGGCACCCTGCTGCGCGAGCGCGGCACGGACATCTTCCGCTCCAAGGGCATCCTCGCCCTCGAAGGCGCCGAGCGGCAGTACGTCTTCCAGGGAGTCCACATGCTCCTCGACGGCGAGATGGGCCGCCAATGGGGGATCGGGGAACCGCGCCGCAACCGGCTCGTCTTCATCGGCCGCAACCTCGACCGCGACGAGCTCAACGCCGGCTTCGCCGCCTGCCTCACCGCCACCCCCGCGGCGGTGACCGCATGAGCACCGCCACCACGTTGGACGTCGACACCGCCTGGGAAACGGCGGTGGAGGACGCCCCCGTCGCCGTCCACTCCGCAGCCGGCCTCGTCGCCGTCGCCGGAGCCGACGGCACCTGCTGGATCCTCGACACCACCACCGGCGACATCGTCGCCACCGTCACCCTCCCCGGCGGCATCCTCGCCGCCCAACTGTCCCCGGACGGCGCACATCTTGCCCTCGGCGGCCCGTTCGGCCACGCGACCTGGAGCCGCGCGACCAACACCACCCTGATCTCCAAGACCGGCAACTGGTCCGCCGCCGTCCGCTGGGGCGGCAACGACAAGGTCGCCGTCGCCTCCGGCCGCCGCGCGCTCGTCCTCGCGGCCGACGGTGAGCAGCTGTGGGCCACCGACCCCGCCCCCAGCACCGTCACCGACGTCGCCTGGCTGCGCGAGAACCGCCGCCTGGCCACCACCGCCTACAACGGAGTCCGCTGCTACGAACGCCACAGCGCCAGGCCCGTCACCGAGTACGGCTACCTCGGCTCCCACCTCGCCCTCGCCATCGCCCCCACCGGACGCTGGATCTGCAGCGGCAACCAGGACGCCTCCATCCACATCTGGCGCACCCTCCCCCAGCCTTCGGCCGGGGGTACCCCCATCGGCGGCGACCTGACCATGCACGGCTACCCCGACAAGATCGCCCGCCTCGCCTTCGACGACACCGGCTACTGGCTCGCCTCCGACGGCGCACCCGACATCACCGTCTGGGACTTCTCCGGCAAGGGCCCTGAAGGCACCCGCCCCCGCACCCTGCGCGCCCACGAAACCGTGACCGCGCTGGCCTGGCGCCCAGGCGGCGCCGGGATCCTCGCCAGCGCCGGAGCCGAAGGCACCCTCGCCCTGTGGCGCGCCACCCGCGGCCGAGCAGGCGCCCGACTTCGCCCCGCCCACACCCGCGAACTCGACCAACCCGTCACCGCCCTCGCCTGGGCCGGACCCGACCTCCTCGTCACCGCCGACTGGGAAGGCCGCGTCCACGCGAGCCGCCTGCCCGCGGCACTCCCGAGGTGAACGGCCGGATGCCCCAAGCGCCGGCCGGGCGAACCACCCTGCGCAGCCCCGGCCGCCCCTGCCTGCTCACCCTCTGCCGGGGCTGCTGCTGCGGCAGCCCCGGCAAGGGGCGCGACACTGCGGCAGCGACACAGCTCGCCCGCCTTCGCGCTGCGGCGGAGATGAGATCCGGAGCACGCTTCGAGGTCCGCACCTCCGACTGCCTCGGCCCGTGCGACCACGCCGATGTCGTGGTGATCCAGCCCTCCACCGCAGGCCGCCTACGCGGCGGCCGACCCATCCGGATCGGCTGGAGCGGCACCCGGGGCTGCACCGACGACCTGCTCACCTGGGTCGCGGCAGGAGGGCCGGGGATCGCGCCGCCCCCACCCGCCCTGGAGCTGCACGCCTTCCGGCCCGCCCGGCCGGCGCTCGGGCCCCGCCGTGCACGCCGCTGACCCGGCAGATGGCCGACCAGGCACCCGGCCCGAACCCTGCGAGGCCGGGTGCCTGCTGGGCCTCCCGCGCCCGGCCTCGTCACGACTCGACCCCGGAACGGCAGCCCTGGTCGCCACCGCCCTCCAAGCCCTCGCCACACCCTCCCGGCTGCTCATCCTCGCCGCCCTGCGCGTGGCGCCCCACTCCGTCACCGAGATCGCCGACCAGGTCGGCATGGAACGCTCCGCCGTCTCCCACCAACTTCGCCTGCTGCGCACTCTCGGCCTGGTCTCCTCAGGACGTGACGGACGCCGGGCGATCTACCGGCTCCACGACGACCACGTCGCCCAGCTCCTCGACCAGGCCGTCCACCACACCCACCACCTCACCCTCGGCATCCGCGACCCGACGTGAGGGTGACGCGCCGGCGGCCGGGCGCGTCACCGGGCGCTCGCGAACATGTGTGGGCAGACTGGCCGCAACGAGCACCTACTAGCTATAGCGAGGCGGAGTGTGGCCGTGCACGAGTCCCGCCCTTTCGGAAGCGCCATGAACGTCGCGAGGTTCCCGGTCACAGGCGTGTGGTGAAGGGTCCGTCGGGGAGCTTGCCCAGCCGGCCCCCATCGGCGAGCTTGAACAGCTTCCCGCGTCCCTCGCCTGGAGGGGGTGATGGTATGTCAGTTGCAGTCAGGCGTCTGGGCCAGGGGCGGTGCGATTGCCGCCGTGGCGCCCTGCTCGGGGGGCTGGGCGCTGCGCTTTTGGAGTTGTCTTGCGGCGTCGTGTGCTCGAACCGGGTCGTAGAGGGTCACCGTGGTACCCGGCGCGTGGGCCGCGGCCGCGCGCGGTGTGTATCGGCGGGCGCGGACGTCGTACCGCGTAGCCAGTTCGTCGACGGCGCCGTCGGGAACGTTCCACAACACCGCCAGTGCCGATCGCGTCAACCACTCGTCGGGAAAGAGAGAGCCAGGGCCGCTGTCGCTGCGGTACTCCACCGCGACCGGCTGCGGTCCCACCCGGGCGCTCAACCAGCCCTGTACGGCGCGGGCATCGACCGGGGACAGGCGAACGGAGAACGGTCCGCAGTCCACCGTGCCCGCGTCCGTGTGGAGCACCACCGTGACCGAGGTTCGCCGCCCCGCCCGCAGCCGCTCCACGACCTCCACGCGCCGCAAGTCGGTCAGGGCAAGGCTCGACGAGCGCAGGAAGCGCGCAACCGCCAAAGTGGTCACGCCGTCCTTGGAGCGGAATTCGATCCACCGCACCGTTGTCGTCGACAGCATGACGGCTGCGGTCAGGGCGAGGCCGACCACGGCCAGGGCGGTCAGAGTGACGAGGAGCCACAGGACGCCCCACACGAACCCGCTACCGGTGAACGCCGCGATCGCAAGGCTCACGACCAGCAACGGGCCCGCGATCAACAACGGGACCACGACGCTGCCGCCCAACGCGGAGCCCAACTCCCCGATCCGGCTGGGCACGAACACCAGCCGTTCACCCGCCGCAGCCATCGACCCACCCCCGCCGCCGCCCATGCAAGGCCATGCGTCAAATGTATGCACCCGTCGCGACATCCGTAAGTGGATTCTTCTGACCCAGCCAAAGGACACCGGGCCAGTACCTCAGTGCCGCGATCACGTCCGACGTCAGCGCGCGGTTGGCAGTCTCTACCCCACACTCTCCCACCGGTCGGCAGAGTGATCTCCCATGACCAGGCAAACGTTGTCTGATGCGGCACTCAATGATGGTGTGCCCGACCTGCACCACAACGACCCCGTAGCCCAGACCAACACGGCCATCGGCGCCCTCTTCCGCCAAGCCCCGAATGGACGCATACCCGCCGGGGACCGAGCGGTCTCGGACGAGCTCCTGAGCGTCTGGCGCGCAGCCGTGAAAGCGCGGGACAGCGAGCAGAGGCCCGAACCACTTGCCGCCTGAAGGCCGGCGTAGGGTCCAGTCATGCCTTCGAACACCGCGCAGACCAGGTACACCGCTGCCGCCTGAAGGCCGGCGTAGGGTCCAGTCATGCCTTCGAACACCGCGCAGACCAGGTACACCGCGAAGCCTGGCGACACCCGTAAGGGCTGCTGCCTTGCTGTGGTGGCGACGATCCTCCTTGGGGCGCTAATCGTTGGGGTGCTGTTCCTGCTCGGTCCGAAGGGCTGACCTCAGGCCCGCCCGTACAGCACAGCGTCGTGGCGGGTGGGGCTGCGATGGCCGTTCTCGATGTGGTGGTGGGCAATGCCGGACAGGCGGCCCTCCAGGGCGCCTGAGGGCGAAGGAACGACAGCTCGGTGGGGGCAAGGTGACGTTTTCTCCGGAGGATTGCGCGTTCCTGGCGGCTCTGCTGGTTCCACTGCCGCGGGAGCCCCTGCGTCGGCTGCGGCTGCTCGTCCGCCCGGACACGGTGCTGCGCTGGCATCGTGATCTCACGCGGCGGCGCCACGCCCCTGCCGACCGAAGCGCCCCGGACGTCCGCCCACGGTCCGTTCGATCCGGCTCCTTATCCCGCGCCTGGCGCGCGAGAACCCCTCATGGGGATACGGGAGAGTGCACGGCGAACTCGCCGCTCTCGGCGTCAAGGTCGCCGCGTCGACGGTCAGGGAGACTCTCAAGGCCGAGGGCATTGACCCCGCACCCGACCGCAGCGCCACCACCTGGGTGGACTTCCTCCGTACTCAGGCCGATGCGTTGCTGGCATGCGACTTCATCGAGACCGTCACCCTGACCGGCCAACGCCAGTACCTCCTGGCGGTCATCGAGCACGCCACCCGCCGCGTCCGGATCCTCGGCACCGTCGCGCACCCTAACGCGAGCTGGGTCACCCAAGCGGCACAGAACCTGATCTGGCCGACGCCGGGATCCAGGCTGTGCTCACCGGCGTCCGGATGCCGCGCATGAACTCCATCATGGAGCGCTGGGCACATATCTGCCGCCACGAACTCCTGGACCGGACCCTGATCCGGAACGAAAGCCACCTACGCCGCGCGGTGGCGGTTATCGACCCTCCGCGGGGACGACGGACGCCGCTCCCGCTGCCGGAAACGGACCACGCAGGCCGTCCGGCCAAGACGGCGGTGATCACCACGACCTATCGCCCGTGGCGACCCGTCCTGATCAGCTCAGCCCTCGCACGCCGGTCGCCGCGAGGCGATCCTGCGGCCCGCGCAACGACGTGACGCCCGGACGCGAGTGCGCCGGGCGTCAGGGGTGCCGCGTGTCCGTCAGGGCTGGGTGCGGACCTCGTTGGGGCTGACCGTGCCCGGCTTGCGCGGCGGGGCGGTCGGGTCCGTCGCGGGGTCGACCGCGACGACGTCGTTCGCGAACGACGGGTCAGCCGCGACGGCCTCGGTCGGGTCGGACTGCTGCGGCTGCTCCGGCGTGCTCATGGTGTTCCTCTCAAGGGTGTTCAAAGTCGGGCGACCGAGGCGTGCTCGGCCTGGGCCTATCTTCGCGGGTGAGAGTCAACATTCAATCAACGAGGCCGGCGACCAGCTGCACCGCCCCGACCTCCGATGCCTCCGGAGCGCCCAGCCGCTGGAAGCCGTCCCTGGCCAGGGTCAACTGGTCCGTCGCCCTTCGCCCGTCGCCCAGGGCCAGCAGCGCCCGTCCCATGGCCCATCTCGCCAGCGACAGGTGGTAGTGCAGCTCGGACGCGTCCAGCAGGTCGAGGGCCCTTGCGGCGAGCTCCTGGGCGGGCCTGGCCTCGCCCAGGTCGAGCCGGCAGTGCGCCAGCCGGGCGAGCACCAGCGCCTCCAGGCCGAGCCGCTGTTGGGCGCGGTAGAGCGACAGGGCCTCGGCGAAGTGCGCTATCGCCGTGCGCGTGTCCCCGGAGCTGCTGAGCACGATGCCGAGCTGGTAGCGGGCGTCCGCTTCCGACCTGCGGCTTCCGGAGGTCAGCGCGGTCGCCAGGCCCTCCTCGGCCGCCTGCCGGGCCGGGTCCGGTCGGCCCGCGGTGAGTTCGCCGCGTGCGATGTTGCCGAGCAGGCGGGCTTCGTCGGCCACGTTGCCCAACTGGGCGGCGAGGCTGCGGGCTAGGCGCAAGTGCTTCAGCGCCTCCTCGGCCCGGCCCGCGGCGTTCAGGTTCACCGCCAGTTCCGCGACCAAGGTGTAGCGGATCTCCAAGCTCTCGTCGTCCGGCAGCAGCGCCAGCGCCACGCGGAACTCCGACTCGGCCTCGGTGACCCGGCCGGCCAGGGAATGGCGCAGGCCGGTGAGGTAGCGCAGGCGGGACAGGGCGCGAGGGTCGTCGGTGCGTTCGGCGGCGAGAGCCGCGGCGGGGAGGATGTCGCGCAGTCCGGGGCCCGCGGACTCGTCCTCGAAGAGCCAGACCCAGGCGAGCAGCAGGTCGACGAGCGGGCGCATGCCAAGGCGCGGCTCGACGCGCAGGATCTGCTGGGCGAGTTCGTGGAGGACGGTGCGGTCGCCGCGCAGGGTGACCCACTCCAGCGCGGCGTCGCCGAAGCGCGTCGCCTCGTCGTCCGTGCCAGGGCGCGGCGGGTGGAGCCGCCAGCTCAGCGGGGCCTGCTCGTTGGCGGCGCGCCAGGCCGTGCAGACGTACTCCAGTTGCTGCTCAAGCAGCCGCAGCACGGCCGCCGACCACAGCTGCTCCGGCTCGGACGCGCGGGCCCGGGCGCGGGCGAAGACGCGGACCAGGTCGTGGTAGCGGTAGCGGCCCGCGGACTCGGCCTCAAGGAGGCCGGAGTCGACCAGCGACTCCGTCAGGACTTCGGCCTCGGCCAGCGGCAGTTCCAGCACCGCCGCGGCCGCGGAGAGCGAGAACCAGGAGACGGCGGGGATGGAGAGCAGCCGAAACGCCCACGCCTGCCGTTCGCTCAGCAGCCGGTAGCCCAGCTCGAAGGTGGACTCCACGGCCAGGTCCCCGACCCGCAGCTCCGCGAGGCGCCGCTGTTCGTCGCGCAGCCGGTCCAACAGCGAGGCCACGGTCCAGCGGGGCCGGGTGGCCAGGCGGGAGGCGACGATGCGGACCGCGAGCGGGAGGTGTGCGCAGGCCGCGACCAGCTCGGTGGCCGCCGCGCCCTCCGCCGCCACCCGGGCGAAGCCGGCCACCGCCGCCAGGAGTTCCAGCGCCTCCAGTTCCGCCAGCGCGGTCAGCTCGGTGAGCAGCGCGCCGGGGATGCCCGCCAGCCGCGCTCGGCTGGTGACCAGGACCGCGCTGCCCGAGGTGCCGGGGATGAGCGGCAGGATCTGTGCGGCGTCCCGCGCGTTGTCGAGCACGATCAGCACCCGCCGGTCGGCCAGCCTCGAGCGGAGCAGCGCGGCGCGTTGGGCGGTGGCGTCGGGGAGTTGGGCGGCGGGGACGCCGAGGGCGAGCAGAAAGTCGCCCAGCACGGCCGCGGGGTCGGCCGGGCCGGGGGAGGTGCCGCTGAGCTCCGCGTAGAGCTGGCCGTCGGGGAAGGCGGCGCGGACGCGGTGGGCGATGCGGACGGCCAGGGTGGTCTTGCCGACGCCGCCGATGCCGGAGAGGCCGTGCAGGGTGACGGCGGAGCGTTCGGCCGCGCTGACCAGCGAGTGGCAGATGCTCTCGACCAGCGCGGCGCGCCCGGTGAAGTCGAGTGTGTCGCTGGGCAGTTGCGCGGGGACGGGGTCGGGTTCCGGTTCCACGGGTGCGGAGTCCGACGCCCGCCTGCCCTCAGTTGCCAACAGGCTGGGGTCGCCGGCCAGGATGCGCCGGTGCAGATCGGTCAGCTCCGGTCCCGGCTCGATGCCCAGCTCGTCGATCAGCAGCCGTCGGCCGGCGTCGAAGAGGGCCAGTGCCTCGGCCTGCCGCCCGCTGCGGTAGAGGGCCAGCATCAATGCGGCGCGTGGCCTTTCGCGCAGCGGGTGTTCGGCGACGAGCGGGCCGAGCAGGGCCAGCACCTGGTCGTCGTTGCCGCTGTCGGCCTCCGCGCCGGCCAGCGACTCCAGCACGCTCAGTCGGGCCTGGGCCAGCCGGTCGCGCTCGCGCTCGGCGAACGGGCCTGGCACGCCCGCCAGCGGTTCGCCGCCCCACAGGGCCAGGGCCTGCGTGAGCAGGGTCGCGGCGCGCGGCGCGTCCCCGGCGGTGCGGGCGGCCGCGCCGGCCTCGGTCAGACGCTCGAACTCGACCACGTCCGTGATGCTGTGGGGCGGCAGCCGCAGCGCGTACCCGTCGCCGACGGAGACCAAGACCCCGACCCGGTCGCGGCCGGCAGCCTCCGGAGCGAGCAGGGTGCGCAGCCGGGAGACATAGGTGCGGACCGTGCCGACGGCGCGGGCGGGCGAGTCCTCGCCCCAGAGGGCGTCCACCAGCTCCTGCGCCGCAACGGCCTTGCCCTGCGCGAGCAGCAACCGCACCAGCACGGCGCGCTGCTGCGGTGATCCGGCGTTGAGCGGGTCGCCGTCGCGTCTCACCACGACCTCGCCGAGCAGAGCGAACTCCAGCTTCTTGCCCGCCGAACCTCCCACCCCGGACATAGGCGTCCCCCGGTCATCCGCGTACGTCGACCAGCGACGACTGCTCCCCGTACTGCGCCTCGGAGGGTAGCACCAGTGGCCGAAGGAATACCTCCTTCGTGCGGCTGCTCGGCGTTGATCCGTTGTGCATCGGGTCCTGCCAGGCTCTGTCGTGGCAGCCCCGAGGAGGGGACCGTCCCGCCGACGACGCAGAGCGAACAGGACCATGACGAGCAGCATCCTCCAACTCCCTCGCAGCAGGACCACGTGGCGTACGGCCGAGGCCGGCCCCGACGAGGCCTGCACGCCCTGGACCGGGCCGGTTGCCAAGGGGGGCGCCCGGCGGGGAGGGCGAGGGGTGGAGATCTCACTGCTCGGTCCGTTGCGTGCGTGGGACCGGGGCTGCCCGCTGTTCCCCGGGACACCCGTGCAGCAGGCGCTGCTGACCATACTGGCCCTGCGGGCCGGCATGGAGGTGTCGGTGGTGGAACTGGTGGAGGGGGTCGTGGGTTCGGTCGAGGGGGAGACCGGGCCCTTGGAGGAGGAGCTGCACGGGCACGTCGCGCCCGTGCAGCTCCTCCTGCGCCGCGGGGGCGTTGGGGGTGCCCTGCAGTGGACCGGCGGCGGCTACCGGCTGGCGATCAACCCCGTCCAGGTGGACGCGATCGCCTTCGAGTACACGATCGGCGACGCACGGGCGTTGATGGGGATCGACCCCGGCGCCGCAGAACTGCTGCTGGACAACGCCCTGGGGCGGTGGCGTGGCGCGCCGCTGCACGGCGTGCCCGGGCCGTTCGCGGAGTGGGAGCGGACGCGGCTGTGGGATCTGCATGACGAAGCCTTCGTCATGCTCCGTCGCCTGCGCTTGCTCCGGCGTTGAGCGGCGGAGTCCGGGACCGGCTCCCCAGGGCGCTCGGGGGGGCGCTCAGGGGAGCCTCCCGGACCTCGGCCTGCCCGACTGATCAGCCGGCGACCGTGACCCCGCCCTGTCGACAGCCCTCGGTGGCCTGGGACGCTGGTGCGATGTCGCTCGCTCCCGCCTCCGCCGAGCCGATAACCGCAGATCCTGCGCGTGAGATCCCCGACACGCTGCTCACCCAGTCCTGGCTCGACCTGTCGTTCCTGCACTGGGCCGCCGACCCGGCGGACGTGGCACCGCTGCTGCCACCCGGGACGGTGCCGGACACGCTCGACGGGATCACGTACATCGGCCTGGTGGCGTTCCGTATGCACCGCGTGGGGTGGTTCAAGACGCCCGGCATCCCCTACCTGGGCACCTTTCCCGAGACCAATGTGCGGCTCTACTCCGTGGACCACCACGGCCGCCGCGGCGTGGTCTTCCGCTCGCTGGAGGCCTCGCGGCTGCTTCCGGTGGCCTTCGCCCGAAGCGCCTTCCGGCTGCCCTATACCTGGGCCCGGATGACGATCCACCGGGAGGGGGACACGATCACCTACTCCAGTCGTCGCCGCTGGCCGGGACCGCGTGGCGCGCGCAGCCGGATCACGGTGCGCATCGGGGGGGCGGATCGAGGAGCCCACTCCGCTCGAGCACTTCCTGACCGCCCGCTGGGGCATGCACAACGCTTTCTTTGGCCGACCCGTGTACCTACCCAACACCCACCCGCGCTGGCCGCTGCACCGCGCGGAACTCCTGGAGGTCGAGGACGAGTTGGTGGCCGCGGCCGGGCTGCCCATGCCGTTGGGGCCGCCGGTGAGCGTGCTGTACTCCTCGGGCGTACCGGTTCGCTTCGGCCGCCCCGCCCGTCCGGGAGGCCTGCCTACCCCCTGACCCCCGACGGGCCGTGCGGATGGTCGCTGCAGACGCCAGGCCGCCCGGGATCATCCGGGAGGTCGGCGACGGCTGGGGATCCTGTGGGTGCCGATTATTGCGTCCATGCACCCATGAGGGCCGGGCCTGTCAAGCGCACACGGGGTCCTGTCCTCGGGGTTTCCGGAGGTCTCCCCTGGGGTGGCGGTGAGGTGTGGCTTCCTCGTAGTGGCCGGGGACTGCCGCCGTGCGGGAGGGGTCCAGTTGGAGCGCCCGGAGCCCGGCGAGGGACGAGTGGGCGAGGACGAACGAGCTGGACGCCGACGAGCGGCGGCGGATGATGGTGGGCTGAGAAAGTGTGAAGTTGTTGTCGTGCTGCGGTTGTTCGGGACGGTCCCCTGGACGGAGCGTGGTCGGCGTGGTGGTTCACATGCACCCATTCGGCGTCTGACCGGTGTGGTCGGCGCCATGACCGTGGTCCGGGGGCCGGGGCTGCTCAGTCAGGTCATCGAGAGCTTTCGAGCGACGGCCGAGTGGGGGTCTTACGGCTCGAGGCAGGCGAGGGCGGTCGCTTTCAGACCTTCGGACGGGGCGATGGCCGCCACACGACACGACCTCATCCCTCTGACGGTGTCTGTCGAACCGCGTGCTGCGGTACCCGTCCGGCCGCGAGATCGTCGTTCAGCGGCGGCCCTGAACATCGACGTCCGGCCTGTGCACCGAGGCGCCTGGCCTGACCTCCGTGCCTGGTAGCCGACTTGATAGCTTGACCCGACCGGCAATCGGGTGACCTACGGGGGGTGGGATCGTGAGCGGACAGATCGCGCACGCCATGGAAGACGCCGCGCGCAAGGCCGAGCAGGGTCTGGCCCAGGACTTCAGCAAGGCATACCACTCCATCCTCAAGGACACCGAGGAGAAGACCACGCAGGTTGCCGAACACGCCGCCGAGAACGAGGCGAAGACGGTCGAGGACCTGGGCAAGTCCGCCGAGCACGCCACCACCGAGCCCCACGAGCCCCACCCGGACGGCGGCGGCCCCGGCCCCCGGCCGGCCCCCGGGAACGACGAGAACCTCCTCGGCGACGGTCGCCAGCAGGTCGCGGACCCGCATGACGCCGGACGCGGCGACGAGGGAATCTGCGAAGGCGGCGAACCGGTGGACATGGCGACCGGGCGCATGTTCATCGAACAGGTCGACGCGGCCCTGCCAGGCGTCCTGCCGCTGCGGTTGACCCGTCGCTTCGAATCGGGCTACCAGGCCGGCCGTTGGATGGGCCGTCGCTGGGCCTGCACGTTCGACGAGCGCCTTGAGATCGACGACGAGGGCATCGTCCACCTCGGCGCCGACGGCCGAACCCAGGCCTACCCGCACCCTGAGCCAGGGGAGTGCGTGCAGGCGAGCGCCGGTGCCAGGCGCGATCTCGAGGTTGAGCCCGGCGAGCGTGGCTATGTGCTGACGGATCGGAAGGAGGGAATCGCCCGCGAGTTCACCGTGCAGCCCGGCGGCTCCGAGGCCCTGCTCACGCGGGTGCGCGGCCGCGGAGGAGACCATTACGACCTGGTGTACGACCGCCACGGAGTGCCGCAGGAGATACGACACAGCGGCGGGTACCGGCTGCTGGTGTCGGTGGCTGATGGTCGGCTGGCCGAGATCCGGCTCGCGGGCGCGGCGGCTGACGGCGGTGACCAGGCGCTGGTCGGTTACGGGTACGAGGACGGACGGCTGACCGAGGTCCGCAATTCGTCCGGACTGCCCCTGCGTTTTCTCAACGACGCCTGGGGCCGCGTCACCTCATGGATCGACCGCAACGGCAGCCGGTACGACTACGTCTACGACGCCGCCGGACGGGTGGTCGAGGAGGGCGGAGCGGACGGGGCACTGCACTTCACCTTCCGCTACGGCAGCCCGGACCCCCAGACCGGCGTGCGCCGCAACGAAGTCACCAACGCGCTGGGACACACCACCGCGTACGAGGTCAACGGCCGCCATCAGATCACCGCCGTCACCGACCCGCTCGGCCACACCACCCGCTACGAGCGCGACGCCTTCGACCGGTTGTTGTCCCGGACCGATGCGTTGGGCCGTGCCGTGCGCTACGTCTACGACGAGCAAGGGGACTTGGTCGCCATCACGCGACCGGACGGCGAACAGACCCTGCTCGCCTACGCCGACGAACTCCCGCTGCCCACCCACATCACCGAGCCCGGAGGCCGGACCTGGCAGCAGCGCTTCGACCACAACGGGCACCGGGTCGAGCTCACCGATCCGCTGGGAGCCGTCACACGCTGGACCTACGACGAACAAGGCCATCTCGCGTCCGTCACCGACCCCTACGGCGCCACGACCGCGGTGGTCTGCGACGCGGCGGGGCAGCCGGTCCAGGTCACCGACGCCCTCGGGGCGACGACCCGCATCGCACGCGACGCGTTCGGGCGCCCCTGCCGCGTCACGGATGCGCTCGGCCGGACCACCACGACGACATGGACGGTGGAGGGACAGCCCGCCACCCGCGTCCACCCCGACGGGGCAACGGAGTCCTGGACCTGGGACGGCGAGGGCAACCTGCTCAGCCACACCGACCCCGCAGGGCGGACCACGGCCTTCGAGTACACCCACTTCGAGACCCTGGCGGCGCGCACGACCGCCGACGGGGCACGCGTTGCCTTCACCCACGACGCCGACATGCAACTGGTGGGCGTCACCGACGCCCTGGGGCGGCAGTGGGCATACCAGTACGACGCTGCGGGCCGGCTCACCGGTGAGACGGACTACAACGGCCGCACCACCCGCTATGACCTCGACGCGGCCGGTCAGATCGTCACCCGAACCAACCCGGCGGGCCAGACCATCAGCTACCGCTACGACGTGCTCGGACAGCTGGTCGCCAAGGACGGCGACAACAGTGCCGTGTACGGCTACGACCTCGTCGGCAACCTGGTGAGCGCCACCGACGCTCAGAACCGTCTGCTCCGCACCCACGACGCACTGGGAAACCTGCTCAGCGAGAGCGTCGCCGGACGCACCCTCACGCACACCCGCGACCAGGCCGGACGTCGGACCCGCCGCACGACACCGTCCGGGCACGCCACCGAGTGGAGCCGCGACGCCGCAGGGATGCTCGTCAGCGTCCGATCCCAGGACAACGTCATCGACTTCTCCTACGACCCGGTCGGCCGTGAGTGCACACGCCGCTTCGACGCCGCGCTCACCCTCGACACGAGCTGGGACGAGCGGGACCGCCCCACCGCGCAGACCCTGACCGTCGCCGGCATCACGCCCTCTGTCGGCAGCCTCGGCGCGACGGGTTCGCCGGTTACGACGCTGCTGCGGCGCACCTACGGCTGGGCGCCTGACGACAACCTGACCTCGATTGCGGACCAGCGCAGCGGGACCCGCCACTTCGAGCTCGATGCGGTCGGCCGGCCCATCACCGTCCACCGGCCCGACGGAGCAGAGAACTACGCCTACGACAAGGCCGGCGACCTCGTGGACGCCCGATGGCGTCCCGCCGCCGACGGTCCGGCCGAGGGGCCCAGGAATCACGCCGGCACCGATCTGGTCTCGGCCGGGCGGGTCCGCTACGAGTACGACGCGGCAGGCCGGGTGACCGTACGACAGGTGAAGCGCCTGTCCGCCAAGCCCGACACCTGGCGCTACGCCTGGAATGGGGACGACCAGCTCGTCCAGGTCACCACACCGGACGGCACCGTCTGGCGCTACCTCTACGATCCGCTCGGCCGCCGCACAGCCAAGCTCCGGCTCGCCGGCGACGGGACGATCGCCGAGCGCACCGACTTCACCTGGGACGAGAACCGGCTGGTGGAGCAGACGACCGTCTCCCCGCACCTCCCCGGACCGTACGCGATCACGTGGGAGCACGACGGCTTCACCCCGCTCAGCCAGACCGAGACGATCACGACCGTCAGCGGCGACCAGGAGCGAGTAGACCGCCGCTTCTTCGCCATCGTCACCGACCTCGTGGGCACTCCCACGGAGCTCGTGGACCCCGCCGACCAGACGATCGCGTGGCGGGCCAGCTCCTCCTTGTGGGGCAACACAGCGTGGCCCGCCAGCAGCACGGCCTACACGCCGCTGCGGTTCCCGGGCCAGTACTTCGACCCGGAGACCCGCCTCCACTACAACCTGTTCCGCTACTACGACCCCGAGACAGCCCGCTACACCAGCCCCGATCCGCTCGGCCTGCTGCCCGGCCCCAATCCCCAGGCATACGTGCCCAATCCGCTGCTGTGGATCGATCCCCTCGGGCTCTCCGCGCACAAGCGGTCCGGCGAACCGCAGGAGATCAACTGGTCGCCGAAGAGCGTGAAGACCTTCGGCCACGCCTTCAAGGACCACGGCCAGAAGAAGACCATCCAGCAGATGGCGGACCGGGCCCGGAACAAGGGCGGTCCGCAGGGCAGGTGGCTCGACGACGCCAAGGCGGCCGAGGTCATGCGAGCCAACTACCGACCCGGCCTCACCAAAGCTACCGACGCCTACGTCATCGACATCCCGGAAGGACTGGGCGTCGAGGTCTCCGAGGACGGAACCGTGGTACCCGTACTCCACGCCATCGTCGTACCGAGCCCGGGAGGCCTCATCAAGAGCGGCTACCCCACCAGCAAGACAGCACCATAGACACACAGCGCCGTCCCACCCCGAAAGGCTCACAGATGACCTTCACCTTCCACCTGACCAGGCCCACCCAGACCCGACTCGACGCCGACTACCTGGAGGATCAAGGCCCGTTGGAGGACCCTTCCGACTACGACTACCTGGCCATGCGCGCCTGCACGGACCTCGCCCAGACCGACACCGCCTTCCACATCGGAGGCTTCGGCACACAGGACTGGGGATTCGACATCTCCTACGACATGTCGTCCTTCGTCGAGAGCCTCCCCGAGCTCGTCGAGGCCCTGCACGGGCGCAAGGAATTCGAACTCGACCTCTACCCCCAAGGGGTCGAACGCACCCTGACCTTCCGCTTCCCGAGCCCTGACACAGTCGAAATCGACTGCGCCTCCCGCACCTCCTGGGTACCGAACCCCCCGACGGAGACCACCTCGCGCACGCAGCTGCTCGCCCTCTGCCACGCGCTCCAGCAGGATCTCGCCGCCTCCCTCGCCGCCATCGGCTCGGACGTCGCACAACTGCCCCCGTTCAGCACGTGGCAACCGGGCGGATCCCCCGTCGAACCCTCCTGAACTAAATCCACCGGACGAAGATCGATACCCACCGCAGAGCTGGCTTTGCACCTGAGAGAAGCGAAGCCCCTGCGTCGGTGCTGCATGTCATCATCGGCGCGTGATCGAGCTGCCGAAGAACGCCGTCGACCCATGGATCCCGCCCATCTCCGAGTCGTGGCGGCGGATCGACACGTGGCGGCAGAGCGTGCGCCGGCCTGTCTCGCGGGCTGCGCTCGCCAGCCACGAGCGAGGCCATCGCGCGTACGGAATCTCTCATCGGGATGCCGCTGCCCACAGACCTGCGCGAGTCGCTGATGTGTCACAACGGAGGGGACGGCTTCGGCAGTGCTCTGCCGTGCAGTCAGCTCTTCCCGGCCGACGAGATCGTCGCCGCGCACCACATGCGCTTGGAGAACTGGGACCGGGACGAGCCGGAGAGGGAGGAAGCCCCTGGTGGGGCGACGACTAGGGGCCCTTCGCAGGTGACAGCGTCAGGCCCTACGTCATCGCTTCACACCCCGGCATGTGGCACGACCACGTCGGGGTCGCACCCATGACGACGGCGCGGGCTCCCTTGGCTGGCCTTCGCTCGGGGCCTGGCTTCACCACGTGGCGGAGGTCATGGAGCGCTTCGACCAGCATGACGCCCATACCGTTCAGCCGCCCATATTGCGCGGCGACGGAACACTTAAGTAGTGGTGGTAGGCGATCACCAGGGCGGACCCTTGCCCCACATCATCTTCGGCAACCCCGACTGGATCCTGTCGCGCGCACAGCCCCGCACCTGTCTCGCCAACGGCCCCCGTTCGGGGCCCCGCCAGAACGATGGGAAGAGGGAGACCGCGCGGATCTCCACCGCACCCCGGCAGGCCTGGGATCGGCATTCTGCTCCGCGTTTCTACTGGTCAGCGCCGAATCTCCAGTGCACCTCCGGCGGCGCGTGGGAGCCACAGAGGAGGTCGGGGGAGGCACAGCGGAGGTGCCCTGTCACCTCGTCGCAGCGGGAGTGTGCCGTGCAGCCCGCGCCGATTCCCTAGCCTGTGGAGTGGTCGCCCGTCGGGGCAGTCAGCGACTGATGACCGGACCTTTCA
>NZ_BBPO01000041.1:0-2388 GCF_000787815.1 Streptacidiphilus neutrinimicus
CCTCCACGCTGCCGGACGGCGCGGCGCGCCCGGACCGGCCCGGCGAGCGGCCCGCGCCCCGCGAGCAGGCCGACACCGGCGTGGCGCTGCCGCTGCTCGGCAGCCGCGAGGAGTTCCTCGCCCACAAGGACCTCGGCACGTTCGGGGCGCAGGACCTCGCCGATCTGGACCGGCTCCTGGACACTCTCGCGTTCCGGCTGCCGCTGCGCCGCTCCCGGCGAAGGCGGTCCGACCCGCACGGCCGCAGCGTCGACCTGCGACGCAGTCTGCGCCGGAGTCTGGGCACCGGCGGGGAGACGGTCACCCTGGCGCGCTCGCACGGGCGGCTGCGGCGGCGTCCGCTCGTGCTGCTGTGCGACGTCTCCGGCTCGATGGAGACCTACACCCGGGCCTATCTGCGGTTCTTCGCGAAGCTCGGCTCGCGCGCGGGGGCCAGGGGCCTGATCCCGGTCGAGTCGTTCGTCTTCGCCACCCGACTCACCCGGCTGACCCCCGTCCTGCGGCGGCGCACCCCCGACGAGGCGCTGCGCGCCGCCGGGCAGGCGGCCTCGGACTGGTCCGGCGGCACCCTGATCGCCCGCTGCCTGGCCGCGTTCACCGACGGGTTCGGCCGCCGCGGCATGGCCAGGGGCGCCGTCGTGGTGATCTTCTCCGACGGCTGGGAGGCCGGTGACCCGGCGGGCGTCGGGCAGCAGATGGCCCGCCTGCGGCGGCTGGCGCACCGCGTGGTCTGGGTCAACCCCCGCAAGGCGGCGCCTGACTACGCCCCGCTGACCGGCGGCATGGCCGCCGCGCTGCCGTACTGCGACGCCTTCGTGAGCGGCCACACGGTCACCGCGCTGGAGGAGGTCCTGGCCGCGCTGTCCGACGACGACGGCCCTCGGCCCCGGGAACGCGCGGCCCTGGGCCCGCGCTGGGCGGGGCGACCGCCGTGACCGGGCAGGTCCGGCTCCCCGACGCGGTCGCCCGCCCGCGGGCGGGCCGGCCAGCCGCCGACGTGCGCCGGGCGCTCCAGCTCGCGCTGGCGGCCCTGTGGCTGCTGGACGGGATGCTGCAACTCCAGCCGGTCATGTTCACCA
This sequence comes from Streptacidiphilus neutrinimicus, assembly GCF_000787815.1. Lineage (GTDB taxonomy): Bacteria > Actinomycetota > Actinomycetes > Streptomycetales > Streptomycetaceae > Streptacidiphilus > Streptacidiphilus neutrinimicus. The sequence continues at coordinate 1,080 of NZ_BBPO01000041.1, forward strand.
AGACGTTCGCGACGCAGGTCATCGCGCCCGCGGCGCAGGGCGAGCCCGGTCCGGTGGCGGTCCCGGTCCTGTGGGCGGCGGCGCTGATCGGTCACCATCCGGTGCTCCTCGACGCGGTGTTCGCGTTCGGGCAGCTGCTGCTGGGCCTGGGCATCGCGTGGCGGCCGACCGTCCGGGTGGCGCTGGCGGCCTCGGTCGCGTGGTCGCTGGCGGTGTGGTGGCTCGGCGAGGGGCTGGGCGGCGTGCTGACCGGCCTTGCCGGTGCGCTGTCCGGAGCGCCGGGGGCCGTGGTCCTCTACGCACTGCTCGCGGTGCTGGTGTGGCCGACCGGGCGGGACGGGCCCTCCCAGGCCGTGCGGGCGGTGGGCGTCACGGCCGCGCGGGCGCTGTGGCTGCTGCTCTGGGGCGGCCTGGCGATCCTGGCGGTGCAGCCCGCCGAGACCGCGCCGCAGTACCTGCACGACAGCATCGCCGGGATGGCCCCGGGACAGCCGGCCTGGCTCGGCTCGGTCGTCGACCACGCGGCCGCGCTGACCGCGCACCGGGGCGCGGCCGCCTCCGTGGTCCTGGCGGCGGTGCTGGCCGCCGTCGCCGTGGCGGTGCTGCTCCCGGCGAGCGCGCAGCGGGTCCTGATCGCGCTGGCCGTGGTGGTCGCCGTCGTGGTCTGGGTCGTCGGCGAGGCGCTCGGCGGGCTGCTCGGCGGCCAGGCCACCGACCCGAACTCCGGCCCGCTGCTGGCCCTCGTCGCCCTGGCGTACTGGCCGGGCGGCTCATCGGCTCCGCTGACCGCGGGGGCGCCGGGGAGCGGAGGGAGGGCCGGGACGTGACCCTCCCTGCCTGGCTCGCGGACGGCTTCGCCGCCGTCATGCTGGCCACCGCGGTCTACTGCGTGGGACGGCTGCTGCTCGCCCGTCGGCTGGACCGGCGTGTCGAGCACGCGGTCGACGTCGTGCACGTGCTGATGGGCGTGGCGCTGGCCGGCATGCTCGTGCCCGGCCTCGACCCGCTGGCCGGGGCCGTCTGGGCGGCGGTGTTCGCCGTGACGACGGCGTGGTTCGCCGGCCACGCGGCGCTGATCTGGTGTCGGTCGGCCCCGGGGCGACGCGCGGCGTCGCTCCGTCGCCGTCTGCCGCACCTGGTCCTGTCCGGCGCGATGCTCTACATGTACGCCGCGGCCTACGGCGGCGCGGCCGGCCGAACCCGGATGGGCGCGGCCTCGGCCGTGCGGTATCCCACCGCGGCACTGCTGCTGGCGCTGTTCCTGTGCGGCTACGCGGTCACGGTCGTGGACCGCACACCGCTGCGGTCC
>NZ_BBPO01000041.1:2614-39239 GCF_000787815.1 Streptacidiphilus neutrinimicus
CGGCTACGCGGTCACGGTCGTGGACCGCACCCCGCTGCGGTCCACCGCCGCGACGGCGCGGCACGCAGCGACCACCGCCCGGGTGACGGCCACGGCCGGCGGCCCGGTCCCCGCAGCGGGTGCCCCGGGCCGGACGGGCGACGGCCGGCCGCCGCTCGCGCCACGCGGCGCGAACTGCTGCGACATCGCCATGAGCCTCACCATGGCGCTGCTGCTGATCACGCTGCTGTGAGCCGCGCCCCCGGGCGCCCCAGGGCGCCTCGCGGGTGAAAGGCCCGGAATGTCGGGCTAGCCTGGAAGAACGGGGCACGAGTCGTTACCGGCACGGCCTCACCGGCTCGGCGGAAGGACCGGATCGATGTCAACAACGGCGTGGCGATTCCGTGGCACCGAGGGGGCCGACGACGCGGTCCTCAGGCTCAAGCAGCTGGCCGGCAAGGATCTCATCGATGTGCGCGACGTCGCCGTGATCCGCTGGCCGCACTACGCCGCGGCGCCCCAGGTGCAGGAGCACGTGACCGACGAGGGCAGCAAGGCGTCCTCGCTCGCCAAGAAGTTCAGCAAGGCGGGCATCGAGGGCTCGATGATCGACTCGGTGAAGGGCGACATGACACCGGGCAACTCGGCACTGGTGCTGCTGAGCACCGACGCGGAGATCGACACCATCGCGAAGGCTTTCGAGGGCCACGCCATGGAGTTGATGCGCTCCGACCTGTCGGTGAAGCAGGAGGACCTGCTCAGGACGGCCTTCGGCAACCCGCCCGGCCCTGAAGGCCCGGCCGCCGGGTGACGACCGACGGGACGGGACCCCGGCTGCCCCTGCGTCAGCCCGAGGGCGAGTGCGTCCTGCGGGCCGATCCGCCGACCGTTCCACCGGCCGGTGACGCAGCGGCTCCGGCCCGGGCCCCGGACGATCGGAGCTGAGGCGCAGGTCAGCCCGGCGGACGCCGCTCCGCCGCCGTCTGCGCGGCCAGCAGGAGCGCCGTGACGCTGCCCGCCTCGGTGATGACGCCGGAGCCGACCAGCGCGACCGCCTCCGCCAACGGCACCTGACGTACCGTCATGAGCTGCTCGGCCGCGTCCCGGTGGAGGGGCCCTGGGGTCAGGCCGGCGGCGAGGAAGAGGTGGGTGCGGGCGACCGAGCTCGTCGGCAGCGGGTGGATCGCGCCCAGCGACTGCCAGGAGGCGGCGCGCCACCCGGTCTCCTCCGCCAGCTCCCGGGCCGCCGCCAGCGCCGGGTCCTCCCCGGTCTCGGTGCCGCCTCCGGGCAGATGGAGCATACGGCGGCCCTGCAGATAGAACTGGTCCTCCACCAGGACGACCCGGTCCTCGGCGTCGAGGGCGACGACGCGCACGCCGTCGGCGACGCGGACGTGCTCGTAGAACTCCGGCGCGGCCGGACCCTCCAGCACGTCCTGGTACAGCTGGACGAACCGGCCCTCGTAGACGGTGCGGCGCTCCACCAGCCGCCAGAGTTCCGGTTCGTCCTGCTCGTCCTTGGCGTCATGACCGGGTGTCAGCATCCTGTCAGGATGCCTCAGCCGACTACTCGTGCAGGAACGTTTCCGTGAAGCTGGTGCCGCCCGAGAGCGCGCTGGTGCGGGCCTCGGTGGTGCCGTTCGAGCTGGGGTCGAGCGCGGTCGGACCGAAGGAGCCCAACGACGCGCCGTTGACGGTGGCCGAGGTGAAGCTCAGCGTGCCGAAGTTGGGGTAGGCCCCGGTCGGCGACTCGATGATGACCTCGGCGCTGGCGCGCGACGCGGACAGGGTCTTGCTCGTGGTGTACGTCCAGCCCCGCGTCGTGTCGCTCAGCTTCAGGGTGTACCTGTTGCTCCCGGCGTACGTCACCGAGGCGGAGATGTGGTCGCCGGCCCTCACCGGGTACGAACCGGTGCTCAGGTAGACGGGGTTGGCCGGGTACATCTCGTACCAGGCCTGGTCCACCGGACTGCCGCTGGAGCAGTCGGTCGCCACGCCGGTCTGCTCGACGGTCGAGGAGCCGTAGCCGTCGATGCCCACCCACGGCGCGTAGAGGTCGTTGGTCGAGTTGCAGGTCGCCTTCGCCTCGGTCCAACTCGCCGACACGGAGGTGAATCCGCTGCCTGTCGCGGCGTAGCCGCCCCAGTTGTACCCGTTGATGTTGTAGTGCAGCGGGCGGAAGTCCAGTCCCTGAGCGGCCGCCGCGGTGACCGGCACGGCAGGGGCGGCCATGGTGGCTGCGACCGCGAGGGTGGCGACGCGTATCAGGAATCTGCGCATGCTGGCTCCTTCGTGAGTGACGATCAGGACGCTCGTACGCCGGCCGCCGCGTGGGCGACGCTGCCGAGCATGCCGGTTGTCATGACTCATAACAAGAGGCTGTGCACCACTAATCGTGGTGATTGCTGACGAACGATCACCACCCACCCCCGATTCACCCTTCCCGATCTCGCGCGCTCGGCGTCAACTCACGCGTCTTCATTGAGCTTTGACCATCCGAGGCCAACCGGACCGCTACGCCGTTGAGCGTAGGGAATCCGTGAAGTCGGCTTCACAACTCCCCTACGAGCCCCGCTCTTTGCTGGTCGGCCGGGAGGCCTGACTGCTGGTGGGATGGCGTGCCCGCCGGGCAGTTGGCGGGAGCACTGGATCCAATGAGGGCGCGAGCCGTGCCTTCCGCAGGCTGCACATCATGACCGCACGAGGGCGAAGGGGCGGGTCCTGGCGCTGTTCATCGGCGACGACTGGGCGGAGCCCCGGCCGGGCAGGGTCGACCGATCGGGGGAGCGGGGGGATGAATCGCGCGCCGACCGGTGACGCTTCACCACGACATGGCACTTCCGAGTGAATGTCCATCGACAAACCTGGGTCGCGCAACTCCCCCGTGATAGTCCTTCGTATGCGAATGTGCCGGGGGCAAGTGCCCGGCGACCGAGTGCGAGGTGGCATGCGATGACAGACACCGAAAAAACCCTCGGACGGACCCTGCTCGACCTGCCGGCGACGGTCGCCGGCCCCCCGGCGCCGACGCCGGGCGCGCCCGGCGGCCCGATCGAGCAGGGGTACTTCACCACCTTGGAGCAGTGCCGCAAGAACACCTACGACGTCGTCGTGGTCGGCGCGGGCGCCGTGGGCAGCACCGTCGTGCACCGGCTGCTGCGACGCGGGTTCCGTGTGCTGCTGCTGGAGAAGGGGCCGTTCCTGCTCCCCGAGCACGTCCAGAACCTCGACCCGGTCTACCAGCCGCTGATGACCACCGCCGTGGCCACCCCCTGGGAGATCGTCCCGAAGGACGGGTACGGGCTGGCGCCGCAGATCCCCTACGTCGGCGGGCGGGCGCTGTTCTGGAGCACCTGGATCCCGCAGCCCACGCGCGAGCAGATGCCCGACTGGCCGCCGGAGGTCCTCGACGGGCTGCGGCCCTACTGGCGGGCCGCCCACGAGTTCCTCGGCTCGGTCGAACCCTCCGACATGGGGCCCGAGTTCGACACCTTCCACCCGCGGCTGATGCGCGACCTGTTCGACGGGCTGCCCGACCTCCCGAACTTCATCGACTACGCCCGGCTGCGCGATCTCGAACAGCCGCTGGCGTCCCGGGCCACCCGATCGAGCCTCGGCTACCGCAAGTTCAGCCCCGCGCCGGTGGTCCTGGCAGACGCGCGCCGGTACGACGGGAGGTCCCGCAACGGCACGGCCCGGCTCTCCGTGGTCCCGAACTGCCTGGTGGAGCGGATCGAGCACAAGGCCGGGACCGGCAGCCGGGTCGCCACCGCACTGCAGACCTCCCAGGGTAGTTACGACCTCCAGGGTGTTCCGCTCGTGCTGGCCAACGGCGTGATCGAGCCCACGGGGCTGCTGATGCACTCCTTCGGCGACGCGCTCAGCGGCCTGGCCGGCAAGAACCTCGGCGGCCATGTCGCCGACTGGTTCACCATGCGCGTGCCGCGCGACGCCTACCCGGACCTTCCCGACCGGCTGCAGATCTCCTGCGCCTACCTGGAGGGCACCCACCGGCCCAACGGCTCCCCGGAGGAGGCCCGCGACTTCCACATCCACCTCATGGGCGGCTCCAACCCGCGTCCCGAGGACTCCGTCGCCGACCTGTACCGGCTCATCCCCGACTCCTTCGACCAGGACTTCCTCACCCAGCTCAGCACGGCGGACCACATCGGCTTCCTGGTGCACTGCCTGGGCGAGTGGCGCGGCGAGCGGTCCGCGGACGCGGCCTCCTACGTCAGCGTCGGCCAGGGCGGCATCCCGCAGATCAGGTTCAATCCCAACAAGGCCGACCGGGCGCTGGCCGAGGCCATGGACGAGTCCGCCCGGGCCCTGGTCGGCCTGCTCGCCCGCGGCCGCACACCGCAGTACTGGGACAGCGACCAGCAGAAGTGGTCCGGCCAGATCCCTCCGGGGCGGGAGAAGAAGCTGCTGGTCCACGAGTCCGGGACGCTCTGGATGGGCGACGGCCCGGAGGACTCGGTCACCGACCACGTCGGGCGCCCGCACGGCGTGGAGGGCGTGTACGTCGCGGGGGCGGCGATCTTCCCCAGCAGCGGCTCGTGGAACCCGACGCTCACCGCGGTCGCCCTCGGCCTGATGCTGGCCGACCACCTGATTCTGGAGGCCGGCCGATGACCACCGGAGTCCCGCTGACCGCCGGTCCGCTGGCGAACGCCGCCCTCCCGGACGCCCCGCCGCCCGCGCCGCCCGCCACGGAGATCGACCGCTTCGTCGCGCTCTCCGTCGCGCTCACCGGCTTCGACGCCTTCGAGCTGCAGGGCACCGGAATGGCCGGCTTCTACCTGAAGACGGTGGTGGAGCAGGTCGGCAGGCGGCCCTACGACGCGCTGCGGAAGGCCATGGAGCAGGTCGGCTTCGACCCGGAGAAGCTCCAGGGCGACGTCGACCAGGACCTCGCCCGGGCCGTCACCCACCTCTGGTACCTGGGCGTGTGGCCGCCGCTGTCCGCAGAGGTCCACGCGCAGTTGCAGCGCCAGGTCGCCAACGACGCGTTCACCGCCGCGCCCGAGGCGTACGTCCAGGGCCTGGTGTGGCGGACCTTCCACGGCCATCCGCAGGGCGCCAAGGCGCCGGGCTTCGGCACCTGGGCGGCCCCGCCGCCGGGCGAACCCGAACTCCCGCGGCCGGGAGAGCCGGCGCGACACCACGACGGCACGACGGGAGGCACCCGATGAGCCCCGCGCGCGACCTCGACGGCCACCGCTACGACGTGATCGTGGTGGGCGCCGGATGGGCCGGCTCGCTGGTCGCCAAGCGCCTCGGCAGCCAGGGCTGGCGCGTCCTGGTCCTGGAGGCGGGCACCACGACGCTGGACACCTGGCCCGGACACCTCGACGCGATGAACACCTTCTACTCCTCGCTGATCAAGGTGCCCAACGCCCCCTACCGCGCCAACACCGCAGCTCCCTCGCCGTCCGTCCTGGACACCGTCCCCCACAAGGGCGTTCACCGCTACCAGTCGGTCGGCTACCTGGTCCAGGAGGGTCCGCTGCCCTACGGCACCGACTACTTGCGCGCCGGCGGCGGGACGGGCATGCACTGGCTCGGCCTCACCCCGCGCATGCTGCCGCAGGACTTCAAGGTGCGCACGGAGTTCGGCTACGGCCGCGACTGGCCGATCGGCTACGACGACCTCCAGCACTGGTACTGCGAGGCCGAGCGGGAGATCGGCGTCGCGGGCGACGCCGCCGAGCAGACCAGGGAGATCGGTCTGCCGTTCCCCGAGGGCTACGTCTTCCCCATGCACGAGATCCCGAGCAGCTACGTCGACCGGGTCATGGCCGAGCACCTGGACGGCAAGACGGTCGTCGACCCCGGCACCGACGAGCCGGTCGAGCTGCGGGTCGTCAACACCCCGCACGGGCGCAACTCCACCCCCAACCAGGCCTACGACGGCGGCCGCGGCTTCCGCCCGCAGGACGCCGTGGGCCTGCCCAACTACGGCGAGCGCTGCGTAGGCAACGCCTCCTGCACCCCGATCTGCCCGGTCCAGGCGAAGTACAACCCGCTCAAGACCCAGGCGCAGTGGAGCAGGAAGGTCACCCTCATCGACCGCGCGGTGGTGAGCCGGGTGCTGGTCGCCGACAACGGCCGGGTCACCGGCGTCGAGTACCAGGCGTACGACGACCCGGCGACCCCTGTCGCCACCACGCGCACGGTCGAGGCCGACGTCGTAGTGGTGGCCGCCCACGCCATCGAGAGCGCCAGGCTGCTGCTCGCCTCCGAGCTCGCCAACAGCAGCGACCAGGTCGGGCGCAACCTGATGGACCACCCGGTGATGCTGGCCTGGGGCCTGATGCCGCACCAGGTCGGACCGTTCCGCGGGCCCGGGTCCACCTCGGCCTTCGAGAGGTTCCGCATGGGCGAGAGCCGCAAGGAGCACGCCCCGTGGCGGCTGGTGATCGCCAACTGGGGCTGGACCTGGGCCGCCGGCTCGCCCGGCAGCGACGTCGCGGAGATGCTCGGCATCCCCGAGACCCCCTTCCAGCAGCGTAAGAAGGCTCTCTACGGCGTGCCGCTGCGCGAGCGGCTCGGCGACCGGATCGGCCGCCAGATCGCCTTTCAGTTCGAGCTGGAGCAGGACGCCCAGCCCGGCAACCGGGTCACCATCGACCGCCGCCACCGCGACGCCCTGGGCAACTGCCGCCCGATCCTCAGCTACGACCTGTCCGACCACGTGAAGAAGGGCATGCAGGCGGCCATGGGCGTCTCGCACCAGATCTTCGACCTGCTCGGGGCGGAGGAACGGACCGCCTACCAGGCCGACGCGCCCAGCTACTTCGAGTACGAGGGCACGGGGTACGCCTTCAACGGGGCCGGCCACGGCTGCGGCACCCATGTCATGGGCGACGACCGCAGGACCTCCGTGGTCGACCAGTGGCAGCGGTCCTGGGACCACGCCAACCTCTACCTGGTCGGCTGCGGCAGCATGCCCTCGATCGGCACCTCGAACCCCTCGCTCACCATGTCAGCGCTGGCCCTGCGCAGCGTCGAGAGGATCCATCAGGACCTCACGGAGCTGCACCGGCCGCTCGTCCTGCGGCCCGCGCCCGCCCCCGAGTACGCCCACCCGACGGAGGCCCGACCGTGACCGTCCGCGACCCGCTGACCGGACTGACCGGCTTCACCGACATCAAGACGCCGCTGGCCGAGATCGAGCAGCCGCCGTTCGAGATCCCGAGGACCGTCCCGAAACTGCGCTACTTCCTGCAGGCGGCGCTGGCGTTGGAGTTCCTCACCATCCCGCCGTACCTCACCGCGATGTACACCATCAAGCCCGGTGCCAACCAGGAGGCCTGGTACGCGCTGCGGGCGGTCGTGCTGGAGGAGATGCTCCACATGACCCTGGTCGCCAACATGCTCAACGCCGTCGGCGGGAAGCCCGTCGTGGCCGACCCGAGGTTCGTCACGGACTACCCGGCCAAGCTCCCCTACGCCAAGGAGCAGGTGCCGATCGCGCTGCGGGGCTTCGGGCGGGAGGCCATCCGGACGGGGCTGTGGATCGAGCGCCCGGAGAAGATGGAGGACCTGCCCCGGACCGGCAAGGAGCCCGATCCGCGCGGGTGGACGTCCATCGGCCAGTTCTACGCCACCATCCGCGAGGGCATGCGCCGGCTCGCGGAGAAGCAACCGGACCTCTTCGACGGGGACCTCACCCGCCAGGTGGGCCCGGAGGACTTCTACAACTCCGGCGGCCGGGCCTTCCCGGTCACCGACCTCGCCTCAGCGCTCAAGGCGATCGAACTGATCTCCGAGCAGGGCGAGGGCGTCCCCGGATCGATCTACAACCCGGACGAGCGGCTGTTCGGCCAGGCCAACGAACTGGCGCACTACTTCAGGTTCATGGAGGTCCACGAGGAGCGCCGCTACGGCCCGCTCGACACGCCCGCCTCGGGCCCGACCGGCCCCGCCCTGCCGATCGACTGGACGGCGGCCTACCGCATCGACCCGCAGGCCAAGGTCGCCGACTACCCGCCCGACAGCGAGGTCCGGCTGGCCGCCGAGCACTTCAACCAGGTCTACGCACGGCTGCTGTGGCTGCTCGACCGCTCCTTCAACGGCGAGCCCAAGCAGCTCCAGGCAGCCATCCCCGTGATGCTCGAACTGCGGGACCTGGCCGCCCAGCTGTACGCGAACCCGCACCCGGACCCGGCCAGGGCCGCCAAGGGCGTCCACGCCAGTGCCACCTTCGAGATCACGCAGGCGGAGCTGCTGGCGGCCAAGAAGCAACTGGACACCGGTGCCGGCGCGACCGCGCTGCTGGCGAGCCTGGCCTGACCTGGTGACCCTGCTGACCCTCCCGACCCCTGTGACCTCACCCGGCTCGTACCTCCCAGAGGAGACCGTCACCATGAACGAACTGGCGCCGCCGCTTCCCCCGATCCCGGCCGGTTTCCGGCTGCCGTTCTTCTACGGCGCACTGCACAACATCGGCATCGACTACCTGGTCCCGCCGGAGCGGGTGAACGGCCACCTCGCCGGTACGGGCCTGTCGCCCGCACTGCTGGACGGGAAGGCCTGCGTGTCGTTCAACTACCAGCTGTACTTCGCCCAGTTCGACTTCGGGCCCAGCGTGACGCAGGAGATCGAGCTCAACATCATCGCCTTCCCGACCGCCTCCTCCAACCTCGTCCCGGAACTGACCTACCGCCAGTTCGCCCAGGGCGAGGACCAGACCAAGCTGCGCGGCAACTGGCGGATCCAGGTCGCCTGCGACGCGCCGATCGCCATCAGGGCAGGCAAGGAGCTGTTCAACGAGCCGAAGTTCCCGGCCTGGTTCAAGACCACCATGCCCTCCCCCAACGCGGACCCGAGCGCCGTCTGGCAGGTCGAGTGCCTGGACGCCTCGCTCACCCCGGACGGGAACGACATCATCAGGCACGACACGTCGCTGTTCTCGTTCAAGGCGGATCTGTCGGGGCTGCTGCCCGCGCCGGTCAGCATGGCGCCCTTCACCGAGTACGGGACGGACGCGAACCGCCGCACCCTGGCGGCGCCGCTGAACGTCTACCAGAACTACCAGCACTTCGCCTTCGACGGTCAGGGCGGCAAGCGCGTCAGCCTCACCGTCGACGACGCCGAGTCCGGCGTCGGCGCCGACCTGAAGGCGCTGCTCAAGGACGCGCACGCGGTCGGCGCGTGGTCCTACCAGTCGCCGATCGTCGCCGCGCAGAACCGCCCGTACTACAGCGCGACGAAGTCCTGACCCGGGCACGCAACGACTGTGGCCCCGCGCGCTCCCCTTCCGCGCGGGGCCCTACACTTCCCGCGTGATCAACAACGTCAAGTGCACCCAGTGCGGCGCCGTCGGTCTGGAACCGGGCTTCATCGAGGACAACGCCCCCGCCGGCCGCGGCGACGCACGCTGGGTCGCCGGCCCCATCGAGCGCGGCCCCCTGGGCGGCGCGAAGCGGATGGGCCGCCCACACCTCCAGGTCGACGCCTTTCACTGCCTCAACTGCGGCCACCTGGAGTTCTTCGCCGTCCGCCCGGCGTGACGCTCAGCGCTCCGTCACGCCGGCCGTGCGCCGTTCGAGCAGTTCGCCGTATCCGGCACACCAGCCGGCCAGGGTCGCGGCGTCGAACATGTCGGACTGGTAGGGCACGAAGCCGTGCCAGCCTCCGTCCTCGGGTTCGAGGATGAACGAGAACTCCATCTTCGCCCCGCCGGTCGGGACCAGGGTGAGGGCCACGTCGAGGTCGCCGAGCGCCGGCTGCATCGGCGGCGTGTTCAACACGACGAAGGGCACCTGGGGGAAGACCCCGAGGCCGTCCTTGCCGGCCTCCCGCAGCATCTCGCCGAGCAGGCCGAAGGGCACGAACCGGTCGACGTTCTCGAACAGCGCGGCCCCGGCACGCCGCACCAGGGCCGCGAAGGGCTCCGCGTCGTCCAGCGCGATCCGGACCGCGACGTTGTCCACGAAGAAGCCGACGACCTCCTCGTACTCGCTCCGCGGCCGGTTGGCGAAGTTGACCGGCACGGTCAGGTCGGCCTGGCCGGTCAGCCCGCCGAGCCACTCCAGGAAGGCCGCGAACAGCACCGCGAACTCGGTCGCACCCGCTGTGTCGGCGAAGGCCCGCACCTGGTCGGCGAGCCGCGCGGGGACGAGGAACTCGTGCAGTCCGCCGCGGCCGCTGAGCTGCACGGGCCTCGGCCGGTCCGAGGGCAGCGCGTAGGTGAGCGGCGCGTCCGCGAGGAGGTCCGTCCACCACGCGCGCAGCGCGTCCAGGCGTGGGCCCCGGTAGTGCTCGGACTCCCAGCGCGCGAAGCCGAGCAGGTCGGCCCGCGTCGGCTCGGGCAGGCCGCCGCGGTACAGCTCGTCCAGATCGCGCAGCATCGTCGAGTTCGACCAGGCGTCCGAGACGGTGTGCTGCACCAGGACGAGCAGGTCCCAGTCCTCGGGCCCGATCTCGGCGAGGGCGGCCCGCAGCAGCGGTCCCTCGCCGAGCGGGAAGGGCACCCGGGCGCCCTCGCGCCGCCAGGCGTCGACGGCGGCGTCCCGGTCCTCGGGGGAGACGCCGGTGAGATCCGTGATCGGCAGCGGGATGCGGGCCGTCGGCAGCACCTCCTGGACCAGGTGCCCGCCGCGCCGCACCAGGCGGGTGCGCAGACCGGCGTGACGCGCCGTGAGCAGCGTCAGCGCGCGCTGCAGGGCCGGGACGTCGAGGGCGCCGGTGATGGACAGGGCCATGGCGATGGTGAAGCTCGCCGGCTCCGTGGTCGCCTCCAGCCGCCCGAAGGACCGGCGCTGGCCCCAGGCCATCGGCCCGGACGCCTCCACCGGGCCGCCCTCGGCGACAAGAGCGGTCAGTGCCGCCTTGTGCCGTGCCATCTGCCCGAGCAGCGCGTCGTCCAGGACGCCGGCCGGGGCGTCGTAGCCGAGCCCCGCCGCGGTCACGGACATCCGCACGTCGGCCAGCCGCAGCCGGCCGAGCAGTTCGGCGGCGGCCTCCGCCTCCTGTTCGGCGCCGGTCACTGGATCCTCTCCTCGGTCATCAGGGGTTCGGGCGGCTCGGGATGGGGTGTGCACGGGCCGACGACGCTCTCGGCCGAGCGGCTCGGCTGCCGGTGTCCGGCCCTGGGGCGCGCGCAGGGTGTCCAGCGAGGTCGCCACGAAGGCGCCGATCTCCTCGATCCGGTCGTCGAAGAAGTGCCCCGCGCCCTCGAGCGCGAGCAGGGCGAGCGGCCCTCCGGAGACCGCGCGCCAGCCCTCCGCCGCGGCCACCGGTGCGATCGGGTCCTCGGTGCCGAGGACCACCGAGACCGGGCAGGCCAGCGGACGCGGCGTCACGACGGCGGCATGCTGCTCGTAGAGCCGGTAGTCGTCCCGGACCAGCCCGGCGTAGAACTCGGTCAGCTCGCGGTCGTGCAGGATCTCGACCGGCAGGCCACCGAACGCGGCGAGAGCGCCGAGGAACGCCGCGTCCGGAAAGGAGTGCAGCATCGGTCCCGGGCGCCGGTAGCCGGGTGGCCGGCAGGCCGCCGCGAACAACAGGGCGGGGGCCGGGCATCCTCGCTCGGCGAGCCGGTGGGCGGTCTCGTAGGCGAGCAGAGCGCCCATGCTGTGCCCGTACAGGGCGTAGTCGTCGCCGACGCAGCGCTCGGCGACGATCCGGGCCAGGTCGTCCGCCGCGTCGGCGAACGACCGTGGCCCTTCCTCGCCCGTCCGCGTGCCGCGTCCGGCGACGTCGAGCGCGACCAGCTCGACGTCCTCACCCAGGAACTCGGGCCACGGTTTGAAGACCCGTGAGGTGCCCCCGGCGTGGGGCAGGCAGAACAGGCGCATGAGGTTCAGACCCTCCCGCTACAGCGTGCCGCGGACGCGGGACGGCTCGGGAGCGTCGCCGGCCGGCCCCGCGGTGTTCCGCGCGAGCCCGGCCACCATGGCCTCGATGGTGGGTTCCCGGTAGAAGTCCATCATCGCGTAGTCGCAGTCGAACTCGTCCCGGACCCGGTTGAGCAGGCGCATCGCGTTGATCGAGTGACCGCCCAGATCGAAGAAGGAACCGCCGGCCTCCGCGCCGACCGGTTGCCCGAGCTCTGCGGACCACAGCTCGCGCACCCGCTCGACCAACCGGTCCACCGCGAGTCCGGCAGGCGCGACCACCGGAGGCGGGGTCGGTGTCGGCTGCCCGGGATCGGGCAGGGCGGACCTGTCGATCTTCCCGTTCGCGTTCAGCGGCAGGGAGTCGAGCACGACCCAGCGCGTCGGCACCAGGTAGGCGGGGAGCCGCCCGCCGAGCTGCTCGCGGATCCGTCCGACGACGTCGGGGGACGGCGTCCTCGGCACGACGTAGCCCACGAGGTAGGCGTCGCCCTGGTGGTCGTGGCGCGCGGTGACGTACGCGTCCGCGACCTCCTCCAACGCGAGCAGCGCGTGCGTCGCCTCGCCCGGCTCGACCCGGTAGCCACGGATCTTGGCCTGGTCGTCGGCGCGGCCGCGGAACTCGAGGCGGCCGTCCGGGCGCAGCCGTACCAGATCGCCGGTGCGGTACAGCCGGCCCCACTCGGTGGTCACGAACCGCTCCGCGGTCAGCTCGGGTCGGCCCAGGTAGCCCTGCGCGAGCCCGGCGCCGCCGATGTGGAGCTCCCCCTCGACGCCGGGGGCGACGCGACGGCCGTGCTCGTCGAGGACGTGCAGCGCGGTGTTGTCGATCGCCCGGCCGAGCGCGATCGGCCCGGCCTCGACGCTCTCGTCAGCGACCGTCTCCGTGGTCACCAGGACCGTGGCCTCGGTGGGCCCGTAGACGTTGAGGACCTCGTACGGCAGACCGGGGCGGGGGCGACGTCGCATCTCCTCTCCGCCGAGCATCAGCTGACGCAACGACGCCGGCTGCAGTTCGTCGCCCAGGGTCAGCAGCTCCGCTCCCAGCGGCGTGGGCACGATGCAGACCTCGATCTCCCTGTCCCCCAGCCACTTCGCCAGCGCGCGGGTGTCCAGCCGGTCGGCGTCGTCGGCGACGACGACCGTGCCGCCCGCGGTCAGGGCGGGCCAGACCTCGAGCACGGAGGCGTCGAAACTCTGGCTGCACACCATAGCCGCGCGCCGAGCCTCGTCGAAGCCGAAGCGGGCGCGGTGCCAGCCGCAGAGGTTGACCACTCCGGCATGGGTGGCGACCACACCCTTCGGCAGGCCGGTCGAGCCCGAGGTGTAGATGACGTAGCAGGGGTCGTCCGCGCTGCCCTCGACCGGCGCGGTCGGCCCGGCTCGCAACGCGTCGGCTATGTCGAGCAGCGCGATCCCGGGTGCCGGGACGGCGTCCGCCCCGGAGCCGGACAGCACCAGGCGGGCCCCGCTCTCGGCGAGCACGACGTCGACCCGCTGCCGCCCGAGCGCCGGGTCGAGCGGCAGGTAGGCCGCGCCCCGCCCGAGCACGGCGAGCATCGCCGCGATCAGATCCGCCGAACGCGGCAGCCACAGCGCGACGACGTCGCCGGAGCCGACGCCGCGCGCGGCGAGCGCCCCGGCGATCCGGTCTGCGCGCGCGACGAGCTCGCCGTAGCTGACCGCGCCCTGCGACGACTCGACGGCGACGGCGTCCGGACGGCGTGCGGCCTGCTCGTCGACCAGTCGGCGCACGGTCGTGCGCGGCGTCTGGACGTCGCGGCCGCGCAGGGCAGCCAACTCGGACAGCCGCAGGCCCGGGTCGTGAGAGCCCGCGCGCAGGATCGAGCGCCACACCGCGAGGAAGCCCTCGACCGTGGCGGCGTCGAAGAGGTCGGTGTTGTATTCCAGCTGGCACAGGACGCCGTCCGCGCCGTTGGTCAGGTTGACCGTCAGGTCGGTGACGGCGCGGCTGGTCGCGAACTCCAGCACCGAGGCCTCTACGCCCGGCAGGTCCAGGTCGAAGACCTGCTCGTTCTCGAACTCGACGATCACCTGGAAGACCGGTGTGCGGTCGGTGCGGCGCGGGAGCGCGAGGGCGTGCACGATCCGCTCGAAGGGCGTGTCCGAGTGGTCGTAGGCGTCCAGCACGACGCCGCGCACCCGCCCGAGCAGCTCGGCGAAGGTCGGGTCCCCGGAGAGGTCGATGCGCAGGGCCAGCGGGTTGAGCAGGAAGCCGACCAGATCCTCGGCTCCCTCGGGGCGCACCGAGGCCGGCGTGCCGAGCACCACCTCGTCCTCGCCCGTGCCGACCTGGCGCACCATGGCGGCGAACGCGGCGAGCAAGGACGTGAACAGGGTGACGCCGTGTGTGCGGCTCAGGTCCTTGAGCGCCGTGGTGAGTTCGAGGTCGAAGGTGGTGAACGCGGCCCGGCCGCGGGAGGTCATCACCTCGGGCCGGGGCCGGTCCGCGGGCAGTTGCGGCTCGGGCAGCCGACCGCCCAACTGCCGCACCCACCAGTCCAGCTCCGCGCGCGCGAGCTCCGACTCGCCCGACTCGGCCTGTCGACGCGCCAGGTCCGCGCAGCTCGCGGTCAGCGCGGGCAGGTCCGCGGGGCGGCCGTCGAGCGCGGCAGTGTAGAGGGCCGACAGGTCGCGGCACATGACCATCGTGGACAGCGCGTCCATGACGATGTGGTGCATCGACCAGACCATCACGTGCGCGTCCGGGGCCAGCCGGATCAGCCGGGCGACGAACAGCGGGCCCTCGGCCAGGTCGAACTGGCGGCGGCCCTCCTCGTCGAGCGCCTCGCGCGCCACCGTCTCCTCGTCGGCGCCGGAGCGGTCCACGAAGGCGAAGTCGAGCTCGGCCGTGGCCCGCACGATCTGGCACAGCTCGCCGTCGATCTCGCGGAACCCGGTGCGCAGGCTCTCGTGTCGCCGGATCAGGCCGCCGAGCGCGGCATGCAGGGCGTCGACGTCGACGGCGCCGCGCAGCCGGATCGCCTTGGCCTCGTTGTAGACCGAGCGCCCGGCGAGGAGCTGCTCCGAGAACCACACGCGCTGCTGGCCGGCGGAGACCGGGGCGACGACGGGCTCCACCGGGTCGACGGGCTCCGGCTCGGACCGCTCGGCGATGCGCGGGGCGGCCGTCGGCGTCGGCGTCGGCGTCGGCACCACGGACCCGGCCCGCGCACTCTGCGCGGTCCTGCGCAGGGTGTCGAGCTCGACCATGCTTGCGGACAGGCCGCGGGCCGGAACCCCGAAGTCGACGAGGGCGGCGATCTCGTCCACGCCGATCTCCCGCAGCCGCCGCACCAACGGGGCGCAGGACTCGACGGTCCCGATCAGCGACCGCTGGTCGCAGTACCGGCCGTACGCGCGCTCGAAGACGAAGTCGAGGTCGTCCTCGGTCATCCGGTCGAGGTCGACGTTGAAGCCCAGGCTGTTGGTGACCTCCCCGAACATCGACAGGGAGGAGCGCAGGTACCGGCTGAGCGGCGCGAAGGCGTCGCGTCTCGCCTGTGCGAGGTCCGGGCCGAGGTAGGTGTGCAGGAGCAGGACCACGCGGCCGCCTTCCGGGTCCAGCCCTGCTGCGGCGCGCTCCTTGCGGTAGAGGACGATGTTGTCGGCCAGTTGCTCGGGCGTCTGGCTCATCAGGTTCGTGACGATCCCGAGGTCGTGCCGCGCGGCGCGCCCGTAGGACACCGGGTTCCCGACGACGGCCGCGAACATCGGCGGCTCCGACTGGACCGGCTTCGGGAACACCTGCACGGTGGTGGTGCGGCCGTTGCCGCACGCGCGCTGCACCGACTCGCCGCGCCACAGCCGACGCACCTCGTCGAGCTGCTCGTACATGAGATCGCGGTGGTTCCCGAAGCGCTCGGGGTGGAAGACGAAGTCGTCGGGTCGCCAGCCGGGCGCGAACCCGAGCCCGGCCCGTCCTCCGGAGAGCGCGTCGACCATCGCCCACTCCTCTGCGACGCGGATCGGGTCGTGCAGCGGGAGCACCACCGATCCCGCGTTCAGCCGGATCTGCGAGGTCTCCCGGGCGAGCGCGGCGGCCAGCACCGAGGGGTTCGGGGATATGCCCCCGAAGGAGTGGAAGTGACGCTCGGGCAGCCACAGCGCGTGGAAGCCGTGCCGGTCGGCGAAGCGCGCGGTCTCGACCACGAGGTCGTACCGCTCCTCCTCCGGGGTCTCGCGCGGATAGTCGCCGAAGAAGTAGACGCTGAAGTCGAGGGCCCCGTCCTGCGCGGGGCTTGCCGCGCCGTTCGTCTCGGGGCGCGACGCGGGGCTCGCCGCACGCTGGGACACGGGGCTCGCCGCAGGCTGGCACACGGCAGCCGGGCGCTCGGTGGCCGTCGCGGTCGTCACCGCACGCGGCGCTCCCGTCGGCTGCACCTTGGCCGAGGGGAAGAAGCCGCCCGAGCGGAGCTCGCGCAGTGAGGTCTTGACCGCGTCCGTCACGAACGCGAGGTCCGCGTCGGAGTGCGCCGTCGAAAGGAAGAAATTGCGCCATTCCCAGACCAGCACGCCCTTCAGCAGGAGGTGCGGATACAGGAGTTCCATGTCGGCGAGGTGCTCGAACCGGAACATCGAGCCGAAGTGGTTGATGCGGAGCGGGAACTCCTCGTCGGTGAAGAACCCGTTGAGCTCGCCGACGAACGCGTCGGTGCGCGCGTTGAGCCGCTGCTGCAGGCCGGGGCCCTCGGCGAGCAGGTGGGTCAGCACGGCGCGCGCCGCCACCATGGAGACGGGGTGCTGGATGTAGGTGCCGCCGAAGAACGTGGTGTCGCGCGGCGGGTAGCTGGCGTCACCGTAGCGCCAGAATCCGCCGTCGATACCGTCCATGATGTCGGCGCGGCCCGCGATGGCGCCGATCGGGAAGCCGCCGCCGAGCGCCTTGCCGTAGGTGGCCAGGTCGGCGGTCACGCCATAGAACTCCTGGGCGCCACCGGGGCACGGACGCAGGCCGGTGAGCATCTCGTCGAAGAGCAGGACGATGCCGTGACGTGTCGTCAGCGCCCGCAGCTCGCGGACGAACTCCCCCGGCTGGAAGGCGGGTTTACGGCTCTGCACGGGCTCGACCATCACGGCGGCGATCTGCGGCCCGAGCTCGTCGATGACGCGGAGGCTCTCGGGCGAGCCGTAGTCGAGCACGACGAGGTCGGCCACCGCGGAACCGGGGATGCCGGAGGAGACCGGCACCGTCTGCCGGCCGCCGTCTCCCGGCACCGAGCGGCCGAGGACGTTGTCCGCGTGGCCGTGGTAGGAGCCGTGGAACATCACGATCTTCGTGCGTCCGGTGGCGTTGCGGGCGAGGCGGATGGCGGCGCTGTTGGCCTCGGTGCCCGAGTTGGCGAAGGCGACCCGGTCCATCCCGGTGATGTCGGCGAGCAGTTGGGCCGCCTCGCCGGTCTCGGTGTTGCGCGGACCGAGCTGCAGGCCACGCGAGAGGTGCTCGCGCACGGCCTCGGTCACGAAGGCGGGTTCGTGGCCGAAGAGCAGCGTGCCGAAGCCCATCGTGACGTCGACGTAGGCGTTTCCGTCGAGGTCCTCCAGGCGGGAGCCGGCCGCGCGGCGGCCCGCGATCGGGTACTGCATCTCCTTGGTCGCGCTGCGGAAACCGACGACCGCACGGCTGTCGGCGAGCACCGAGCGGTAGCGCTGTGCCGCGTCCTTGGAGGACGCCGTCTTCGCCGTCAGCCTGCTGATGAGCCCGGCCACGTGCTCGCGCTGTGCCGCGTCGGCCGAACCCGCCATACCTGACTCGCGCGCCACACTGACCCGCGGGCCGTGCTCCTGCGGACGCGCCGAGCCCTTGGCCGGTGTCCCGGCCGTCGGCTCCGGAGCCGGGGACGGGGCGGCTTCGGTCGTCGCCCCTGTCGCCCCCGTCGCCCCGGCGAGCTGGGCGGAGATCTGGCGGCTCAGCGCGAGCATCCGCGCCGACGCGTCGTCAACGGTCACCGCGGGCTCCCGCAAGCTGAAGCGACACCAGCTGGGACAGCTGCTCCATCATCTGGAGCTGGACCTGCTGGAGGACCCGGACCTGCTCGGCGAGCGCCTCGAGAGTCGTGGTCGCGTGGACCGCTGGGGCCGTCACCGCCTCCGCGACGGCGACCGTCGGGGCCGCCGGGACGACGGGTGCCGGAACGGACGCCGGGGCCGTTGCCGCCGGGACGGGGCTCGCCGCCGGGGCGGGGGTCGCCGCCGGGGCGGTCGGCTCGGCCGCGCCGGCGGAGCGCTGCGCCACCATCGCCGCGAGCAGCGCGGGCGAGCCGGCCTCCTCGAAGACCTCGCGCAGGCCCACCCGGACCGCGTACTCCCGCTCCAGCTCGCGCACCATGTTGATCATCTGGAGCGAGTCGGCGCCGAACTCGACGAACGTGCTGCCCGGCCTCACCGCGGAGGGGTCGCAGCCGAAGTGGCGGGCCGTCAGCTCGACGATCCGAGCCAGCACTTGCTGCTCGTGGGTGGTGGCCGCACGGGTGCTGCTCATACTGTTCCCTCTGTTCCCTTCGGAGTGGGTTGCAGTGCGCGGTGCGAGCACGGACGGGTCCGGCAGGGGGCCTGTCCAGTAGGTTCGGTGCTGGTAGGGATAGCGCGGCAGCGGCACGCGGCCGCCGCCGCGTCCTTCGGTGAGGGCACTCCAGTCGATGTCGGCCCCGGCGCAGTAGAGCGCGCCGAGCGACTCGAGCAGCGTCTCCGCCTCGCGTCCGCGCCGCTGCGTGGGCAGCAGGAGCGCGGACGCCTCCTCGGGCAGGGCGCGGCGGGCGAGGCCGGTGAGGGTCGTTCCCGGTCCGATCTCGACGACCGCGCCGACGCCGGCGTCGGCGAGCGCGGCCAGGACCAGGTCGAAGCGGACGGCCCGGCGGGTCTGGTGGACGAGGTAGTCGGCGTCCGGGCGCCAACCGAGCTCGCGTAGCGTGCCGTCCGGTCCGGTGACGAACGGGATGTCCAGCTCCGTCAGGCTTGCTCCGGCGGCCTGGGCTCGCCAGGTCTCGAGCATCGGGTCGAGCAGGCGGGAGTGGAAGGCGCGGTCCACCGCGAGCGGCGCGTACGCGACACCCCTGGCGTCCGCCGCCGCGCACAGCGTGCGAACTGCCGAGGCGGGCCCGGCGAGCACGTGGTTCGCCCGACCGTTGACGGCGGCGAGGTCCAGATCCGGCACCGAGGCCAGCAACTCGTCGACGTCCGGGCGCTCCGCGAAGACCGCGACCATGCCGGCCTGGACGCTCGCGTCACGCATCAGCCGGCCACGCGCCACGGTCAGGCGCATGCCTTCGGCGACCGTGAGCGCACCCGCCGCACACAGCGCCGCATACTCGCCGACGCTGTGGCCCGCGACCAGCTGCGGTCGCACGCCCAGCGATTCCCACAGTCTGCAGAGGGCGACCTGGTGAGCGAAGAGCGCGGGCTGCGCGAGCTCGGTCGGCCACACGTCGGCGCCGCCCGGGGGCGCGCCGTCGCCGGTTCCCAGCAGTTCGGGCAGCAACGAACCGCCGGTCAGCTCCTGGTGGTGCCGATCGCAGGCCTCTACCGTCTCGCGGACGATCGGGAAGAGGTCCGACAATGCGCGCGCCATACCGCGATAGGCACTGCCCTGGCCCGAGAACACGAAAGCGACGCCGCGTTCCCCGAGGGGCGCGGCCGAGTGCGCCGCACCCTCGGCCTTCTCCAGCCGGTCGGCGACCTCGGCGAGGTCGCGGCCCAGCGCGACCGTCCGGTGCGCGTAGTGCCGTCGTCCGACCGCGGCGCTGAGCGTCACGTCCTCCGTCCGCGCCCCGACGTCGGAGCGCAGCCGACCGACGTAGCGCTCGCGCAGCTCCACGAGCGCCTGCGGCGACTTCGCGGACAGCGGCACCGGGGTCACCGGCAGCGGTGGCAGCGTGGCGCTCGGCCGGCGCTGCTCGGGCGCCTCCTCCACGATGAGGTGCACGTTGGTCCCGCCGACCCCGAGCGCGTTGATCCCCGCGCGGCGCGGGGAGTCGCCGACGGTCCACGGTCGAGCCTGTGCCGGGATGTCGAACGGGCTGCCGGCCAGCGGCAACAAGGGATTGGGCGAACGGAAGTTCGCCATCGGCGGGATGGTCCTGTTCTTCAGCGCCAGGATCGTCTTGATCAGGCTCGCCATGCCCGCGCAGGCGTCCAGATGGCCGATGTTGGCCTTGGTGGAGCCGAGCGCACAGTAGCCGACCCGGTCGGTGTCCTCGCGGAACGCCGTCGTCAGGCCCTCGAACTCGATCGGGTCGCCCTTGTAGGTGCCCGTGCCGTGCGTCTCGAGGTACCCGATGGACTCCGCCGAGACCCTGGCGGCCTGGAGTGCGCGGCGGATCGTCCGCCGCTGTCCCTCGGCGCTCGGCGCGCTGTATCCGGCCTTGGACGCCCCGTCGTTGCCGATGCCGCTGCCGAGCAGCACGGCGTGGATCGTGTCGCCGTCGGCCTGCGCGTCGTCGAGGCGCTTGAGGATCACGGCGGCGACGCCGTTCCCGCCGACCGTGCCGTCGGACGCCGCGTCGAAGGCACGGCAGACGCCGGTGCGCGACAGGATGGAACCCCTGACGTGCCGGAAGCCGAGGACCTGCGGGACGTGTACGGCGGCTGCGCCGGCCACGGCGACGTCCGTGTCCCCCGCCAGCAGCGACTGGCTTGCGATGTGCACCGTCGTCAGCCCCGTCGAGCAGGCGCTCTGCACACCCAACGAGGGGCCGGTCAGGTCGAGCGCGAACGAGGCCCGCGTGGCGATGAAGTCGGGGTGGTTGCCGTACGTGACCAGCGATCCGGAGACCCAGTCGGACCAGCCCTCCGGAATCAGGTTGCTGACCAGGTAGGACCGGTGCCCGTACAGGTGATAGCCGTGGGCCGCGAAGACGCCGACCCGTACGCCGTCGGGGGCCGCCGCGTAGCCCGCGTCCTCGAGGGCGTGGTGGACGACCTCCAGGAACAGCCGCTGCTGGGGATCGGTGGCACGCGCCGTGTTGCCGCTCATGCCGAAGAAGCCGGCGTCGAACTCCGCGATCCCCGGGATCAGCGCGCTCGCGCCGATGAAGTCGGCCTCTCGGTACTCCTCGGGTGGCACCCCGGCCGCGGCGAGCTGCTCCTCGGTGAAGCGCTGCACGCTGCACACGCCGTCACGGATGTTGCGCCATAAGGCGAGCTCGTCGTCGGCGCCGGGCAGGCGGAAGGCCATGCCGACGACCGCGATGCGCCGGTCGGTCATCTCGCCTCACCGCCCACTGCCGCCGGGTCGAGCTCCGAGGCCGCCTCTTCGCTGTCCGACCGGCGCGCACCCGAGCGCCTGGAGACGAACACATAGCTCAGGAACGCGACGCCGCAGCCGATCGCGACGCCGTGGGAGACGCCGACCACCCACAGCGGGCTGTGATGGTCCAGCAGCAGGGCGCTGATCACCATCCCCGAGCCGAAGCCGAGGTTCTCGGCCATCGAGGAGAAGCCGAAGACATAGCCGCGGTCGTCGTCGGCCACGGTCTGCAGGCGTGACGCGTAGGCGTTGTCGGTGAACCCGTCGGCCATCCCGGCGCACAGCGCCACGACGACGCCCACGACCAGGGGCGGGCCGGTGAAGGCGACGATGAACGAGGCGGACATCAGGATCGTGCCGACGGCGAAGGCGTTCTCGCCGATCGAACGCCCGCTCTTCTTCACGTAGCGCACCACGCCGCGCTGGACCACGATGTTGCCGACGGCCCAGACCGCCCAGAAGCGGCTGACGAACTCCGCGGGATGGGCCGGGTCGAGCGCCGTCGAGTACACCGGCAGGCCGACGTTGTGCGAGGCCGAGCCGAGGGCGTCCACCGCGCGGATCGCGATCATCACGAGGAGTACGGGGGTGGCGCGCAGGATCCGCAGCCCGATCATCGGGGAGATCTCCCCGCCGCCCGCGGAGGGCGCCGCGGATTCGGACATCCGCAGCTTCAGCGGCAACCGGGCCATGTTCGCCGCGGAGACGACGAAGGTCGCCGCGTCGATCCCGAACGCGGCCCGGAAGCCGAAGGCGGTCACCACGATCCCGGCCGAGGCGAAGCCGGCCACCATCGCCAGCGAACGTCCCGTGGTCAGCAACCCGTTGGCGCGGACCCGCTGGTCCTGCCCGACGATCACCGGGACGCTGCTCCGCAGCGCGACCGTCGAGAGCGTCCCGCCGCACCCGGCGACCACGGCCACCAGGTAGAGCAGTGCGGGCCGTGCGCCCGGCTGCACCGTGAGCAGCGCCGTCAGTGCCACGGCCTGCGACAGGTCGCCGCAGATCATCACGACCTTGCGATTGAAGCGGGTGACGATCGAGCCGGACACGAAGCCCATGAAGAAGCCGACGCCCAGGCGCACGGCCATGATGAGGCCGGTCTGCGCGGCGCTCCCGGTGGTGCTCAGTGCGTAGAGATTGAGCGCCACGAGATTCAAATAGCTACCGTAGGCGGATACGGCGTTGCCCGCCACCAGATAGCGGAAATTCCTGAAGCCGGAGGTCATGGAAAAGGGAGCCCTGTCATATGTGGGTTGGCCGGGCTGAACTGAGAGAGCGGACGAGCTTGTGGCTCTCATGCATTGCTTGTGTTTGCTTGCGCTGCATGCATTGCGTGCCGTGCTTCGGCGAATGCAGTCGTGCGGAACGCGGGGCGCCGCCGGTCCGTCACCGCAGGAACGGGTTTCCGTCGGGTAATCTCAGCACCGACAGGTCGTGAACAACGGGGTCGCGAGCCCGGGAACGACTTCAGTCATTGCGCCTCCCTGTGTACCCAACAGCGTGGCCTGGCTTCGTGGACCCCTCAGCAGAACTCGAAGATCCGCACATTCATACCGCACCCATATCCGTGGCGGCAACCAACGCCGCGAGAAACGCGGGTAAATCAAGACATAAGGAGGCGAACGAACCAGCCTTTTCTCGTCACCGGGATCGAGACGAGGGTCCTCGGCGGGAACACCCGGTGCGGCCGACGCTGTTGGAACGGGTAGGGACCAGTGGGTCCCTGAGCGCGTACTTCTTGCACCGGAGGACTGTTTGATGAACGACCGGCCCCTGACGCTGATGGCGGTGCACGCCCATCCCGACGACGAGGCCACCGGGACCGGGGGCGTCCTCGCGCGCTACGCGCACGAGGGCGTGCGCACGGTTCTCGTCACGTGTACCGACGGCGGGTGCGGAGACGGGCCGGGCGGTGTGAAGCCGGGCGAGCCCGGTCACGACCCGGAGGCCGTGGCCGCGATGCGGCGACAGGAACTCAAGGCCAGCTGCGAGGTGCTGAACATCAGTCACCTGGAGATGCTGGACTACGCCGACTCCGGGATGATGGGCTGGGAGGCCAACGACGCGCCCGGGTCCTTCTGGCGGACCCCCGTGGAGGAGAGCGCGGCCCGCCTCGCCGAACTCCTGCGGCGCTACCAGCCCGACGTGGTGGTCACCTACGACGAGAACGGCTTCTACGGCCATCCCGACCACATCCAGGCGAACCGCATCACCACCGCGGCGCTGGCGATGACCGACCTGTCGCCGAAGCTGTACTGGACGACGGCGCCGCGCTCGATGATGCAGCGCTTCGGCGAGGTCATGCGCGAGTTCGGCTCGGACTGGGAGGAGCCCGATCCGGACGAGGCCGCCGCGCTGGCCGAGATCGGCCTGCCCGACGAGGAGATCACCACCTGGGTGGACACCAGCGAGTTCGGCGAGCAGAAGTTCGACGCGCTGGCCGCGCACGCCAGCCAGGGCGAGAACATCTTCTTCCTGCGGATGGGCAAGGAGAGGTTCACCGAGCTGATGGGCATGGAGACCTTCGTCCGCGTCCAGGACGCCACCGGCGCGCCCGTGCCCGAGAACGACCTCTTCGCCGGTCTGCGCTGACCACCGCAGCCCCGCACCCGAAGGCCCCCGCGACCGCGCGGGAGCCTTTCGGGAAGGGGGCGAAGGTCCGTCCACGTCTCCGCTACGCTCAGGGCCCTTCGACCGATCGATCAGGAGTCCTGCGATGAGGATGGCCCTGCTGCGTGGGCACCACCGTGCTGGGAGACCGTCCCGACGAGGGGCGGGTCTCCTCGCCTTGGCGGCCGTCGTCGTGGGGGGCGCCGCCGCGTGCGGGCCGAACACGGACGCCTACTTCGAGCTGCAGAACGCGATGAAGTCCCACATCACGAATGTGGACCACCGACCGGTCAGCTCCGTGTCCTGCACCCCGCACGTCCACGACACGATGCGCGGCGACACCGCCCACCTGCAGTGCCTGGTCACCTTCACGGACGGCACGTCCTACACGGCCAACGCGGAGATCGAGAACCAGAACTCCGGCGGCCGGCACAACATGCCCGACCTCTACCGCTGGGACGCCCCGCCGCCCAAGTAGGCGGTCAGCCCGCCCCGGGGCCGGCGAACCCGAGACCGGCGATCCCGAGGCCCAACGCGGCGAAGAACAGCCCGACGAGCACGAAGACCGCCAGGAACACCAGCGCCACCAGCACCGCCGCACCGGAGCCGCGGGACCCCGCGTCCGCGACGACTCCCCGCTCCGGCGCGCCCGGCAGGTAGCGCACCACTACGTGGTCCCCCACGATCCGCATGCGGCGGGAGGGGTCGTCGATCCGGTGTTCCGCGCCGTCAGGAGTCCGGAAGCCGATGATCGCGCGCCGCGTGCTGCTGACGTGCTCCCGGCCCTGGACCGAGACGTAGGTGTCCAGCACCACGCCCTCGGCCACCAGGCCGGTGCCGACCGTCTGCCGGGCCGTCGCCCAGCGCCGCACGATCACCACGCCCACCGCTGTGCCGATCGCCGCGAACAGCAGACCGATCGCACCGAACACCACACCGAATGCGCCCACGGCACCGAACACGACGGCTCCCCTCCTCTGAAGCATGCACCGCCCGGCCTCGACCGGGCGTCCGCAACCGGAGATGCCGACGGCGCCGCCACGGGTCCATGATCCAGGCCTTATCCGTGGGCGGCGTTGCGCCAGGTGCGCGGGGTGGTGCCGTGGGTCGCGCGGAAGACGCGGGCGAAGTAGCCCGGGTCCGGGAGGCCGACGCGGCGGCCGACCTGTGCGACCGGGAGGTCGGTGCCGGAGAGCAGGCGGCGGGCCTCGGCCATGCGGCGCTCGGTGATCCAGTCCACGACGGTGCGGCCGGTGCGCCGCCGCACCACCGTGGTCAGGTGACCGGGGGTCAGCCCGAGGCTGTCGGCGACGTCCCGCAGCGAGAGCGGTTCGGCGTAGCGGCGCTCGATCACCTCGAACACCTCGGCCAGCAGCGGCTCGTTGCTCCGTCGCAGGTCGCCCACCACGTCCGTGGCCAGCCGCGCGACGTCGACCAGGAGCAGCGTCAGGTGCGCGAGCACGGCCTGCCGGTAGCCGTCCGCGCGGTCGGTCAGCTCGGACTCGATCGCGGTGATCGTCGCCGTCCAGACCGGCCGCCGCGCGGGCGGCACGCTCAGGCGCAGCAGCCCGCCCGGGATGCGGTGCAGGAACGGCAGCAGCAGCGGATGCGCCCGCCAGGTCGACCAGGGTCCCTGCTCCTCGCCGCCGAGCGCCGCCGGGTCGAAGAACATCCCGGTGCCCCCGCCGAAGGCCGCGACGGACGTGGGATCGATCACCGCTCCGGGGGCCACCACGAAGGCGTCGCCCTCCGCCAGCGGGCCGAACGGGCCGCTCGGCTCCCCCGGCCCCGCGCGCTCGACGTACATGAGCACCGGGAAGTCGTGGATGTGGCGCCGTCCGTGTCCGGGCTGCCGGTCCGGATCGAACCGCAGCACCGACACCGGCGGCGTCGCCGGGTCCGTCCGGTAGCGGTAGACCGGCACGCCCGCGCGGAAGCGGACCGGGCTCGCCATGTCGGGCATACAGTCGAAGATAGTCCTGGTTCTGCCGACAATCGACCAACTCCGCAGTGGAGCCGGGGACCACCATGGGAGGCATGGCGAAGAATCATCCCACCACGGTTTCCGCACAGCCTCACGACTACCTGCCCGCCGCCGGGCGCGACGCGCTCCTGCCCTTCTACGATCGGCTCACGGCGCTGCTGGGCGCGGGCGAG
This sequence comes from Streptacidiphilus neutrinimicus, assembly GCF_000787815.1. Classification (GTDB taxonomy): domain Bacteria; phylum Actinomycetota; class Actinomycetes; order Streptomycetales; family Streptomycetaceae; genus Streptacidiphilus; species Streptacidiphilus neutrinimicus. Next base: position 28,475 of record NZ_BBPO01000041.1, read on the forward strand.
CTGCACCGCACCCTCCTTGCGCAGGTGGGCCTCGCCGACGGCCTGCGCGTGCTGGAGATCGGCTGCGGCACCGGCAACCTGTCCGTGCGCGCCAAGCGCGCCCACCCCGGCGTGGAGCTGACTGGTTCGGACCCCGATCCGCTCGCCCTCGCCGTCGCCGAGCGCAAGGCCGCCGGTCTCGACGGCATCCGTTTCGAGCGCGGCTACGCACAGCGGCTGCCCTACTCCGACGCCGGCTTCGACCGGGTGCTGTCGGCGCTGATGCTCCATCACCTCGACGACGAGGCGAAGGCCGCGACCGCCGCCGAGGTGCGGCGGGTGCTGCGCCCCGGAGGAAGCCTGCACCTGGTGGACTTCACCGGGACCAAGCACGGCCCGCACGGCTACCTGGCCAGTCGCCTGATGAAGTCCGGCCACTTCAGCGCCGAGTCCGCCGAGCCCGGCGACGACATCCTGCGGCTGCTCGCCACGGCGGGCCTCGACGCCACCCTGGTCGCGACCCGCCGTCACCGGTTCCTGGGCCGGGTCGGCTACTACCGGGCCGGCCGCCCGGCCTGACCACACCCTGCACCGCACCTGTCCGGACCGGCAGGCAGAATCGGTCCGGAGCGTCTGAGGAGGTCGTGGTGGAAGAACGGTGGACCCCGTCGGGGGTGCGGCTGCGGCGCGTGGCCGCCGCCCCCGGGCCCTGGAACTGGCTGTTCGTGCCGGGCGGCCCCGGGCTCGGCTCGGAGTCGCTTGCGGGGCTGGCGGACGCATCCGGCGTGCCCGGCACGCTCTGGCTGGTCGACCTGCCCGGGGACGGCTCGAACCGGGGCCACTCCGCCGTCCCCGACCGTCCGTTCGACCACTGGCCGCACGTTCTCGCCGAGGCCGTCGACGGCCTGGAGCAGTGCGTCGTGGTCGGGCACTCGACCGGCGGGATGTTCGCCCTGTCCGTTCCCGCCCTCGCAGACCGCCTGTCCGCCCTGGTGCTGGTCAGCAGCGCGCCCGACGCCGGATGGCGTCCGATCTTCGAGGAGTGGGCGGGAGCCCACCCCGTACCCGGCCTGGAGGACGCGGCACAGCTGTACGCCGCCGCGCCCGGCGACGGCACGCTGCGGGACCTCACCCTGGCCGCCGCGCCGTGGAACTTCACCGAGGCCGGACTGACGACCGGCCGGAAGCTCCTGGCCGGTCTCCCCTACTGCCACGAGGCCGTCGCCTGGGCGGACGCGCACTTCGACGCCGACTACCGCGCGGCGTGGCGTGGCGTCCGGACGGCCTCCCCACCCTGGTCCTCAGCGGGGCCGAGGACCACGTCGTGGACCCGCGCGTGTGGGAGCGGGCCGAGGGCTTCACGGGTCCGGGCGTGCTGCGGCACACCGTCGACGGGGCCGGCCACTTCCCCTGGATCGAGAACCCCGGTGCGGTGCGGGACGCGTTCGCCGCCCTGACGGCCCGTCTCGCCGCCCGGTGACCGCGACACCGCACGCACCGCCCCTTGCCCCGCCGACGGGCCGAGCGGGCAAGGGGTGCCGCGCGCTCGCCCGGCGCGCTACATCGGCGTGGGCTTGATCATGGCGAACGGCGCGCCCTGCGGGTCGGCGACCACCGTCATCCGGCCGGCCATCATGTCGAACGGCGGGGCCAGCACCGTGCCGCCGCTCCTGACCAGGGCGTCGACGGTGGAGTCGACGTCGTCGACGGAGAAGTAGCTCAGCCAGTGGGCGGGGGTGCCGGGCGGGTCGTTCGCCAGCAGAGTGGCACCGCCGACCGCGCGGCCGCCGACCCGCAGCTCCCAGTAGGAGTCCGCGCCCTCCAGCGGCTCGATCTCGATGCCGAACGCCTCGCCGTAGAACGCGGTGGCGGCGAGGACGTCGCTGGTGTGCAGCTCGTTCCAGGTGAGCGCGCCGGGCTCGTTGACCACCTGGGCGCCGAAGAACTCGCCGGGCTGCCAGACGCCGAAGACCGCGCCCTGCGGGTCCGAGGCGATCAGCATCCGGCCCAGCTCGCCGACGTCCACCACCGGGACGAGCAGCGTGCCGCCCGCGGAGACGATGGCCTCCTGGGTGGCCTGGGCGTCGGTAGTGGCCAGGTAGCTGGTCCACACCGTGGGCGGCTCCGGCATGCCCTCGGGCGCCGTCGCCGGGCCGATCCCGGCCGCAGCCTTTCCGTTGAGCTCGCACACGGCGTAGCCGCCGAACTCCGCCGGACCGGGCTGGCCCTGCCAGCCGAACAGGTCTCGGTAGAAGTCGAGGGCCGCCTGCTGGTCCTGGGCCATCAGGTCGATCCAGCACGGGGTGCCGGTCGCGTACGGGGTGGTGACTTCGGGCATGGAAGCTCCTTGGGGCAGGGGTCTTCCGCAACCCTGCCGCCGCGGACCGGAGCCCACCACACGACACGCCATCACGAAGGAGGGAAGCCCCCGTCCGACACGCCGGCGGCCGGCCCGAGGGTTCGTGCCCGAGGGTTCGTGCCCGAGGGTTCGTGCCCGAGGGCCTTCGGACCGGCCGCGCGGCGGGCTCGTGGGCCCGGTCCTGCTAGGCCTTGAGGCTGGAGCAGCAGGAACTGCAGGTGCTGGAGCAGGTGCCGTTCATGACCTCGGCGGCGTCGGCGTAGTCGGTGATCTCGAAGGTCTCGGACTCGAGCTCCAGGATCTCGCTGCCCAGGGTCGGCACCGCGGTGGTGGTCTGCTCGTGCATGGTGGTCTCCTCTGCGGAAGTCGGGACGGTACCGGCGTCGGCGGCAGCCCTGTCGGGGGACGGGGCTGCCGCCGACCGCGCGGGTGTTACTCCTTGTTGGCGCAGCAGGAGCTGCAGGTGCTCGAGCAGGTCGAGCCGTTCATGACCTCGGCGGCATCCGCGTAGTCGGTGATCTCGAAGGTCTCGGACTCGAGCTCCAGGATCTCCTGGCTGAGGGAGGCGAGCGCCTTGTGGTCGACGTTGGACATGAGGTCCTCCTCTGCGGGGGCCCACCGTGCGGCGGGCCTGCGGAACGAACTGGAACAGGTCTATCGGCGGCCGCTGGCAGGGGTGCTGGCAGATCGCTGACACATCGCTGTCACGTTCAGCGCCGCGTGTCCCAGCGGAAGCGGCGCACGGCCACGAGGGTGCCGACGACGCCCCAGGCCAGCAGGACGGCCAGCTGGCGCCACGGCACGCCCCCGTGCCCGGTGAAGGCCCCGAGCAGGGCCTGGTTGAGAGGGCGCATGGGCAGGGCGTCGGCCACGTCGTCGAGCAGCGCCGAGTGGATCGGGAAGTAGTTGCCGGAGATGAACATCAGCGGGAACTGGATGAACTGCACCACCGCCGACGCCGCTTCGGAGTCGCTGATCAGCGAGGAGACGCCGACGCCGAGGGCGCAGAAGCTGGCGGCGCCCAGCGTCAGCGAGGCGATCGTGGCCCCCCACTGGGCGGGCAGCGGGACGCCGTAGCAGTAGCCGACGACGGTGATCAGGACGACCTCGACGGCGCTGACGACGAGCGCGTGGGCGAGCAGGCCGGCGAAGTAGGTCCAGGCGGGCAGCGGGGTGGCGTGCAGACGCTTGAGGATGCCGTTCTGCCGGCGGATGGAGAGGGAGACGGCGAGCTGCCCGTAGCAGGCGCCGAAGACCGACAGGGCGGCCACGGTGGGGGTGAAGTACTGCATGCCGGACAGGCCGTAGAAGAAGCTGTCGGGCTGGTTGCCGCCGAAGACGGCTCCGAAGATCACGATGATCATGACCGGCAGTGCGAAGGTGAAGAACACCGACTGCGGGTTGCGCCAGAACGACAGTTGCTCGTAGCGGATCTGGTGCAGCGTCAGTCGCAGGCGGCCGGTCCCGGCCGCAGCGGTGATCGGCGGGGTGAGTGCGGGACGTTCGGGGCGTTCGGTGGTGGTGGCCTGGCTCATCGCGTGCTCCGGTGACCTGCGGCGGACAAGGGGGACTTCTCGGTGTCGGGGGCGGGGGCAGCCTCGTGGTCGGCGGTGAGGCCGAGGTAGACGTCCTCCAGGCTCGGCTGCTCCACCGTCAGACCGTTCAGGACCAGGCCTCGGTCCAGGGCCCAGCCGGTGAGCTGGTGCAGGACGCGGGTGGGCTCGGCGACGGACGCGGTGACGGTCCCGTCGGCCTCGACGTCGACCGGGACCGGCAGGTCGTCCGGCGAGCAGCCGTCCGGGAGGGTGAACCGGATCCGCTTGAGGGCGTGGTCGCGGCCGCCGATGGTCGCCGGGGTCCCGGTGGCCACGATCCGCCCGGCGGCGATCACGGCGACGCGGTCCGCCAGGGCCTGCGCCTCGTCCATGTAGTGGGTGGTGAGCAGGATGCTCGTGCCCGTGTCGCGGAGGTTGCGCACGACGTCCCAGGCGCCGTGGCGGGCGTTCGGGTCGAAGCCGGTGGTCGGCTCGTCCAGGAAGAGCAGGCGCGGGTTGCCGATGATGCCGAGGGCCAGGTCCAGGCGGCGCTTCTGGCCGCCGGAGAGGTCCTTGACCCGGGTGCGGCTCTTCTCGGTGAGGCCGGTGAGCGCGACGACCTCGTCGACGGGGCGCGGTGCGGGGTAGTAGCCGGCGTTGCGGGCGATGGTCTCCCGGACCGTCAGGTACGGCTCGACGGCGATGTCCTGGAGCACCAGGCCGACATGGCGGCGCAGCCAGCCGCTGTGCGCCCGGTCGCCCGGGTCGCGGCCGAGCACCTCCACCGTGCCGCCGTCGCGCTGACGGAAGCCCTCGAGGATCTCCAGCGTGGTGGTCTTGCCCGCCCCGTTGGGTCCGAGCAGCGCGAAGATCTCCCCCGCCTCGACGTGGAAGCCGACGCCGCGGACCGCTTCCTTGTCGCGGTAGCTCTTGCGCAGGTCCTGCACGAGCACGTGGTTCATCGGCGCGTCTCTCCACTTCGCGGGGCCGGCGCTGGGCCGGTGCGGTGTCGCTGGGTCACGGTGTCGGCTTTCGTGTCGGTGCGGATCGGGGCGGTTCGGGGCGGAGCGGATCGGGGCGGAGCGAGGCGGGGCGGTTCGGGGCGGAGCGGGGCGGGGCGGTTCGGGGCGGAGAGCGGATCGGGGCGGAGCGAGGCGGTTTCGGGGCTGACCGGCGCTTTCGGTGGTTCCGGCCCTTCGGGTGGGTGGCCGGGCTCACGAGAAGGGGTGCGGGACCAGCCGCAGGGGCCGGTCGGGGTCGGCGCGCCGGGCCGCGCGCAGCCTGGGCAGGCGCAGGGCACGCTGGCGGGACCAGCCGAAGTCCATGGGCAGCAGGCCGGGCGCGATGACCCGGACGGTGCGCAGGCCGAGCGCGCGCTGCTCGTGCGAGGTCTGGTCGACCACGATCACGTCGTGGCCGGCGGCCGCGATCGCGTCGCAGCACCGCCGCACGTCCTCCCGCAGGTCCAGGGGACCTTCCGGGGCCCGCTGGCCCTGCCCGCGGTCGGCGCCCAGGGAGGCGAGCGGGACGGTTGCCGAGGGCGTCAGATAGGTGGCGGCGTGGGCCGCCATCCGGGGCAGGCCGAACAGGGCCGGGTGGTCGTCCTGGCGGCGGACGAGGGTGAAGTCCTCGGCCATGGCCTCCAGTTCGTCGGTGCGGGCGGAGACGCGCCCGGCCAGGCCGGGCAGATAGGTGAGCGTCTCGGCCAGCGCGGACTCGACCGCCGCGGCCGGGTCCAGCGCCGCCGCGGCGGCGAAGGAGAGGTGTCCCGGGCCGCCGTCGCGCCGCACGGCGACGGCCGCGACCGAGGGGATCGGCAGGTCGGCGCGGGTGTCGAGCACGTGCAGCCGGTAGCCGAGGAGCTCGGCCCGATCGAGCATGCCGCGTACCGCGGCCGGTGCGCCGTCGTGGAGGTCGATCCCGGTCAGGGACGCGCCGCCGTACCAGGAGAGCAGGAACGCGTCGCGTTCGACGACCTCCAGCAGCCCGAACAGGACGGCCTCCTCGAGGCAGCTGCCGGTGGCGCAGCCGTTGGAGCACTCGTCGACGAAGTCGTCCCCCGCGCTGCCCTCGAAGTAGTAGGCGGAGCGCCGGGCGACGAGCACGGGCCGCTGGTCGCGCAGGGACCAGCCCGGCACCCAGGGGATGGGCCGCGCCGGGTCGAAGGGCTGCAGCCGCTGCTCGGCGGCGTAGGTCTCCGGCGCGTACACGCCGCAGTCGCGCGGGTCCAGTGCCGCGTCGCCGAGGCTGTCGTACGAGGCCACCAGCGGCGGGGCGAGGGACTGTCGGCGCGTGCTCGCGTAGCGTTCCAGCCCTTCCAGCAGGCCGAGGTGGCGGCTGCGCCGGAAGGAGCCGGTCTTGCCGCTCCAGGTCATCTCGTTCAGACCGCCGGAGGTCCGCAGCAGGACCGCGCCGGCCACGGGGGCGGTGGTGGGCGAGGTCAGGTCGGTGCGGGTGCCCGCGCCGAGCGCGCCGCACACCGGGTTGGCCAGAGCGGTCGCGGGCAGGGCGTACGCCTCGGGCGTCCGCAGCCGGTAGGCGTGCGCGGGCCGGGGACGCGGCAGCAGGGCAAGTCCGGGCTCCGGCGCGGCGGCCTGCTCATCGGCCTCGCGGCAGACGGGACACAGCGCCTCGGGCAGGAGCGGAACGGTGACGGTGTGCCAGGTGGCCAGGTCGATCCTGGTCACCCGGCGTAGCCGCCGGTCCCCGCCGGTGAGGCCGTCCGCGGGCGGCGCTTCGCCGGTGACGGCCTCGTGCACCGCCAGGACGGCGGTGGCGAGCCCGGCGGTCGGCAGCGGCCACGCCGCGGCGGCGGTCGTGCCACGTCCGGTCTCCAGGGCGTCGCGCTCGGCTGAGCCGCGCAGCCGCTGCCGACGCATGGCCAGGCACACCCCGCAGGCGGTCCCCTCGGCCGTCCCGTCACCGCCCCAGGGGCCGACAAGGACGGCGTCGGCGGCCAGGTGGACGGTCGCGCGGGCGCGGTCCGCGAGACCGTGCGAAGCGCCGGACGCAGGGGCGTACGAAGCGGCGGACGCGAGGGCGTCGGCGTCGCCGAGCCAGGCCACGTCCGGCGCCGGTCGGCCGAGACGTTCGGCCTCGTCGGCGAGCAGCAGACGCAGCCGCTCCCCCGCCGCCGCCAGCGGGTGGTCGGCGGCGGCGAAACCCGCCGTCACCACTGCCGCCGCTGCTGCGTGCGCGGATGCCTCGGCACCGGTCACGGTCATCGGCCCGCCTCCCGCTGCCGGTGGCGCGCCGGACGGACCACGCGCAGCGTCACCAGCGCGGTCGTGGCCAGCATCGTCAGCACCGCCGTGAGCAGCCGCTCGGTGGCGGGCGTCAGAGAGAACACCGCCCAGGCGACGGCGAGCAGCAGTCCCGCCGTCAGGACCGTCCACAGCGCCGCGTAGCCGAGGTAGAGCCGTCTCGCCCGGCGTGGGTAGCCGCCGGCCCCCGGACCCGTGCCGGGCCGCCGCCCGGGCAGGGAACGGGCGACGAACCTGCGGGTCTCCTGGGCCAGGCGCGTCGTGCCGAGGACCGCCTCCAGGATCCGGTAGCCGTCCAACGGGGGCAACGGAAGCAGGTTGGCCAGCCCGACGACGGTGCCCGAGAGCAGGACCGCGCTGAGCGTCGGGTGGCTGCCGCCGTGCCGCGTGAGCAGCAGCCAGCCGCCGTAGGCGGGCAGCAGGACGGCGAGGTTGGTCAGGGCGCCCGCGGCGGCGACGGCGACCTGGCGGCGTCGCGACAGGAAGCGCGCGTCGGGCACGTCGCAGTACAGGTAGACCATGGGCAGCCGCCAGCGCACACCCAGTTCGCCGACGGTGGCCCCGACCGCCCGAGCGGTCAGCGCGTGGCCGACCTCGTGGAGCGCCATGCTGAACCACAGGGCGACGGCGACCAGCAGGAACATCGCCGGACGGTGGCCCAACGCCCGTGCCGACGCGGTGAGTTCCGGGAGCCGCCAGGCGAGGCCCGCAAGCAGGGCGCAGAGCGCCGCGCCCAGGAGCAGCACGGCGGCTCCGCGCGCGACCCGGTGCCGAGCCGGGGAGGGGAGGTGACGCAGCACGTCGAAGCGCGCGTCGCCGTCCGCGACCAGCCGCAGCCGCCCCTCTGCCCAGTGCCCGCGCGCCGGCGGGGTGGCCGCGGGCACGGCGGCGGCGGACGCCGGCAGCTGCGTCTCGGTGCCGACCAGCAGACGGCGTCCGTAGAACAGGCCCAGCAGTTGGCGCCACTGCGGCTCGCCGAGCCGGGCCCCGAACCGGGCGGCGTAGTCCTCGCCGATCTGTTCCAGCGTCCGCACGCCGTCGAGCCGGTCCAGGACGAAGTGCACCTTCGGCGACAGCTCCATCCGGGCGCCGGTGCGCGGGTCGAGCAGCAGCCGTACGGGCTCGTGCCCGCGCAGCAGCGGGGCGCTGACGAGGATGTCGGGGCGGGTGCGCGGCGCGGCCGCGCGGGGTTCGGTGGGGTTCACGACGCCGCCGTGGCCGGCTCGGCCGCGCCGGACCCAGCTCGGGGTTCGGCGAGAGCGCGCGCGAGGAGGTAGGCGAGGTAGGCCTCGTCCTGGAGCGTCATCGACAGCCGGTTGTTGGTCATGTGCAGGTAGGGGACGAGCAGCCTCGGCAGGGTCACCGCCAAGTCGGTGACGCCGGGCCGGGCGCCGTCCCAGGGCTCCTCGTCCTGGTCCGGTGGGGCGAAGGCGATCCGCCCCTGCTCGGTCAGGTCGACCAGGCGGGCCCGCAGCTCGCGGCAGTGCTCGGCCCAGGCCCGCAGCGTGCCGGGCAGGGTGGAGAAGTCGTCTGCCTCGGCCGCGGCGAGGATGCGCCGGATGCGCGGGGCGAGCGAGTCGGCGGTGGCCCGGTAGCCGCGGTCGAAGTCGCCCTGGCCTGCGGTCTCGGCTCTGCCGGAGGACTCGTCCCAGAAGCGGTGGTAGCCGTCGAGGAACTCGGCCAGCAACTCGCCGTCGCGCACCAGGCATCCGGCGGTGACCATCATCACCTGGGCGGCGAAGCCGAGGGCGACGGGGCGCAGGTGCAGGTTCAGGGTGCGGTTGGCGTCGAGGACGAGGCGGCTGGAGTGCTCGAAGTGCCACTCCGCGAGCGCCACGCCCGCCGGGCCGCCGTACTTGCCGTACTCGGGCTGGTAGCGCTCGGCGCTGAAGGTGTTGGTGTCGCGCAGCCGCATGGTGCCGTCCGGGCCGAGCAGCCGGGTGCGCTGCGCCGGGGTGAACTCCCGCTCCATCAGCTTGTCGTAGTAGTCGTCCAGGAAGCCGGGCGGCACCTCGTACAGGGCCGGGCGACGGCGCAGGAACGCGGCGACGGCCGCCTCGGTGCGCTCGCGCACGGCCGGGGCCGCCTCGGGCGTGGAGGGGCGCAGGCGCAGCCGGACGTGGGGCCCCTCCAGCCAGTAGTTGATGAAGAAGTGACCCGCCAGCAGGCCGTCGTCGGTCAGCTCGTCGACGAGGGGCTCGATCAGCTGGAGCAGCAGCGGGCGGGGGCTGGCCGAGTAGTAGATGTGGTAGGCCAGCCAGTGGCCCCGGGTCTCCTCGGCGCCCTGCTGCGGACCGGTGTGCACGGAGTTCATCGGAGTCCTTCCTCGGTCGGCTCGGTCGGCTCGGGCGGTTCGTTCGTCAGGGTTGCCTGGGTTGTGTGTGTTGTGTGGGTCGTCCGGGGTGTCGGGTGCGCGGCGGGCCCGGCGGTCGTGGGCAGCAGCTCCACCACGAGCTCGCTCACGTGGTCGCCCGCTCCGGAGCGGGCCGCCAGCTCGTGGCCGGCCGGGAGCATCTCCTCGAACACGACGCGTCCGGGGCGCTCGGCCAGGGCGGCGTCCAGGGCCAGCAGCGACAGCGGGCTGTCGAAGTCGACGTACTGCGGCTTGTCCCGGTCCGGGGCGCCGGCTGCGGCGTCCTGGCGGATCCGCGCGAACACCTGGGCGGGCAGGCCGTGGCGGGCACGCAGGCGCAGCCACGCCAGGTACCACTCGGCCTCGTCACCGCCCGCCTCGCGGCGCGGCAGCGAGCCGGCCGCCGCGGTCCAGGAGCGCCGCTGGAGCACCAGCGCGCCGTACCGCAGCCGGGGGCGGGTGGTCACGCCGTCCACGGCCGGGCCCTCGGGGACGCCGCGCCAGGGGTCCAACTGCGCCTGGAAGGCCGGGGAGAGCAGCAGCAGGGTGCGCGGGATCTCCGGGAGCGCCACCGACACCAGGTAGCCGAGGTAGAGCGGCACGACCTCGCGGTCCAGTCGCCGCGAGCGCAGCACGAGTCGGTCGTCCGTCTCGTCGTGGACCACGTAGAGGTCGTCGAGGTCGAGGCGGGCGTCGGGTTCGGCGGTGCCGGTCTCGCCGGGGCAGACGATCTCGTAGTCGGTCAGCCGGTCGTGCAGGTTGAGGTTGGTGGTGGCGGCCCCTGCCGTGACCTCCGCGAACACCGCCCCTTCGGGCCGGTTCGCGCGCAGGTGCGCGCGCAGCGCCTCGGCCACCTCGCCGCCGTCCTCGTCGCGCAGGCAGTGGGTGAACCGGGTGAACGGGTAACCCAGGCCGCCGTATGCGTTGTTCAGGACCAGCAGTGGGTCGTCCGCGCGCCGGACCCACTGCAGGAAGTGCGACTGCGGCTGGAAGGCCCGTGGCAGCGCGCCCAGGTGCGCGGTGGCGGCCGCGACGGCCTGCGGAGTGAGGAACAGCTCGGGGCTCTCGCCCTGGTTGCCGCTCCACAGCTCCCGCATCCGCTCGGTGAGTTCGGCCCTGGCGCGGTCGATCGCGGTGATCTCCGGCTGGCGCAGCCAGTTCTCCTCCGGCGGCCGGCCGCCGTCCGGGGCGGAGCGGCCGGGGCGGGCGGCGAAGTCGAGGTAGCGGTCGAAGATGTCCTCGTGGAAGTCGTGGACGAGGGTGAGCAGGTCGTCGC
>NZ_BBPO01000041.1:39423-75079 GCF_000787815.1 Streptacidiphilus neutrinimicus
GTCGAGGTAGCGGTCGAAGATGTCCTCGTGGAAGTCGTGGACGAGGGTGAGCAGGTCGTCGCAGCGCCCGCCGCTGCCGAAACGGGCCACGAAGAAGCCCTTGAAGGTGAGCCGTTGGGCCAGCTGCGGGTCGTAGGCGGCGAGCAGCGGCGCGAGCTGCGCCAGTGGCTCGGTAAGCCCGTCCCAGGTGTCGTGGTCCGCCGCGACAGGGCCGACGGCGGCGTCCTCGTAGAGCAGGACCTGGGGCACCGAAGCGTCGGCCGCGCCGAGATCGGTCTGCACGGCGAGCAGGTCGCGGCGCAGCGCGGTGAGCAGTTTGCGTCGCTCGGCGACGCCCGCGTCGCGGTAGCGCTCGATCCGGTCCGCGACGGCGCCGAGCCGGTCGGCCGTCTCGGTGGCCCAGGGGCGGTCGAGCGCGCGCAGCCGGGTCCGGAACGCGGCGAGCGGGTCGCGGTCGTGCACGTCGGCGGCCAGGGCGGGAAGTTGGAGCAGGCCGAGGTCGAGGAGTGCGGTGAGGTAGCGCTCGGCCTCCTCCTCACTCGCGGCGGTGTCCTCGCGCAGCAGCTGGAGCAGCTCGCCGCAGCGCGCGTCAGGGCGGTCCGTCAGGAACGCGAGCAACCGGTCCAGGACTCCGCTGCGGCGCAGGAAGTAGACGCGGTCCTCTGCGGTGTCGAACGCGACGGAACGGCTGTCGTCGCCGGTGGTGAGCGAGCGGCGCACGTACCGCACCCGGGTCTCGGCCAGCGCCAGTCCGGCCGCGGGCGCGACGGGCAGGTCGTCGCGGCGGCCGCGGTCGGCCGCGGCGACCTGGGCGAGTCGCGCCAGCACGGCCACGTTGAGCCGGGGGTGGCTGCGCTGCTCGTCGTCGAAGACGACGGGACCGCCGTGGCCGGGCCGGAAGACCCCGGCGGCGACGCTGGTGAAGGTGGAGAACGGGCTGGTCTTGCAGGCGGTGCGGTGGAGGTAGTGCAGCAGCGCCCGCTCCTGCTTGCGGGTGCGCTTGTCGGACGCGGGCCGCAGACCGGCGGCGTAGTCGTCCAACCGGCCCTCCAGCGTGGGCGAGGCCAGCAGCAGGCCGCGGCGCAGCCGCTCCTCTCCCGCCAGCCGGCGCAGCTCCGCCCGGCTGCTCCGCAGCTGATCTGCCAGCTCCCGGGCCAGCCGGGCGCGGGCCTCGCCGTGGCCGCGTCGGGCGGCGAGCCAGGCCACCAGCTCGTCCCCCACCGGCCCGCCCAGCCGGGCGGCCAGCGCCTCGGCGCCCGCAAGGTCGCCGGGAAGACGGTTGTTGAACACGTGGCGGCGCAGCGTGAGGACGGCGCGGCGCTCGTCGGGGTCGAGGGAGGCGACCAGCGCCCCGAGCCGGTCGGCCAGATCGGCTCCCGCCGAGCGCAGCGCGGCCTCGTCCCGGATCAGCAGGTCGCCGTCCCGGCGGGCGTCCGCGCAGCGCAGCCCCTGCACGGCCGAGAGCGGCAACCCGCCCAGCCGCAGCACGAAGCGCGGTCCGAGGCGCCACCGGCCGTCCGGGGCCGGAACCGACGGCCCGTCATGGTGTGTGGTTTCCACGCGCTCCCCCGCCTCAGGCGATCTCGTACCGGTAGCCGGCCGGGCCGGGCCGTTCATGGCCGATCATCATGATCAGCAGCGGCAGCTCGTCGCCGCCCTCGAGCGCGAGCTCCTCGACGTAGGAGTCGGCGTCGAAGCCGAGGGCCACGCCGCAGCCGACGCCCAGCGCGGCGCAGGCGGTGTAGACGGCCTGGGCCACGGCGCCGACGACCGCGCCGACCAGCCGGTAGCCGCGGTCCCCCACGGCGTCGAGGACCGCGGCGGTCCGCACCGATGCGACCAGGACCGCGCCCGCCTGCTCGACGTTGTAGTTGTCCAGCGTGTAGGCGCGTTGCAGGAACGGCCCCGGCGCCCGGTCGCGCACGGGCGTCAGCGCGCCCTCCTGCGGGTCGTAGCGATAGCTGGCCGGCGTCAGCGCGCGGACGTGGTTGACGCACACGTGGAGGGAGGCCAGCGGGGCGCGCCGGTCCGCTGCGGCGTCGCTGTCCGCGCCCGCGGCGGCGACGGCCGCGTCGAGCACGGCGGCGAGCTCGCCCGGTTCGAGCGGGGTGTGGGAGGAGAACCGGCCGAAGCTGCTGCGGCGCTCGCGCAGGGCGGTGCGCACCGGCAGGTCCAAGGACGGGGCGGGCTCCAACGGGGTCCGCCGGCCGTCCTGGTCGGCGGCACGCGGGAGGGCGGAGGACAGCGCGGACGCCGCGGGCCGGTCGGTGTCGCCCGCCAGGGCCGCCCGGCGCATCTCCTCCAGCAGCTCGAAGCGGTGCACGACCCGGGACCGCTCCTGGTCCCGCCGCGGGACCCGCATCGCAGGGCCCGCCGCGGCGGGGGCGGCGGGAGCTGCGGCCGGCCCGGCGGCGGTCGTGGTCATGGTCGTGGTCGTGGCCGGCTCCCAGCGCAGCGGGACGACCGCGAAGACCCCCTCCTGCTCCGGGTCCAGGCCCAGCAGCTCGGACACGCGGGTCTCGTCGAACCAGTGCAGCGGCCCGATCCGCAGCCCGTGGGCCCGCGCCCAGACGCGCCAGGTCTGCAGGACCGCGCCGACGTCCATGCTGACGACGTGGTACGAGAACGAGCCGTACTTGAACGCGTTGCGCCAGTACTTCACCCCGAGGACGAGGAACTGGTCGGTGTCCGCCCCGTCGCCGGAGGCGGCCGACGCCGTGCGGAGCTGCGCCGTGGCGTCGCCGGTGACCAGCCGTTCCAGCGCGTGGTGCGCGGGGGCGTAGTGGTAGACGCCCGGCAGGACGGGGCCGCCGGGACCGGTGACCCAGTAGCAGCCGACGGGGTACAGCCCGCCGCCGGACGCGGCCCCGCGCGCCCAGTCCGCCGACCGGTAGGACGGCATGGTGGTGACGTTGACGTTGGCGTGCACCGACAGGCGCCGGCTCAGCAGGCCGCAGGAGTCCTGGAGCATCCCCGCCAGCAGCGGCAGGGTGAACGGCCGCTCGCCGTCGGGCCCGGTCAGACCGGCTTGAGTCGTCGCCCCCGCCTCCGGCGGGCAGGGCGGCAGCGGGAGCCGTTCGGCGCCGGGGAAGAAGCGGTCGGGGCGCGGCTGGTCGTCCCAGTCCGGCTGGAAGTCGGCGGGCGGCATCGGCGTTCTGGCGCGGTGCAGCACGGCGCTCGCGTAGGCGTGGGCGAGTCCCAAAGGGAGCCCGTCCTCTCTGGAGTGTCGGGGCGTCAGGAAGGCGCGGGGTGTCAAGGGAAGAGGTGTCAGGGGAAGGGGTGCGGTGCGGGGTTGAGCTCGTCGTCGCGCAGGTCGTGGTCGCGCAGACCGGCCCGGCGCAGGGCCGTGCGCACCCGCGGCAGGTGCCGGGCGCGCTGGCGGCGCCACCCGAAGTCGATCGGCACCAGGCCCGGCACGATCACCTTGACGGCGTGCAGGCCGAGCGCGCGCTGCTCGGGGGCGGTCTGGTCGACGACGACCACGTCGAACCCGGCGGCGGCGACCGCCTCGACGCAGCGCCGCAGGTCCTCGACCAGGTCCAGGCTCGGCTGCGGTGCGGGGCCGCCCGCGCCGAACGCCTGCGACAGCGGCTTGACCTCCCGCTCCCGGGCCAGCAGGAAGTCCGCGTGACGGGCCATCTGCGGCAGGCCGTAGACCAGCGGGTGATCGTGCAGCCCGCCGACCAGCGTGCGGTCGCGCGTCATGGCGTGCAGCCGCTCGTACTCGTGCGCGGCCATCCGGCCCAGCTTCACGGCGTCCGTGGCGATCTCGCACAGACCGCCCGCGACAGCGGCCTCCGGGTCCAGGCTCGCCCCCGCGCCGAACGCGAGCGTGCCGAGCCCGCCGTCGCGGCGCTGCGCGACGGCCGTCACCACCGGGATCGGGAAGGTGACGCGGGTGTCGAAGAGCCGCACCCGGTAGCCGTACAGAGCGAGCCGGTCGACCGTCTCGCGGGTCTCCCGCCGGTTGCTGCTGTACGGGTCGAGCTCGGGCAGCTCCGCCTGCGCGTACCAGGCGATCAGGAAGGCGTCCCGCTCCACGGCCTCCATCAGCCCGTGGTAGGCCGCCTCGGCCAGCCCGCCGCCGGAGGCGCAGCCGCTGGAGCTGTCCTGGACGAAGCGGTCGCCGCCCTGCCCCTCGGTGTGGAAGTACGCCAGGATCTCGGGCACCAGGACCGGACGGCTGTCGCGCAGCGAGTAGCCCCACACCCAGGGGATCGGCCGGTCCGCGTCGAACGGCCGGACGTCCGGCTCGCGCCGGTGGAAGTCCTCGGAGTAGCCGCCGCAGAGCCTGGGGTCGACCGCCTGGTCACCGAGCTCCGCGTAACTGGCGTGCACCACGGTCGCCTTGGCGCGCGGACGCATGCCCGCGAACCGTTCCAGGCCCTCCAGCAGGCCGACTCTGCCGCTGACGCCGTAGCCGGAGGTGTGGCCGCCCCAGAAGCACTCGTCCAGGTAGCCGTCGGAGCGCAGGGTGAAGCAGCCCATCACGGCGGAGGTCGACACCGAGCCCAGGTCGGGCACCGTCCTTGCGCCGAGCATGCCGGTGACGGGATTGACGAACGCTGCGCCCGGCAGGTCGTAGGCGTCGATCGGGCGGCCGCGGAACACCTCGGGGGCCGGCTTCGGCTCCGCCGCGGGCGTCGCCCAGGCGTCCTCGGGCGCGTCCGGGACGGCTCCGCCGCAGGCGGGACATCCGGAGTCGGGCACCAGCGGGTGCGACGCGACGTGCAGTCGCTCCAGGTCGACCAGGTACACGGTCCCGTACCGGTAGTCCTCGCGGGCCGCGGCGGCGAGGTCGGCGGCGAGTCCGGCCGCGACGACGGCCGCGACCGTGCCCGCCGCAAACGGCAGCGCCCACGGCGGGTTCCCCGAGGGCACGGTGGGGCCGCCCAGTTCGAGGGCGTCTCGCAGTGCCGTGGACCGCACAGCCTGCCAGCGGCGCGCCAGGCAGCGCGGACACGGCGCGGACCGGTGGGCGGCAGGGAACGGACCGACCACGACCTGATGGCCGTACAGGCGCACGGGGATGCGCGGCACGCCGGTCAGCCCCGGCACGGGCGTCGGGTCGGCTCTCAGGGCGGACGTCGAGTCGGGCGTCGGGTCGGACGTCGAGTCGGACGTCGAGTCGGACGTCGAGTCGGACGTCGGGTCGGACGTCGGGTCGGATGTCAGGGCGGACGTCGGATCAGCCGTCCGGGTCAGCTCGTCGCGGAAGCCGAGCATGCCCAGCTCGACGCCGGTCGTGACGCCGTGCTCGGCCAGGGCGTCCGCCAGCAGGCGGGCCAGGTCCGCGCAGGTGTCCGGCCACGGGCCCGGCAGCCCGACGACCGCCGGGGGCGGCGGTGCGATGTCAACGGTCACCGTGCGCCTCCCGTACGAGCAGGACCCGGGCCACGTGCACGCCGCCGGCAGCCAGGTCCGGCGCGGCGACCGGAGCGACCAGGACGTCCTGGCCCGACTTGCGGATCCGCGCCAGGGTCTCGGTGAAGGGCGCGCCCGTGCCCTTCGCCGGCTGCGGCGCCGTGGTCGCGTCGGCGACGACGGCCAGCGCGGCGGGGTCGAGGTCCGCCATCAACGGATCCC
Organism: Streptacidiphilus neutrinimicus; assembly: GCF_000787815.1. Taxonomy (GTDB): domain Bacteria; phylum Actinomycetota; class Actinomycetes; order Streptomycetales; family Streptomycetaceae; genus Streptacidiphilus; species Streptacidiphilus neutrinimicus. The sequence goes on from NZ_BBPO01000041.1 coordinate 45,010, forward strand.
CGGCGTCGAGGCCTGCCGCCGCGGCCCGGCGCAGTTGGAGCGCGCCGACCAGGTCACGCAACGCGCGCACGGCCGCCTGGTGCCGGTCCGGCGACGCGGAGACGGTCCACAGCGCGGGCCCGCCTGACGCAACGGCGCATCGGGCGAGCATCACCGGCACCGGTCGCTCCGCGGGCTCGCCGAGCTCCAGCAGCTCCGGCTCGGCGCCGAGATGGGCGGCGGAGCGCAGCAGGAAGAGCAGTTCGGCCACCCCGTCGAGGCTCCCGGGCGCGTGCCGGAACACCGGCGTGACGCCCCGGACGGCCTGCCGCACCGCCTGGTGGGAGAGCGCGCTCAGCAGGCCCCGTGCCACCGCCTGGCCCGGGCTCCGGCCTGCGCCGATCCCCGCCGCGGTCCGCTCGACAACACGGTCGTCGTTGTCGGCGCCGAAAGGCCGCAGCGCCGCCCGCGGCACCAGCACCGTCCCACCGCCGAGCAGCGACCGGGCCCGGGCCCAGGCGCGGATCTGGCCAGGAGCGGCCGCGACGCCGCTGCCGATGTCGAGCGCCTCGGGGCCGACCACCGGCCATTCCGCCGTGCCGACGCCCGCCGGACCCTCGCGGGGGTCTTCGCGGGAGTCTTCGCGGCGGTCAGCGTGGTGCGGCACGACGTGATCGGCGTACACCTCCGCAGCCCGCAGCACCGCGTTCAGACGCGCACCGGCGACGTGGTGGGGGTCGAACGCGGCGATGGTCCGCGTCCATCCGGGACCGAGGCCGATCTCGACGGAGCTCACCTTCAGCGGGCTCTGTTCGAACTCCTCGTCCGCGAAGCCCCGGAACACCCCGGCGTGGGAGCCGAGCAGCGGCTCCAGCGACTCCAGGGCCTGCGTCGCGCGGGTCCGGGCCGCCTCCTCCAGGACGGTCGCGGGGTCGGGCACCAGGTCGGGTTCGGCCAGCTCGGACTCGTCCACTCCGATCTCGTCCGCCGCGCGGGCGTACCGCGCCGTCGCGGCGCAGTACGGGCAGCGGGGCTGCGGCAGCAGGCGCTCCGTCACCACGTCGAGGGTGTCGAGGTCCTGGACCACGAGGCGGCCCTCGGTCTCGGCGGGCAGCGCCCCCGTGGTGATCCGGAAGACCTCGAAGGCGAGCAGGTTGCCGACCATGGCCGCGAGCGGCCCGCCGAGCCGGGGGCCGGGCAGGTCGAGCGGGGCCACCAGACCCAGGCCGCTCCACACCTCCGCCGCCGCGGCCGCGTCGCCGTTCGCGCCGAGCCGCAGCAACGCGCACATCCAGCACCCCGGGCTGTCCGCGCGCATCAGCGGGCCGGACACCAGGCGGTCGCCGAAGGCCCACGCCGGCAGCAGCGCCCGGCCCGCCGGGACGCCCGCGTCCAGCAGCGCCGCCGTCTGCCGCACGGCCTCGCGACCGGGCGCCACCACGACCAGGTCGTAGCCGTCCAGTTCCGCCCAGCCCGCGCGGCCGCCCCCGAAGGAGGAGGAGAGCTCGACGTCGACCGGACAGCCCTCCCCGCCGAGCGCCGCGGCTTCGGACAGCACCGTGGGCAGCAGCTCGTCCCAGTCGCCCGCCGCGCGGGCGACCCCGATCGCGGCGCTGCCGTTGCGCAGCAGGCCGAGCGCGCACCAGCGGGCGGCCGGACCGTCGCCGAGCACCGCGACCCGTGAGCGGCGGAAGCGCTGGAACCGGCCGGCCGGGTCGTCGGCGTAGTGGTCCAGATACCCCAGCTGCGCCTCGAAGCGGGCGGCCACGACCGCGGTCGGCGCGTCGCCGGAGACCTGGTCGGCGGCGACGTCCCGGGCGAAGCCGTGGGTGTAGAGCGCGTCGACGAGCTGCACCAGCATGCGGCGCGCTCCGTCGCCCAGCCCCTCGCACAGGGCCGCGACGCTCTGTCCGCCGTCCAGGTGCGGCACGACAAGGGAGGCGAACCGGTAGGCGGACTTGGCGTTGACGCCGAACCCGCCCTGGGCGTTGTGGAAGAGCACCCCGGTGGGCGTCTCGGTGAACAGGACGTCCCGCCGCAGGCGCGGCCGGGTGGGGGCGAGGTCCTCGTAGGCGGCAGCCAACTTCTTCATTCTCCTGTCGATCGGGATGTCGCGGCGCGCTGCGCGCCGGAGGCGCGAGGGCTGTCGGCGGAGGCCCCTGTCATGGCCTGGAGCAGGCCGTTCATCTGGTAGAGGCCCTCCGGGTCCTGCTCCAGCAGGCCTGCTTTGAGCAGGAGTTGGAGCACATCCGGCCCTGACGCGGGCCGGTCCGGCGCGCCCGGACGCGCCGGGGTAGCGCACTGCGGGACGGGATCGCCGCGCAGCACCAGGAGTTCCAGCCGTTGCAGTCCCGGGCCGGGGTCGATGCCCAGCTCCTCGCGCAGGTGACGCTTGACGGTGCCGTACTCCGCCAGGGCCTGCGCCCGTCGCCCGGTGCGGTACAGCGCCTCGACCAGCTGTTCCCAGAAGCGCTCGTGCACGGGGTGGCCGTACGCGGTCTGGACCAGCTCGGGCAGCACCTCGCGGCAGCGGCCGAGGGCCATCTCGATCTCGAAGATCCGCTCCGCCGCCCGCAGCCACTCCTCGGCGATGCGCGGCACCTCGTTGCGGTGCACCAGCGCGGAGCTGACGTTGCCGAGCATCGGTCTTCCCCGCCACAGGGTCAACGCCTCGCGCAGCAGGGCCAGTTCGTCATCGGGGTGGGCCGCGGCGGAGGCGGCGCGCAGGAGTTCGCGGAAGCGCAGCAGGTCGAGGGTGTCGGCGTCCGCGTTGATCCGGTAGCCGTCCGACAGGGTCTCGATGGTGCTGCCGGCGATCCCGTAGGTCTTGAAGAGCTTGCGCAGTCGGAGCACGCACGTCTGGACCGCGGCCTTGGCGGTCTCCGGTGCCTCGTCCCCCCATACGGCCCGCAGCAGGTAGCCGACGGACACCACGCTGTTGGCGTTCAGCAGCAAGGCCGCTAACAGTGCGCCCGGCTTGGACGGCTGGAGCACGGCGACCTCGGAGCCGTCGGTGAACCCCAGCGGGCCCAGCACGGTGAACTCGACTTTCCGGGCAGACTGAACTGCCATTCGCATGCTTCTCCCGGAAGGCTACACAGATGTCAGGTGACGCGGGAGATAGAAAGCACAGGATCCTTCACAACTCCCCCACGCGTCGGACAAGAATCTGATGCCTTCGGATATTTCTGTCAAGTGCGCCCAGGAATGCGGGAATTGTGGCAGAAGCATGTCAATAGGCGCCCGGCCGGAGGACGGGCGTGCCTCGCGAGGCGCTCTGTCAGCCCTGGTCGCGAAGCGCAACCCCCTGACTGGACCAGCCACTTGGAGGGATCAATCCCCGCCGGGCGGGGGCTTGAAGCGCGGACGAGCAGGCCGACAGACTGTGCCCCTGCAATCCTTTCCGGGCTCCTTCCCGCTGCAGAACAATTCACGGCGGCGCGCCGCGGCGAATACCGCCCACGGCGCCTTAATTCCGTCCCGCCTCCACGCACCGCTATTTCCCGCCCGTCCGGCGCTTCGCCGGCGGGCTATTTCTGCTGTTCGCGCGCCGTGGCCGAGCCGTCCGCCCGGCAGACTATGTGACCGCCCGCCCCGCCCCATCCGTGTCGGCACTACGTGTTTTCACGGATCCCCTCCGTGGCCCGGCAGGGCAGACTCGAAGCCGCCGGAACAACGGGGAACACGAGGGGGCCGCCCTGGTCCGCAGGATGTCGCGGCCGTCGCCGAGCGGCACCGGCTCGGACTCCTGCGGACCAGAACGGAGAACTCTCCCGTCAGCCCTCGGTCAGCATGGTCCGCGTCAGACTGGCTCGGTTGGCGATGCCGAGCTTGCGGTAGACCTGACCGAGATGCGTCTCGACAGTTCTCACGCTCAGGAACAGGCGCTGCGCTATCTGACTGTTGGTCAGTCCGGTGCTGACCAACTCGGCGATCTCCCGTTCACGGGCGGTGAGTTGGACTGTCGATCGCACGGAGGTGCGCGCCGGCGCAGCGGCTGTTGCTGCGCTGAGCCGGGCGCGCTGGCGGGCGACGTCGTTCGCCAGACGGGCCGAGCTGCACCGGTCGGCCAGATAGGCGGCGCGGTCCAGCCAGTCCGACACGCCGGTCGTGCGCCCAGCGCCGAGGGACAGGGCGGATGCCGCCAGCAGCGTCCGGCACAGCTCGATCCGCTCGCCGCTGCCGGTGAAGGCCGCCATCGCCTCCCGCGCGCTGCGCAGAGCCGCGTCGACGGCCCCCCGTGCCGCGTGGGCGCGCATCCGGGCCCGCAGGGCGAATCCCTGCCGACCGGCGGACGGCAGCTCCGCGAGGCAGCGTTCGGCGAGCCCCGCCCAGCGCTCGACCGACGCCGGATCGCCGGTCGCCTGCGCGGCCTCGGCCAGCGTGTCGCACCAGCGGGGCTTGCGCCAGACGGTCAGCCGGGGCAGGTCCTCGCCGCCTGCGGCGTCGAGCAGAAGCCAACGGGCTTGCACCGGATCGCCGTTGTGCAGCACGAGCTCGGCATGGAAGCAGCGGACGGTGACGGCCCAGGCAGCCGGGGACCCGGACGCGATCGCCAGGGCCCGGTCGGCGGCGGCCCGGACGTCCGCCGCGTCGGCCTGGCCGCCAGAGCCGGAACCGGAGCCGGAGCCAGAGCCGCCGAGCCAGTGGAGGATCTCGGCGCGCAGCATCGCTGCGATGGCCTGCGCCGAGGGCTCCGTGCCTCCGTCGCCCCGTCGGCCGCTCTCGTCGAGCGTGGCCAGCGCGGCGGGCAGGTTCCCGGCACGGGCCTGGGCGTTCGCCAGCACGGTGAGGACGCTGTGCTCGACGTGCTTCTGACCGGTCCGTCCGGACAGCTCGGCGGCGCGGGCCAGATGGCGCTGCGAGGCGTCGAACCGTCCCAGCACGCCCTCGGTGAGACCCACTTGGAGAACCGCGTCCAGATTGGTCAGCAAGACGGTGTCCGGCGACGCGTCGATCAGCTCGGCCGCCGCCGTGGCCCGCTCCCGCGCGGTGTCCTGGTCGCGGGTGTAGAGGCGGGCGAGTGCGGCCTGCCCCAGGGCCTGCGCCTCGCCGACCCGGTCCAGGTGGCGGCGCGCGATCGCCGCCGCGGTCTCGGCGTGGTCCCGGGACGTCTCGAAGTCCTGGAGGTCGTAGGCGTAGTCGGCGAGTTCGATGTGCAGGGCGGCGGCGGTCGCGGAGTCCCGGTCGGCGAGAGCCGCGAGTCCTGACCGCGCCAGGGCTCCGGCCTCGCTGAAGCGGCCCAGGCGTCGCTCGGCGCGACTCGACTCCGGCAGCACCGCCGCCTCGGCGGGCGCTCCGGAGACCGTCGCCCGGAGGGAGTCGAGCAGGTCGCGGCTCTCGGAGGCGTCTCCGGCGAGCAGTTGGGCGCGGGCGAGCAGCACGTGGGCCTCGTGCCAGTGGTCCTGACCCTCCCGGAGCAGTGGGAGCGCCGCACGCAGGAACCGGACCGCTTCGGCGGGGGCGGTGTAGAGCTCGTCGCGCGCTGCGGCCATGAGGACGGTGACGTGCTCGGGCCGTCCCGGGTCCGCCGCGCGGACGACGTGGCGGGCGCGGGTGACGAAGGGCGCCGACCGCAGGGCCAGTGCGCGCTCGGCGCGCCGGTGCAGGGCGAGGTGTCGGCCGGGCTCGAGCTGCTGGTAGAGCAACTGCCCGAGCGCCCGGTGACGCAGGTCGAGGAGCGCGGCGGGCTCGCAGGGACGCAGCAGGTCGAGACCCGCGAGGCGGTCCACGGCGGCGGCGGTCGCGCGTCCGTCCAGTTCCGCGACCTCGGCCGCCAGCTCCGGGTCGAACGGCTCGCCGAGGACGGAGGCGGCCTGGAGCACGGTGAGCGCGTCACCGTCGAGGCCCGCCAACTCGCCGAGGACGGCGGTCCCGGCCTGGGCCCGGGCCTCCTCGTCGTCGCTGAGCGCCTTGAGGTACAGAGGGTTGCCCATCGCCTCGCGGACCGCCTCGTCCGCGCGCGGGTGCGCGCCCAGCAACTCCTGGGCCTGCTCCGGCGGGAGCGGCGGCAGGTTCCAGACGTCGAGTGCCCCGGCGCAGGTCGCATGCGCGAGGATCTCGGCCAGGGCGGGAGAGAGCTGGCGCTGCCGGTAGGCCAGCAGGCAGAGCACCGGCCCCGTGGTCGCGATCTCGAGAAGCTGCTCCACGGACGGGAGTTCGGTCTCCGCGACGCGGTGGAGGTCGTCCACCACGGCCAGCGCGGGCACGCCGTCGGCCGCGCGCCCGGCGAGGTCCCGTACGTCGGACACGCGCCGGAGACCGACGGGCGAGGCGGAGCCCGCGCCCCGCCCACGGACGGCGTCCACCCGCATACCTGCGGCCCGCGCACGGGCGGCGACCTCCGACAGCAGCGCGCTCTTCCCGATCCCGGGCTCCCCGACGACGGCGACGGCGCGCCCGCCGGCTCCGGCGGCCGCCAGCCCCCGCAACGCCTCCACCAGGCCCTGAACTTCGGTATCGCGCCCGACAAGTGAAGCCATGAACCGCACGTTACCGACCTTTTCGGTAGCGTGTCGTCCATGGGTACCGATGTGGGTCGACTCACCGAGGAGCTGCGCTCCGCCGAGCGTCGCCTCCAGGCCGCGCAGCTGACCGCCGATGCCCGGACGCTCGATCTCCTGCTGGACGACCGCCTGGTCTTCACCGGCCCCGACGGTCGCCTGTACGGAAAGCAGGACGATCTGGAGGTCCAGCGCAGCGGTCGGCAGCGCCTGAGCCGCGTCGACGAGGAGGAGTTGACGGTCCTGGTCACCGGCGCCACCGGCGTCACCTGGTTCCTCGGCACCCTCGCCGGCACCCTGGACGGGCAGGAGTTCGACGCTCGCGTGCGCTACACGCGCACCTGGGTCCATGCGAGCGAGAGCGGCTGGCGCCTCATCGCCGCCCACGTCGGCCCCGCCTGACAGCGGTTCGCGACGCGGCCGACACGCCGCCGCAACACAGCTCTCCCGATCGGCGGCCCGTCGGACCAGAAGGTGATCGACGGAGTGGTCCAGGAGGTCGACATCCGCACCGGCAAGGTCCTCTTCCAGTGGGACGCCGCCGACCACGTCCCCTACGCGCAGAGCGAGCAGCCGCTGCCGGCCTCGGCGGCCACCCCCTGGGACTGGTTCCACGTCAACGCGGTCAAGCAGGACACCGACGGCAGCCTGCTCGTCGACGCCCGCAACACCTGGACGACCTACGACGTCTCCCGCCGCACCGGGGCGATCCGCTGGCAGCTCGGTGGGAAGGCGAGCTCCTTCACGCTGACGGCCGCGCCCGGCCAGCGCCTCAACGCCGCCCGGACGCTCTTCGCCTGGCAGCACGACCCGGAGCCGCTCGGCCACGGCCTCTACACCGTCTTCGACAACGAGTCGGCGGGCATCGCCAACACCGGCACCGGCACGCTCACCGAGCTCCCGTACAGCCGCGTGGACACCGTCCGTCTGGACCCGCGCACGCACACGGCCACGCTGGTCCGTTCCGTCGCGCAGCCGTCCGGGCTCAGCGCCTCGTCCCAGGGCAACGCCCAGACGCTGGGCGACGGCGCGCTGGCCGTCGGCTGGGGCTCGCTCCCCTACGTCTCGGAGTTCGGTCCCTCCGGCGGGCTGCTCTTCGACGCCGAGTTCCCGGCGGGGGTGAACACCTACCGCGCGTACCGCTTCGACTGGAGGTGACGCTCGGCCCATGACCGCCGCGCGCCCGACGCGCGGCCGCACCGCTCCCGCCGCGCACCCGCGACCGTGCAGGTGGGCGCGGGTGCGGCCCGGCTGACGCCTGCGACAGCACCTCCATCGGCCGATCCGTCCGTTTTTGACCGCAACGGGGTGCCTTATCCGGTGGTCGCGGGAGGGACGCTGCGAAGATGTAACCCGCCGCCCAGAGACACGGAGGGGTGGCACAGCGTAACGTGATCACTGATACTCGCTGTCCGCCGTACCGCTTCACCTGCTGTTCGAGGACGCGACCACACCAAGTGGCATCCGTGACCGGGTGCCACTCCGTCCCGAATGGGAGATCAGCATGGCTCAGGGCACCGTGAAGTGGTTCAACTCCGAGAAGGGCTTCGGCTTCATCGAGCAGGCCGGCGGCGGCCCGGACGTCTTCGCCCACTACTCCGCGATCACCGGCAACGGCTACCGCGAGCTCGTCGAGGGTGAGACCGTGACGTTCGACGTCGAGCAGGGCCAGAAGGGCCCGCAGGCCGCGAACATCGTCCGCGGCTGACGCACCAGCAGCACTGTCGGCCCCGTCGCCCGTCCTGGGCAGCGGGGCCGACGCCTGCCCGGCTCCGTCGGCCCCGCGTCAGGAAGGGGCGAGGACGCAGAACTCGTGGCCTTCCGGGTCGGTCAGGCACGTCCACGGGACGTCTCCCTGGCCGAGGTCGAGGTCGGCCGCGCCGAGGGCCCGCAGCCGGGCCACCTCGGCCTCCTTGTCGTCACCCGGGTACGGCAGCAGGTCGATGTGCACGCGGTCCGGCGCCGTCTTGACGTCGGGGGTGCGGATGAACTCCAGATACGGGCCGACGCCCTCGGCGGAGCGCAGCCCCGCGAAGTCGTCGTCCACCTCGTGCAGGGTCCAGTCCACCGCCTCGTCCCAGAACCGGGCCATGGCCCGCGGATCCGCGCAGTCGACCACCACCGCCGCGACCGGCCCGGTGTCCCGGTAGACCTCCCGGGGCTCCAGCACGCAGAACTCGTTGCCCTCGGGATCGGCCAGCACCGTCCACGGCACCTCGCCCTGACCCACCTGCACCGGCGTCGCGCCGAGCGCCCGCAGGCGCGCGACCAGGTCCGCCTGGTGCCCCGCGGAGGTGGTGGCGAGATCGAGGTGCACCCGGTTCTTCGTCGCCGTCTTGGGCTCGGGAACAGCGACGACGACGATCCACAGCGCGGCCGCGTCCGGCCAGGCGGAGTCGCCGACGGGTGCGACACACGTCGTCACCCCGGGCGTCCCACCGCGGACACCCCAACCGAGCGCCTCCGCCCAGAACCGTCCGACGGCCTCGTGGTCACGAGCCTTGATGTTCAGCAGAACAGGTCGCAGTGCCATACCGGCGATCCTACGAGCCGGCGGGGTCAAGACCGACCAGGAGCCGGGCGATGTCGACTCCCGTGGTGAGGTACTCCTCGAAGTCGCGGTTGTGCAGCGCCCAGGGCGACCGCCCCCGCCGGACGAGCTCGACGGCCGTGCCGGCGTCCTCCCCGAGCTCGACCAGGGCCTGCGCCACCACCAAACCGGAGCGGTTGTAGCCCAACCGGCACCGTACGAGGACGCTGCGGCCACCGCGCACCGCTTCCGCGACCGTCGTCGCCAGCTTCTGGACCGAGCCGATCTGCGGCGCGGTGAGCGGACCGTCGGGGATCTCGTTGACCAGATGGTCGACGCCCGGGCGGGGCCCGTGACCCTCCCGGGTGAACAGGCTGACCACCACGTCGAACTCGGCGTCCACGACGGCGGCCCGCACCCGGCCCGCCGGGTCGGCCCAGAAGTGTCCGCCCATCCACAGCCGTGGCCTGATCTCGTTCCAGGGCGCCCGTGGAACGGGAGCGCCGCCACCGCCGTGCTTCTGACGCGTCTTCACGGTGCTCCCCCTCGAGCCGGCTGGAGGAGCTGGGCGTCGGAGCAGGCACCTCCCCGCCACTACCAAGCTACAGCCCACGGGGGGCCTTGCCGCAAGGCCGGGTCGATGGCCCACACTGCCGTGTTCCGGACTCCTCCGGTCGCGCCCGGCGACGGGCCAGGGTGAAAGTGGTTCAGATGACCGATGTGATCGTTGCCGGGGCGGGCCCGACCGGGATGATGCTGGCGGGCGAGCTGGCGCTCGCCGGGGTCGACGTGCGCGTCGTGGAGCGGCGCGCCACTGCCGAGCTCCTCGGCATGCGCGCCCGCGGGTTCCACTCCCGCACGATCGAGATCCTCGACCAGCGGGGCATCGCCGACCGCTTCCTCGCCGAGGGGCAGACCGTCTCCGCGGCGTCCTTCGCGAACGCGCGGGTGGACGTCGGCGACCTGCCGACCCGGCATCCCTATACGCTGGGCCTGGTCCAGAGCCGGGTCGAGGAGATCCTGGCCGGCTGGATCGAGGAGCTCGGGGTGCCGGTCCTCCGGGGCCGGGAGGTGGTCGGGTTCGCCCAGGACGCCGACGGGGTCGAACTGCGTCTGGCGGACGGCGCGCCGATGCGCGCACGGTACCTGGTGGCGGCCGACGGCGGACGCAGCACGATCCGCAAGGCGGCCGGCATCGGGTTCCCGGGGTGGGAGGCCACCCGGAGCACCCTGATCGCCGAGGTGGAGGCCACCGAGGAGACGCCGAAGGGCATGCGCGTCGACGCGACGGGGATCCACGGGCTGACCCTCATGGCGGACGGCCGGACGACGCAGGTGCTGGTCACCGAGCAGCAGCTGGGCCCGGCGACCGAGCCCACCCTCGCCGACCTGAGCAACGCCCTGATCGCGGTGTACGGCACGGACTTCGGGGTGCACAGCCCGACGACGATCTCGCGGTTCAGTGACGCGACCCGGCAGGCCGACGCCTACCGCGCGGGGCGGGTTCTGCTGGCCGGGGACGCCGCCCACGTCCACGGGCCCACGGGCGGTCAGGGGATCGGGCTCGGCGTCGAGGACGCGGTGAACCTGGGGTGGAAGCTCGCGCAGGTCGTCCGGGGCGTCGCACCGGACAGCCTGCTGGACACCTACCAGGCGGAGCGCCACCCCGCCACCGCCCGGGTGCTGAAGTACACGATGGCGATGTCGGTGACCCAGCGGGCTGATCCCCGCGTCGACGCCCTGGCCGACGTCGTGGCCGACCTGATGTCGGTCGACGCGGCCCGGACCAGGATGGCGGCCCTGCACCTCGGCCTCGACGTCCGCTACGGGGCGGAGGGCGTCGGGCACCCGCTGCTGGGCCGCCGCATGCCGGATCTGGACCTGACGACCGCGCAGGGCCCGTTGCGGATGTTCACGCTCCTGCACGAGGCGCGCCCCGTGCTGCTCGGCCTCGGCGAGCCGGGGTCCGTCACCGCGGGCGCTTGGCGCGACCGGGTGCGCTCGGTCGACGCGCGGTACGAGGGCGCGTGGGAGCTGCCGGTGCTCGGCCCCGTCCCGGCCCCCGCCGCCGTGCTCGTCCGGCCTGACGGACATGTCGCGTGGGTCGGCGACGGGACGGACGCGGGGCTCGACGAGGCCCTGGCCCGCTGGTTCGGACCCGCGCCCGCCCCACAGGCCTGACCGCCGGCTGGCGGCCCGCCCCGCTGGCCTGAGGCCTCGGCCGGCCGCCCGTCAGCTCTGGGTCAGGCCGGTAAAGTCCGCTTCGCCGCTCGTGCCGTCGCTGTGGGAGCTGGTGAACACGCCGACGTCCTGGGTGGTGGCGACGCCCGGCAGGGTGGCCTGGCCGACCTGGGTCCAGGTGGCGCCGTCAGTGGACCAGTAGCCGGTGAAGACCGATCCCTCGCGGACCAGCTTCAGCCAGGACGGGTAGACGGCGGTGCCGCTGCCCTGGTTGGACGGGGCGCTGTTGGAGTCCAGCTGCCCGTCCCCGTCGCTGTCCCACTGCAGGACGTAGCCCTTGCCGGGGGCCTCGGCCAGGATCACGTAGCCGGGTGAACCGGCGGGCGCGGTCATGTCGTCGCGGACGATCAGCCCGGCCTTGGCCCAGTCGCTGGTCGCGGCCTGAGCGGTGAGCTCGACGACGGTGGTGGAGCCGTCGTGCTCGGCGCCCTGCTGGTAGACGGCGCTGTACTGGTCGGTGCTCCCCCACAGGTCCGCGCCCGCGCCGTCGATGGCCAGGCGGTCGCCCGCCTGGCCGAAGACGGCGGTGGTGTCGGTGAAGGTGCGCAGCGGCGCCTTGACGGCCGAGGGCACCTCGGCGGGGTTCGCGGCGTCGACCTCGGCCTTGCCGCCGGACCAGCGTGCGGCGGCCGTCCCGGTCAGCTGGACGTGGGCGATCGGCGCGGTCGGCGCGGCCGGGGCGGTGACCCGAAAGGCGGCGATGGCCATCCTGCCGGGGCCGACACGGGCGAACCGGGTCGAGGTCAGCGGCTTGACGCTCCATCCGCTCGGCGCGGAGAGCGCGAGGCGCACGTCCGTGACGGCCTTGGCGCCGTCGTCGGTGAAGGTGGACTGGATGGTCGCGGAGCCGCCCGCGGTGAACTGCGGTGCGGTGGTGTCCAGGACGAGCGCGGGGGCGAGCGCGCCCGGTCGGCTGGTCGGGGTGACGCGGTACATCACGGTGCCGTGGCCGGGCACGGACGCGGCGATGACGCCGGCGGAGCCGGCGGCTGTGCTGCGGTGGGCCCACAGGTCGCGCAGCACGTAGCCCTTCGCGGCGGGCAAACCGACGGCGCCCGCGGTGGTGGAGACGGTGGCGCGGCCGGGGTTCTCGTTGAACAGGGTGACCGCGACGCTGCCGTCGGCCAGCGGCTTGGCCAGCACGTCGAGCCCGTCGGCCAGGGTCACCGGTCGGCCCTGGCGGCCGAGCCGGTCCTGGTCGACGGCGATGACCTCGCGGTTGCTAGATCGCCAGGGTGTCGGCGCTCGCGGTGCGCAGGTCGGTCCCGGAGACGAGCGGCGCGGCCATCTCCGCCCACAGGGAGAACTCGCTGCGGTCCTCGGTGGGGGTCATGCCGTTGCCGACCTCGAGCATGTCGGGGTCGTTCCACGCCCCCGGCCCGGCGTCGGCGGCGAACTGCACGTTCTGGTGGAAGTTGGACAGCATCGAGCCGAAGGAGGCGTTGATGTCGCCGGTGGTGCGCCACAGGTTGCCGACGCCCGCGCCCCAGGAAGGCACGGACTCGTTGCCCCAGTTGCAGAGGCTGTAGACGATCGGGCGGCCGGTGGCGGCGAGCGCGTCGCGCATGGCGGTGTAGCGCTGCAGCGAGGGGATGCCCTGGTTGTAGCAGTTGTCGTACTTCAGGTAGTCGACGCCCCAGGAGGCGAAGGTGGCCGCGTCCTGCTTCTCGTGGCCGAGGCTGCCGGGGTATCCGGCGCAGGTGAGGGTGCCGGCGCTCTCGTAGATGCCGAGCTTGAGTCCCTTGGCGTGGACGTAGTCCGCGACGCCCTTGATGCCGTCGGGGAACTTCGCGGGGTCGGGGACGAGGTCGCCGTTGGCGTCCCGGTCGTGGGTCATCCAGCAGTCGTCGATGTTGACGTACTGGTATCCCGCGGCTTTGAGGCCGCTGGCGACGATCTTGTCGGCGGTCTGCTCGACGAGCTTCTCGCTGACGTCGCAGCCGAAGGCGTTCCAGTCGTTCCACCCCATGGGCGGGGTGAGGGCCAGTCCGTTGGCGAGGGCGGCGGCCGGGGCGGCGGTCAGCGGGACCGCGGCGAGCGCGCTCGCCGCGAGGGAGGCCGCAACGAGTGCGGCCCATGTCTTGCGCATGCCTACTCCAGGATCCGAAGGGTCCGTCAGGGGTGGTTCACGGCCTGCCCAGAGAAGCAAAACCAACAGCATCCGTCAATATCACACACAATCTTGCAGAGCCGCTGGTGTCGTATGGCATGTGCCATTACACTCCCGATCGCAAACCCTGTAGTAGCGAACCTTGTTGGCCGCTGCCACGGACATCGGCCCCACCAGCCGACGTTCGATTCTGTTGTTTTGCACCGCCACAGATGATCTGCACCGCGCAAGGCGCACCACCCACCCGACCGCCCTCGCGCCCCTCGGAGCCGCAACCATGCGAGCACCCCTGCCCAGAACCGTCCGCGCCGTGCTGGTGCTGGCCCTGACGGCACCCGCCGTCGCCTTCGGCCTCGGCGCCGCCGGGCTGCCGACCGCCGTCCCGGCCGTCGCGCTCGACAACGGCACCGCCCTCACCCCGCCCATGGGCTGGAACTCGTGGAACACCTTCGGCCCGGCGATCAACGAGCAGGAGGTGAAGCAGACCATCGACTTCATGTCCGCCAACGGCCTTGCCGCCGCCGGATACGACACCGTCACCATCGACGACGGCTGGTCGCTGATGCACCGCAGCGGCCAGACCACCGACATCGTCAAGGACGCCTACGGCTCGCTCCAGCTCTACGATGCCGCGGGCAATCCCGTCAGCGGCACCGACGGCACCGGGATCGACCCGACCTCCGGCCATCTGATCCCCGACCCGGACAACTTCCCCTCGCAGACGGTCGACGGACAGACCGTCAACGGGATCCAGTACCTGGCCTGGTACGCGCACAGCAAGGGCATGAAGTTCGGGCTGTACGCCACCGACACCTACACCACCTGCCAGGGCCACCCGGGCAGCCTCGGCCACGAGGCCACCGACGCGAGCGACTTCGCCTCCTGGGGCGTCGACTTCGTCAAGTACGACGACTGCCCCTACGGTCCGCCCATCACCGGGCCCGACGGGCACGACTACTACACCCAGGGAGAAGGCAAGGAGCTGACGCAGTCCGTCTACGCGCGCGTCCAGACCTTCCGGCAGGCCCTCGACGCCGCCTCCGCGGCCCAGGGCCGCCCGCGGGTCACCGTCAGCGTCTCCGCGCAGCCCGTCCACACCGGCGTCCCCTACCTCCAGGACCCGAACGACCCGGCCCGCACCGACCCGGTCGTCGTCGCGGCCGGCACCGCGCCGTACCAGGCGCCGGGCTACGCCCCGACCGGCGTGTGGTGCGGCCAGGTCGCCAACCTCTGCCGGATCGGCGGCGACCGCGACAGCGAGCTGGACGGCGTCCTCTACCAGGGCCAGTTGCAGACCGCGCTGCAGTACCGGGGCAACGTCCGGCCGGGCAGCTGGAACGACCTGGACATGATGTTCGCCGGCTGGCAGGACCCGTACGGCCTGTGGGGCGCCACCGACACCTGCTCCTGCCACAAGCCGTTCACCGACACCGAGTCGCAGACGGAGATCTCGATCCTGTCCATGATGGCGGCGCCGCTGATCTCCGGCGCGGACTTCCGCACCGCGGCCGACTCGGTGCACGACTACGAGGGCTACTCCTGGTCCACCGGGGTCTCCCCCTCCGCGCTCGCGCTCTACGAGAACCGCGACGTCATCGCCGTCGACCAGGACAGCCTGGGCAAGCCCGCGACTCTCGTCGGCAGCGCGCCGGCCTCCAGCACCGCACCCGTCGTGCTCCAGCGTCAACTGGCCGACGGCGACACCGCCGTGCTGCTGGTCAACCAGGACCCGAACAACACCCGGACGGTCGGCACCAGCCTCGGCGCGCTGGGCCTCACCGGCCCCGGCTACTCCTCCAAGGAGCTGTGGACCGGCGCCACCGGCCAGTTCACCACCGCGAGCGGCGGCGCCGTCAGCGCCTCGGTGCCCCCGCACGGCGCGGTGCTCTACCGCCTGACCCCGCTGCCGACCACCGTCCCGGCGGCGGTGATCGACGACGGCAGGTACCACTCCCTCGGCTCCGGCAACACCGGCCTGACCCTGGAGGCGTCGGGCACGTGCAGCGCGCCGGTCACGTCGACAGCGGACGTCAACACCTGGTGGCCCACCCACACCTCGGAGCAGTGGACCTTCACCACCAACCCGGACGGCACCGTCCGCATCAGCGACAACTGCGACACCCCGACCCAGGTCCACACTGTCCTCGCCGCGGGCACCAGCCCCGGCAACTCCGCCTACCTGCTCACCTACTCCCCGGGCAACCCCTGGCAGGAGTGGCGCGTCACCCAGAACACCACCACCGGCGCCCTCACCGTCACCAACGTCGCCACCGGCCTCGCCCTCGACACCACCGGCGCCACCCCGGGCAGCACCGCCGTCACCAACTCCCCCTCCCCTTCCGCCCCCGGCCAGACCTGGACCCTGCTCTCCTGATTTTCCGCGGTTCGCATCCCGCCCCGCTGCGGGGCGGGATGCGCGAAGGGATGTCCCGGTATTCGCTGGGGCTCGCCCTCGGACGATGCGTACCCTGTCGGACCATGTGCTACCACGCGTTCAACGGCGCCTTCCGGCACTACGTATGCGTCGCGTGCCGGCTCGCCTTCAAGGGCAGCACGTGGCCGATCCGGAAGCGCGTCTGCCCCGGCTGTCGTCAGCCGCTCGTCTTCGCCGGTTACGACTTCGCCGCGCCCCGGCGACGCGACACGCGAGCATGGTCCGTCGTCGCGACCGTGCTCGCGGAGGGGCTGACCTACGATCACCGCCCGGGCTGCGGCTGCACGCGGCTGCCCTCGTACCGCCCCCGGACCCGAGCGCAGGTACGCGTCCGACGACGCGCGGCCGAGCGTCTCGGCCTGCCCCTGTCGGTGACCCTCGCCCGCCGCGATGCCTTCACCCCGGAGACCCGCGACGAGCGACGGTCGACGCCGTCGTAGTGGGTGAGCTGATTTCAGCTCACCCTGCGGAGATTGAGGCTGGTCCCGGCGGTGTTGCGGATCCGCTTGGTGCGGCCGGACTCGGCGGCCCAGATCGACCTCGTCCACGTCGGCCACCTGCTGCAACCGGTCGAGGTAGGCCGCGAAGCGGATGTGCTCGTCCGGGTCGTCCGACGTCTCCCGGTGGGCCACGACCAGCGGTCGCGGCCACCCCCAGGGGACGGCGTCAGCGCAACGAGGACGTCCAGGCCTCGACTGCGTCCGGCTGGCGGGGCAGGGCGGACGAGAGGCATTCGGCGCCGTCGGTTGTGATGACGAAGTCGTCCTCGATGCGGATGCCGATGCCGCGCAGTTCCTCCGGGACGGTGAGGTCGTCGGGTTGGAAGTACAGGCCCGGTTCGACGGTGAGGACGTGGCCGGGTTCCAGGGCGCCGCCCAGATAGGCCTCGGTGCGGGCGCTGGCGCAGTCGTGGCAGTCCAGGCCGAGCATGTGGCCCGAGCCGCAGAGGGTGTACCGGCGGTACCGGTCCGGGGCAGGCGTGGTCGCCGGGTCGCTGGTGGGCCGCAGCCCCCAGGCGTCGAGCCCCTCGGCGATGACCCGCATCGCGGCCTCGTGGAAGTCGCCGAACGGGGCGCCGGGCCGCAGCGCGGCGATGCCCGCCGACTGGGCGGCGAAGACCAGGTCGTAGACGCGGCGCTGGACGTCGGTGAACCGACCGCCGACCGGGAGGGTGCGGGTGACGTCGCCCGTGTAACAGGAGTCGGCCTCGACCCCGGCGTCCAGGAGTAGTAGATCACCCGGCCGCACGGGACCGTCGTTGCGCATCCAGTGCAGGACGCAGGCGTGCGCGCCCGCCGCCGCGATCGTGTCGAAGCCGAGACCGTAACCCTCAAGCCGCGCACGCCGGTTGAACGTGCCCTCGATCCAGCGCTCGCCCCGGGCGAGCTCGGTGGCGCGGGGCAGGTCGGCCGCGACGTCGTGGAAGCCGGCAACGGTGAACCCCACGGCCGCGCGCAGTTGGGCGATCTCCCACTCGTCCTTGACAAGCCGGGACTCCGACAGGAAGGTCGCCAACTCGGCCTCGGCGGAGGGTTTCTCCGGCACCAGGGCATCGACGCGGGCGTCCTCGCCGCGCAGCACGCGCGTCGGAACGCCCCCGGCGAGGGCCTGTTCCAATCGGTCACGGGGGGCGACCTCGAGGCCGAGGGCGTCGGCGGTCTCCGCGAGGGTGCGCCGCCGCCCGGTCCAGAACTCGCCGTGGCGACGGTCGCTGTAGAACTCCGCGCCGTTCGGGCCGCCGTCGCGTGGCGAGCGGCCGCGGGTGAACAGGACGGCCGTGTGCCCGTGCCCGGTGGGCTCGAGGACGAGGACGCTGTCGGGGACCGCCTGGGTCGCCCGGTCCGCCGTGAGGTGGAGGAACGCGGAGTGGGGCCGGAAGGGGTAGTCGAAGTCGTTGCTGCGCGTCTTGAGTCCGCCGGAGGGGACGACGATCCGCTCGCCGGGGAACCGCTCGGACAGCGCCGCGCGCCGCGACGCGGCACCCTCCGTCCCGGACGAGCGGGGCAACTTCAGGTCCGTGTTCTCCCAGCCCTCCTGGAAGGACGCGGCCACCGCGGCCGGCACCTCACGATCGTGACTGCTGCGGCCGCGCGGCGCGCCGTCTTGTCGGTCCATCGAAATCTCCTCCCATGCGTGCACGGTGAGCTCAGTTCGTTCCGGGGAAGTGACAGGCCGCCAGATGATCGGGGGCGGCGCCGTCGGGCGTGCGCGGGAGGGGTTCCTCGCGGGCGCACAGGTCCTGGGCGCGCGGACAGCGGGTGCGGAACCGGCAGCCGGACGGGGGACTGAGCGGGCTGGGCACGTCCCCGGTCAGCCGGATCCGGTCGGCGCCGACGCCCGCGCCGGCCTCGCGACGCCCGCCGGGCGGCGGCTCCGGCTCGGGGACCGCCGACAGCAGGGCCTGGGTGTAAGGGTGTTGGGGCGAGCGGTACAGCTCGTCCCGCGGCGCCGTCTCGACTACCTTCCCGAGGTACATCACCGCCACCCGCTGCGAGAAGTGGCGGACCACCGCGAGGTCGTGGGCGATGAAGACGAAGGCGATGCCCAGGTCCCGGCGCAGCCGCTGCAACAGGTTCACCACCTGCGCCTGGATGGAGACGTCCAGGGCCGAGACCGGCTCGTCGGCCACGATCACCTTCGGCTCCAGGGCCAGGGAGCGGGCGATGCCCACGCGTTGGCGCTGCCCGCCGGAGAACTCGTGCGGGAACCGGTTGTAGTGCTCGGGGCTCAGGCCCACCGTCTCCAGCAGCTCCAGCACCCGGGCCCGGCGTCCGCCCGGCGGGTCGATCCGGTGCACCTCAAGCGGGGTCGAGACGATCTCGCCCACCGTCTGGCGGGGGTTGAGCGAGGCGTAGGGGTCCTGGAAGACCATCTGGATCTGCGACCGGACGGGCGCGAGCTGCTTGCGCGTGGCGTGCGTGATGTCGACGCCCTGGTAGCGCAGCACGCCGGAGGTGGGTTCCAGCAGCCGGGTGAGCAGCCGTCCTGCGGTGGACTTGCCGCAGCCGGACTCGCCGACCACGCCCAGGCTCTCGCCGGTGTGCAGGGTCAGGTCGATGCCGTCGACGGCGCGCAGCACCGGACGGGCGTCCCGGCGGCCGGGCCAGAGCCCGGTGCCGGGCACCGGGAAGTGCTTGGCGAGGCCGACGGCCTCCAGGAGCGGTTCCGCCTGGGTCATCGGCTCGTTCCTTCGGTCCGCGTGGTGTCGTTCGGTTTCGCTTCGACCGTGCGGCGCGCGAAGGCGACGCGCTCCGCCGCGCCCAGATGGCAGGCGACGGCGTGGCCGTCCGCAGCCTCGCGGCCGTCGTCGGCCTCGCCGCGAGCGTGGCCGTCCCCGCCGTCCCCGCCGTCCCCTCCGAGCAGCGCCGGACGCCTGCTGCCGCACGGGTCGTCCGGCAGCAGGTCGCGCGCCTGGCAGCGCGGGTGGAAGGCGCAGCCGCCGGGCACGGCGAGCAGGCTCGGCGGGCTGCCGGGAACCGGCCTCAGCGGGACGTCCACCGCGCCGTCCAGCCGGGGCACCGAGGCGAGCAGGCCCATGGTGTACGGGTGCCGGGGCGCGCTCAGCACCTGTCCGACCGAGCCGTGCTCCACGCTGCGTCCCGCGTACATCACCAGCACGTCGTCGGCGATGCCCGCGATCACCCCGAGGTCGTGGGTGATCAGCACGATCGCGGTGCGGAACTCCTGCTGGACCTCGGCGAGCAGTTCCAGGATCTGCGCCTGGACGGTGACGTCCAGCGCGGTCGTGGGCTCGTCCGCGATCAGCAGGTCAGGATCGCAGCACAGGGCCATGGCGATCATCACACGCTGGCGCATCCCGCCGGAGAACTGGTGCGGGTAGTCCCGCGCCCGCCGCCGCGGGGACGGGATCCCGACCAGCGCGAGCATCTGCGCCGCCCGCTCCCCCGCCGCCCGGCGACCGCACCCGGTGTGGCGCCGGTAGGTCTCGGCGATCTGGTCGCCGACGCTGTAGTAGGGGGACAGCGCGGTCAGCGCGTCCTGGAAGACCATCGCCATCCGGCTTCCGCGCAGGCCGCGCAGCCGCGCCTCGTCGGCGCCGACCAGTTCGGCGCCGTCCAGGCGGATGCTGCCGCCGACGCGGGTGCGGGCGCGGTCGTGCAGGCCGAGCACGGCAAGGGAGGTCACCGACTTGCCGGAGCCGGACTCGCCGACGATGCCGAGGGTCCGGCCGCGTTCCAGTGAGAAGGAGAGCCCGTCGACGGCCTGGACGGGGCCGTCCTCGGTGGAGAAGCGTACGGAGAGGTCACGGACCTGGAGGAAGGGCTCCGTGCTCACGCTGGTGACGATCGCGGGGTTCGCGGGATTCACGGCAGCGGTCACAGCGCACGCACCCGTGGGTCGATGACGGCGTAGCAGGCGTCGACGGCGATGTTGACCAGCACCATGGCCGTCGAGGCGGCCAGGACCGTGCCCATCATCATCGGCAGGTCGGAGTCGGCGACCGAGTCCACGGCGAGCTTGCCGATGCCGGGGATGTTGAACGTCGTCTCGGTGATCAGCGCGCCGCCGAGGAAGAGGCCGAGGTCGATGCCGAACATGGTGACGACCGGGGTCATCGCGCCCCGCCAGGCGTGCTTGACGTAGACGCCCCAGGGTCCGAGGCCCTTGGCCCGGACGGCGCGCACGTACTCCTCGCTCAGGCTCTCCAGCATCGAGGAGCGGGTGAAGCGCGCGTAGGTGGCGACGTTGACCACGGCCAGCGTGATCCAGGGAAGCAGCATCCCGCCCGCCCAGCCCGAAAGCGAGGCGCCGGGCGAGGTGTAGCCGGGCAGCGGCAACCATGCCAACTGGTCGACGAAGATGTAGCGGACCACGATGCCGAAGAAGTAGATCTGCATCGACGCGCCGATCAGGGCGAGGCCCATGGCCACCTTGTCGGCCGCCTTGCCCCGCCGCAGCGCGGCGATCATTCCGGCGCCGACCCCGAGGGTCAGCACCAGGACCGCCGCTCCCAGCGCCACCGAGGCGGTGGCCGGGAAACGGTTGAGCAGCGTCTGGAGCACCGGCTGCCCGTTGACGAACGAGTAGCCGAGGCAGGGCGCGGGGCAGGACGCGGCGCCGAAGCTCCGGCCGGAGAAGACGCCGACGAGGAAGTGCCAGTACTGCACCGGGACGGGGGCGTCGATGCCCATGTTGTGCCGGATGGTGGCCAGCAGTTGCGGGGTGCACTGCTTGCCGCAGGCCAGCAGCGCGGGATCGGACGGCAGGGCGAAGAACAGCAGGTAGGTGACGGCGCTGACGACCAGGAGGATCAGGGCCGCACTCACGGTTCGGCGGATCAGGAAGCGCAGCACGAGTGCTCCGTTGGCTGGGCGGGGTTTAGGCGGGGTGTGTGAGCGGTCACTTCACGAAGACGTCCAGCGGGTAGACGGTGCCGATGAAGCCGAGGTGCACGCCGCCGAGGTTGGGGCCGTAGAGCGAGACCTGGCGCAGGTCGACCCAGGGGATGATCGGGGCCTCGCCCATGATCTTCTTGTCGAGAGCGGCCCAGTCCTTGTCCTGCTGGGCGAGGTCGGTCTCGGCGGTGATCCGGTCGATCTGGGCGTTCACCGACGGGTCGTCGAACAGCATGCTGTCGGAGCTGTCGGGCGCGATCAGCCGGCCGTCGAAGAGGGGGGCGATGACGGTGTCGGCGCTCGGCCAGTCCGGCCCCCAGCCGGCGACGTACACGTCGAAGGTGTTGTCGACGTTGCCGATCTCGTCGTAGTAGTCCTTGGCGTCCACCGCGTGGGTGACCACGTGGAAGCCGGCCTGGCCGAGCGCTGCGGAGACGGCGACGGCGGCCTGCTGCCACTGCCCGGTGTTGCCGTAGGCGAAGACGATGGTCGGGTGGGGGTCGCTGCTCTGCGCGAGCAGTTTGCGCGCCGCGGCCGGGTCCCCGGTGACGGGCGCGTGGTAGAGGTCGTACGCCTGGAAGCCGTTGGTGACCGGGGAGAGGATGGTGTTGGAGTAGTCGCCGTACAGCGGGCCGCCGAAGATCTGGCGCACCTGCTGCCGGGGGAAGGCCATCAGCAGCGCCTGGCGGATCTTCACGTCCTTGATCCGGCGGTTGTTGATGTCGAAGTAGGTGCTGAAGGGCGACACCTGGTCGACGGTCCTGGCCCGCAGCGACGGCGTGCCGAGGACCTGTTCCGCGACGTCGCCGGTGACCTGCGCGTTGAAGGTCATCGCGGTGCTGTCGGCGCCGTTCGCGGCGATCAGCCGCTGGTCGATGTCCAGGCTCTGGCCGCCGAACTCGAAGTTCCACCGGTCGGGGTAGGCGTGGCGGACGGGGTCGGTGGCCGGGTCCCAGCCCGCGCTGCGCGCCAGTTCCAGGGACTTGTCGGCGTCGTGGCTGACGATGCGGTAGGGGCCGGAGGAGAACGGGTCCGTGTCGAACGCCTGCTTGGTGTCGTGCGCCTTCGGGACGGGGGTGTAGGCCTGCATGGCCGCCGCGTACGGGAAGTCGGCGTGCGGGCTCTTGAGGTGGAAGACGATCGTCCGCGCGTCGGGGACCTCGATGGCGGGGAGGTCCTGGCCGTTCCAGGGGCCGGGGTAGGCGCCGGAGTAGTTCGCGGAGCCGGTGAGCCAGGTCTGCAGGTAGTTCGGGCCGCCGCTGAGGGAGGCCTCGAAGGTGCGCTCGATGCCGTACTTGACGTCCTGTGCGGTGATCGGCGAGCCGTCCTGGTACTTGACGCCCGCCTTGAGCGTGTAGGTCCAGGTCCGGCCGCCGTCGGAGCTGACGCCGGTGTTCGTGGCGAGGTCGCCGACCAGTCGGGTGACGCCGTTCACGTACTGGTAGCTGGTCAGTTGGCGGGTCAGCAGCAGGTCCACGGTCTGGTTCGGGGCGGAGTAGACCCGGGCCGGGTCCATGTGGCTGAAGTCGGTGGTCTGGAGAACGGTGACGGTCCCGCCGGACTTGGCGCCGGGGACGGCGGGGTCGGGGCCGGTGGAGTCCGCGGCGGTGCCCAGGGTGACGGCCTGCTTCGCGACCGGGGCCGAGGCGAGCTTGGTCGCGTCGGCCTTGCTGCCGGAGCACGCGGTGGCGGTGGCGAGCGTCCCGGCGGCCATGGCCGTGGCGAGCAGGCGCAGCGCGTGTCTGTTCATCGGGTCGTCCTTGCGTTCGGTGTCGGAGTCGGAGTCGGGCGGAAACCGGGGGAAGCCGGGACCGCGTCAGCGGTTCGACCTGGGGTCCAGCGCGTCGCGCACGGAGTCGCCCAGCAGGTTGAAGGCCAGGACGAAGATCAGCATCGCCAGGCCGGGGAAGAGCATGTAACTGAAGTCGGCGGAGTAGACCTGGGCGCCCCGCTGGATCATGCGGCCCCAGTCGGGCGTGGGCTCGACCATGCCCGCGCCGAGGAAGGACAGGGCCGCCTCGGTGGTGACGTACGCGGGCACGGCGAGCGAGGCCGAGATGAGGATCGGCGTCCACAGGTTCGGCAGCAGCTCCCTGAACACGATCCGGGCCGGTGACACGCCGATCACGCGGGCGGACTGGACGAACTCCCGCTCGCGCAGCGAGAGCACCTGACCGCGCACCAGCCGGGCGGTGGACGCCCAGCCGAACGCGGTGAGCACCACGACGACCGTCCCGGCGCGCAGCCAGGTGGGAACCTCCTGGGTGGGTTTGACGAAGGCGGCCTGAGCGACCGGGATGAAGGCGACGAAGAACAGCGTGGCGGGGAAGCAGAGGATCACGTCGATCACCCTGCCGACCGCGTAGTCGACCAGGCCGCCCGCGTACCCGGCGACGACGCCGACCAGGACGCCGATCAGGGTGACCAGGGCGACCACGGCCAGCGAGATCAGCAGCGAGGTGCGGATCCCGTAGACCAGCTGCATGAGGACGTCGCGCCCGAGCCCGGGTTCGACGCCGAGCCAGAACCGGCCGCTGATGCCGCCCATCGGCCCGGTCGGGTAGCCGAAGTCGTCGAGCAGGCCCGGCTGGTTCTGGCCGTAGGTGGTGTAAGGGTCCTTGCCGTAGAGCCAGGAGATGACGGGAGCGCCGAGGCCGACCAGGAAGAACAGGCCGACGACGGCTGCGGAGGCGACGCCGACGCGGTCGCGTCGGAACCGGCGCCAGGCCAGCTTGGCGGGAGAGCGCCCCTGCGGGGGCGCCGTCGGGTCGGCGGCCTCCGGGACAGGGGGGTCCGCGAGGAGCGAGGTCATGGGGGTCCCCAGGGGACG
Organism: Streptacidiphilus neutrinimicus; assembly: GCF_000787815.1. GTDB lineage: Bacteria > Actinomycetota > Actinomycetes > Streptomycetales > Streptomycetaceae > Streptacidiphilus > Streptacidiphilus neutrinimicus. The sequence continues at coordinate 68,994 of NZ_BBPO01000041.1, forward strand.
AAGACGAGAACGAGAAGGCGGAAGCCAGAAGTATCAGTGCAATGTCACGTTGCTCTGCTCTGGCAAGAGAGTGTCGCCCCTAGGGCGAAGCCGTCAAGATGCGATGTGACACTGCATCTGTTCGCTCGGAGAATTGCAGGCTTGACGCTGCATCAGTCCGGCGCGATCGTAGGTGGCAAGCACCTGACATGTAACGTGTGCCATGACACGCGCGCGGACGGCGGCCGGCCGCCGCACAGGGGAGGGCGCCCGCGTGGAGCTGGAGCTCCGGCACCTGAGGGTGCTGTGCACGATCGCCGACACCGGCAGCGTGGGCCGGGCCGCCGTCCTGCTCGGCGCCTCACAGCCCGCCACCAGCACCCAGCTGCGCCGGATCGAGGCCCACCTCGGCGCCCCGCTGTTCGAGCGCACCTCCTCCGGGGTGGAGCCCACCGGCTTCGGCCTCGAGGTGCTGGCCGCGGCCCGCGACCTGCTGGCCAGGGCCGAGGGCCTGAGCCGCAAGGCCCAAGCGGACCCGCCCGTCCGCCGTCGGGAGCTGCGGCTCGCCGCCACCAACTCCCCGATCCTGCCCGGCCTGCTCACCCGGATGCGCAGCCGGCTGCCCGAGCTGCGGATCACCGTCAGCAGCGTGTACCGCTCCTCCGACATCGTCGAACAGCTGGAACAGGGCAGCCTGGACGCGGCGATCGCGGTCGACTACCCCGGCCTGGAGCTGCGGCACTCGGACGCCGTCGCGCACCGGGGCATCGTCACCGAGCCGACCTTCGTCGCGCTCTCGGCGGGCCACCGGCTGCGGAACCGCGCCGAGGTGGCGCTCGCCGATCTCGCGGACGAGCCCTGGTTCGTCACCCCGGACGACGGCGCGGGATGGCCCGGGGTCTTCTACGAGGCCTGCGCCGCCGCGGGGTTCACGCCCGCGTCGGTGCACGAGTTCTTCGGCGACCGTGCGGAGCTCCGGGAAATGATCGCGGCCGGACTGGGCGTCTCGACGGTGCAGGCGACCACGCGGCCGCACTCCGCTGTCGTGATCAAGGCGCTGGCCGGGACTCCGCTGTGGGCCAGATACCTGCTTGCCTGGCGGCCCGCGTCGGTGGGCGACGAGCTGGTCGAGACGGTGCACGCGGCCGCGGCCGCCGCCTACCGGGAGCTGACGGCGGGTTCGCCGCACTTCGAGACCTGGGCCGCGCGGACCTACTGGGGCGTCCGCCCGTAACCGGCGCTGCCCGTCCCGTGTTATGCCCCGGGCAGCTATGTCATATGACCTGTCACATTGTATTCACCTTCGGCCGGTGCCACGCTTCACCTCGCGTTCCCCCACGCCTTGGACCGAACGCGCCGCACGTCCACTCCCCCAGTAAGTCGACCCCCGCTCAGAAGGGCCAGCAGTGCGACTGCGCATACCCCTCCGCACCCTCGCGGCCGGCGTCGCCGCGAGCTGCGTCACCGCCACCTTCCTCCTGCCCGCCTCGGCGGCCGTCGCGGCGTCGACGCCGCTCACCGCCAAGGCGCCCGCGTCCGGGCACGCCGCACCGAGCGCCCCCAAGCCGCTCGGCGCGACCCTCCCGGGCGCGAGCGCCCCGTCCTCCGCCGACACCGTCCCGACCGCGGCCCCGCTGACCCCCGGTCAGCTGGCCCAGGCCCAGCGGCCGCTGCCCCCCGGCGTATCCGTCCAGCTCTCTCCCAAGACCGAGGTCCCAGCCCCGGCCCCCGCCGTAAGACCGCACGCGGATCACCGGGCGGCCGCGGACACCGCGAGCTGCACCCCCGCCGACTTCTCCACGCGCACCGGAAGCGCGCTGGTCTCCTTCGTCGAGGGCTCGACCACCACCTGCGTCAACACGCTGTTCAACCTCACCGGCGCCGACGCGGGAGGCGTCTTCAAGGAAGCGCAGATGCTCACCGTCGCGAACGCCTACCACGCGCTGGCGTCCGGCTACACCGGCGACGACTCGACGGGCATCTGGCAGCTGGAACTCTTCCTGCGGGCGGGCTGGTACGTGCAGTCCAACAACGCGGCGGCGGTCGGCGACTACGACGCGGCCCTGACCACGGCCAACCAGGCGGCGCTCGACGCCTTCTTCGGCAGCGCGCACTGGCGCGACGCCACCGCCGCCAACGCGCAGGTGCTCTACGACGCGCTGGTGCTGACCGACAGCGCCAACCTGCAGGCGAACTACCTGAACGTCTACAAGCAGGTGCTGAACGGCTACACCCCCGCGGACGACTCGGTCACCGGCATGGACAACGCCGTCAACGCGGTGCTGTTCGCCCCGCTGTGGCGCGGCAACTGGAACCCGGCCTTCGTCAGCGCCGTCGCGGCCGACCCGAGCATCCTCAGCACCCTGGGCGCCTTCGCCCTCACCTACAAGGGCGCGGCCTCCGGCGCCGCCGGCTTCCTCGTCGTCAACGCGGGCAACGACCTGGGCCGCGCCGCCGGTGACGGCGGAACGGTGGGCACGGCGGCGAGCCGGCAGGTGCAGGCGGTGCTCGGCGCCTCGGCGATCACCGGTGCCACCGCCCCGCTGTGGGTGCACACCGCGTACGACGCCAACACCTACGACGCGGCCGACTGCTCGACCTATGGCACCTGTGACCTGCCCGCCAAGCTGACCGCGGCCGTGCTGACGCACCAACTGGTGTGCGACAACCGCACCTTCGAGACCGAGGACCTCACCGCAGACGAGCTCCACACCGTCTGCACCAGCCTGCGCGGCGAGGACACCTTCTTCCACAACCTGGTCAAGGACAGCGGCTCGGTCAACCCGTACGGCAAGACCATCGACCTGGCCGTCTTCGCCAACCAGGCGGACTACGTCACGTACTCCTGGGCCATCTTCGGCAACGACACCGACAACGGTGGCGAGACCATGATGGACCCGACGGACCCGAGCAACCAGCCGGTCTCGGTGATGTACCGCAAGGCGTGGAACGACGGCTTCCCGGCCAACGTGTGGAACCTCAACCACGAGTACACGCACTACCTCGACGGCGTCTACGACATGAAGGGCACGTTCTCCGACGAGCTGGTCGTGCCCGACGTCTGGTGGATCGAGGGCGTGGCCGAGTACGAGTCCTACACCTACCGCGGCACCACCGACACCGAGGCGATGGCCGAGGCCGCCAACCACACCTACAAGCTCAGCACGATCTTCCAGAACACCTACGACAACTCCGACACGATCCGCACCTACCCGTGGGGCTACCTGGCCGTCCGCTACATGTTCGAGAAGCACCCGGACGTGGTCGCGGCCATGCTGAGCCACTTCCGCACCGGTGACTTCCAGGGCGCCTACCAGGTCTACAACAGCATAGGCACCGGCTACGACGCCGACTTCGACAGCTGGCTCACCGCCTGCGCGGCCGGCGCCTGCTACGCGCAGGGCCCGACGGCGCTGTTCGACTCGTCCGTCGACGGGGCCACCGTCAGCCTCCACGACACCTCGGTGCAGACCGGCGGTGGCAGCATCACCGGCTGGCACTGGACCTTCGGCGACGGGAGCAGCTCCGACCAGCAGAACCCGACGCACACCTACAAGGCGTCCGGCACCTACACCGTCGACCTGACCGTCACCGACAACAGCGGCCGGACGGCCAGCACCCCGGCCTCGGTCACCGTGACCGCGGGCTCGACCCTGCCGACCTGCACCGACCCGCGCACCGACGCGCTCGGCCAGAACTGCTCGCGGGCGAACGTGTCGGAGACGGCCGGGAACACGGCCTACTTCTACCTCTGGCTGCCCGCCGGCACCTCCACGCTGACCGTCAGCAGCTCCGGCGGCACCGGAACCGCGGCCCTGTACTACGACCCGGACAACTGGGCCTCGCCGAGCACCAGCACGGCCTCGTCCACCACCCCGGGCACCACGGCCCAGACCCTGACCGTCACCAACACCACGGCCGGGTACCGCTACGTCAGCCTCTACGCGGTGACCGACTTCTCCGGAGTCACCGTCAGCACCCAGTTCTGATCGACCGCCGGCCCCGGCCCCCGGCGCGCCCTTCCAGGCGCGCCGGGGGCCCGCGGCATGGTCAGTGGCTGCGGCAGTCGCCCCAGACCGCCGCCAGCGCACGCGGGATCGCGCCGATGCAGCCGCCCGTCGCCGGGAACCCGGCGCTGCCGAGGTAGCTCCAGGCCCCGGCGGCGCCCAGGCTGAAGTACTTCGGCACGCTGCCCTCGTCCTGCGAGGCGACCTGCTCCTGCAGTGTCGCGCCGGCGGTCGGCTCGAAGGGGCTCGCCGCGTACGTGACTCCGCCGCACGCGCCGTAGAGGAAGCTGCCGGGCACCGGCCCGATGTGGACCAGCTTGTTCTGTGCCGCGTAGGTCCGGGTGACCTCGGCCTTGACGGCCGCGGTCACCACGAGGTCCCGGCACGGCGACCCGGACGCGGCCACCACGGACGCGGCGGTGGTCGGCGACGACTCGGCGGAGGCCGAGGACGACGGGCTCGACAGGGTCGACGACGTACGCGCGGCCGAGCTCGGGGCCGCACCGCCGTCGGAGCCGCCCGGGTGACAGGTGCTCAGCGCCAGGGCGGCGCAGACGGCGAGGGAGGCAGAGGCCGCACGGCGTGCGGTGGCATGCATGATCGGATCCTTTCGATGGGACGGGGAGATTGAGGCGCGCCTAGGAACCGGACGGCGCCGTGGTGGCGAGTACGCCGCCCCGGGCGTCGTAGACGGTGACCTTCACGGGGGCTCCTTGGGACTGCGACTGTGCGGGGATCCAGAGGTAGCCGGTCGCGTAGCCGGGCCGGCCGGCGAGCGAGACGACGGTCACGGGGTAGGCCGTGGCGTCGATCTCGACCGTCATCCGGGCCGTGTCGCCCGGCCCGACGTACAGCGGCGCGTAGAGCGTCCCGGAGGCGTCGGCGTCCTCCCGCAGGTTCACGGTGCCCTGGCCCTGGTTTCCGTCGGTCACGCTGCTGCAGCTGTAGGCGAGGGTCGCGAGCGGGCCGAGGCCCACGCAGACGTGATCGCCGGTCAGGTTCATCCGGATCTGGTGCCCGAAGGAGAGGTCCCGGCCCGCCGGGACGATGCGCACGGCCGGGCTCGACTGACTTCCCAGGCTCCCCGGGCTCGCCGGGTCGGCCGGACTCCCGGGAGCCGGGGACGCCGAGGTCGAGGCCGACGACGCGGACGACGAAACCGGAGAGGGCACGGGCGCCGCGACCTCGCCCCTCGTCTGCGCGCTGCCGGGAGAGCCGGCCAGGGCCATGCCCACAACCACGGCGGCCGTCGCGCCGACGGCGAGCGCCACCGCGACCGTGCCGCGGACGCGACGGCGCCGTCGGGCGCTGCGGTCGCGGACCGCCGCGGCCTTGCCCGCCCAGGCGGAGGGCTGATAGCGCAGCGCCTCGCTCTGGATCGCCCGCCGCACCAGGTTCTCGTCCTCGTGGTTCATCGCTGCGCCTCCTTCGATCCCGCCGTCGCGTAGTCGGCCAGGGCCCGATGGCCCCGGAGCTTGGCGATGCCCCGGCTGGCCTGGCTCTTGACGTTTCCGGTGGAGCAGCCGAGGACGTCGGCGACCTGCTGCTCGCTGAGGTCCTCCCAGTACCGCAGCACGACCACCGCCCGCTGACGCGGGGGCAGTTCGTCCAGCGCCTGGAGCAGCGCCGAGCGCTGCTCCACCTGCGCGGTGGCGGGCGGCTGCGCGCGTTCGGGCACCCAGGGCATCAGCAACTGCCGAGCCCGCCTGCGGCGGTGGCGGCTGAAGCTGTTGTTGACCATGGCGCGGTGCACGTAGGCGTCCGGGACGTCGAGCCGCCGGATCCGCGCCCAGTGCGGGCAGATCTTGGCGAGGGTGTCCTGCACCAGGTCCTCCGCCTCGTGGTGGTCGCCCGTGAGCAGGTACGCGGTCCGGGTCAGGCGCTGCCAGCGCGCCGCCACGAAGGTGTCGAAGTCGACCGACGCCGATTGCGGCCAAGCTTCCGGGTCCCCCACCATCACCGTCGACGCCACCACGCGCTGCCCCCTCCTGACGGAGCCGCACCGCAGACGGCCCTCGCTCCCTTCACCACGCGGGAGCCGACGGGGTTGCACGAGAACGCGGATCGAAATGATTCGGGTACGCCCCCAACGTTCCGCAC
>NZ_BBPO01000040.1:0-23176 GCF_000787815.1 Streptacidiphilus neutrinimicus
GTCGGGGGCCTTCGTCGCGCTGTTCCAGCAGCCCGCGGTGCGCAGCGCGGCGAAGTGATGGGTCCGGGTGGCCTTGGTGACCGGCAGGTCGATGCTGCCGCAGGCGTGCGTCCAGTCGGGGACGGCGGCCAACTCCCGGACGATGAGCCGGCGGACGGGGTCGCCCAGCGCGTCCAGCGCCGTTTGCAGGGCGACCTGGCCGAGGTCCGGGAAGGTGAGCCTCTGGCTGCGTGCGGACATCGGCTTCCCCTCGCCTTGCCGAGTGTTCGATGCTGATCATACACTCACACTGTACGATAACCCTCGAACACTCTGGGCGGCAGCGCCGCCCCACCCGGGAGCGACCATGCCGCTGGTACGCATCGACCTCGCCGACACCCGTCCCCCGCACACCCGCCGTGGCATCGCCGACGGCGTCCACCAGGCGCTCGTCGCCGCCGTGGGCATCCCGGCCGGCGACCGGTTCCAGATGGTCACCGCCCACCCCGCGGAGGACCTGCTCTTCGACCGCGCGTACCTCGGCATCGAGCGCCGGGACGTGGTGTACGTCCAGATCACCCTGGTGGCCGGACGCTCACGCGCGATCAAGGTCGAGCTGTTCCGGCGGATCGCGGAGAACCTCGCGGCCGTCGGCGTGCGGCCCGAGGACGTCCACGTCACCCTGACCGAGAACACGGTCGAGGACTGGTCGGTCGGCAACGGCGAGGCCCAACTGCTCGCCCTCGGCCCGGTCGCCGGGACCCTTCCCTGAGCTCCTGGCTGCCGAGCCCGTTTCCCGCCGGGTCACCGCGTGGCACCGCGAGCCTGACAGCGTGTGGGGCATCACCGCCGACATCTCCGACACCGACGCCGAACCCGGCGCGGCCGCCTACGGCACCCTTCTCGCGGACCGGGAAGGGCCTTAACCGGAGACGGCCGACACGGCCGCCGAGAACACGGGGACGGCGAGCGGCGAGCAGGCCGAAGCCGACTGAGAACCGACCGAACGGAAAAGGCTCTCGCGTGATCACTCATGGCGCCGTTCCTACAAGCGGCCCATGACATTCACGCCTGCTCGGTCGCCCGTGCGCGCGCCTGGGCGTAGCGGGCGGCCAGTGGGCCGTAGCTGAGGCCGTGGAGGGCGAGGCTGACCAGGACGGTCATCGTCATCACCTGGCCGACCAGGTCGGCGGCGTGGGGGTCGGCCGGGGCCAGGCCGATGAAGGCGAGCAGTCCGAAGACGATGGACGCGAGGCCGCGCGGGCCGAGCCAGGCCAGCACCAGACGGTCCGTCAGGTCCAGTTCGGTGCCGATCAGGCACAGCAGCACCGGGCCGGCCCGCACCACCGTCAGCGTCAACACCGCGTAGGCGACGACCCGGGCGTCGAACTCCCCCGTGAACGCCTGGGTGACCAGTTGCCCGAAGACGAACCAGAGCGCCAGCGACATCAGCGTTCCCGCGTCCTCGACCAGAGTGAGCACCTTCGGTGGCAGTGACGGCACGTCGCGGCGGACGAACAGGCCCGCGACGAAGGCGGCGACGAAGCCGTTGCCGTGTAGCACGCCCGCCACGGCGTAGGCAAGCAGCGGCAGCGCGAGCAGCCCGAGACGGATCGCGGCGGGCGTGGTCCAGCGCACCCGCCAGGCGCGCCGCAACAGCCAGCCACCTGGGCGGCCGACCAGGGCGCCCGCGACGGCCGCCCACAGCAACTGCTCGAAGGCGTGGCCCACCGAGTCGGAAGCAGGGCCGGGGGACGCGCCGTGGGTCTCCACGCCGGCCAGGCAGAGCAGGAAGACCGGGGCCACGATGCCGTCGTTGAGGCCGCTCTCCACCGTCAGCACCCCGCGCAGCCAGGAGGGCAGGCGGGTGTCCCGGATCAGCTCGGCGGCGGGCGCCAGGTCCACGGGGACAGTCACCGCCGCGAACAAGGCGGCGAGCCACCAGTTGAAGGGGAAGAGCAGGCCGCCCACCAGGGTGGCGGTCAGCAGGCTCAGCGGCAGCGCGAGGACCAGCAGCCGGATCAGCAGGCCGCGCTGCGCGCGGAAGACGCCGCCGGGCACCTCGGTCGCGTCGGTGAACAGCAGCACGGCCAGGATGATCTCGACGGCGTGCTCGGCGTCCAGGGTGGTCAGCCCGATCCGGACCAGGGCGTGCGGCCCGGCCGTCAGCGCCACTCCGGCGGCGGTCAGCGCGACGGGCGCGGTGATGCTCCAGCGCGTCAGCCGGGCGGCGACCAGGGCCCAGGCGAGCAGCGTGCCCATACTGACGGCCAGCGCGATCACGCACGCTCCTGTCTTCCCTGGCTTCCTCCGTGCGGACGGGGAGACCCCCCGTCCGCACGGTAGGAAAGCCCGCTGCGACAGCTCCACCCAGCCACGCCGGGCATCCGGGTGACGCCATCCCCGCTCTACGCCGGCGCGGTCAGGCGGCCGCCCGCGCGCGGGAACGGCCTTCGGCCTCCCGCTGGACGACGCGTCGGCGGCGCGACGGCATGCCGACCGTCGGGTTGGCGACGCCCCAGGCCGCGCTCTTGCAGATGAGCTCCTTGTATCGGGCGGCCAGACGACCCGTCAGGGCGCGGTTCACCGCCCGGTCGTCGGCGGTGACGAACTGGATCAGGCCTTCCCTGCGGCCGAGGGAGACGCACTGCTGGTAGTAGCGGATGGACACGTGTGGGAGCTTGGCGCCGGTCAGCTGGGCGGCGAGGGCGTCGGCGGCCTGCCAGGCCATCGGGACGCCGGTGGCGCAGGACATGCGCAGGGGCTTGTCGCCGGGGCCGATCGCCAGCGCCGCGTCGCCGATGGCGTAGACGTCCGGGTGGGAGACCGAGCGCATCGCGTCGTCGACCACGATCCGGCCGCCGTCGGTGAGCTCCAGGGCGGTTGCCTGGGCGATCGGGTGGACGGCGAAGCCCGTGGTCCAGACGGTGACCTCGGCCGGGACGGCGGTGCCGTCGGCCGTCGTGACGCGGTCCGCCTCCAGGGCGGCGACCGTCGTGTGCTCGTGGACGGTGATGCCGAGGCGATCGACCACCTTCCGCAGGTGGGCGCGGCCCTTGTCGGAGAGCCAGTCGCCGAGGACGCCGCGGGCGACCAGTGCGACGTCGAGGTCGGGGCGGGCCTCGGCGATCTCGGTCGCGGCCTCCACGCCGGTCAGGCCGCCGCCCACCACGACCACGGGACGGCCGGCGTCCAGGGCGGCCAGGCGGTCGCGCAGGCGCAGCGCGCCGGCGCGGCTGGAGAGTTCGTAGGCGTGCTCGGCGACTCCGGGCACGCCGCCGTCGTTCCATCCGCTGCCGAGGGCGTAGACGAGGGTGTCGTACTCCAGTTCCTCGTACGCCGGCTCCTCGTACGCCGGCTCCCCACTCTCCGGCTCCGCCTGCCCGGCCCGGTGCGAAGAGGTGACCGTCACCGTCCTGCGGTCCACGTCCACGGCGGTGACCTTCGCGAGCTTCACGTCCACGCCCGTCCCCGCGAACATCTCGCGCAGCGGTCGGGGCGTCAGGTCCTGGCCGGTCGCGAGCTGGTGCAGCCGGACCCGCTCGACGAAGTCCGGCTCGGGGTTGACGAGGGTGACGGCGACGTCCTCGCGGTGCAGCCGCTTGGCGAGACGGCCGGCGGCGACCGCTCCGGTGTAGCCGGCTCCGAGGACGACGATGCGGTGCTTCATGGACTGCTCCTGTCTGTGCGGATCCGCTCGTGCGCGGTTTCGCACCCTGAACCGGGCAGCCCGGCGTTTCCTGACAGGGTTGGAGTGTGAAGCACGTCACATGGGCTCGGCGGACGTTCCGCTCGGCGGACGTCAGAGGGTGTACAGGGGGTCCCCGTGCTCCTCGGCGGCCCACCGCGCGGTCGCACGGTGGAGCTTGTCGGGATTGACCTGGCTGCGGACCGCGACGATGCCGTCCGCGGTGACCTCCAGGCAGGTGATCCCGACGACCCGGCCGTCCACGACCGCCACGACGGCGGGCTCCCCGTTCGCCGTGGTGGCGTAGATGTCGGGCGCGCCGCCGACATAGGCGCGCTTGGCCGGGCTGGGCTTGAACAGGCCGCGCAGGAAGGTGGCGACCGCGAGCGCGCCCTCGAACGCCTTGGCGCGGGCCGGGACCTTGCCGCCGCCGTCGCCGATCGCGGCCGCGTCCTGGGTGAGCAGGCGCACCAGCGGTTCGGTACGGCCGCTGGTCGCGGCGGCCAGGAACTCCTCGACGATCCTGCGGGCGGCGGCCTGGTCGATCTCGGTGCGCGCCCTGCCGTCCGCGACGTGCTTCCTGGCCCGGTGGAAGATCTGCTGGCTGGCGGCCTCGGTGAGGTCCAGCAGCTCGGCGATCTCACGGTGGCTGTAGTCGAAGGCCTCACGCAGCACGTACACCGCCCGTTCGTTGGGCGACAGGCGCTCCAGCAGGACCAGGACGGCGTACGAGACCGACTCGCGCCGCTCGGCGGTGTCGGCCGGGCCGAGCATCGGGTCCCCGGCGAGGAGCGGCTCGGGGAGCCAGGCTCCCACGTACGTCTCGCGCCGGGCACGCGCGGAGGTCAGCTGGTTGAGGCAGAGGTTGGTGAGGACCTTGGTCAGCCAGGCATCGGGGGTCTCGATCCGCTCGACGTCCGCCGCCTGCCAGCGCAGGAAGGTCTCCTGCACGGCGTCCTCCGCCTCGCCCGCGGAGCCCAGCAGCCGGTAGGCGATGGCCTCCAGCCGGGGCCGGGCGGCCTCGAAGCGGTCGACGTCGCTCGTGATCAGGGCCATGCCCGCGATCCTAGCCACCCCGGGGTGGATCGGCAGGCGTCCTCTTCCCTACTGGACGCCTGCTCCCCCGTCAGGGGTGGTCGGCGAGCAGGTCGGTGAAGCGGCGGGCGCCGACGTTGCCGCCGGAGAGCAGGACGCCGACGCGGGCCGGTGCGGGGGTGAGGCGACCGGCCAGGAGGGCGGCCAGGCCGATCCAACACCCGCACATCTCGGCGATTTCGGCGTCCGTCGCGGCGCGGTCCTCATGGCCGACCACCGACGCGCGCACGGTTCCGCGTCCGACCAGGGTCGTCAGGTGGTTGGCCCGGCCCTGGGCCGCGTGGGCGCGGGCGAAGGCGGCGAAGTCGCGGAGCCGCCCCCGGAAAGGCGCTGTCGCCGCAGTTGCCGCAGATCTCGACGGTGACGCCCTGCAGCACGGCGGCGTGCTCCTGTGCCGCGCCGATGCCGTCGAGGGTGCTCAGGTCGGAGTGGGTGTGGGCGTCGACGAAGCCGGGGGCCACCACGTGGCCGGTCGCGTCGTGGACCTGCGCGGCCGCCCCAACGATCAGCTCGAAGTCACGTCCCGCCATGCGCGTCCGGGCGGGCGGGAAACGTGGTGACGCCGCTTCTGGCCACCACCTCGTCGACGGTCTCGGCGCGGCGCAGCAGCGTGAAGCGGACCGTGCCGTCCTCGGCGGTGTCGAAGCCGTGGACGGGCGGCATCGGCAGGCTGTTGTAGTGGAAGGGCGAGGAGAAGGAGTAGGCCCCGGTGTCGGGAACGACGACCAGGTCGCCCGAGGCGAGGCGCGGCAGCAGGCGCTCGCGCGCCAGCAGGTCCCCGGCGAAGCAGCACGGGCCGCCGACGTCCTGGACCTCGGGCTCGGCCTCGCTCGGCCGGCCGGCCTGGTCGTAGGCGAGGACCCTGAGCGGCCACAGGTCGGGGGCGAAGGCGGTGCGCGCCACCAGCTGGGCTCCGGCGTGGGTGAGCGCGATCCGCCGTCCGCCGGTCTCCTTGGTGTACTCCACGCGCGTGGCGAAGAACCCGTTCTTCGCCAGCAGCGAGCGGCCGTACTCGGTGACGATCCGGAAGGAGCCGTCAAACAGGGCCGGCACCGCCGCCTTGAGCGCCTCGACGTGGTCGGCGTAGGTCGGCGCGTCATGGTCGCCGCTGAAGTCGACCGGCAGGCCGCCGCCGATGTCGATGCCGACGACCTGGCCGGGCCGCTGCCGGTTCACCTCGCGGGCGAACGCGACGGCCGATGCCACGCCCGCGGCGTTGAGCTCCAGCGGGACGCCCTGCGAGCCGACGTGGACGTGGACCCAACGCAGCCAGGGCCGGGCCAGGTAGGCGTCGAGCAGGCGCTCGCGGTTGCCGGGATCCTCCAGCGCGACACCGAACTTGGTGGTGCGGCCGGCCGTCGACATGGCCTCGATGCTGCCGAGCCCGACCTGGGGGTTGATCCGCACGCCGACGCGCGGGTCCGGCGCGGCGGCGTCGATCAGCTTGTCGACGCGTTCGAGCTCCTCGAAGTTGTCGACGTTGACGGCGATGCCCTCGGCCAGCGCCGTGGTCAGTTCGGCGAGCGTCTTGACGGGTGAGTCGAGGACGATCCGGTCCGCGGTGAAGCCGGCCGCCCGGGCCTGCGCGAGCTCGCCGGGGCTGCTGACCTCGCAGCCCAGCCCGTGCGCGCGCAGCTGCGCCAGGACCGGCACGAGCGGGTTCGCCTTGGCGGCGAAGGCGTGCAGGACGTCCAGCTCGGCGGGCCAGGCCGCGCGCAGCGCGCGGGCGCTCTCGGCGATCCCCTGGAGGTCGACGAAGCAGGCCACCGGGGTGTCCTCGGCGTCGAGGAGGCCCTGTTCGGCGGCGGTGTGAACGGCTCGGTCCCGCCTGGTTCGGCGCGCGGGATCCGGGGTCGGTGTGGAGAGCATCGCTTCCTCCGGGGAGGTTCGGACAGCGGGGCCAGCCTGCACGGACGAGGCGGCCTTCGGCGGCGGCATCGAAAACCTCGGTGCTGAGTCACCACTTCCTTCCTCGGGGCCGGACACGCCGCCCTCAGCGGCCAACATAACGGCTCACCGCGGCAACGTCGCCGCGTGACCTGTGGGGATTCGAGCGAGGAGTAGGCCCATGACCGACGTCGCCGCCTCTGCGGGCAAGGTGCCCGGCGCCCGCTCCGACGCCTGCGCGTCCCCGATCACCCCCGAGTCGGTCGGGACCCGGGCGGGCACGCCGAGCGGCACGGGTGTTGACCGGGGCGGCGCGGCACGCGGCGTTCGCGGCCGGGCAGGCCGCGGTGGTGGCGCACGTCGCCGCACACGAGCTGGGCGCCGCCGCCTACGCGATCAAGGCCGTGCGCGCGGCCGCGCCGACCGACGAGGCCGAGAGCGCCGGGCGGCTTGAGTGCCACTGGCAGCGCGACCGGCTCCCGGAGGCGATCCGCGCGCTGGTCCTGGACGACCAGCGGCTGCGCAACGACATCTGCTGGTCGGTCTTCGACGTCGACCCCGACGCCGAGGCCTGACCCTTCGCAAAGGCGCGTCTCGGGTAGGCCTCTTCAAGACGCCCCCGCGCACCCGCGGGGGCGTCTTCGCTCGTCATGGGGTCGGCTGGGTCGGGGGCCGCCAGCCGCCGGCGAGAAGGTCGAAGACCTCCTCGACCGCCGCCCGGCGGTCCTGCTGACGCCGGGGCCAAGCCGGGCACGTCCAGCACGAACGAGGCCGTGCCGCGGACCTGCTGGACCCGCAGCCGCAGCCGCAGCCCGCTGACGCCGTCGCAACCGGATATGACCGGGGGCAACCGAGCACGTAGTCGGTCGGGCGGTGATCCTGCCAGCCTTGAGGCAGTCCAGACGGAGCAGCCGGCTCGGCAGTCGGCCGGCCTTCCTGCTCCGGCCACCTGGTCTTCACGAGGGGGATCTCATGCGTCTTCGCACCATCGCCGCCGCCACCGCGGCCGCGTCCGCACTCGCCCTGGGCGCCGCCGGCACCAGCCACGCGACCGCCCCGGCCCTCCACTCCGCCGCCAAGGCCCCGGCCACGCTGGTGTTCCAGCACGGCGACAAGCGGATCAGCTACAGCGCCCCGCACGGCGAGTTGATCGCCCGCTCCGGCATCGAGGGCACGAAGATCACCGCCGCTGCCGGGACCTGCGGCCTGATCAACATCGGCGCCCCGGGCTCCTTCTCCTACGCCGGCGTCTACGCCGGCCAGGTCGAGCAGATGTACGACCCGTGCCCCGGCACCTGGGACTACGGCAACGTCGTCGCCCACTGGGAGTTCGCGGGCGGCTTCATCACCTCCCAGTACGCCGGCTACCCCGTGGACCTGGCCATCAGCTCGCCCCACCTCGGGGTCAACGGGGTCAGCACCAACTACTGGTTCATGAACGCCGGGTACGCCACCGCCGCCAACAAGGACGTCTTCATCGACGGCATCCCCCACGGCGACGCCAGCCCGGACGACTGGCGCGTGGGCTCGGAGATCAACGCCTGCCAGTGGATCTCCTGGGGCACCCTGCACAACTACGGCGGCTGGGACGAGGGCGGTCCGGTCGTCACCTCCGGCCAGGGCGTCACACCCCGCGCGCCGGGCGCGTAAGGCTCCTGGGTGGGGGTGCGCGCGCAGCATGCGCCCCCCACCCAGACAACGAACCTCACCAGCAGTCCCTGGGACCGCGACGCGCCCTCATACGGATCGAATCGGCCGTCCGCGACGGCAGACGGTTCTGTGGCGCCGCACGGCGGATCCCGCCGTGCGGCGCCACAGGCGTCCGTGCGCTCCGGCCTGCTACGCGCAGGCGGCGTCGGCGGTCCAGACCGCCCAGGAGGTCGGGGCGCCGGGGACGGCGTCGGTCGAGACGTAGGTGGCCGTGTAGTTCTTGCCGCCGTAGGAGACGACCGCGCCCGTCGTGTACGTGGTGGACGCGCTCCACGCCGGCGCACAGGTTCCGCCGCCCGTCGGCGAGGGGGTGGGACTGGTCGAGGGCGAGGCGGACGCCGACGGCGAGGGGCTCGCGGACACCGACGCTGAGGCGGACGCTGACGGCGACGCGGACGCCGAGGGCGAGGCGGTCGGCGAGGGTCCGCCGGTGTACGGGTCGGCGATGATCGTCACCGTCCTGTCCTGAACACCCCAGTTGTTGGCCTGGTCGCCGGGGAGCCAGACGTCGACGGTGTCGTTCTGGATCCAGGTGCCGAGGTCACCGGCGTAGCACGTGCCGTAGCCCGGCACGGAGAAGTACGTGCCCCACGGGATGACACGCGGATCGGTGGCGCAGACGCCGAGTTGGGCGTTGTAGCCGGTGGCGGTCGAGCCGGTGTTGTCGTAGGAGGTGACCATCATGGAGATCTGCGTGCCGGGCGCGACGTCGCCCGCACCCTGGGCGAGTGTCCCGTCCGCGCCGAGCCAGTAGGGGGCGGAGAGGCGGCCGAACGAGGCGTCCGAGTTGCTGGTGTCGTACATCGCGACGACGTCGTAGTACGCGCCCTGGCAGGGCGAGGTGTCGGTGACGGTCAGCGGGCCGGTCTGGCCCCAGTAGCTGATGTACCCGATGTCCACGCCGTCGCGCCACACCTTGTAGGCCACGGCGTTGGGGACCGGGGCGACGGTGACGGTGACCTGCCCGTTCTGCAGGGCGCCGCTGATCGTGGGCGCGGCGGGCCGGGCGGTGAAGTCGACGGCAGGGGCGGTCTGCAGCGGCGGCACCCACGGGGTGGTGCTGCGGGCCGGCGGCGTGATCCCCGAGGCCCAGAACGGACAGGCGGGCAGCGAGCTCACCGTCCCCGCCTGCCGGGCGGCGTCAGCGGTGGCGGAGGCGGAGGCGGGCGCGCCGAAGGACAGGACCCAGACGGCCACGACGGCCAACGCAGCGGCCGCTGTCGCGCACCATAACCGAGCGCGTCGAGGGAGAAGGGAAGGCATGGGGGTGCTCCTTCGTGACGGGGCGTGGGGGAAAGCGAGCCGCGCAGAGCCATGGCATGGACACCCGCATGCTCCGCGACTCAGTGAACCCGAACCCGAAAGACACCGTCAAGGGGTCTAGACCAATATCGTCTAGACCAATCCGAGGCTTCCGCCACAGGCAGGCGCCCCGTCACTGTGGAACAGACCGGGACCGGCCTCAGCCGTGGTGGCCGCGCTTGTTCGCCTGGTCCAACTTGGCATCGGCAGAGGCGATCTCCCGCTGCCGGCGCTGCTCCTCGAAGTCGGCCGCCTTGCGCTTCCAGGCCGTGTGACGGGCCTCCAGCTTGAGCACGTCCACGACCACGTGCTTGTGGTCCGCGCTGTAGCGGACCGGGATGATGGTCCCGACCTCGAGGTCACCGAGCTTAGAGGTGTCGAGGCCCATGGACGAGAACGCGCCCTCGGTGCCGTCCTCGAACTTCATGTGCCCCTCGATGCCGAGGTAGAAGCCGGAATAGGCCCGGTCGCCCTTCATGCCCTCGACCTTCTGCTTGGTGATCACGCCCTGGCCCTCGAGACCCTCGTGCAGCAGTTTGTGGTGCAGCAGCTTGTCGAACATGCCGGGTCCTCTCGCGCCGGCCCCGGGCGGGCGGCTGCAGGCGATGGTGGGATGCGCGTGCCTCATGGCGCGCAGCGACGCTCCACGCGGCGACCGCGTCGCGTCGAGACCGCAGGGTACACCGTCGTCCTCGCCCGATCGCCCGACTCTGGCGGCCCGCGGCCGTGGGCGGCCTCGCGTTCCTGGCGGCGTGCGGTTGATCCGCTGTGAAGACGGACCCTACGCCTCCAACAGGTCACGGACCGACGCGGGCGGGTGGAAGCACGCGGTCACGGTCTTCCCGTCGCGGCAGGGGTGGGCGTGCCAGTGGTCGGCCACCGCGTCGACCAGGAACAGTCCCCTGCCGCCCGTGGCGTCCGGACTCGCCGAACGCGGGACGGGGAGGCGCCGGCTGTGGTCGTGAACGCTGAGGTACAGGCACCGTCCGTCCCACAGCAGGACCAGGTCCGCGTCGCTGCGCGCGTGCACGTGCGCGTTCGTCACCAGCTCCGACACCGCCAGGACCACGGCGTCCGCCGTCTCGGGGGCGTCGTCGTCCCATCCCAGCCCGGCCAGGCACTCCCGCGCCCATGTCCGCCCCGCACGCACACCGGCGCTCACCGGCAACCGCTGCGCCCAGCCCACCGCCCGCACATCCATCACCGTCCCGGTCTCGACTCACCCTTACCGGATGCGCCTGCCCACGCGGCGCCGCTCGCATGTACGGGAGTGCGTGCACGTCCCGGCCCCGGGCGGGTCAGGCGGCGTCCGCGTCCTGTCGAACGCCGGGGCGGTCCAGCCCGGCGTCCAGCGCGACGCCCAGCCCGGCGTCCAGCGCGACGCCCAGCCCGGCGTCCAGCGCGACGCCCAGCCCGGCGTCCGGCCCGGCGTCCAGCCCCAAGTCCCGCTCCAGTTGCCGGATCCGGCGCTGCAGGTCGGCTGCCTCGTCGCGCCTGGCCGCGGGGCCGGCCGCGTTCAGCACGGCGACCGCGACCAGCCGACGGGCCAGCAGCGCGGGGCCGCTCACCGGCCAGGAGCAGCCGACCAACAACGCGATCGCCTTCGCCTGCTCGCGCTCCTGACGCCGGAACTGCCGTTCCACGGCGGCGTCCGAGCGGCCTTCGGCGCGCCTGGCCAGGAAGGCCGCGCGCTGGCGTGCGAAGACGTAGTGGGCGGTCCACAGTGCGACCGCCGCGTAACCCGCCAGAGCCATCACCACGAGCACGGCTGCGCCCTCCCTCCTCGGATCACCGGTCTCCCGCGCCTACCCCCGATCCGCGCCAGAAACCGTCCGCACCACGGGCATCGGCGGCCTCACGGCATGCCGCAGCGCCCGGCCGCCGCCGAGGGCGACGACCGGGCGCTGTGCGAGGGGTCGAATTCGGCGTCAGCCGGTGAAGGCGGTCAGGCCGTTCGGGGTGCCGAGGCCGGTCGGGCCGTCGTAGCCGGGCTCGGCGTGGCACAGGTAGGCGGGCGAGCAGGTGCTGGTGGAGCCGGTGGTCACGTCGTTGAGCGCGGAGGGGTGCGCGTACAGGTCCGCCGCCGGGACGGCCGCGCTGTGCGCGCCGGCGTCCGCGTAGACGGCCGCGATCAACGGAGAGGCCACGCTGGTGCCGCCGTAGACGTTCCAGCCGCTCGCGCCGAAGGTCTGGTAGACCGCCACGCCGGTGGCCGGGTCGGCCACGGCCGAGACGTCGGCGACGGTTCGCTTGGCGCAGCCGCTGTCCTTCTGCCAGGTGGGCTTGGCGTCGTAGGCGGAGCAGCCGGAGCCGGCGCCCTCGGCGCTGCTGGTGGACCAGACGCTCTCGCTCCAACCACGCGTGTTGGAGGCCTTCTTGAGCGCGGTACCGCCGACGGCGGTGACGTACTTCGAGGCGGCCGGGTACTCCACGCCGTAGCCGCTGTCACCGGAGGAGGCGGTGATGGCGATGCCGGGGTGGTTGAAGTACGAGCTGTCGTAGGTGGTGTCGGTGGCGGACTCGGAGCCGCCGTAGCTGTTGGAGATCTCCGTCGCGCCGAGCTTGGCCGCCTCGTTGACCGAGGCGCCCAGGTTGGCCATCGACGCGGTCTTGGCCTCGACCAGGATGATGTGGGCCTTCGGCGCGATGGCGGAGACCATGTCGAGGTCGAGGGAGATCTCACCCGCCCAGCCGGAGTTGTTGGCGGGCAGGGTGCTGCCGCCGGTCTGGCTGACCTGCTTGAAGCAGCCGCTGGCCTTGGTGCAGGCGGGCAGTCCGTACTGGGACCGGTAGACCGCCATGTCGGCGGCCGCCTTGGGGTCGTTGTAGGCGTCGACGATGGCGACGGTCTGCCCGGCCCCGCCCCCGGAGGGCAGGGCGTAGGCGGACAGCAGGTCGGAGGGGCCGTAACCGGAGGCGCTCAGGCCGGGGGCGGCGCCCTGGGCGGGGATGCTCTCGGCGGCGTTGGTGACGCGCAGGGCGTCGCAGTAGGCGTGACCCGGCGCCAGGTCGACGGCGCAGGAGCGGGCCCAGGCGACCGCGGGGTGCGTGACGGTGGGGCCCGCGGCGAGGGCGGGCGCGGCGGTGAGCAGGCCGGACAGGGCCAGGGCGGCCGACCCCAGCAGCGGAACGGCGGTTCGGCCGAGGGGGGCGGCTATCGGGTGGGAGCGCAACGTACGGCCTCCTGAGTCGAGTCGAGTCGGGGGCGTGCATGTGTGCGGCTGGACGACGAGCCTGTTGCCACCCCATGTCGGGGTGGCTTCGGAAACGTAGCAAGGCGGTTCGGGGGTGACAACGCGGAGGTGGCTGCTTCCACCGGGCTGTCGTGTGGAGATTCGGGCCTGCGCGCAGGGGACGGGCGAGGCGCGGGCGAGCCGCGGGTCAGGCCGAGAGGACGGGGCCCGCGGCGAGGTCGAGTTCGGCCGTCGAGGCCGCGGTCACCGGCTTCCTGGCGCTGTCCATGAACTGGCCGACCCAGCTCTTGGGCATCGGCGCTCCGTGGTTGTGGACCAGGTTGCCGGCGTACTGGCCGCCGCCGTGAGCGGCCAGTACGTCGGCCGTGAAGCCGCAGAAGTGGGCGAAGCAGGCCGTCGTGGTGGAGCCGTCGAGGTCGAGGACGTTCCCGGTCAGCAGGGCGGCCGGGTCGCGGCCGGCGGTGGCGAGCGTGTGGCCGAAGGAGATCGCGGCCCTCCCGCCGAGCGCGCGGAAGTAGTTCCCGACCGCCTGCAGGCCGCGGCCGTGGCAGTCGATGTGCACGTCCGCGCAGAGGTCGAAGTAGCAGCCCTCGACGCGCAGGGTCCACGGCGTGCCGGCGAGGCCGTAGGTGATGTGGCTGGCCCCCTCGGCGGAGGAGAAGTGGCAGTCGGTGACGGACCAGCCGCCCGCCCCCGCGAGGGCCGGCCCGAGCTGGACCGCGTGGTTGTGGCCGTTGGCCTGGCAGCCGCTGATCCTGCCGTCCGTGCTGCCCCCGCCGGGGTGGGCCGTGGAGAGTCCGTCGGCCAGCACGAAGGTGCCCGCCCCGTAGGAGGAGCAGGACAGCACGCGTCCGTTGACCGCGAACCAGTTGTCGGTGCCGGACGACAGGAAGCGCGCGAAGCCTCCGGTGCCGTCGGGGTCGCCGCCGCTGGGGTAGCCGTGGAAACCCGGTGAACCGCAGTACAGGTCACGGCAGTTGACGAAGGTGACGTCGGAGGTGTCGACGATGGTCGCGCCCCACATCCCGACCACCGCTCCCCCGCCCGGCGCGGTGCCGAGGAAGCCGAGGCCGTCGACGGTCAGGCCGTGCGGGTTGGCGCCGACGAAGCTGCCGTCGCCGCTCACACCGACCGTCAGCAGGCCTGCGGTCGTGGTGTCGAGTGGGGCGAGGACCGAGCCGGTCAGCGTGGCGACGGTGGGGGCGTCGGAGTCCTTGAGAGTGCAGCGGCCGGTCAGGGCGGCGACGCCGCCGGGGACGGTCACGCCGGTGGTGCGGTAGCAGCCGCCTGGCGCGGGCGGGAACCAGACCTCGGAGCCCGGGACCGCGCCGGCGGTGGCGAGGGCCTTCTGGATCGCGCGGGTGTCGTCGGTGTGTCCGTCGCCGCGCGCGCCGTAGGTCGTCACGTCGAAGACGGTGGGGTCCGCGGCGCCGGGCACCACGGCCCGGGCGGGCGCGGCCGCGGCGGAGGTGGCGCGGGCGGCGATTCCGAGCCCCAGCCCGGCGCCGACCGCGCCGAGGGCGAGGCTGCGGCGGCGCGTCAGGACGGGGGCGCGGGCGACGGACGCGTCGTCGTCGCCGGTGCCGAGCGGCGTTGTGGTCATCGTGGTTCCTCTCGTGAGGGCAGACGCTCGGCGGCCGTACTCAGCCGTCGAGGGCGCTCGCGACGGCGAGGGCCGTCTGCGGGAGCGGGCCGGTGCAGCGGGGGCAGGCGGCTCCCGCCGCCGGGTCGTTGAGCCAGAAGCCGTCCACGTCGCGGCGGACCGCCTGGGCGGCGCGCTCGATCCCGGCGGCGGTCACCGCCTGGCCGGAGGGGTTGGTGCTGATCCCCGCCAGCACCCTGACGTCCGGGTTGGCGCTGCGCGCCTGCGCGGCGGCGGAGCGGACGAAGGCGGCGAACTTCGCGGGGTCGGGCTCGGCTCCCTGGCCCTGGATGTCGAGCACGTCCGCGGACGGGGCGATCCGGCCGAACAGGCCCGCGTCCAGGAGGGCGCCGAAGGCTCCCTCCCCTCCGGTGAGGCCCGGCCGCAGCACCGAGGCGAGATCGGTCGAGGGGGCGGCCAGGAAGGTCAGCTGGTGACGGTGCGCCAGTTGCGCGGCGAGCCGGTCGTAACGGGCCGGGTCGGCCTGCTCGGAGGCGGGTGTCATCCCCCAGTGCTCGTTGTCGTAGAGCGCGGCGCGGATCCGCGGGTCGACGCGGTGGTCCGCGAGGGCCGCGCGCATCTCGCGGTAGCTGGTGAAGTCCGCCGTGGGCGTGCTGCTCCAGCCCGCGGGGACGTCCCAGCTGCCCGATCCGGTCAGCACATACGTGGACGGGGTGTCGAAGAGGCGGGTCGCCGTGGCGCGGTCGGTCGCGATCAGGCGCGCCAGCGTCTGCCCGCTGACGATCCAGAACGGTCCGCCGCCACCGGCGCCACGACTCGTGCCGGACGTGCCGGCCCCTCCGGCCGTGCCGCCCCCACCGGACGCGGCGGCCGACGGCGGACGCGACACGGGCGGGCGGCCCCCGCCGCGACCGGCCGAGCAGCCGGACGTCAGCAACAGCAGCAGGACGACGGCGAGGATCGCCTTCCGTGTGGTGGTCGGGCTCACGAGGGGATTCCTTTGACAGAGAGGCCGGCGCGGCGCAGCTCGCGCAGCGGCCGTGGGCCGCGGACCGGCCTGGTCCCGCAGGCGAGCGTCGACTCCAGCTGGAAGAAGCGTTTGACGAACGAGAACGGCAGCCACAGCGGCAGCCAGGCCAGCAGGTGGGTGCGCCGGTAGTAGAAGATCGCCGCGATCCTCGGCAGCAGCGCGGGCAGCTGCGCGAGCACGAAGACCACGGCGAAGCGGGCGATGTTGTGCTGCGGCTGGGGCTGGAGCACGCCGTAGACGAAGGCCAGGATCAGCACGAAGAAGTGGACGGGCGAGGTCAGCCGGGTCCCTGCGCTGCGCGGCAGTTCGAACCAGAAGCGCGTGCCGGGCGCGCCCTGCCCGAAGGGGGTGAACCGGCTGAAGTTCATCATGCCGCCCAGACCCCACCGGAACCGCTGCACCCGCAGCTGCCCGAGGCTCGCCGGCACGTCCTCGTAGGAGACCGTCTGCGGGGCGACCACCGCGCGCCAGCCCAACCGCCCCAGAGCGCAGGTGAACTCGGCGTCCTCACCGAACATGCCGTGCACGAAGCCGCCGAGTTCCACCGCCGCCTGCCGCCGGAAGGCGCAGAAGGTGCCGGGAATGCAGGGCACGCCGTCGACCGTGCTCAGCGCGGACAGGCAGAAGCCGTAGGTGAACAGCTGCTCCATGGCCCGCATCCGGTCGATCCAGGTGGTGTAGGGCTCCTTGGGCAGCGGCAGAACGCCGAGGGTGCCCACGCGCGGATCGGCCAGGAAGTGCGGGACGGCCCCGGCGAAGGAGTCGCGGTCCAGTGCGCAGTCGGCGTCGACGCGGAACACGAAGTCCGCGGTGCAGCGGGCCAGCGCCAGGTTCAGCGCCTTGGCCTTGCCCGCGTGCTGTCCCTGGATCACCTCGCCGCTGGCGTGCCGGTAGGCGCCGACCGCGGCCTCGGCGAGGGCGCGGGTGTCGTCGGTCGAGCCGTCGTCGCACAGGATCACGTGCACCGGCCCCCCGTAGCCCTCCGCCGCACGGTCGATGGACCGCAGCAGCCGCTCGATTCCGGCGGCCTCGTTGTAGGCGGGGATGATGACGTCGAGCGCGGGCCGCAGCGGGCCGGGCCTCGGGGCGCGGCCGCCGACGGCGCGGATGAGGGTGAGCAGGACGAAGGTGAGGTCGGTGACGGCCGAGCGCAGGCTCGCGAGGATCAGGAACACCGTCAGCGGGTGCCCGCCGACCTGGTCGATCAGCGCGAGCGCGATCGCGGTGACCAGGCCGAGCGAGGCGAGCAGGCACAGCGCGAGCACGAGGTTGTCGTGCCAGTCCGCGCCGCGTCGCAGCGAGGGCAGCGGGGTGACGGCGGGCAGGCGGTAGGTCGTGAAGGTGAGCCGGAAGATCAGCAGGTAGCCGAGGGTCGACTGGAGCGCCAGCGCGATCAGGGGGGCCGGCGCCAGCGGCATGCCGGTGGTCGCGCCGAGCAGCGCGGTGAAGCACTCGGCGAGCACGGACAGCGCGACGAACAGCGGCGCGTGCGCGAGGATCATCAGCCGCCGTCCCGGGCTCGCGGGCAGCGCGACGGCCATCGTGACCAGGTAGCCGACGACGGCCGCGGGCAGCAGCGGCGGCAGGGTCCGTGCGTAGACGAGGGCCTGGTGCGGGTCCCTGGCGGTGGCGGTGAGGGTGTCGGCGACCAGGGACTGGTAGGCCTGCATCAGCTGAGGGTGCCTCAGGGCGACGATGGCCGTGCTGACGCACGCCGCGACCAGCAGGAACACGGCGGCGCGCGGCAGCGACGGCCGCCTGACGGAGGGCAGCTCGACGATCCGCCCGCTGCCGCGGTCGCTGTCGTCGAAGCGCCGCGCCAGCGGCCAGCGGGTCACCAGCAGGAGGAGCAGCGCCTCCAGGACGAGCGCGGCCACGGTGTCGTGACCGGCGGTGCTGGGCATGGGCGAACGGCTCCCTTCATGGCGGCCCCGCGGCGGGAACCCGCAGGCGGGGGCGTGAGGATCGGGGGTGACGGCACAGCGCGGGCCGAGGCCGGGGTCCCGGACGCCCGAAGCCCGAGGGCGGGACCAGGAGCCGGGCCCGAGCGCCTGAGGAACGGGAGCAGGAGCAGCGCCGCACGAGCCGTCCTAACCGCCCGCCCGGGCGCCCGGGGCGGGCACTCTGCTCTCGCCGGGAACCGGTGATGGCCGGGCCGCCGCGCGGAGGGCGCCGACCATGCCGGCCGTGAGCGTCGCGCCGTCGGCCGGGTCGACCAGCAGGAACGCGCCGGTGCGGCGGTTGTCCCGGTACGCGTCGAAGACCACCGGCTCGGCCGTGACCACGGTGATCTGCCCGAGGTCGTTGGCCTCCAGCGCGTCCGGCGCGGGGGCGGTCGCGAGGGCGGCCAGGTCCAGGCGCGCGTCCAGGGAGCGCACGACCGCGCGGACGACAGCGGTCTGCTGGCGCAGCAGGACGCGCTGTCCCGGGCGCAGGGGCCGAGCGTCCAGATGGCAGACGGTGGCGGTGAACTCGCGGCCGACCCGGGGCGTGGCGCTCACCGGCGCGATCAGGTCGCCCCGGCCCACGTCCAGGTCGTCGGCCAGGCGCAGCGTCACCGACTGGTCGGTGACGGCGTGGTCGACGTCGCGGCGGCCGAGCCGGTCGATGCCGACGACGGTCGAGGTCCGGCCCGAGGGCAGCACGGCGACCTGGTCGCCGCGGCGCAGCACCCCGCCGGCCAGGCGTCCGGCGTAGCCCCGGTATCCGGCGTCCGGCCCCGACTCCGACGCGCGCAGCACGTACTGGACGGGAAAGCGCGCGGGCAGCGCCTGCGGGTCCTCGTCGACCTCGACGGACTCCAGGTGTTCGAGCAGCGTGGGACCGCTGTACCAGTCCATGGACGCGGACGGGTGCACCACGTTGTCCCCGTGCAGGGCGCTGACCGGCACGGCCAGGACGTCGGTGACGCCCAGGTCGGCTGCGTAGGCGGCGCATTCGAGGGCGACGGCGGCGAAGACCGGCTCGGCGTAGCCGACGAGGTCCATCTTGTTGACGGCCAGCACCAGGCGCGGGACCCGCAGCAGCGCGGCGACGGCGAGGTGACGCCGGGTCTGCTCGCGTACCCGGCCCCGGGCGTCGACGAGCACCACGGCCAGGTCGGCGGTCGAGGCGCCGGTGACCATGTTGCGCGTGTACTGCACGTGGCCGGGGGTGTCGGCCAGGATGAACCGGCGTCTGGGCGTGGCGAAGTAGCGGTAGGCGACGTCGATGGTGATGCCCTGCTCGCGCTCGGCGCGCAGGCCGTCGGTCAGCAGCGCCAGGTCGGCCGCGGCCAGGCCGCGTTCGCGTGAGGCACGGGCGACGGCGGCGAGCTGGTCGGCGAGCACCGCCTGGCAGTCGTGGAGCAGCCGGCCGACCAGGGTCGACTTGCCGTCGTCGACGGAGCCCGCGGTGGCCAGCCGCAGCAGGGTGGCCGGAACGGCCCGGCCCCCGGGTCCGGTGGGCGCCGACGGGCCGGTGAGGGGCGGTCGGGCCATCAGAAGTACCCCTCCCGCTTGCGGTCCTCCATGGCGGCCTCGGAGAGCTGGTCGTCGGCGCGGCCGGCGCCGCGCTCGGTCACCCGGGAGCCGGCGATCTCCGTGATGACCTCCTGGGCGGTGGTGGCCGTGGACTCGACGGCGCCGGTGCAGGACATGTCGCCGACGGTGCGGTAGCGAACGGTGCGGCGCTGCGCCTGCTCGCCCTTCCTGGGGCCGCCCCAGGCGCCGGCGGTCAGCCACATGCCGCCGCGCCGGAACACCTCCCGCTCGTGGGCGTAGTAGATCGAGGGCAGCTCGACGCGCTCCTCGGCGATGTACTGCCACACGTCCAGCTCGGTCCAGTTGGACAGCGGGAAGACGCGAAGGTGCTCGCCGGGGCGGTGGCGGCCGTTGTACAGCCCCCACAGCTCGGGCCGCTGACGGCGCGGGTCCCACGCGCCGAAGTCGTCGCGCAGCGAGAAGACCCGCTCCTTCGCGCGGGCCTTTTCCTCGTCGCGGCGGCCGCCCCCGAACAGCGCGTCGAGGCCGCCCTTGGCGACGGCGTCGAGCAGCGGGACGGTCTGCAGCGGGTTGCGAGTGCCGTCGGGGCGTTCGGTCAGCCGGCCGTCGGCGAGGTAGGCCTCGACGTGGGCGACGGTCAGGCGCAGGCCGTGCTCGGCGACGACGTGGTCGCGGAAGGCGAGGACCTCGGGGAAGTTGTGGCCTGTGTCCACGTGCAGCAGCCCGAACGGGAGCGGCGCGGGCCAGAAGGCCTTCAGCGCCACGTGCAGCATGACCATCGAGTCCTTGCCGCCGGAGAAGAGCAGCGCGGGGCGCTCGAACTGGGCGACGCTCTCACGGATGATGTGGACGGCCTCGGACTCCAGGACCTCCAGGTGGGACAGGCGTAAGCGCGGGTGGGGCGCGTCCGCGGCGAGCGTGGCCGCCGGTGGCGTGCCGAGGCCCTGTTCCTCCTCGCCGCCCGGGGGCGGCGCGGTGTGGGTGAGGTCCCTCATCAGGTGCTCCTTCCCGGCTGCCGGCGCAGCCCGCATTCGGTCTTGGCGGTGCCCGCCCATCGGCCCGAGCGCGGGTCGGCGCCCGGCTGAGGCCGCCTGGTGCAGGGCTCGCAGCCGATGGAGGTGTAGCCGTCGAGGAGCAGCGGGTTGACCAGCACCTGATGGCGGGTCACGTACTCGTCGACGTCCCGCTGGGTCCAGCGGGCGAGCGGTGCGATGGTGACGATGGCGCGGGCCCGGTCGTACTCCACGACGCGCAGGTCGGAGCGGGTGGTCGCGTCCTCGCGGCGCATGCCGACGATCCAGGCGCGATAGGGGCGCAGGCCCCGCTCGAGCGGCTCGACCTTGCGCAGGGCGCAGCAGCGGTCGGGGTCGCGCTGGAACAGGTGCGGACCGTAGGCCAGGGACTGCTCGGCGACGGTCTGGCGCGGCGTCAGCGTGATGAGGTTGACGTCGTAGGCGGCGGCGACGGCGTCGCGGGTGCCGATGGTCTCGGCGAAGTGGTACCCGGTGTCGAGGAACAGCACGTCGATGCCGGACACGATGCTCTGGACCAGGTGGACCAGGTGGGTGTCGGCCATGGAGGAGGCGACGGCCAGTCCGGAGCCGAAGGCGCGGTGGGCCCAGGAGACGACGTCGGCCGCGTCGGCGTGTTCCAGGCGCGCCGCGGCGGCGTTGGCGAAGGCGCGCAGGTTGGCGCCGTCGGAGAGCGGGACAGTGAGCGAGAGCGGGTCGGAATTCTCTTCCTCGGCGGCACTTCGAGCCACGGTGGCCCTCCTTTCCCTCCCCAATTGATACCGCCGGAGCGCGACGGAACGGCAATGTCGCAAGCGCCGTTCTTACTCAATCCTTTCCTTCGGCGCAAAGGGAATCCGGCCCTCTACCGCTACACCGGATTTCCGTGTGTGGAATGGAAGTGCGGAAAATCGCAGGCGGGACCGGAAGCTGGCACGGTGGCCGACAAGGAGTGACACTGCGTCACCTGCCCCCGAAAGGCCGTCCGAGCTGCTCTGACTCCTTATCCAGTGGTGACAGGATGACCAGCGGCTTCGAAAATACTGTGTGCTGGACATGACACGGATCTTGTGCCACAGTCCGTACTGACCGGTACGAAGGGTCGCCTCGTCCACCCTGCCGCCCCGGGCGCCACACAGCAGCGTCCACGCAGGGAAGCGCACCACGACGGCAATTCGCTCGGCCGCTTTCCACTGCGGCCGCACGACCCGGACCCCCACCCGGTCTTTCTTCCATGATTTGCGTTCGCATTCGATCCGAATTTCGTGGAGGTACCAGCTCATGCATGTCCTCATTCTCGGAGGAGACGGATTCTGCGGCTGGCCGGCGGCGCTGCACCTGTCGGACCTCGGGCACGACGTCACCGTCCTCGACAACCTCAGCCGGCGGGCGATCGACCTGGAGCTCGAGGTGGAGTCGCTCACCCCGATCCGGCCGATCGGCGAGCGGCTGCGCGTGTGGCGGCAGGTCTCCGGCCGCGAGATCCGCTTCGTCCGGCTCGACCTGGCCCGCGAGGCCGAGCGGCTGACCGCCCTGCTGCCGGCGCTGCGCCCCGACGCGATCGTCCACTTCGCCGAGCAGCGGGCGGCGCCGTACTCGATGCGCTCGACCACCAGCAAGCGCTACACGATCGACAACAACGTCCGGGCGACCCACAACCTGCTCTCCGCCCTGGTGCAGTCCGGCACCGACGCGGCGCTGGTGCACCTCGGCACCATGGGCGTCTACGGCTACGGCTGGTCGGGCTCGGCGCCCATCCCCGAGGGCTATCTGACCGTCAAGGTCCCCACCCCCGACGGCGACGTGGAGCGCGAGATCCTGCACCCCGCCAGCCCCGGCTCCGTCTACCACCTCACCAAGACGCTCGATCAGCTGATGTTCGCCTTCTACGCGGCCAACGACCAGGTCCGCATCACCGACCTGCACCAGGGCATCGTCTGGGGCACCCAGACCCCGCAGACCGCGCGCGACGAGCGGCTGGTCAACCGCTTCGACTACGACGGCGACTACGGCACCGTGCTGAACCGCTTCCTGATGCAGGCGGCCATCGGGCACCCGCTCACCGTCCACGGCAGCGGCGGCCAGACCCGGGCCTTCATCCACGTGCGCGACATGGTCCGATGTATCGAGATCGCCCTGCAGAACCCGCCCGCCGCCGGTGACAAGCCGAAGGTCTTCAACCAGGTGACCGAGAGCCACCGGGTGCGCGACCTGGCCAAGCTCGTCGGCTCGCTGACCGGTGCGTCCGTCGCCCACCTGCCCAACCCGCGCCGGGAGGCCGACGAGAACGAACTCAACGTCCGCAATGACCAGTTCCTCGCCCTGGGCCTCGAGCCGACCACGCTCAGCGAGGGCCTGCTGGAGGAGTGCCGCGAGACCGCGGGCCGCTACCGCCACCGGGTCGACCCCACCAAGATCATCGCGCGGTCGGTGTGGCGGGCCGGCATGGAGACCGCCGAGGACATCCTGACCGAGCTCCCCGAACGCACCCCGTCTCCCGCGGGGCCGATGCCCGAGAGGAGGTGACCGGGGCGATGCCCGGCAAGAAGTCACGTCCCGTCCGAGGCATGAACGCGGCCCTCGCCGACGGAGAAGCGGGCGTGGGAGAGATCCTGCCCGCCCGCAGGCCCCGGGCCCTGTGGCAGCTCGGGGCGGCGGCCGGCGTCACCCTCGCGGTGGCCGCCGCCACCACCGCGACCTACCACGCCATCGCGTCCCGGCCGCTCAGCTTCAGCGGCGAGGTCACCCCCGCCCACACCTACTACCTCGACTTCGGCGCCACCGGGACCGTGCAGACCCTGCGGGTCCACCCCGGCGACCACGTCCGGGCCGGACAGGTGCTGGCCACCCAGCGCAGCGACGTCGCCACCGCCAACCTCCAGGCCGCGCGCGCGGCCGTCGCCGCCGACACCGCCCTGATCGCGGCGGACCAGCATCCCGACACCACCCCGGACGTCGCGGCGCAGAACCAACTCGCCGTCGCCAAGGCCCAGTCGGACGCCGCCAGTGCGCAGGGCGCGCTGGCTCTGGCCCAGACCGACGCGGCGGACCAGATCGCCGCGCAGAACACCGCGATCGCCTCCGACCGCACCGCGCTGAGCGACGACCAGGCCCGCTACGCGCAGGACTGCGGCAGCGCCACCGGCTCCCCGACCCCGACCCCCTCACCGGGCCGCACCCCTGCGCACCCCTCCCC
>NZ_BBPO01000040.1:23519-75343 GCF_000787815.1 Streptacidiphilus neutrinimicus
CTGCGCACCCCTCCCCCTCCCCCTCCCCTACCGCCGGCGGCGCCGCCGGGCCGGCCGACGGGCGCTCCTGGCCCGCCGCGGCCTCTGCGGCCTCGGGTGGCGCGTCGGGAGCCTCGAACCCGATCCTGTGCCAGAACCTCGCCGCCCAGGTGGACAAGGACGCCGCCGCCCTGGCCCAGGCGCAGGCCCAGCTGAGCGCCGTCCAGTCCAGCACCCGGACCCAGGAGCAGAACGACCAGAAGGCCCTGGCTCAGGGGCAGTCCGTGCTCCAGGCGGCGCAGGCCCAGCTCGCCGCCCAGGGCAGCCCGCTCACCCCGGCGACCATCGCCCAGGCGCGCTCCCAACTCGCCACCGCTCAGGCGCAACTGGCCGCCGACGAGCTCGCGCTCCAACAGACCACGATCCTCGCCCCCTCCGACGGCGTCGTCGCGGACATCGCGGGCGCGGTGGGCGACGTCGTCGGCCCCCAGGGCGTGCACGCCTACGCCGGCCCCGCCGCCCAGTCCGGCACGCTGGTGGACCAGCAACCGGGTGTCCAGCTGTTCGTCCCCACCCCCGCGACCGGCGGCGGCTCCGCCTCCGCGGCGGAGAACCCGGGCTACTCGGCCCTGGTCACCGTCTACTCCGGCGCGTTGGAGGTGACCGCCCAACTGCCCGAGTCCCAGATGGCCAGCGCCCATCTGGGCCAGCAGACCAGCCTCTCGGTCTCCGCGTCGGGGAAGACGCTCACCGGCCATATCAGCCAGATCCGGCTCGACCCGGCCCGGGTGCCCGGCGCCACCTACTACGACGTCACCATCGCCATCGACAACGCCCCGCCGGACGTGCTGGCGGGCATGTCCGTCGACGTGACCCTGGAGTGACGGCGCGGCGCTCCACCGCGACTCGCCGCCCGCGCGCCTGCCCGTGTGTCGGCGCACACGTCCGTCCGTCCGCACGGCATGAGGAGGATCGTTGACCGACCACCCCTTGGCCCGTATCCCGGCCGCCCCGCGGTCCTGGCGGCCGGGCGCCGCCGCCGATCCCGTCACCGCGCGCGCCGACAGACCCCTCGCCGCAGCCGGCAAGGGGACCGGCATCGGTCTCGGCACCGGCCCTGCCCCCGGCCCGGCGGACGCGACGGACCTCCTCGGCAGCTGCGCCCCGCTGCGGGGGCTCACCCGGCTGATCCTCGAAGCGGCCCTGGAGGTGGAACTCGACCACCACCTCGGCGCCGAGCGCTCCAGGAACCGGGACGACGTCAACTCCCACAACGGACACCGGCCCAAGACCGTGCTGACCTCGTTCGGACCGGTCGAGGTGCTCATGCCCAGGGACCGGAACGGCAGCTTCTCCCCTGCCATCCTCCCCAAGTACCGGCGCGACCTCACCGGCCGCGAGCCGTTGCTGCTCTCACTCGCCGCCCGCGGGCTCCCCCGCCCCGACTTCGAGTCCCGGCTCGCCGAGCTCTACGGCGACAGCCCGCCGGCGGCGCCCCTGCCTCGCGTCGCCGACCGCATCGCCAGGCGCCTGTCGCTGTGGCAGCGACGCCTGCTCGCGCCCCGCTACCTGGTGCTCTTCGCCGACACCGCCTCGGTGCCGGGCAGCCGCGGGCTCGTCGACCTCGCCCTCGCCGTCACCGGCGACGGAAAGCGCGAACTGCTCGGATTGTGGTGGGCCGGCGGCCGCCGCCCGGGCGATCCCGGCGACACCTCCTGGGACACCGTCTTCCGCGACCTGCGCGGCCGCGGCCTCCAGCACGTCTCCATCGTGGCCGGCGCGGGGGCTGCGACACACGCCGCGGCGCGGAGGGTCTGGCCCCACGCCTCCCTCCACGCGCCGAGCCCCTACGCCCTCCAGCGGCCCCGCCCCCGCGCCGCTCCTCCGGGTCCGACGCCGGGCTGACGACGTGCTGAAGTGCTGCCAGTTCCCCAGCACGTCAGGCCGTGATCAGCCTCAGGCCGAGCTCCGCCGCGTCGAGGGCGAAGAGGTCGCGGTTGCGCTCCGCCCATCGGCCCGAGGAGAGCTCGTCGCGGAGCATCCCGACGGCGCGCCGCTCGGCCTCCGGTCCGACCCTGGTCCACACCGACACCGCGCGGCGCACCTGTTCGTCGAGGTACGCCTCCGGGCGACGCCAGTAGGCCTCGAGCGGCGGCTGCGCGGTGGGCTGCGCCGTCGCGCTCGCGGGTCTGGTCGCGGGCGGGCCTTGCGGTGCAGGCGACGGGCACCCGCCTGATGGCAGGCGCCTGGACGTACTGCTACGACGTCCCCTGGCCCGAGGCCGCGGATCTGGCGGACTCCCCTCGATTGTTCATCTTCGAGGACCTGGGCGGGCTGCTGCTCTACTGGCTCTGTCTGCCGGCCGGCGTCCTCCTCGCGCGGCGGCTCCTGCGCGGCCGCGGCAGCCTGCTGCGGCTCGGCGCATCGCTTCTGGCCCCCTCGGTGCTGCTCGCGGGCGTGCTCACCACGGATCTGATGCTCAACGTCTCCGCCTGGGGCGGGATGTACGAGCAGGCACGCTGCCAGCAGGGCCTGCCGCCGTGGTGGCCCGGATGGCTGCCGGCCCGCCCGGCGGCGAACCCCTGCGGCAGCGGCCCGTGCCTGGGAGCGGGCCCGTGACGTTTCGTGGGCGCAAGGGGGGCAGCAGATGCAACTCATGCCTCCCGTAGGGTGGAACTGAGTACGCGCACTCATGACCGGGCGCGGGTGGTTGCGGCACACTGCCCGTGGGAACCGGGTCGGCTTCGGCATTTCCGCTCACGGAGTGAATGAAGTGACGAAGATGGGGTACACGCGGCCTCGTTCTGTGCCATCCCTCATGGAGGAACCGCCTCGTGCCGGTCGAAGCCGCCCTGCCGTCCGCCGCGGCGTCGGTTCCTGACGGTACGTCCGCGGAGCAGGTGTGCACGAGGACCCCGAACTCGAAGACGTCTGGAGTGTGCATGGACCTGGAATGCCGCGTGGCGGTCACGTTGGTGAGCACGATGCTCACCGACTCGACGGTGGAGTGCAGCCTGCTCTACACCACCGAGGACCCCTACGCCGTGCACATGCGCTTTCCCCCGGTGGACTCCTTCACCAAGCCCGTCGTCTGGTCGTTCTCCCGCGAGCTCCTGAACCTCGGCCTGGACGAGCCCTCCGGCCTCGGGGACGTGCGCCTGCGGCCCTGCGTGGGCGACCGGCTGGTCGTCAGCCTGCGCGGGTCGACCGGCGACGCCACGCTGGCGCTGCGCACCTCCCGGCTGCGGCGCTTCCTGGAGGACTCCGAGCTGCTGGTTCCGAGCGGCTCGGAAGCCGAGTTCATCGACTGGGACCACGTCGCCCATCAGTTGACCAGCCCCACGCCCTGAGCGCCCGGCCGCACGGGAAGCGCCCGCTCAGTGGGTGCCGGCCGTTTCGAAGGCGATCAACACGAGGTCCAGATCGAAGACCGGGACGGCCAAGGTCCACGGCTCACCGTCGGCATGGGCCTCAACGATGCAGTTCATCCAGCTCTTCACCCGCCGCGCGTCGGCCCCGGTCACCTCGTTCACCGAGTCGACCTGGATCGGCACCCGCACGGGGACACCGATCCGCGCCGGCCGGGAGAGGACTCCGCGGTGCCACATCACGGGATTCTCGGCCTTCATGTTCAGGATGAGCGTCCCCGGTGTCAGCCGCGAGTCCAGTCGACGCCAGGCCGACACCGCCATGGGGTCGCCCTCAGCCAGGTACTCGAGGTCCAACGCCGGGTCTGTCGCGGGCAGTCCGCGGGCGACTCTTCTGTTCTGGTCGAAGTTCCGCAGCAGGTCCAGCACCGTTTTGGTGCCCGCTGCCCTACGCGGGCGTACTCGTCTCTCCCCCACCGCATCCTCCAGCTGACGTCCGTCAGGTCCGCGCGCAGGGAGCCTAGTCCTGTTGGTCGCGGGCGCTGAATCAGGTCACTCGCCGTCCGGATCGCGTGCCGCATCGCCTGCCGGGTCCCCTGCCGGATCGCCTGCCGCATCGCGACGGCGCCGGTCGCGGCGACGGCGCAGCAGGGAGCGGCACACCAGCGCGACGGCCACGACCGCGACCGCTCCCAGCAGCCACAGCTGGTAGCGCAGCGCCTGGCGGTACAGCGGGCCGATGTCGGCGCCCGCCGTGTAGCCGAGTGCGGTCCACGTCGCCGTCCAGAGGGCCGCGCCGGCCGCGTTCGCGGTGGTGAAACGGCGACGGGGCAGTTGGTTCACTCCGGCCAGCACCCCGTTGGTCTGCCGCAGCACGTCGATGAAGCGGGCCACCAGCACGATCCACACGCCCCGGCGACGGTAGTAGTCCTCCGCGCGGGCGTAGCGGGCCTCGGTGAGGCGGACGTAGCGGCCGTACCGGTGCACCAGCGCTACACCCTGCCAGCGCCCCAGCACGTACGCGGCCTCCGCGGCGACCACGGCGGCGACCCACGCCACGCAGGCGACCGCCACGACGTTCATCCGCCCCGTCCCCGCGTACACCGCCGCGACGATGAGCATGGTCTGCCCGGGCACCGGCACCAGGATGTTGTCCAGCGCCACCAGCAGCGCGAGCGCGTAGTAGCCGCCCCGGTCCAGCAGCGGCTGGAGGTGCGCCAGCGCCCCCGGCAGCCCCGCTCCGGCGCTCACGACGCCGCCGCCTTCCCCGCGCGCTCCCGCTCGGCGCGCCGACGCGCCCCCGTCGGCATGGGAGTGCCGGTCTCCACGAGCAGCTCCTCCTGGCTTCTCGACCGCCAAGGCTGGACACGTCACCGCTGAGGCTCTACCGCGCATGACGGTCCTCGTACACACCGCGTCTGCCCTCATTCACCGTACCCTCACCCGCCGGCCTGACTGTCCTCCGCCACTCGGCGCGCGCACGCCCGCGATCACCCCCGGGCCTGGGCGGACGCCTGGCGGCCTGAGCGGCCGCTGCCCTCGACGGGCGACGGTGCGGAGCGGCGTCGACGGGACGGCCGCCGCCCCTGGCACAGTGGCCGCATGACGACGCACGACGAGGCGGGAGCCGTCACGCTCCGGCGCGCCGAGTCAGCGGCCCGTCGAGGGATTCCGGAGGTCAGCACGTCGTGGTGACGATCCATCGCCGCACCGACAACCTGCCCGTCGGTGCGCTGCTCGCCTCGGTCGGCGGCTTCCTGGACGCGTTCACGCTCGTGCTCTTCCAGGTGTTCGCCAACCTCCAGTCGGGCAACGTGGTGCTGTTCTGGCTGCAGATGACCTCGTGGCACTGGTGGGCGGCCGCCCTGCGGCTGGTTCCCATCGGCGCGTTCGTCCTGGGCGTGCTCGTGGTCGATCTGCTGGGAACACCCCGGCTCATGCGAGTGGTCCGTCGGCCGCTGCGGCTCGTGGTGACCATCGAGATCGTCCTGCTGGCCGCCGTCGCCACGCTGCCCGCCCATGCTCCGGTCGGCCTCTCGACCGTCACCGTGGCGTTCGTCGCCGCGCTGCAGTTCTCGACGTTCACGACGCTTCACGACGCCCCCTATGCCACCGTCATGACCAGCGGGAACCTCCGGCAGTGGATCGTCGCCACACGCCGGTGGCTGGTCGACCGCGACCGCACCGCGCGGCAGCGTTCGCAGCAGTACGGCGTCATCGTGGGCTCGTTCACCGTCGGGGCCATGATCGGCGTGATCTGCACCCGCTGGCTCGGACAGCCCGCGATCGCGGTGGCCGCCGGGCTGCTCGTGGTCGTCCTCGCGCTGCTGGTCCGGGAGACGCGCCGACTGGAACGGCGCAGCGCCGCGGCGGCCGCGGGCACGGCCTGACCGAGGAGCGACCTCGCGCGCGACGCCCGCCGCCCCGGCCGTCGCCAAGTCCGACCTGGACCTGCGCGCCGACGCGTCCTTTGTCCCGGTCGGCGGCGCCTTCACGTTGACCGCCTCCGGCGTCTCGGACGACTTCGGCGGCGGCACCATGCTGGTCTGCGTCGACCAGCGCACCGGGACGCACACCTGGCGGACGCTGCGCTGCTCCTCCGGTGCCACGCTGAACCTGTCGGAGCGTCCGGAGCGCGCGGGCAGACTCGTGTTCCGCGCCCACCTGCTCGCGGTGACCGCTTCGCGCCGCACCTAGGTCGACCGGACCTCGGCCGTCGTGGCCGTGCAGGTGCGCTGACGGCCCCCTCGAACGCGGCTCCCGAACTCGTGCGCATGCGCTCCGCCGGACGGGGCAGACGGCGGTAGGGCGACACGGTGTCGCGGCCTTGACATGCGAAGAGGTGATCGACGGTGCTGATGGCGCATCCGACGGTGCTGAACGGCCTGATGGAGGAGTACGCGGCCCTGGCGGCGCTCGGCGCCGACCACGGCGACGAGCAGGCCCGCCGCCGCCTCGCCGACGTCAGCTACACCCTGTGCGTGGTCACGGGCACGCGTGACGTCGACAGCGCCCTGGCCGCCGCGCGCCACCGCCTGCCGGGAGCTCGTCCCCTGGACGACTCCCTGCTCGCCCCCGTCCGGTCCTGACCCGAACGGGGTCTGCTGCGGCCCGGTGGCGGATCACCTCAGCCACCGGGCCCACCCACCGGGCGACCAGGAGCCGCCGACGCAGGCGCACGACTCAGCCGGGTGCTCTAAGAGAACTCGGCAGCCCCGCGGTCATCACCACCGTGCCGACAGTCTGCTACCGGATCGCGGACCCGGAGGGCTGAGCGCCGCTCCCCCTCCGGGGTCCGCGTCCGGCACGCGCCCGCGCTCAGCGCACGTTGCTCAGCGCACGTTGCTCAGCGCACGATGTGCACGGTCACCGGGCTGGACTCGCCGTCCACCCAGGTCCGGCCGCCCGACGCGCTCTGGACTCCCTCGATGACTCCGCGCAGCTGCAGCACACCGACGTGACCCGCGCGGACCTGCCCGAACCCGGCCGCCTGCTGCCTCGTCGAGTCGATGGTCCGCCCGCACCACACGGTCTGCCAGGCGCCGCTGGTGCCGTAGCGCTCCTGCACGCAGAAGCGCTGCCAGCCGGTGGCGTCGCTGGCGCCGTTCCCCCGCACGCTGAACCACTGCCCGACGTGCTGGGTGCGCGGCCCGGCCTGGAAGTCGATGCTGCTCTTCGCCGACGCGGTGCCGATCCCGGCCACCGCGGCCGCCCCGGCCACGGTGCCGACGGCGAGCAGCCGGGCGACGTTCTGGAACATTGCGAACCCCCTCAGGTGATCTCGTTGCTGACACCTGCCCCCACGCGACGCCCGGGACCGCCGGTTGCCCGAATCCGGCGAATCCGGCCTTTCGGCGGGGGCCTGCCCACCGAACGGCCGTGCGCACCCCCGACCCTTAGGGCGGCCTGGGCGGCCTCGGCAGGGCCTGACCGGCCGATGACGTCAGGTCTGCCCCGGCGGAGCGGTTGAACAGCCAGGCCAGCAGCGAGCTCTGTCGCCCTCGCACGACGGACACCGAGCATCGGCCGGACGAAGTCGGCTGGCCACTGGACGGGCGTGTGGCCGGCGTCCAGGTCGGCGTGGTGGACCAGGACCTCCAACCACCGCGCGTCCGCGGCGCGGGCGGCGGGCAGTTCCTGTCCGGCGGTCCAGCGCACGACGCGACGCCACGCTTCGGGCGGCATGCTGCGGTACTCGGCCTCGAACGCGGCGGCGCTCCCGCGCAGGTCGGCCAGCAGGTCGGCGGCGCTGCTGCCCCCGCACGCCTCGATCTCTTCGGCGCGGGCGGCGAGGGTCGGGTCCTCAGGTGTCTCCACCCCGGTGCGGGCCCGCACCGGCAGGTGCCGGTCGCCGTCGGCGTTGCGGGTAAGGTGCGTCAGCGCGTGACCACGCGACCAGTCGGCAACAGCGACGGCGCGCACGGCGGCGTGGCCGAGGCGCGCGGCTGTCCGAAGCAGGTCATGGGTCGCGGCGACGACCCCGCGCCAGGGCTGCCGCGGGGTCGAACTCCGTGGTGCCCGCTCTGCTGCGTCGCTTGTCCCTCGGCTCGTATCCTTCCCCGCACGCCGCGGTCCACGCTCGGCCGGGGCGGAGCGAGGGTGGCTCCGCCCCGGGTGTGCTCAGCGGATCAGTGCAGGGCGAACTTCTGCGCAGCGGTGCCGTTGCAGGTCCAGATCTGCAGCCGGGTGCCGTTGGCCGTGTTGCCGCTCGGGTCGTCCAGGCACAGACCCGACTGCGGGTTCAGCAGCGAACCGTCCGACTGCTGCACCCACTTCTGACCGCCCACCCCGTTGCAGTCCCACAGCTCCACCTGCGTGCCCGCCGCCGTGCCGTCGCCGTTGATGTCGAGGCAGCGGCCCAGCGTGCCGAGCGAGCCGTCGGCGTTGTGGGTCCAGTGCTGGTCGACGGCGTAGGACTGGCAGCCCCAGAGGTCCACTCCGGTGCCGTCGACTCCGTTGTCGTCGCCGAGAACGTCGACGCACTGACCGCCGGGGCCGGTGATCGGAGCGCCGCCGGTGACGGAGAACTTCTGGGCGCCGGTGCCGTTGCAGGTCCAGATCTGGAGCCGGGTGCCGTTGGCCGTGTTGCCGCTCGGGTCGTCCAGGCACAGACCCGACTGCGGGTTCAGCAGCGAACCGTCCGACTGCTGCACCCACTTCTGACCGCCCACCCCGTTGCAGTCCCACAGCTCCACCTGCGTGCCCGCCGCCGTGCCGTCGCCGTTGATGTCGAGGCAGCGGCCCAGCGTGCCGAGCGAGCCGTCGGCGTTGTGGGTCCAGTGCTGGTCCTCGGCGTAGGACTGGCAGTTCCACAGCTGGACCGCCGCGCCGTCGACGCCGGTGTCGTCCGCGGCGACGTCGACGCACTGGCCGCCGGGACCGGCGATGGTGCCCTGCGGGCCGTTGGGGACGTTGGTCTCGCCCGCGTAGCCGACGGAGACGATGTTCGCCTGGACGGCGTTCTCGGTGGCGTCGCTCGGGAAGCCGGAGACCATGACGCCCTCGAAGAAGGTGCCCATGTTCCAGTTGCTGTTGTCGCCGCCGGTGCCCAGGATGATGCCGCCCTCCTGGTGCATCGGCATGTAGCCGCCGCGGGTGGGCAGCGAGCCGTTCCACCACGTGGACAGGCCACCCGACTGGGAGTTGCCGCCCTTGAGCGCGTACGTGGTCTGGCCGTCGTTCTTCAGCATCGCGGTGACGTAGGTGCTGTTGTTGCCCGCGTTGGCGGTGTTGGAGCCGTTGTTCCCCTGGAACATGCCGTTCTCCATGTCCGCCTCGACCCAGGGGCCGGAGCCGGTGCACGGCGCGAAGTAGCAGGTCGTGGCGAGGCTGACGGCGTCCATGTGGCCGTTGCCGGTGTCGGCGGGGGTGCTCTCCGCGTTGCCGTAGTCGAAGCAGCAGGCGGAGCCGACGTGCGTGCCGCTGGCCACCATGTAGGCGCCCTCGGCCTGGCCGCCCACGGCGACGCCGGACGCGGCGCCGGTGTAGCGGTAGCCGACGCCGGGTGAGATCCACACACCGTAGACCTTGTGGCCGCCCGCGGTGACCGCGATCTCGCTCGCGTCCGCGCCGCGGTCCGCGCCCATGCCGGAGGTGCCGGACGGGCCGGGGGTCAGGTCGTTGTGTCGGGACGTCTGGTCGTAGATCCGGGTGATCCGGCAGCTGGTACCGGCGCAGAACGCGTCCTGCGCACCGGCGTTGGCATAGCCGCCGGTGGTGAGCAGACCGATGTCGGCGGCCGCGCCGTCGGCGACGCGCGTCACCTGGTAGAGGGGGCCGCCGTAGGAGGAGAACAGCGCGCGGACGGTGCTGTGGGCGGCGACGCAGGGGGTGCCGCCCGCGGCGTACAGGTCGCAGGGCAGCGAGCCTGCCGCGTGCCCGACGGCGGGCAGGCCGACGAGCGCCGCGGGGACGAGCGCGAGCGCGACGACGGCCGAGCGGACGGCGCGGCGCAGCCGCCGGAACGGACCGGACCGGCGGCCGGTGAGCGAACGTGCAGTGGTCATTGAGACTCCGGGGGTGGTGGAGCGAGCAGGGAAAGGGGGACCTTGCTGTTCCGGAACGGAGGATCACCGAGACGGCGGGCGCGGCGGCGCTCGCGCTCCCCTCAGCGACTGCGGGCCGCCGCACACCTGACGGCGAATCACCGGTGACCTTGTATTCTCACGTTGTAGTCGCGGCGCAGGTGCCGGCCTCGCTCCCTCGCGCACGGTCGGCGGAATGAGGGGGTGCAGGCATGACCGTGCCGACCGAAGGCCCGGCGGCCCCACGTCTGAAGGACGTGGCCGAGCTGGCCCAGGTGTCCGTCAAGACCGTCTCCAACGTGGTCAACGGCACGACACCGGTGGCCGAGGCGACGCGGGAGCGCGTCCAGCGCGCCATCGACGCCCTGGGCTACCAGCCCAACATGACGGCCCGTCGGCTGCGCACCGGCCGCAGCGGCGTGATCGCGCTGGCCTTCCCCGAGCTGCCCTCGCCGTACTTCGCGGAGCTCGCGGTCGAGGTGATCGCGGCCGCCCGGCGGGTCGGCATCACGGTGCTGATGGACGACACCGGCGGTGATCCGGCTGCCGAGCTGCGCATCGCCTCGGGCCTGGGCGACCCGATGATCGACGGGGTGATCCTCAGCCCGCTCGGCCTGGACCAGGCGACGCTGCTCTCGCGCTCGCGCGAGATCCCGCTGGTGCTGCTCGGCGAGGCCGACCTCGGCCCGGTCGCGGACCGGGTCCACATCGACAACGTCGCCGGGGCCCGCGAGGTGACGCAGCACCTGATCGACGAGGGACACCGCCGTATCGCGGCGATCGGCTGGCAGGACCCATACCCGCGCGCCACGGCCCAGCAGCGGCTCGCCGGCTTCCGGATGGCTCTGGAGGCGGCGGGACTGACGGTCGACCAGGCGCTGTTGCCGCCGGTGCGCGCCTACTTCCGGCCCGACGGGGCCTCCGCGATGCGGCGGCTGCTGAAGCTGCCGGAGCGCCCCGACGCGGTCTTCTGCTTCAACGACCTGCTGGCGCTCGGCGCGCTGCGGGCCGCGCACGAGGCCGGCCTGCGGGTGCCGGAGGACATCGCGATCGTCGGCTTCGACGACGTGGAGGAGGCCGAGTACGCGATCCCCTCGCTGACCACCGTCGCGCCCGACAAGAGACACATCGCGGAGCTCGCGGTGCGCTGCCTGATGGAGCGGATCGAGCGGCGCTACGACGGTCCGAGCCGCCTGATCACGCCGGGGTTCCGCGTGGTGGTGCGCGAGAGCAGCACCTGCTCGCGCTGACGTGCCGGGTAAGCCTCGCGGTGGGTGGGCCATGGTGTCCTCAGCGGTCGGGGTCGAGCGGCGCGGACAGGTGGGGGAAGCGGAACTCGGTAGTGCTGCGCCGGACCGCGCCCGGACGCAGCACCGGGTCCGGGTAGGAGGGGTGGTTGGGCGCGTCGGGGAGGTGCTGCGTCTCCAGGCACAGCCCCGCGCGTCGCTCGTGGCGCTTGCCGTCCGGGCCGCGCAGGGAGCCGTCGAGGGCGTTGCCGGTGTAGAGCTGAAGGCCCGGCTCGGTCGTCCAGACCTCCATCCGCCGTCCGCTGCGCGGGTCGTGCAGGCGCGCAGCACGGCGCAGCGCGCCCGGTGCGGGCGGCGGCGCGAGGACGAAGCAGTGGTCGTAGCCGCCGGCCGCAACGAGCTGCGCGTCGTCCTCGTCGATGCGTTCCCCCACGGCGCGCGCCTCGCGGAAGTCGAAGGGCGTCCCGGCGGTCGCGGCCGGCGGGCCGAGCGGGATGGAGCCGGCGTCCACGGGGAGGTAGGCGTCGGCGTCGACGGCGAGGCGGTGGCCCAGCACGTCCCCGCGCCCGGCGCCCCCGAGGTGGAAGTACGCGTGGTGGGTGAGGTTGACCGGGGTGGCCCGGTCGGTGCGGGCGGTGAGGTCGAGACGCAGGACGCCGTCGCGGTGGAGGGTGTAGGCGGCGGTGACGTCGAGGGTGCCGGGGAAGCCCATGTCGCCGTCGGGGCTGCGCAGTTCGAGGTGGAGTGCGGCCGCGTCCGGGCCGGGCCGGGGTGTGGCCCGCCACAGCCGCCGGTGGAAGCCGTCGGGGCCGCCGTGCAGGGCGTGGCCCCGGTCGTTCGCCGGCACCCGGTGGGTCCGCCCGTCGAGGGTGAACCGGCCGTGGGCGATGCGGTTGGCGTAGCGTCCGACGAGAGCGCCCAGGTAGGCGGTGTCGGCCCGGTACGCGGCGAGGTCGGCGAGGCCGAGCACGACGCTCGCGGCCCGGCCGGACGCGTCGGGCACCTCCAGTCGGCGCAGGATCCCGCCGTACTCCAGCACCTCGGCGCGCACCCCGGTCCCGGAGTCGAGCGGCCGCCGTCAGACACACACCGACGACGAGCAGCGCGGGGAGGGGGTTCTTGGCGCGCAGGGTGGGGTTCATGCGCCCGATCACATCCTTGACAGCGAGAAGAGAGGGTGAAGGGTACTCGCCAATTTCCAACGATGTAGAGGACCATGAGGCATCGTCGGACCGGCTGTCAAGAACTTTGCGGTACCGCTCGATTGACCGCGCCGCGAGTGCGAGCGAGCCAACTCCCGTCGGGACGGCGGCATTTCAGCAGGTCAGGGCCAAAGCGGAACGATTCCGCTCTGGAACTGATGCAGCGACAGTTCCAGACAGGGTCGCCGGGCGTCCGCTCCCGTGTCCGTGCTCCTGATTCCAACGTTGTGCAGCCGCACTGCCCAGAGCGGGGATTGACGCGCACACAACATTCACATACCTTCATGCCGACCGGTCAAAACTGTCATGTCGGCATTGGCATGTGTCTATTGACATGCCCACACCATCGCAAGGAGAAGGGCAATGGCAGAACAGCCCACGCGCCGCCACCTGGCGCGGACCGCGATCGCGGCCGCCCTCGCCGCCGGCGCGCTCGTCGCCTCCCAGTCCGCGGCAACCGCAGCGCCCGGCCCGCGGGCGGTGACCACCTCGGGCTCGAGCTTGCAGACCGGCCCGGTGAACCTGTACAACCAGTGGACCGGAAGGTGCGCGGACCTGCCCAACTACGGCTCGAACCCGCCGAACACGCTGGTCAGCCAGTTCGACTGCGTCTTCGCCGGATGGGACAACCAGCAGTACACCATCGTGCCGACGCGCACGGTCGACGGGCCGTTCGGCCCCCTGCACCTGGTCGAGTTCGTCAACATCGCGAGCAACCAGTGCCTCGACCTTCCCGGCTACGGCTCCGTCCCGGCCACGACGCAGGTCAGCATCTACCCCTGCGCGGGCGACCCTTCACAGGACAACCAGGAGTGGTACGTCAACGACACCGGGAGCGGCAACGACGAGATCATCAACTACAAGGACAACCTCTGCCTGGACGTCGCGGGCTGGGCGAGCGACAACTCCGACCAGGGCAACGGCAAGCAGCTCACCGTCTACCCCTGCTACTCCCAGGGCTGGGGCAACGGCGGCTACGACGACCACCTGTGGAACCTGCGCAGCTCCTGAGCACGGCACCTCTCGCGACCCTGAACTGAGTTGAGCTGACACAGCGGTCTCCCCGCCGGCCGGGGGCCGGCGGGGAGACCGTGGTCGTGCGGGACGGATCGGGTCCGCGACCGCCTAGCGGTTGCAGACCAGGTGGGCGGGCACCCAGATGCGGGTCCAGGAGCCCGGGTGTCGCTTGCCGTGGGGGTCACGGTAGGCCGGGTGCCACGTGCGCACCCACTGGCCGCGCACCTCATGGCAGCGCTGGTGGCGGTCCCCCGGACCGTGGTGCGGCGTCGCGGACGCCGTTCCCACTGCACCCAGCACCGCTCCGCCGGCCAGCGCCACCGCCGCGGACCCGAGCGCCACAGCCTTCTTCACACGTCCACCGAACATGGCTGAACTCCTCTCAACTGCGTTGTCCCCCCGGCTCTCCACCGAATCGGCCGGGCACAAACAACACTCCCCCACCTCCGCCTCACAGATCCGCCAAATCCCCACACCATGACCAAACCGCGAGAAACCCCCAATCTCCCCGAAATGGTCTGCAAAGACGAAGAAAACACAACGTACGCACAGGAATCATTCCGACGAATAGGCCCTATTTCTCGCCCTGCCTGGCGGGCTCAGGGCTGGAGACCGCCGTCGACGGCCAGGACGTGGCCGGTGATGAAGGAGGCCTCATCGCCGGCCAGGAAGAGCGCGGCGGCGGCGACGTCCTCGGCGGTGCCGAGGCGGCCGAGAGGGGTGCGCTGGGCGACCTCGTCCAGGCTCTCGCGCGGGAACGGCGCGATCATGTCTGTCTCGATCACACCGGGGGCGATCGCGTTGACGCGGATGCCCTGAGCGCCCAACTCCTGGGCGGCGCTGAGGGTCAGTGCCGCGATCGCGCCCTTGGTGGCGGCGTAGGCCGCCATGAACGGCACGCCCGCCGAGGCCGCCAGCGAGGTCAGCAGCACGATGGACCCGGCGCCTCGCGCCGCCATGATCCGCGCGGCCCCCTGGACCACCGCGAAGGTACCCAGCAGGTTGACCTCCACGACGCCGCGCGCGTCCGCCGCCGTGATCTCCTGGAGCACCCCGCCCAGGCCCATCGTCCCGGCGTTGGCGACCACGATGTCCAGGCCAGGGCCGTTCTCGCCCAGCGCGGCCATGAAGGCCGCGACCTGCGCCTGGTCGCCCTGGTCGAGCGCGAGGCCCGTCACCGTGCCGCCCGACTCGGCGGCGACCTCCGCGGCAACGGCCTCCGCCTCCTGCGCGTCCCGGCCGGTCAGCACCACCGCGGCCCCGGCTCCGGCCAGCCGCCGCGCGACCGCGCGGCCGATCCCCCGCGTCCCCCCGGTGACCAGCGCCGTCCGGCCGTCGAGTTCCCTCAGCACTCTCGCCCCCACCCTGCCTGCGTGCGGCGCCCTGCCGCAGTCGCCCCACCCAAGCACGAACGTTCCTGCCATGCCAGGTAGTTGACCGATCCCCGGCGCGCTGCTCGGAGCACGGGAAGGAGCATGGCCCGTCAGCGCGCGCCGTCGTCCCGCGTCCGTCTCCCGGCGTCCGGCGTCCGGCGTCCGGCGTCCGGGCTCAGACGCGCGCGTGGGAGGAGATGTCCGCCGTGAAGTCCTCCACCATCTCGCCGGTGACGGTCCGACGGCACTGGGCGATCGCCGCGAGGTAGTCCGCCGTGCCGGCGCCCGCCGGGGCGGGGTCGGTTCCGGGCGTGGCGAGGTCGCGCTCGAACGCCGCCTGCGCCGCGGTGCGGGCGGCATGCTCGATGTCGGCGGGCGTGAAGAGGTCGCTCGCGGCGACGAGCGCGTCCACGTCCACGGCCGCGCGCTGTTCCGTGAACCGGGACCAGATGGCCTTCCGGGCGACCTCGTCCGGCGTGCCGATCGGGATGACGTAGTCGAAGCGCCCGTGGCGCAGGAAGGCCGGATCCAGCGAGCGGACCGAGTTGGTCGCGCAGACCAGCAGCCGCTCGTCGTGCTCCCGGAAGCCGGGGATCAGCTTCAGCAGTTCGTTGGTGACGCCGTGCATCGCGGACGCGCCCGTGCGGACCGGCGCGATCTCCTCGACCTCGTCGATGAAGACCAGCGCCCTTTCCAGCTCGCCGATGCGGGCGAACGCCTCCCGCAGCCCGGCGGCGAGGCTGCCCTCGTCCGCGAGCCCGGACGGCAGCAGCTCCACGAAGGGCCAGCCCAGGCGGGACGCCATGGCCCGGGCGAAGGTGGTCTTCCCGGTGCCGGGCGGGCCGAACAGTGCGATCGCGCGCGGCGGCCGGACCCCGTGGCGGGCCGCGCGCTCGGGCTCGGCCAGGGGCAGCACCACCCGCCGCTCGATCAGCGTCTTCTCCGCCTCCATCCCGGCTACCTTGTCCCACAGGTCCCCTGGCAGCAACCGGCCGCCGAGCTCC
Organism: Streptacidiphilus neutrinimicus; assembly: GCF_000787815.1. Classification (GTDB taxonomy): domain Bacteria; phylum Actinomycetota; class Actinomycetes; order Streptomycetales; family Streptomycetaceae; genus Streptacidiphilus; species Streptacidiphilus neutrinimicus. The sequence goes on from NZ_BBPO01000040.1 coordinate 39,234, forward strand.
GCCAGCACGTCGGCGGTCCGGCCCGCGGCCGGCTCCGCCTTCTCGAAGTACGCGGCCGCCGGGCGGCGCACGTAACCGGCGTTGTGCAGTCCGTCCCCGAGCAGTTCGTCCTGCGGCAGGACGTAGGCGATGCGGCGCACCCGTGCCTCGACCAGCCGCCGCTCCAGCTCCCGGAGCAGCGCGCTGGCCAGCCCGCGTCCCCGCCACGCCGGATCGATGGCGATGCGCATCACCCAGGCTCGCTCCCCCGCCACCTGGGCGAGGGCCGCCCCGACCGGCACGCCACCGTGCACGGCGACGACGGCGGGCTGTCGGGCCGTCAGCGCGGCGATGCACTCCGCCAGTGAGAACACCGACTCCTGTCCGAGCTCGGCGGTGCTGTCGATCAGGTGGACGACAGCGGCCAAATCGTCCTCGCGATAGTCATGGATCAGCCAGTTCACACCGATTCCCCTCTCCCTGCGCTCCCGGCTTCGGCGATTCCGGCGACCTTAGGCGGGCCGGGAAGAGGGCGTCCCACTCCGGGGCGGACAAGCAGGCGTGGACGAACCGTACGGGCGGGCACTTGCGAAGCAGGCTGGGGCGTAAGCTGGTTGGCGAGGGCCCCGTCATCCCCCGTTGGCGGGGCCTTCGCCGCGCGCGCATAGGCGACGGCGGAGCGGGCAGGTGCCTGAGGGGCCGTCATTCCCGAGCCGCCCGCCCGGGCAAGCGTGCCGATCCGGCGAACCACCCGGCGCGGGCCCGGCCGCCGTCCGCCCGCCGAAGGGCATGGACGGTGGAGTGCCGGTCACCGCTGACGGGCCGACCCTGGCCTGGCCGAGGCCCACCGCCTCAGCACCCCCCGCCAGGCCAGGGACGACCTGCCGCCGCGCTCAGCCGGGCGCAGCGCTCGCCCAGGTCCCCGCGCCCAGGCGGGCGCAGCGGCGCTCAGCCGGGGGCAGCCGCGCTCAGCCGGGCGCAGCGGCGCTCAGCCGGGGGCAGCCGCGCTCAGCCGGGCGCAGCGGCGCTCAGCCGGGCCAGGTTCCGGTCAGGTGTTGTACGGCCGTCGCTCCGGCGCGGTCCACGGTGGCCCTGGCCACGGCGAACACGACACCGTGCAGCTCCGCGGCGGCCAGGATCGCGCTCCAGGACCGGCCGGGTTCGGTCGCCTTCGGCGGCTCCGGTTCGCCGGCCGCCGTCCGCCACACGCGCTTGATCACCGCCCCGGCCACCGTCCCGGCGACGGCACTCAGCAGCAGCCCGACCGGCTTGTAGGTCACCTTCACCACGTCCACGGCGATCTCCTTCCATGAGACGTGAAGCAGTGCGGGGTGGGCGCCCATCGCTCTGGGCGCCCACCCCGCACGGTCGTTCCCTCAGCCGCGCTACCAGCGGTACCAGCGGCCCCGGGACTCACCCGCGCCGCGGAAGAGGAATCCTGCGATCCACAGCACCAGCACCACCAGCGCGACCCACCAAAGGACGTGCACCGCGAAACCGACGCCGCCCAGGATCAGAGCGAGAAGCAGCACCAACAACAAGGGACCCATGTGTATCCCACCTCCTTGAGGCAGCGTGTGCCCCCGAGCCCGGCTCCCATGCGCCGCTCCGGAGCGGATGCCGCACCTCCGGTTCATCCGCATGCACAGCCGCGCTCCGGGGCACGCGCCCGGGGTCCGGCGGATCACCGCCCGGCCGATCACCGCGAGTACAGGGGAGGTCGCGATGGCAGCGAACCGGGTGAAGCGCGCGCTCGGCGCGGTGGACCGCTGGCAGCAGCGCCACACGGTGCCGGGCTTCGGCTTCGGCGTGGTCAAGAAGTTCGGCGACGACCGGGGCGGGCAGCTCGCGGCGCTCATCACCTACTACGGGTTCGCCGCGCTGTTCCCGCTGCTCCTGCTGCTCACCACCGTCCTCGGCTACGCGCTGCGGGGCGATCCGGGGTTGCAGCAACGGGTGCTGAACTCGGCGCTGGCGCACTTCCCGGTCATCGGGGACCAGCTCCGCACGAACATTCACTCCCTGCACGGCAGCGCCCTGGCCGTGGTGATCGGGGCGCTCGGCCTGCTCTACGGCTCGCTCGGCATCGCCCAGACCCTGCAGTTCGCGATGGCGCAGGTCTGGAACATCCCGGACGTCGAGCGCCCGGGCTTCTGGCCGCGCACCGAACGTTCCGTCGCCCTGGTCGCCGTCCTCGGCGTCGGGCTGCTGGTCTCCTCCGCGGCCACGGGCGTGGTGGCCTCCATCGGCGCGGGGCCGGTGATCACCGTCGCGGGGCTGGCCGCTTCGGTGGCCGTCAACACCGGCCTGTACCTGGTCTGCTTCCGGATCCTGACCCCCGCGCAGATCCGCTGGCGCTGCCTGGTCCCGGGGTGCCTGGTCGCCGGACCCGCCTGGACCGTGCTCCAGGGGTTCGGCGGCGTGCTGGTCGCCCACCAGCTGCGGCACGCCACCGCCGTCTACGGTCTGTTCGGCACCGTGCTGGGCCTGTTGTGGTGGATCTACCTCGGTGCACAGTTGACCGTCTACGCCGCCGAGATCAACGTCGTCGCCCGACGCGGTCTGTGGCCCCGCGCCCTGACGCCGCCGCCGCTCACGCCGGCCGACCGACGCGTGCTCGACGACATCGCCGAGCAGGAGGAGCGCCGCCCGGAACAGCACGTCGACAGCCGCTTCACCCCCGCGGACGATGCAGACACGGACGGCGCGGAGGCGACCGGCGCGGAGGCGACCGGCGCGGGCGTGGCGGGGGCCGTCAGCGGCTCGGGCGCCGACCGGCCCGGCGGACCCGGACGGCGCTGAGCAGCAGGGCGAGCGCGAAGACCACGAAGCCGATGACGAGCAGGTAGAGCAGCCCCTTGGCGACCGCACCGATGATTCCGAGCACGATCGCGACGAGGACGAGCAGCAGGACCCAGACCATGACGCTCCCTCTTCTCCGTGGTTCAGCGTTCTGTGGTGGAGGGTGACTCAGCGCCGGGCCAGGCGGCGTTCGCCGCTCGCCCCGGTGGCGTACTCGAGGTCGTAGTGGGCGAAGATCGCGGGCTCCTCCTCGGCGGGCAGGACGCCGTCGGTGTCGATCGCGGGCGAGCCCTTCACCTGGGACTTGGAGAAGGCCACCCTGACATAGCCGGGGCCGACGACCGCGCCGCTCAGCGGCACGAACACCAGGCGGTGCTTGGTAGGCAGGCCGACGGTGACGGTCGCGAAGAACGGCTCGTCCGTGGCCGTGTCGACGTACACCGACTCCAGCGTGCCGATCTTCTTTCCGCCTCCGTCGACGACGTCGTGCTGACGCCACTCCCGGATGTCCGCACTCTCCATGGGATGCCGCCTTTCGGACGGGACAGGTCGCTCGGTCCTCAGTTGCTCGTCAGCGTCGGATGGTCGTCAGAGGCTCTCGTGGCCCTCGAGCTGCTGCCGCAGGCGGCCGAGTATGCGGCTGAGCAGGCGGGAGACGTGCATCTGGGAGCAGCCGATCCGCTCGCCGATCTGGGCCTGGGTGAGGTCGTCGACGAAGCGCAGCTTCAGCAGGCGGCGGTCCGACTCGGGCAGCCCGGGCAGGATCTGGCGAAGCGCGGTCAGGTCGACGATGTTCTCCAGGTCGCGGTCGAGCGCGCCCAGGCGGCGCTGCAGCGGGCCGTCGTCCTCGTCCTGGTCGCCGGCGGGGGCGGAGAGGGTGCCGGCGGTGTAGGCGTCGGCGGCGATCCGGCCCTCGGCGACCTCAGCCTCGGTGACGCCGACCCGGGCGGCGAGCTCCGCGGTGGTGGGGCGGCGGCCCAGCTCCTGCTCCAGCGCGTCGTCGGCCCGCGCGAGCTGGAGCCGGAGCTCCTGCAGGCGGCGCGGCACGTGGACGGACCAGCTGGTGTCGCGGAAGAAGCGCTTGATCTCGCCGGTGATGGTGGGCAGCGCGTAGGTGACGAACTCGACCCCGCGGCCGGTGTCGAACCCGTTGATGGCCTTGATCAGGCCCACGACGCCGACCTGGATCAGGTCCTCGACGGGTTCCTTGTGGTGCGCGAAGCGCTGGGCCGCGGTCCGCACCAGGCTCATGTTGAGTTCGACCAGGGTGTTCCGCACGTAGGAGTACTCGGCGGTGCCCTCCTCCAGCTCGCGCAGCCGGACGAACAGCACGTCGGTGAGGGCGCGGACCTCCAGGACGTCCAGGGTGACCGGGTCGCAGGTGATCGAGGGCAGGTCGGCCTCACCAACGTGCGGAGGCGTGGCGGTGGACCGGCTCCGGTCCTCGTTCCGGCTCCGGACTTCGTTTCGGCTGTGGTCGAGGTACTGCTCGGTCGGCTCAGGAACTCCCGCGATCACGGTGTCTTCCCTCCTCGGAGCGACTGGGTTCGGGTGGTCGGTGCGTGCGTCCGCTGCCGCGTTCACACGGAACTGGGTGTCCCCTGGCGGTGCTCCGCGTCGGCGGCGGACAGGTCGTCGCCGCGGTGCTGGTGGGTGGCGAGCAGAGCCAGCAGGTCGGCGACGGTGGGACCGGCGTCGGCCGGGTGCCGCAGCGGCGTGGCCGCGGTGACCTGGTAGCGGTTCGCGCGCCCGACCCGGGTGTGGGTGAGGTAGCCGCCCTGCTCCAGATCGGTGATGATGCGCTGGACCGCGCGCTCGGTCAACAGGCAGTGGGCCGCGATGTCGCGCACCCGCACCCCGGGATCCCGGGCGATCTGCACCAGGACCCGGGCGTGGTTGGTGAGAAACGTCCAGCTCGATCGGGGGCCCGGCATCTGTTCCATGGAGCCATCATAGGACAGATTTTTCACGTATCACGAAGACCGACACAGATTTCGCGCAAAGGTTGACAGGACGCTCACGCGGGTTCAGGCTGTGCGCAGCCGCCCCTCTCCCGCTCCTCCGGAGCGAGCGTGGTCGCCCTCCGTCAGACGGTGCAGGCGATGACCCGCAACGAACTGGACATCCTCGCGTCCTTCCTGCGCGTCCGCCTGCGGGTGCCCGCGCTCGAGAGCCCCCGGTCCGCCGCTGGGGCCGCCACCGCGGCCAGGCGCCTGCGCGCCCTCGAACAGGCCGTCCACGGCATCGAGGCCTACCTCCAGCTCGCCGCCCACCAGCCCACCCAGCCCAGCCTCCATACCGAGGAACAGGGCGCCCGCGCCCTCTGGCAGACCCTCCTCGACCTCGCCGCACTCTGGCCCGACCACCCCCACCTCCCGCCCTCACCCCCGTCCCCTGCCACCCGGCCGGCCGGCTGAGCGCAGAATGTCCGGCATGAGCATGCGGGGGCGGCTGTACCGCTACATCGGCCCGACCGAGCTGCGCGGCCTCGTACGGCCGGGCGGTGAGGGCTGCCCGCTGGTCACGCCCGGGGACTTCGAGCAGTGGGTCGGCACCCGCTCGGCCGAGGAGCTGGCCGACCCGTTCACCTTCGTCGTCGACGCGGACGGCGTGCTGCGCCTGGCGCCCCGGCGGAGGCCGTTCGCGACGCACTGGCCCGTGCGGGGGTCGCCGGGCCGAGCGCCTTCACCCACGCGGTGGTGTTCCGCCGTTGCCAAGCCTGCCGTCAGCTGAACGTCGTGCGTGAGGACGACTTCGTCTGCGTGTTCTGCGACGCGGACCTGCCGGCGCGGTGGAACGTCGACGCGGAGTGCGGTCCGGCCTCCGGCAGCCCCGCCGTCCGGGAACTCTGCGACTGAACCGGAGCGCCGCGTCGGCGCGCCCTGTCGGTTCTAGCGCCGCGTCCTACCGTCGCGCCAGGAAGCCACCGGCCGGGAGGACGACGGTAGGGCGGACGGGCGCAACCTCCGGGACGGGTAGGTCCTGGCTGGGGTCGGGCGGCCTGGTGCTGACGGCTGCACAGAACCGGCTCGTCGACGCGCACATGGCGCGGATGGCGGCGTCGGAGCCGGCCATCACCGCGACGGTGCGGGCTCTCGTCGACGCGCTCGGGGACGGCCGGCTCGTCGGCCTCGAGTACCGGGTCAAGTCCGAGCACTCGCTCGAGCGGCGCATCGCCCTCAGCCTGCTGCTGCACCCGGTGCTGAGCACCGAGGTGACGCACACCGCGTACGAGCGGCTGCGGCAGCCCGGCCTGGACGACGGCGCAGCCGCCGGACCGCGCCCTGCAGGGCGCGGTCTTCGGACGCGTCCCGGTTCCGCCCGAGGCGCGCGCCATCGTCCTCCCAGCGCGCCCGCCGTGGTCGAACCCCGACGATGCGAACCCGGATGGAGCGAACCTCGACGAAGCGAACCCGCGCGGAAGTTGACGCGCCGTTTCGTCCACCGGTGGGCGCCTGCGGTTCATTGTCGGGCGACCTGCGCGAACCTGCGGACGGGGCACAGGGCTCCGCCAGGCAGGTCATGGCCGGTCCACAGCATGTTTCGCCCGCACGGCGGGTCGGTACGGATCCCCGCAAATGAGGCCAACTCCCCCACGACGCACGCCGTCTCACACGTTCGTATCCCTTCTTCCCCGCGTTCGCGTGCCCTTCGCCCGGCCCCGCCACAGTCCGAAGTGGCCGCCGGTGTCGCAGGGCGGCGGCCATCGGCCGTGCACGAGGAGCCAGTTCATGCGGATACGCTCGATGAGCAGGCGGGCGCTGGTGGTCACCTCCGCCGCGGTCGCGCTCGCGGTCAGTGCCGGGGTGACGTTCGCCGCAGGCGGCTTCGGCGACACCCCGCTGGGCACGAAGAAGGTCGGCCGCCAGGCCGACGGCTCGTATCTGACGCAGACCAACCAGTTCGTCACCCCGGCGGGCGACGTCATCAAGGAGACCGGCCGCCCGTTCGGCCTGGCCCTGCACCCGAACGGGAGGACGGCCGCGGCGCTGAACTCCGGCGGGCTCGCCCCCAACGGCGTCGTCACCGTCTTCGACCTGGTGCACCACAAGGTGCTCCAGCACGTGGGCGCCGGGGCCATCTCCGACGGCGGCATCCTCTACTCCCGTGACGGCAAGCACCTGTGGGCCGCGCAGCCGGGCAACCTGCTGCGCTACGACGTCGCCGCCGACGGGAAGCTGTCCCACGCCGCCAAGGTGACGCTGCCGGGCGCCGGCGGGCGGCAGGCGGTGCCCGCCGGGCTCGCCTGGGCGCCGGACGGGAGCCTGCTGGTCACCCTCAGCGGCGACAACACCCTGGCCGTGCTCAACGCGACGAGCGGCAGGGTGGTCCGGCAGATCCGCGTCGGGAACGCGCCCGACGCCGTCGTGGTCGTCGGCGGCAAGGCCTACGTGAGCAACGAGGGCGGCCGCCCCGCCCGCGCCGGGGACCGGACCGACGACTCCTACGGCACGGCCGTCGTCACCAACGACGACTCCGCCGTCCCGAGCACCGGCACCGTCTCCGAGGTCGACCTCAAGACCGGCGCCCAGGTACGGACGTTCGCCGTCGGACTGGAGCCGAGCGCGCTGCTCGCTGTCGGCTCCGGCGTGCTGGTCGCCAACACCGACGACGACAGCGTCACCGCCATCGACACCGCCAAGCAGCAGGTCGGCCGCACCTTCAGCGCCAACCCCGCGCCGGGCGCGCCGTTCGGGGCGCAGCCCAACGGGTTGACCATGCTGGACGCCACGCATCTCGCGGTCAGCCTCGGCCGCGACAACGCCGTCGCCGTCTACTCCTACCAGGGCCCCTACACGCAGCCGAGTTTCGAGGGCCTGATCCCGACCGGCTCGTTCCCGACCGGGATCGCCAAGGACGCGCCACTGAACCGGCTCGTCGTGGCGAGCGAGCAGGGCCTGGGGTCGGTCGGCCCGGACGCGACCGTCCTGGAGGGAGTCGGCACCAAGCCCGCGACCTCGCACCTGGGATACGACTTCGTCGGCACGGTGCAGAGCGTCGCGCTGCCGAACACCGCGCAGATGGCCGCGTACACCCGGCAGGTATTCGCCGACAACCAGTGGAACGGCCTGCAGCAGCGCAACCTGACCGGGGACGGCAAGGCCGCGCCCGTCGCCCTTCCGCTGCACATCGGTGACCCGTCGACGATCAAGCATGTGTTCTTCATCGTCAAGGAGAACCGCACCTACGACCAGATACTGGGCGACGACCCGCGCGGGAACGGGGACGCGAGCCTGACCCAGTTCGGGAAGAAGGTCACCCCGAACATCCACGCCCTGGTCCAGCAGTTCCCGCTGATCGACAACCTGTACTCCGACGGCACCGACTCCGCCGAGGGCCACCACTGGCTGGACCAGGCGTTCGTCAACAACTACCTGCAGCAGATGTACGGGAACTACACCCGCTCCTACCAGACCGCCGATCCGCTCAGCGACGTGAAGACCGGCTGGATCTGGGACGACGCCGCGGCGCACGGCAAGTCGGTGGTCAACTGGGGCGAGGACGTCGACCGTTACGTCGACGCCGCGGGCGATCTCCCGGCGGCAGGCAGTCGGCCGAAGTGGTCCCACGACGCGCAGGTGCTGGAGGGCAAGGTCGCCGGTCCGCTGGACTACCCGCTCGGCCGGTACACCGCGAAGACGGACATCCCCTCACTGGCGAAGGTCACCCGGCCGGACTTCCCCAACTTCGACCTGAACATCCCCGACCAGTACCGGGCCGACCTGTTCCAGCGGGACTTCGCCGAGTACGTCAAGAACGGGAACCTGCCCGCCCTGGACATGATGTGGCTGATGAACGACCACACCGAGGGCACCAACCCGGGCGGGGTCACGCCGGCGGCGCACGTCGCCGACAACGACCTGGCGCTCGGACGCATCGTCGACACCATCTCGCACAGCCCGTACTGGAAGAACTCCGCGATCTTCGTAATCGAGGACGACTCCCAGGACGGTGTGGACCACGTCGACGGCCACCGCAACGTCGCCATGATCATCAGCCCGTACGCGAAGCGCGGCGCGGTCGTGCACACCTACGACAGCCAGCTGAACTTCATGCGCACCATCGAGCAGATCCTCGGCCTGCCGCCGATGAACCAGGAGGACCTGGCCGCGGAACCGATGTACGACGCGTTCACCGACCAGCCGGACTTCACGCCGTACACCTTCGTGCCGAACCAGGTCTCGTTGACCGCGACCAACCCGAAGCCGGCGCAGGCGGACAACGCGGCGGCGAAGGCGTGGGCGCAGTGGTCGGCCGAACAGGACTACACGCATGAGGACATGATCAACATGCAGCAGGAGAACCGGGACATCTGGTACTCCACCAACGGGTTCACCGAGCCCTACCCCGGCGACCAGTCGGTGCTGCTGCCCGGCCAGGTGCCGGGCGGAGGCGCCACCCCGACCGGCGACAGCGACGGCTGACCGGCCGTTCGGCCCTCGTTCGGCATCCCTTGCCGTCCCTTGCTATCCGTCGCCGTCCTTCGCCGTCCCTTGCCATCCTTCGCACCTGGACGGTCACAGCTCGTCCATACCGCCGAGCAGGCCGTCCAGGGAGGGGCTCTCGGTCAGCGGTTGCTCGGACCAGATGACCTTGCCCTCCGGCGTGTACCGCGTGCCCCAACGGTGGGCCAGCCGGGCCACGAGGAAGATGCCACGACCGCCCTCGTCGGTGGTCGCGGCCCAACGCAGGTGCGGGGCGGTGCTGCTGGCGTCGGAGACCTCGCAGACCAGGCCGGTGTCGCGCAGCAGCCGCACCCTGACCGGCGCCGCGCCATAGCGGATGGCGTTGGTGATCAGCTCGCTGAGGATGAGCTCGGTGCTGAAGGAGATCTCGTCCAACCCCCACTCCGCCAGCTGCTTCACGCAGGCGTTGCGCACCGGCCCGACGGCGGCGGGGTCGCTGGGCACCTCCCACTCGGCCACCTGCTCGGGCGGCAGCAGGTCGGTACGGGCCACGAGCAGCACCACGTCGTCCCGCGCCTGCCCCGTCGCGCCGGGCGTCCCGAGGAGGGCCGCGCAGGTCTCCTCGGGGCCGCGCGGCCGGCGGCTCTCGAGGGTCCGCCGCAGGCCCTGCAGGCCGTGGTCGATGTCCTGGCCGCGGGTCTCGACCAGTCCGTCGCTGAACAGCAGGAGCTGGGAGCCCGGCTCCAGGGGGATCTCGGTGGTCTCGAACGGGTGCCCGCCTACGCCGAGCGGCGGGGAGACGGCGACCTCCGGGTAGTCCAGCGTCCCGTCCGGGCGCAGCACGGCCGGGCCGAGGTGCCCGGCACGGGAGAGCGTGCACACCCCGAGGACCGGGTCGTAGACCGCGTAGACGCAGGTCGATCCGGTGATGTTGACGTCGGTGGACTCCTCGTCGAGCTGGGACACCAGCTCGTCCACCCGGCCCAGCACCTCGTCCGGCGGCAGGTCCAGGGCGGAGAAGGTCCGGATCGCGGTGCGCAGGCGCCCCATCGCGACGGCCGCGTTGATGCCGTGCCCGACCACGTCGCCCACGACGAGTGCGCTGCGGAAGCCCGGCAGCGGGATGACGTCGAACCAGTCGCCGCCGACGCCGGCGCTGGCCGGCAGGTAGCGGTGGGCGACGTCGAGCCCGGTCCGCACCGGCAGGCTCTGCGGCAGCAGGCTGCGCTGCAGCGCGACGGCGGTGCCGTGCTCGCGTGTGTAGCGGCGGGCGTTGTCGAGGGAGACGGCGGCGCGTGCGGCCAGGTCCTGGGCAAGCAGCAGGTCGTCGGCGTCGAACGGCGCGCTTCCGGCGGACCGCCGGAACTCGACCAGCCCCAGCAGCCCGCCCCGCATCCGCAACGGCGCGGTCACCGTGCCGTGGTGGGCGTCGGGCACAGCGGCATCACTCGTGGCCGCCCGCGCCTGCGGACTCCCCGCCGCCACCGTCACCGCCGCCCCGACGGGCGCCCCGCGCCCCGCGCACTCGACCCGCGACCGCCCCGGCCCTGAGCCCCCGGCCACCGACCAGCCGGGCACGCCAAGCCCGGCAGCACCGCCATCCCGCCCGACCCCGCCGAGATCGCCGCCACCGGCCACCGGCCGCCCCCCTCCCAGGGACTCAGCCGCGGACCCGCCGAGATCGCCGTCGGCGGGCCCGGGCCCGCCGGGCTCGGCGCCCATGTCCCCGGGCCCGTAGGACAACCCCGGCACGGCACCTCCCGAGCCGCCGCCGGCCGCCGGGCGAACCGGCCCCAAAGTGCCACGCGCGGCGAGCCCGGCAGCACGGTCGCTCCGTCCCGTTCCGCCGCGGCCGCCGCGTTCACCCGGCTGTGTCCCGGAATCCACGCTCGCGGACTCGGTCCCGTTCCCCGGGGGAGGCGGGGTGGGGGCTGGGCTTTCGAGGAAGGTGGTGCGGCGCAGGAGGCGGGTGGCGGCGCCGAGGTCCTGTGGGGGTTCCTCGCCGTGGGTGACGGCGTCGACGAGGTCGACCGTGACGGAGTCGGCGAAGCCGCCGCCGACGGCGACCTCGGCGAGTTCGTCGCAGGTCCGCGTCATGTCCAGGGTGCGGCCGATGCGCATGCCCGCCTCGTAGAGCAGCTGCCGCCGCTGCCCCGCGGCCTCGATCCTGCCGGTGAGGTCGTGCAGCTCGGTGGTGTCGCGCAGGGTCACCACACAGCCGGGCAGGCCGCCGTACGGCGCCGTCGGGCGCTTGTTCACCGCGAGGAGCCGGTCGCCGGCCTGGTGGATGCCGTCGGTGATCTCCTCGCTCTCGGGCGAGGTCAGCAGCGCGGTCGTCGCGGGGTCGAGCCCGAGCGCGGCCACCGGCCGCTGCTCGGCGTCGGCCGGCAGTTCGAGCAGGCGGCGGGCCTCGTCGTTGACCATGATGAGGCGGCCGTCGCCGCCGATGATCAGCACGCCCTCGCGCACCGCGTGCAGCACCGCGTCGTGGTGCTCGTACATCCGGGCCAGCTCGGTCGGGCCGAGGCCGCGCGTCTGACGTTGCAGCCGGCGGGAGGCGAGGGCCGTGCCCGCCGCGGCCAGCAGTACCGCGAGCGCCGCGCCGCCCAGCAGCACCGGCAGGTGGGTGTCCACGAGCGCGTTGACCCGCCCGACGGTGATGTTCACGACGACCGCGCCGAGCGGCTTGTGCGTGGCGTCGAAGACGGGGACCGCGGTCGCGATGGAGTCGAAGCCCGGCTGGGAGAGTTGGAACGTCACCGTCTGCCCGGCCAGCAGCTTGGGCAGCACGTTCTGGACCACGGAGGACGGCGGCCGGTAGGGGCGGCCGACGTAGTCGGGGTAGGGGGACGTCAGCTGCACGGAGGCGGTGTTGAACACCACGACGGAGTCGACGCCGGTCGCCTGCCGCACGGCCTCCGCGCGCGGCTCCAGCAGCGCGGACGCGTGCGGGCTCTGCAGCTCCTGGGCCAGGCCGGGCGCGCTGGCGAAGGACTCGGCGACTCCGCGGGTGACCCGGCGGGCGTCGCTGGCCGTGCTGGAGCGGCCCTGGAGCACCATCGCCGTCACTCCGGCGACGACCAGCAGCAGCACGATGAGCAGTTCGGTCAGGAACATCCGCCCGGCGAGGGTCCGCACGGAGAACATCCTGCGCACGCCGCACGTCTGCCGCTCGGACAGCGCACCGCGGCCACGGTGCGTGGAAGCCCCGCGGTGACGTCTCTGCACAAAACATCCTTAACCTGCGCTGCTGTGACCGCGCAAGTAGCAGATCGTAATCGTTCGCGCAGGCCAGGCGGTTCTTCGCAAACGGCCGCCCGTCATCGGCCGCCTGCCCGCCGTTGACCGGTTGTTGCCTGGACGCTTCCCGCGGCCGCCGACAATGGCGGTGGCCGGGCTGCGAAGCGGCTCCGCGCGCCGGTGCGGCATGATCGCTACGGGCGGGAGACTCCTCGCGCCCGGCTGACGCTGCCACCGCGACGATCGCCCGAGGACGCCCCACCCGATGTTCACTCCGTCCAGCCCCGCGCCGAACCCCTGGCTGCAGACCGTCGTCCCGCGCCCGGCCGCCCGGCTGCGCCTGCTCTGCTTCCACCCGGCGGGCTCGGGAACGAGCTTCTACCGCCCCTGGGCCGGCCGGCTGCCCGCGGACATCGAGGTCTCCGCCGTCAGCCTGCCCGGCCGCGAGGCCCGCTACCGCGAGCCGCTGCAGTCGGACTACTCCGTGCTGCTCTCCTCCCTCTACGCGGCGCTGCGGCCTACCCTCGCCGCGGACCGCCGCCCCTACGCCCTGTTCGGGCACAGCATGGGCGCGCTGCTCGCCTACGGCGTCGCGCTGACGGCGGCGCGCCTCGGGGACCCGGGACCCGAGCGCCTGCTGCTGAGCGGCATGGGCGGCCCGGGGACCGTGCCGCCCAAGCCGGGTCGCCCGAAGTGGAGCGACGAGGCCCTGGTGGCCGACCTGCGCGAGATGGGCGGCACGCCCGAGGAGGTCCTCGCGGAGCCGGAGCTGCTCCACTGGATCCTTCCGGTCCTGCGGGCCGACTACTCGGTGTGCGACACCTTCCGCGCGGCCCCGCCCTCGGGGCCGCTGCTCACCTGCCCGCTCACGCTCATGGGCGGCGCGGACGACCACGCCACCCCGCCCGAACTCGCCCGCTGGGCCGAGGTGACCGCCGGTCCGGCGACCCAGTACACCTTCCCCGGCGGCCACTTCTACCTCACCGAGGAGTCCCCCGACGCCGTCCTCGCGACGCTCACGACCGAACTCACGGCGCAGGTCCGCCGCTACTGACCCTGGCGTTTCGAGTCGACAGGCCCGTCTGTACTACGCGGCCTGGCTCGTCGGCGGCGTCAGCACACAGGTCGTTCCCTGGCCGCCGCTCGGGTCACTGGCCTGTCCGGCCTGACACGGTCAACGTTCGCTCGCGCCCGCGAACGGGCCCCCGGGGCCGAAGGCGTGGCGGGCGAAGTTGGCGGCGATACGCCGGTGGCCGGCGGGGTCGGGGTGGATCTCGTCGGGGAGCGGGAACTCCCGGTAGTCGGCGGGGCCGTAGACGAGGAGGCCGTCAAGGTGGTGCAGGTTCGGGTCGTCGCCCGCGCGGTCGGCGACGATCCGGGCCAGCTCCTCGCGGATGACGGTCAGGGTGAGCCGCCCCGCCGCGCGCTCCGCCGGGTCGCCGGTGGCCTTGAACCGCAGGGTTCCTGAGCTGAAGTCAGGCGCGAGCGGGCCGGGGGTGTCCTCCTGGACGGGGCAGAGCAGCGGCGAGACCACCAGGAACGGCGTCGTCGGATGGCCCTCGCGGATGGTGTCGAGGAAGCCGTGGACGGCGGGGCCGAACGCGCGCAGGCGCATGGCGTCGGCGTTGACGATGTTGATGCCGATCTTGACGCTGATCAGGTCGGCCGGGGTGTCGCGCAGGGTGCGGGCGGTGAAGGGGTCCAGCAGCGCGCTGCCGCCGAAGCCGAGGTTGACCAGGTCGACGCCGCCCTCGGCGGCGGCGAGGGCGGGCCACGTCGTGGTCGGACTGGCGGCGTTGGAGCCGTGGCTGATGGAGCTGCCGTGGTGCAGCCAGCGCCTGCGACCGCCGTCGGGGGCGGGGAGGATCGGCGCGTCCGCGCGCAGGGCGATCAGCTCCGTGGTCTCGTTGTGCGGCAGCCAGATCTCGACCTGCTTGTCCTGCGGCGGGAGGCCGGTGAACCGGGCGGTGCCGGACGGGCCTTCCCGCAGTTCGCCCGAGCCGGTCGACATGTCGATGATGCGGACGTTGCCGCCGGGGACGCCGGTCTGCGCCGCCAGGCGGCCGTCGACCAGCAGGTCGTAGACGCCGTCGGCGGGGGCGGGCAGGCCGAGGTAGGCGCGCTTGGTGGGCAGCGTGTCGAGCTCGACGAGGGTGGCGCGGGTGCGGAAGACCAGCCGCACGCCGGAGGGTTGGGCCTCGACCAGCGCGAACTGCTCGTCGGGGAGCTGTCGTCGGGCCGGGGCGGGCAGCCGGTGCGGCAGCAGGCCGCCTCGTGCGGTGCGCTCGACGTCGAGGTGGCCGCGGAGCAGGTCCTCGGTGACGGGGGTGGTGATCAGGGCATGGGCGTCGTCGTGCATGGCTCGCGCTCTCGTCGGCGGTCGTCGGGTCGATCGGAGTCGTGGGTGTGGCGGAGCGTGGCGCGGCGTTGCGCCGTGTGGCACTGCGTGGCTGGACGTGGCTGTGCGTGGCCTCGCGTGGCGTCCCGCGGCAAGGTGAGAAGCCGTCAGGTAGTCGGCCCCCCGCCGCCCGCGCGGGCGCGCAGCAGGGTGTCGAGGGAGTCGATGGTCCACTCCCAGGAGTCCTGCGCGTCGACGGGGGTGTGGCTGAAGCCGCCCGCCGCCTCGAGGCTGACGAAGCCGTGGAAGACGCCGCCCAGCATCCGCACAGCGTGCGTCTCGGCGGGCTCGTCGAGGTCGTAGGCGCGCAGGAGCGCCCGCGTCATCTGGGCATGCCGCACACCGGCGCTGGCCGCAGCCGTCTGCGGGTCGAGCCGGAAGCGGGCGGCGTCGTAGCGGCCGGGATGCGATCGGGCGTAGTCGCGGTAGGCGTCGGCGAAGGCGCCCAGGGCGTCGCGTCCGGCGCGGCCGGCGACGGCGTCGCCGACCCGGTCGGCGAGCTCCTCCAGAGCGAGCAGCGCGATGCGGGTCTTGAGCTCGTGCGAGCTCTTCAGATGCGAGTAGAGGCTGGCGACCTTCACGTCGAAGCGCCGGGCCAGCGCCGAGAGGGTCACCTGCTCGAAACCCGACCTCGTCGGCCAGTTCGGCGCCCGCGACAGCGAGACGCTCCGCGCTCAGTCCCACACGTGCCATAGCTTCAGCCTCTCTCCATCAAGCTATGGCCAGTATGCATTTGCCTATAGGTATTAGCAACTGGCCAAAGGGAGATCGGGAAGATCAGGCATGGCTCGGAAGCTCCGGGCGGGCGGCGCTGAACTGGATCACCACCGGGCGGCCGCGCCCGCCCATCGGGCGCGCCTGCGAATGGCGCATCACCAGACCCCGGTTGGCCGCGCTGTGCAGGACGAACCGCAGCCAGTCGGCGTCGGCGCCGATCAGCGCGGCGATCTGGGGCGCGCTGAAGCGCCGGTCCGGCTCGGCCGCCAACACCTCCAGCGCCCGGTCCAGATGACGCCCCGGCCGACCGCGCCGCCCCGCCTCCGGCCTGGACGGCCCCGCTCCGCCCGGCTGCCGCGCCGCGCCCGCCGGGCGCCCGCCGGTCTGGTGCACCAGCGAGACACGCGGCCGCGGGATGCCCAGCCCCGGCACGGGCGGGTCCTCGGCCGTGTCGAGGCCCGACGCCTCTCCGTCGAGGAGGGCCTGGAGGCGGCCGCGCGCCTCCTCGATCCCTCTCAGCTCCCGTACGACCTCCTGCAGCAGAGCCAGCCGACGCTGCTCCGCGCGCACGCGCTCCTCGAAGATGGGCAGGCAGTCGGTCGGGTCCGCCACCAGGTCGGCCGGCGTCAGGTCCGCGATCACGCCGTGACCGTATTGCCCGCCCCGCGCAGAACACCACCGACGCCCGGCAGCGCCACCCGAAGGAAGGACTTTCAGGACGTCCGGGCCACCTGATGCGGCTGGCCGAGGTATGGGAAGACCGTCAGCAGGTCGGTGTGCGGCGGGATGTGGTCGTCGGTCACCTTTCCGTTCGAGATCATCGCGAGCCGGGCCGAGGTGACGTCGTCGATCAGGGTCCTGCCGTTCGGGTAGGCGGCGGGGCGGGTGCGGTCGTAGCGCAGCACGTCGGGCAGCACGGTGCGCAGCGCCTGCTCGGCCTCGTCCGCGCCGTAGCCCCCGGTGTGGACCAGCACGGCCGTCCATGCCTCGCGGTAGGCGTCCCAGTCCTCCGCCGGCTCGCCCGCGTTGTACGCCTCCTTGACGTCCTCGGCATTGAAGTACGCGGTCAGCGAGGGGTGCGCGCCGCGGTCGACCGAGACCAGCCGGTCTCCCTCGCGCACGCTGACGCGCCCCCACACGCCGATCGGCCCGGAGCCCAGCTCGTCGTCGTCGACCTCCAGGACGATGCCGAACACGTTCTTGTCGATGCCGAAGTCGCGCCCGGTCCACTGGAAGCCGTTGACGATGCCGTCGAGGTCGGCGAAGAACGGGTCGCTGCGCAGCCCGGCGAAGAAACGGTAGCCGCCGCTCTGCACCACGCTCGGCACCCGCCCGAGCGCGACCGCCACGTTCGACATGACGGCCTGGCCGTTGGCCTCGTGCCGCTGCGCGTCCTCGCCGTGCGCCCGCTGGACGGTGACGGTCTGGTGGCCGTTGCGCGGCGGCGAGAAGACGAAGCTGTAGGCGAGGTCGGCCCGGTTGTCGCCGTCGGTGTCGACGTTGATCCGGTACACGGCGTCCGGATGGAAGGCCTCGCCCTGGGTGGGGGCGAACGGGTTGACGTTCAGGATCAGGACGGTGCGTCCGGGGTCGACCGAGGGGAAGACGAACAGGTCGGTCATGTCGAGCCGCGCGTCGCCCTTCGGCGAACGCAGGTCGGGGCCGCTGAGGTGGTGGGACACGGTCTCTCCTCGTCGTCGGGACCCCCGATCCGGCGCTCCGGAACGCCTGTCGCGATGCTGCCATCCGTCACGCGAAACGACGCGGCGGTGGACGGCGAGTCACGATTGGATCACCCGATCGCCGGGCCCCGACGGGCCGGAACGCCAACTTCCTGACGGTGCGGAGGAGTTCTGCGAACGGCATCCGCCATGCACTCGTCACAAGCGTCCCACCAGGCAAAAGTCCATCCCTGAGGGCTCCCCAGCGACACCTCGGGCGGCGTACGCTGCTCGGCCATGAACCCCGTGCTCGCCTCCGCCGTCGCACCCGTCACCACGGCGCACCCGACCGACCCGATCCACTGGCGCAACCACAACCTGCCCATCACCGAGCCGGTGCCGGTTCCCTGCCGGGCCCGGATCGACGACGAGGTGATCAGCATCGACAGCTGCCGGGGCAACGGTCCCTATGTCGTCCACCTGACCGAGCCGCTGAAGCAGGCTCACCCCGTGGGTTCGCCCCTGGAGGTCCTGGAGGACATCTCCGGATGATCCGGGCACGGACCGTCGGCGGCCCGCGCCCTCCCCTACGTTGTGATCATGACGGAGGAGACGGCGGAGCACACGTCGAAGGTCCATCGGCCCGAACGCCCGCGCGGGCGCGGCCGGCACGCCAAGCGTCGCGGCGGTGAGCAGGCAGGCGGCGCGGCGGTCGCGCGGTCCTCGGCGCTGCTCGCGCTCGGCACGGTGATGTCCCGCTCCACCGGCATGGTGCGGCTGGTGCTGCAGGGCGCCGCGCTGGGCGTCACGGCCGACGCGGGCGCCTACAACACCGCGAACACCGTGCCGACCAGCCTCTACACGCTGATGATCGGCGGAGCGCTCAACTCGGTGCTGGTCCCGCAGCTGGTGCGGGCGCGCGACGAGCACGCGGACGGCGGGCGCGCCCACGAGCAGCGCCTGCTGACGATGGTGCTGAGCGTGCTGGCCGTCGGCACCGCGCTGGCGCTGGTGTTCGCGCCGCAGATCGTCGCGCTCCTGACGCCGCCGGGCCCCCACGGCACGAGCGGCGACTACGCGCTGACGCTCGCCTTCGCCTGGTTCCTGCTGCCGCAGGTGTTCTTCTACGGCCTGTTCTTCATGCTCGGTCAGCTGCTGAACGCCCGCGGCCGGTTCGGCGCGATGGGCTGGGCGCCGGTGCTCAACAACGTCGTGCTGATCGGCATGTTCGGCCTGTACATCGTCCTGGCCGGCCGGGGCGGACACCTCACCTCCCTGGAGGTCGTGCTGCTCGGGACGGCGACGACCGCCGGGATCGCGCTGCAGGCGCTGTGCCTGCTGCCCGCGCTACTGCGGACGGGCTTCTCCTTTCGGCCGCGCTTCGACTGGCGCGGCACGGGCCTGGGGCGCAGCATCGCCGCCGCGCGGTGGACCCTGCTGTTCGTGCTCGTCAACCAGGTCGCGCTGGCGGTGGTGACCCGCTACGCGAACGCGGTCGACGCCGTGGCGCGGCAGGCCGACGCCGGCAACACCCCGTACTTCTTCGCGCAGAACATCTGGATGCTGCCGCAGTCGGTGGTCACCGTGTCCCTGGTGACCGCGCTGCTGCCCCGGATGAGCCGGGCCGTCTCCGAGCACCGCCTCGACGACGCGCGCGCGGACCTGTCGCGGGCCCTGCGGACGACGGGCGTGGCGATCGTCCCCGCCGCGTTCTTCTTCCTGGCGTTCGGGCCGCAGATAGCCGTCCTGCTCTTCTCGCACGGACCGGACGGTCCAGCCGCCGCACAGCCGCTCGGCGAGATGCTGCAGGCGTTCGCCCTGGGCCTGATCCCGTTCTCGGCCCAGTACCTGCTGCTGCGCGGTTTCTACGCCTTCGAGGACACCAGGACGCCCTTCTGGACCGCGGTGTGGATCTCGCTGCTCGACATCGCGCTGGCCACCGCCTGCCACCTGTGGCTGCCGACGCGGCAGGTCGCGATCGGGATGGCGGGCGCCTACGCGCTCTCCTACCTGGTCGGCCTGGTGATCACCGCGCACCGCCTGCGGCGTCGCCTGGAACGCCGCCTGGACGGGCGCCGGCTGGTGCGCACCTACGGCAAGCTCGTCACCGCGGCCGCCTCCGCGGGATTCGCCGGCTGGGCCGCCGCCCGCGCACTGGGCGGATTCCCCGCACCCGCCGGAGCACCCACGGCGACGGCGCTGTCGGCGCTGACCGTCGGCGGCCTGGTCATGCTCGGCGCTTTCGTCCTCGCCTGCCGTGCCCTCGGCGTCGACGAGCTGCGCGCCGTACTCGCCCGCCTGCCCGGTCGGCGGTAGGGCCTGACCCCCAAGGCGGGCCCTCGCGGGAGCGCTCGGGTGGTCAGGACTGCGGCGGGGCGGGCTCCTTGCGCCAGATGCGGACCTCGGTGCCGGGCCGGCGCTCGGAGAACCGGCCCGCCGGGGAGGCCTGCGCCAGGAGCGCGCGCAGCTCCGCCTCGAACGCGGCGCGCCGCGCGCCGAAGAGGTGCGGGGCCGAGGAGGAGAGCGAGAACACCTGGGCGACCACGTCGTCGTGGTCTCGCTCCAGCGCCTGTCCGCCCGCGACGACGAGGCGCTGCGGACCGGCGAAGCAGGCCCGGCCGAGGACCTCGGCCTCGCCGCCGGGCGTGCCATGCGGCAGGGTGCCGCGGCCGGCGCGCCGGACCGGACCGAGGTAGCGGCGCACGAGGGCGTCGACGGCGGCGTAGGGCACGGGCGGGAACGGGAGTGCGTCCGCGCCGGACGTCGCCGCCGCAGGTTTCGTCTTGAGGTCCGTCTTCGGCTGCGTCTTCACGTCGGCGACGTGCACGAAGGCCCCGCCGGGTCGCAGCAGCCGGAGCATGGCCGCCGCGACGCGCTCCTGGTCCATCCAGTGGAACGACTGGCCGAACGTCACGACGGTGAAGGCGCCGAGGCCCGAGGGGAGCTCCTCCGCGCGGGCCAGAATCCACCGCGTCCGGTCGTTCAGGCCCGTCTCGGCGGCGACCCGCTCCGCCTCGGCGAGCATCCCCGGGTCCGGGTCCACGCCGACGACGTCGGCGAAGAGAGGGGCGAGGTCCAGCGCCAGGGTGCCGGGCCCGCAGCCGACGTCGAGGAGGCGACCCCGGCCGTCGAGGGCCAGCGCGTCGCGGAGCGCCTCCGCCAGACCCGGCGCGTACGGGAGGCGGCCACGCCGGTAGTACGGCGCCGCGCCCGCGAACAGCGTCTCGTCCCACTGCCAGTCGCCGATGGTCATGGCTGAACCCCCGATCCGGTCACCGCCCGATGTTCGCAGACCCGGCGCGGCTCAGCGCCGGTGGACCCAGCCGGGGGTCCAGGTGCCGGGGGCGTCGACGGCGGGCGGCGAGGCGGCCAGGTACGCGCGGAGGGTGGTCAGCGCGGGGTGGGGGTTGTCGCGGTGCCACAGCAGCGAGTGCGGGTAGACGGGCGTCGGGTCGGTGACCGGGATGCGGCGCAGGCCGTGGCCGGTCGGCCAGACGAGGCGGGAGGTCTCGCCCATGAAGGTGGCCAGCGCCGGGGTGTCCGCGACGGTGTCCAGCAGGGCGTCGGAGCCGAAGTTGGGGCCGGTCGCCTCGATGGTGAGGCCGAACTCGGCGACGAGGTCGTCGTAGTAGGCGGCCCACTCGGTACCGGGGACGATGCCGGGCATCCAGATCCGGTGGCCGACAAGCTGGGCCAAGGTCACCGAGCGGGCGGAGGCCAGCGCGTGCCCGGGGCCGGTGAGGAGCTGCAGCGGCTCATCGAGCACTCGGACCGACTCGATGTCGTCGGGCAGCGGCGCGCCCGGCATGGCCACGGCGCGGAAGGACGCGTCGATGGCCCCGGACCGCAGGGCGCCCACGGCGGTCTCGACGTCGAAGAGCATCACCACGTCGAGGTCGACGTCAGGGTGCGCCCGGTGGAAGGCGCGCATCAGGCCCGACTGCGCGCTGCGCGAGGCGATCACGTCGACGCGCAGCGGTCGGCGGGCCGCGTGCACGGACGCGACGGCCCGCTCGGCGACCCGCAGCAGCTCGCGGGCGTGCGGCAGGAAGGCCTGCCCGTCGATGGTCAGCTGCGCGCCGCGCGCCGTGCGGGTGAACAGGCGCACGTCCAGGCTGCGTTCGAGCGCGGCGATGCGCTTGGAGACGGCCTGCTGGCTGACCGCCAGCTCGGCGGCGGCGTCCTGGAACCGGCCCGCGTCGGCGGCGACGACGAAGGTCCGAACCGCGTCGAGATCCATGGCCGCCACCCTACGGGCACAACCGATGGTTGTGGCCAGGTGGTCCTGTGGTTGTTTGCCCCGCAGGTAGGCCCCGCAGGTAGGGTGCTCGCTTTGATGCTCTCGGTCGCGGATCGGTTGTGCAGGGCGAAGGACGAGGGGCGGCGGGCGTGCGGGACGGTCGAGCGGGCGGCGAAAGGAACGACCGAGGGAACAGCCACAGGAACGGCCGGGGGAACGGGCGTCGGCTCGGGCGGCGGTTCGGATGGCTGTGGGGAGCCTACGGGACCAGCGCCCTCGGCACCTGGCTGGCCTTCGGCGCGTTCCCGCTGATCGCGATCCGGGTGCTGCACGCCGGGTCGGCGGAGGTCGCGGCGCTGTCGTCCGCCGGTGCGGCCGTGGGCGCGGCGGTGGCCGTGCCGCTCGGGCCGTGGGTGGAGTTCCGCCGCAAGCGGCCGGTGCTGGTCGCGATGGACCTGGCGCGCTTCGTGGCGCTGCTGACGATCCCGGTCGCGTTCGCGCTCGGCGCGCTCTCCTTCCTCCAACTGCTGGCGGTCTCGGTGGTCGTGGCGGCGGCCGACATCACCTTCCGGTCCGCCTCCGGCGCGTTCCTCAAGACTCTGGTGCCGGCCGAGGACCTGCTCGTGGCGAACGCCCGGTTCGAGTCCACGGCCTGGACGACCACGATCCTCGGGCCGCCGCTGGGCGGCGCCCTGATCGGGCTCCTCGGTCCGGTGGCGACGGTCGTGGCGGACGCGCTCAGCTACCTGCTCTCGGCGCTGGGCATCCACGCCGCCCGCGGACCCGAGGCCGAGCCGGTGCCGGAGCGACGCGACGCCGCGCGCATGCGGGCGGGCGACCTGCTCGACGGCTGGCGGTACATCCTGGGCAACCAGGCTCTGCGCGCGCTCTTCTTCAACACGGCCGTCTTCAACGGCCTGGTGATGGCCGCCGAGCCGCTGCTGGCCGTGCTGATGCTCGGTCGGCTCGGCTTCGCGCCGTGGCAGTACGGCCTCGCCTTCGCCGCGCCGTCGATCGGCGGGCTGCTCGGCGCACGGCTGGCCCGTCCGCTGGCCACCCGGTTCGGGCAGCGTCAGGTGCTGCTCGTCTCCGGGGCGCTGCGGGCCCTGTGGCCGGTCGGCCTGGCCTTCGTCGGGCCGGGGACGGGCGGGCTGCTGACGGTCATCGGCGTCGAGCTCGGGCTGATCTTCTGCTGCGGCGTCTTCAACCCCCTCTACGCCACCTACCGCCTCGAGCGGACCGCGAACGACCGCGTCGCGCGGACGCTGAACGCCTGGACGGTGACGACCAAGGCGTCGACGGCCGCGCTGACGGCGGTGTGGGGCGTGCTGGGCGCGGTGCTCGGGCTGCGCCCGGCGCTGGCGCTGGCCGGTGTGCTGCTGCTGGCGACCCCGCTGCTGCTGCCCCGCCGCGCGGCCGTCACGCTCACCGCGCCGGAGCCGGAGCCGGCTCCGAGCGGCGCCTGAGGTCGTCGGCAGATCGACCGGCCAGTCAACTTGACCGGCAGTGAACGAACGGACACACCGTCGGGTTCACACCGCCGGTCCCCGGCCGGGACGGAAGACGGGCTCGCGGCTACGAAGCACGACGGGACCGGAGGTGGGCGCCCTTCGCCGCCCCTTCCGCGTACAGCTCGGAGATCAGCGCGACGGCCTCGGCCGTGGCCGGGTGGGGGTCGCGGCGCGGCCAGACGACGTGGACGGGGACGGGCGCGGTTCCGCGCAGCGGCCGGAAGGCGATGCCCTCACGGCGGTACTGCGTCGCGGTGCTCTCCGGGGTGATGCCGATACAGCGGCCGGCGGTGATGGCGGCGAGCCAGTCGTCGATGTCCTGGGTGTAGGTCAGGGTCGGGCGCTCGCCCGTGGGCCAGAGCTCGGGCGTGGTGGTGCCGGTGCGGCGGTCGACGACGACCGTGCGGGTGCGGGTCTCGTCGAGGCCGACGGACCGGCGCCTGGCCCACGCATCGTCCGAGGCGACGGCCACCACCCGCCGTTCGAGCCCGACGACCGTGCTGGCGAAGCGCTGCCCGTCGACGGGCCCGCGCACGATCGCCAGGTCGCACACGCCCTCGGCCAACCCGCCGGTGGAGGTGTTGGTGCGAACAAGCCGCAGCTCGACCTCCGGTTGCGCGGCGGCCCAGCGGCGCTGGAACGCGGAGGTGTGGTGGCCCATCGCGGACCAGGCGTGGCCGATCCGCAGCGTGGTGTGGCCGGTGGCGAGCTCGCGCGTCAGGGTGTCGACCTCGGCGAGCAGGTGCCGGGCCCGGCCCAGGACGTGGGTTCCCGACGGCGTCAGGGAGATGCTGTGGCTGGTGCGGTGCAGCAGCCGGACGCCGAGAGCGGCCTCCAGCCCGGCCAGGGTGCGCGAGACGGCGGCCTGCGAGACGCCGAGCTCCAGCGCGGCGTCGGTGAAACTGCCGGTGTCGACGATGGCCACCAGGCAACGCAGCTGTTTCAGCTCGACGTCCATACGCTCAGCGTATAGCTGAAGGCGTGCATGCATTTTGCGCATCTACCGCGGCGGCCCATGCTGCGCGTATGGCGACCTCTTCAACGTCCGACGCCCAGGCGTCCCTTGACCGGGCGACCGAGGGAGGGCGGTTGGCCACGGCCCCGGTCTCCGGCATCGTCATGATGGTCGGCAGCGCCCTGTCCAACCAGCTCGGGGCGGCCACCGGCGCGCTCGCGTTCCCGGCGATCGGGCCCGCCGGGGTGGTCGCGGTGCGGCAGTGGGTGGCCGCCGTGGTGCTGCTGGCCGCGGGACGGCCGCACGTGCGGCGGTTCACCTGGCGACAGTGGTGGCCGGTGCTGCTGCTGGCGCTGGTCTTCGCGACGATGAACCTGACGCTCTACACGGCCGTCGACCGCGTCGGCCTCGGTCTGGCGGTGACCCTGGAGTTCCTCGGGCCGCTCACGGTCGCCCTGACCGCCTCCCGCCGCCGCGCCGATCTGGTCTGCGCGCTGGCGGCCAGCGCGGGGGTGGTGTGCCTGCTGCGTCCCAAGCCGACCACGGACTACCTGGGCCTCGTCCTGGGTCTGGCCGCGGCGGCCTGCTGGGCCGCGTACATCCTGCTCAACCGGGTGATCGGCGCGCGCATCCCGGGCGCCGAGGGCCCGGGCGCGGCGGCCGCGATCTCCGGCCTGCTCTACGTGCCCGTCGGGGTGCTGGTCTTCATCCGCCACCCGCTCACGACCGAGGCGCTGGCCTGCGCGGCGGCGGCCGGGGTGCTCTCGTCGGCGGTGCCGTTCCTCGTCGACATGCTGACGCTGCGCAAGGTCAACACGCAGTTCTTCGGCGTCTTCATGAGCGTCCACCCGGTGATGGCGGCCCTCGTCGGCTGGGTCGTCCTCGGCCAGCGTCTGCCGCCGGCCGACTGGCTCGCGATCGCCGCCATCGTCGCCGCGAACGCCGCCAGCACCCTCACCGCCTCCCGGCGCCGGGCCGCCCGCCCGGACGACCGCTCGGGCGACAGGCCCTGAGCGCCTCGGCGTCACGCGAAGGAGGCGTCGCCCTCCCAGGTCACCGTGACCACCTCGGGCAGAAGGGAATTGATCACGACGCGGCCGACGTCCCGCTTGAACGTCTCGACCAGCTCGGCCACCTCGCCCGGCGGGAACCTGCTCGTCAGGGCGGCCACGAGGGCGTCCTGGGAGACGCCCGCCTGCCCGGCGAGGATCCGCGTGTTGTCGCTGCGGCTGTTCCAGCCGGCGCCTGCGTTGCTGCGCCCGACGTGGATGGACTCGTCCGCGGTGAGGGCGGAGGCGCCCGCCTGGTGGATCAGGTTCTGGCTCGCGGCCCGACGCGCCGTCAGGTGGAAGAGCCCGCCGTGGATCTTCACCGACGAGGAGCCGCTGGTCCTGTCGTGGACCTCGCCGCCGGTCGTGAGCATCACGTTGAGGTGGACGGCCAGCCGGGCGGTGGTGTCGCCGTCCCGCACCTCGACCTCCACCGGCCGGGAGATGAGGTTGTTGCCGCCGTTGTTGCGGCACTCGGGACCGAAGCCGAATCCGGCCAGGGTGCGGTTCTTTCCCACGATGAGGTCGAGCAGCCGGTTGCCGTCCACCCGGGCGGGGGCTGTCTGCGAGGTCCTGGCCCGCTGGACGGCCGTCGCACCCGGCGCTCCGTGCCCTCCCCGCCCGAGCGCACGGTTCACGGCGGCGTTGCCGGCGGTGCGTTGAAGCGCGAGGAGGCGGGCGGCCGAGGAGGTGTCCGCGGAGCCGTCGACCGCGGGGCGCACGGGCGCCGCCCGGTCCGCCGCGCCCCGGGTGTCCGCCGCGGAGGTCCTGCCGGGGTCGTGCGCACGCATGGGAAGCCTCTCCGGATAGCCGTCCTCCTCTTCTTACCGTCGCGGGCACCCGCCAGGACACGTCCTCAAGGGCAGACCACCGTGCCCGAAGGTGCAGAGCCTCGCTTTATTTTACAAGTGAAACACTTGCTAAGCTTGTCGCATGCCCCAGAACCCCGTCCTCCCGCTGCGCGGCTCGCTGCGGCTGCGGCCCGCCGTCGGGCCGTGGCACCGGCCCGCGTTCAGCGTGGCCGTCGCCACCGGGCTCCCGAACCTCCTGCTGCTCGCGATCGGACGGCTCGACCTCGTGCCGTACACCTCCGCGGGAACGATGTGCGCGCTGTTCGCCCACGCGCTCCCCTACCGGGAGCGGGCGCGGACGCTGGCGTGGGTGGTCGCGGGGATGACGGCGAGCGTCGCGGTCGCGCTGACGGCCGCGTCGCTCACCCGCTCGGTGCTGGCGCTGGTGGCCCTGGCCTCGCTCATGGCCGGGCTGCAGAAGCTGATCTGCGACGCGACGCGGCTCGGACCGCCCGGGAACGTCATCTTCACCTTCGTGACCGCGTCGGCGTTCTTCCTGCCGCAGCGGCTGGACGCGGTGCCCGCGCACCTGGCGCTGGTCGGCGTGGGCGGGCTCGTCGCGTGGCTGGTCTGCCTGGCGCCGGCGCTGGTGCGGTCCCACGGTCCGGCGCTGACGCTCGCCCGGCCCCGGCCGCCGCGACCGCTGCGGATGCACCTGCCGCTCGCCTTCCGCGTGGCGCTGGGCTGCGCGCTGGCCGGAGGGGCGTCGCTGGCGGCCGGGGTCGGCCACCCCTACTGGGCCGTGGTGACGGCCGCCGCCGTCCACCGCGCCAACACCAGCGTCTCCTTCCAACGCGCCCTGCAGCGCACCGTGGGCAGCCTGCTCGGTCTGCTGGTCTTCTCCGTCGCCGTGCCGCTCACCCACCTCCCGCGGGCGGGCGCGCTGCTGGCGCTGCTGTTCGTCGCGGCCTGCCAGGTGGGTGCGGAAGCGACCATCACCCGCAACTACTGGCTCGGGCAGGTCTTCGTGACCCCGATGGCGCTGCTGCTGGTCAGCCTCGGCAGCGCCGAGCCGGTGGGCACGCTCGTCGGCGACCGCTGGCTGGACACGGTGTTCGGGGCTGCGCTCGGGATGGCGGGCGCGTTCCTGGTCACCAACCGCCGCGCGGGGGAGCGCCTGACGGCGGCGCTGCACCAGGCACGGGCCGCCCAGCGCCTGGCGCGCACTGACCCGGTCGGCGCCGACGCGCGCGCCCGGCTCGCCGACGCACTCCACGAGCTGCGAGAATCCGCCGACGGCCATGCGGGAGAGTGGTGGCAGCGGCCGGTTCCGCTGCAGGAGGTGGCACAGGTGGAGCAGGAGGGGCACCGGATGCTGGCCCTGTTGACGGAGCGGCAGGCTGCGCATGTCTGAGCAGCGGCCGCGCGAGGGCGGCGAGCGGCCCGAGGCGCCTGAGGCGCGGGCGGACATCGTCACCGGCATCATGCGCCAGTGGCGGCAGGTCCACCCGGATCTGGACCTGGAGCCGATCGGCGTGATCGGCCGGATCAACCGCTGCGCCGCGCTGCTGCAACAGGCCGCGGACGCGCAACTGCGGCCCCAGCAACTCACCCGCGCCGAGTTCGACCTGCTCGGCACGCTGCGCCGGTCCGCCCGGCCGCTCACGGCCGGGGAGCTCGCCCGGGAGACCTTCGCCTCCGGCGCGGCCGTCACCAAGCGGCTGCGGCGGCTGGAGGAGCACGGCCTGGTCGAGCGGCGCACCGACGCGCGCGACCGCCGCGTCGCGCGGTTGACCCTCACCGACGCGGGCCGCGCACTCGCCGACCGCACCCTGCCGGAGCAGCTGGACCGCGAGCACGCACTGCTGTCCGGTCTGCCGCCCGAGCACCGCGCGGAGCTGGCCGAACGCCTGGGCGAACTGCTACTGCATCTGGAGGGCAGCATCCCGCACGCTCCCCACGCCGCAGGCTGATCTCCGAGATTTTTCCGCCGACCTCGTCGAGGATGTCGAAAACGCCGGGCGTGCTTCTACCTACCCGTGAGCGCCCCCGCCGGGGGCGGGTACGACGAGCGAGGAGCGGAACGATGAAGTACATGCTGCTGATGCAGTTCAGCGAGAAGAACGTCGACTTCCCCAAGATCGACGAGTGGAGGCCGGAGGAGATCCAGGCCCACATCCGCTTCATGACGGAGACCAACACCGCCCTGTCCGAGGCGGGAGAGCTGGTCGACGCCCAGGGCCTGGCGATGCCGGAGACCGCGAAGATCGTCCGCTCTCACAGCGGCGGCGCGCCGGTGGTGACCGAGGGCCCGTTCGCGGAGTCGAAGGAGTGGGTGGCCGGCTGGTGGATCGTGGACTGCGAGACCGAGGGGCGCGCGGTCGAGATCGCCGCGCAGGTCTCCGCCGCTCCCGGCCCCGGCGGACAGCCGCTGAACATGCCGATCGAGGTGCGCCAGGTCATGTCCGGCCCGCCCGCCGAGCTGTGACCGAGCCCGGACGAGCCCGGACGAAGCCCTGGTGACCGCGCTCGAACGCGACGTCGAGGACCTGCTGCGCACGCTCGCGCCGCAGGTCGTCGGCGTGCTCACGCGCCGCTTCGGCGACTTCTCCGCCGCCGAGGACGCGGTCCAGGAGGCCCTGCTCGACGCCGCGTCGCAGTGGCCCGTCGAGGGGGTACCGCGCAGTCCGCGCGGCTGGCTGCTCCAGGTCGCGGGCCGCCGGATGACGGAGCAGGTGCGCAGCGAGCAGGCCCGGCGTCGGCGCGAGGAGCTGGTGGCCGGGCAGGTCCCGGCCGACCGGCGCTCGGCGCCCGGCGCGGACGCGGACGCGGCGGACGGCAGCGGCCGGGACGACACGCTGACGCTGCTCTTCCTCTGCTGCCACCCGGTGCTCTCCCCCGCCTCGGCGATCGCGCTCACGCTGCGCTCCGTCGGCGGTCTGACGACCGGTGAGATCGCCCGCGCCTTCCTGGTGCCCGAGGCCACCATGGGCCAGCGGATCAGCCGGGCCAAGCAGCGGATCAAGTCCTCCGGCGTCCCGTTCCGGATGCCGGACCCGGCCGAGTGGCCGGCCCGGCTGGACGCGGTCCTGCACGTGCTCTACCTGATCTTCAACGAGGGCTACGCCAGCAGCGGCGGCCCCGAGCTGCGCCGCGTCGAGCTCTCCCGGGAGGCGATCCGGCTCGCCCGAGCCGTGCGCGCGCAGCTGCCGGGCGACCCCGAGGTCGCCGGGCTGCTCGCGCTGATGCTGCTGACCGAGGCGCGCGGGCCCGCCCGCACCGGCCCGGAGGGCGAGCTCGTCCCGCTCGCCGAGCAGGACCGCGCCCGTTGGGACGCGGACGCGATCGCCGAAGGCGTGGCGCTGATCACCGCGGCCCTGCCGCGCGGACCGGTCGGCCCGTACCAGGTGCAGGCGGCGATCGCGGCCGTCCACGACGAGGCGCCGACGGCCGCCGAGACGGACTGGCCGCAGATCCTCGCCCTGTACGGGGTGCTCGCCCGGCTCTCCGACAACCCGCTGATCACGCTCAACCGCGCGGTGGCGCTCGGCATGGTCGAGGGCCCGGCCGCCGGGCTCGCGCTGCTCGCCGATCCCCCGCCCGCGCTCGCCGGTCACCACCGGCTCCACGCGGTCCGCGCCCACCTGCACGAGCTTGCGGGCGACCACGAGGCCGCCGTCGCCGACTACCGCGCCGCCGCGCACCGCACCGCGAGCCTGCCCGAGCGCCACCACCTCACCCTCCGCGCCGCCCGCCTGGCCGCCGGCAACGCCGGGGACGCGCGGACCGCGCCGCCGAGCGGACGAGGGGATCCCTGACGCCCCTGGCCTGGCGAGGCGTCACCGCTGCCGGCGCACGGTCGCCTTGCCGCCCGTCACCAGGCCGGCCGCAGGCACGTCCTCGGCCACGACCGCCCCGGCGGCGACCACGGCGTCACGGCCGACGCCGACGCCGGGCGGGCCGACCCTCACGGGCTCGTCGAGCCGGATGCCGTCGCCTACGCCGGGGGGCGGCGACGGCGGCGGAGTCGCGTCGGGCGGCCGCTCTGTCGACGGCTTGCCGGAGCCGCGGGAGAGGGCGGTCAGGAACACCAGCGAGGCCAGCAGCAGCGGGATCTCGGTGACCAGTTCCCAGGCCTCCACGTGCCGGTCGTGGAGATCCGCGACGACCGGCTCCGGGCCCGTCTCCCCCTGGATCTCCTTCCCACCGCGCGGCGCGCTCCGGCTCCGAGGCCAGGTGGTCACGCTCGCCACGAAGCGCTCGCGCGGACCCCCGGTGCGCGGTGACACACCGGAGGCGATCGTGGTGGCACCGCCTGTCGCGCCGACTGACCCTGCCCGCCGGGTGCCGGTCGGCGGCGGGCAGGGGCCGGTGGGCTCAGATGTCCAGCGCGACGTCGTAGTTGCGCAGCCACGTGTCGAGGGCCAGCACGACCTCGGCGGCGTTGCGCAGGTCCGGGCCGGGTGCGGTGGCGACCGCGTCGGCGGTGGCGCCGAGGTCCAGCAGGTCGCGCACGGGGGCGTCGCCGTCCGCGAGGAGCGCGCGCAGGTCGCCGCGGAGGACCTCGGCGTAGCCGGGGTCCTGGGTGGAGGGGTAGGGGCTCTTGACGCGCTCGGCGACCACGTCCGGCAGGACGTCGCGGGTGGCGGCGCGCAGCAGGGACTTCTCCCTTCCGTCGAAGGTCTTCATCGCCCAGGGGGCGTTGAAGACGTACTCGACCAGCCGGTGGTCGCAGAACGGGACGCGGACCTCGAGGCCGGTCGCCATCGAGGCGCGGTCCTTGCGGTCGAGCAGCGTCTGGACGAAGCGGGTCAGGTGCAGGTGGCTGATCTCGCGCATCCGGCGCTCGTGGCCGCTCTCCCCCGCCAGGCGCGGCACCTCGGCGATGGCCTCGCGGTAGCGGGCCTGCTGGTAGCCGACCACGTCGACCTTCCCGAGCAGGCCGGGGGCCAGCAGCGCGTCCCGGCCGACGGTGGTGCCCTCGGCGGCGAAGCCGCGCTCGATGGCCCACAGCCACGGGAAGGAGTCGGCGGCGACCGCGGCGGGGTCGTGGAACCAGGAGTAGCCGCCGAAGATCTCGTCCGCGGACTCGCCGGACAGCGCGACGGTGCTCTGCTCGCGGATCGCCCGGAACAGCAGGTAGAGGGAGGTGTCGCCCTCCCCCAGCCCGATGGGCAGGTCGCGGGCGAGCAGGACGGCGTCGCGGTGCTCGCGGTGGGTGAGGTCGGCCGTGTCCAGCACGATGTCGCGGTGGTCGGCGGCGACGTGCTCGGCGAGGGCGTGGGCGTAGGGGCCGTCGGGTGTGGCACGCAGCGCGTCGGGGCGGAAGTTCTCGGTCTGGCCGACGAAGTCGACGGCGAAGGAGCGCACCGGGCCGTGTCCGGCCGCGCGCAGCGCCTTCGCCGCCAGTGCGGTGACGGCGGAGGAGTCCAGGCCGCCGGAGAGCAGCGTGCACAGCGGCACGTCGGCGATGAGCTGGCGCTCGACGATGTCGTCGAGCAGCTCGCGCACGTGGCGGATCGTGGTGTCGAGGTCGTCGTTGTGCTCCTTGGCCTCAAGGGCCCAGTAACGGCGCTCGGTCAGGCCGCCGCGGCGTACCCGCAGGGTGTGGCCGGGGCGCAGTTCGTGCATGCCGCGGTAGACGGCGTGGCCGGGGGTCTTCACGAAGGCCAGCAGCTCGGCGAGGCCCTCGCGGTCGACGACGGCGCGGGCGAGGGGGTGGGCCAGGATCGCCTTGGGTTCGGAGCCGAACAGCAGGCCGTCGGCGGTCGGGTAGTAGTAGAGGGGCTTGATGCCCATCCGGTCGCGCACCAGCAGCAGCTCCTCGCTGCGCGGGTCCCACAGCGCGAAGGCGTACATGCCGTTGAGGCGGCTGGTGAAGTCCTCGCCCCACTCGAGGTAGGCGTGCAGGGCCACCTCGGTGTCGCTGGCTGTGGTGAAGGCGTGGCCGCGGGCGACGAGCTCGGCGCGCAGCTCGCGGTAGTTGTAGATCTCGCCGCTGTAGGTGGTGGCGAGCAGGGTGCGGCCGTCGTGGGTGACGGTCATCGGCTGGGCGCCGCCCTCGAGGTCGATGACGGCGAGGCGGCGGTGGCCGAGGGCGGCGTGGGTGTCCAGCCAGACGCCGCCGGCGTCGGGGCCGCGGTCGGTCATGGTGGCGTTCATCGCGGCGAGGACGGCGTGCTCGGTGGTCAGGTCCCGGTCGTAGGAGACCCATCCCGTGATCCCGCACATGTGGCGTGGTGCCTTTCTGCGAGGGTCGGCGCGGCGCCCCGGGTGGGCGGGGCGTGGCCGGTCCGCTGCGGCCCGCCGACATGATCACGCTAAGCAAGTTGGATGTAGGGCGCAATCATTACCTCGCCTTAAAGTCATGTTCGGGCCAACACCTCCCAACGGGTTTGACCAGCGCGTACGCCTCCCACTGCCGGGTTCCCCTGGCGGGTCGGGGCGGAACCGACCGTTCGACCGCCACCGATCTGACCCGAACCCGACGGGTCGTGCACACTCGATCGCCCGCGCGACACGCCGGGAAAACAGGAGGCCGGCCGCCGGTTCCTCAAGTGAGGCGAAAGTGAAACATGTCACGGTCCTGACCGGTCGGTATGCCCGCGTCCGACGGGTAGGTTCCTGCGACCAAGGGGGAAGGAGTCCCTACGACACTCCGTTTCCCCCGATCGCGGATCCCCCGTCACACCCTCCCCTGACGAGAGAACACGAGACATGTCTGCTCAAGAACCCGCGCACCACCCACCCCAGCGCATCGGCGTCGTCGCCGAGTCCGCCTCCGGGGAGACGCGCGTCGCCGCCACCCCGGCGACCGTGCGCCAGCTGCTGGGCCTCGGATACGAGGTCGTCGTCGAGTCCGGCGCGGGATCGGCCTCCGGCTTCACCGACGAGGCCTACCTCGACGCCGGCGCGGGAATCGCGGGCAGCGGCGAGGCCTGGGAAGCGGACGTGGTCCTGAAGGTCAACGCCCCCACCGAGCCGGAGATCGCCCGGCTGCGCGAGGGCGCGACCCTCGCCTGTCTGCTGGCCCCCGCGCAGAAGCCCGAGCTGCTCCAGGCGCTCGCCGCCGCCGGGGTGACCGCCCTCTCCCTCGACGCGGTGCCCCGCATCTCGCGGGCGCAGTCGATGGACGTGCTCTCCTCCATGGCGAACATCGCCGGGTACCGGGCCGTCATCGAGGCGGCTCACGTCTTCGGCCGGTTCTTCACCGGCCAGGTCACCGCGGCCGGCAAGGTCCCCCCGGCGAAGGTCCTCGTCGCCGGGGCGGGCGTGGCCGGTCTCGCGGCGATCGGCGCGGCCTCCTCGCTCGGCGCGATCGTGCGCGCCACCGACCCGCGCCCCGAGGTCGCCGACCAGGTGAAGTCGCTGGGCGGCGAGTACCTGCCGGTCAACGTCGTGCAGGAGCAGAGCACCGACGGCTACGCCAAGGCCACCTCCGCCGACTACGACCGCGCCGCGGCCGAGCTCTACCACGAGCAGGCCAAGGACGTGGACATCGTGGTCACCACCGCGCTCATCCCGGGCCGCCCCGCCCCGCGCCTGCTGACGGCCGCGGACGTGGCCGCGATGAAGCCCGGCAGCGTCGTGGTCGACATGGCCGCCGCGATGGGCGGCAACGTCGAGGGCACGGTCGCGGGCCGGGCCGTGGTGACCGACAACGGCGTCACCATCATCGGCTACACCGACCTCGCCTCCCGGCTGCCGGCCCAGGCCTCGCAGCTGTTCGGCACCAACCTGGTCAACCTGGTCAAGCTGCTGACGCCCGGCAAGGACGGGCAGCTGACGATCGACTTCGAGGACGTCGTCCAGCGGGCCGTCACCGTCGCCCAGGCCGGCGAGGTCACCTGGCCGCCGC
The DNA here is from genome assembly GCF_000787815.1 of Streptacidiphilus neutrinimicus. Lineage (GTDB taxonomy): Bacteria > Actinomycetota > Actinomycetes > Streptomycetales > Streptomycetaceae > Streptacidiphilus > Streptacidiphilus neutrinimicus. Next base: position 72,842 of record NZ_BBPO01000040.1, read on the forward strand.
CGCCCGTCTCGGTCTCGGCCGCGCCCGCCGCGCAGCCCGCGCCGGCGGCGGCCAAGCCGGAGCCCAAGCAGCCGAAGCTCACACCCGCGGGCCGCTTCTCGCTGATCGGCGCCGGAATGTTGGCGATGTTCCTGCTGGTGGCCTTCGCCCCCGCGCAACTCGCCGAGAACTTCACGGTGTTCGCGCTCGCGGTGGTCATCGGCTACTACGTGATCGGCAAGGTGCACCACGCGCTGCACACGCCGCTGATGTCGGTGACCAACGCGATCTCCGGGATCGTCGTGATCGGCGCCCTGCTGCAGATCGGGCACGAGAGCTGGATCGTCACCACGCTGTCCTGCGTGGCGATCCTGCTGACGAGCGTCAACATCTTCGGAGGTTTCGCCGTCACCCGCCGCATGCTGTCCATGTTCTCGAAAGGCTGAGCCGAGATGACCTCCATGACGGCCTCCCACGCCGCCGACCTGGTCGCCGCGCTGCTGTTCATCCTCAGCCTGGCCGGCCTGTCCCAGCACCGCACCTCCCGCGCCGGCGTCGTCTACGGCATCGCCGGGATGGCGCTCGCGCTCGTCGCCACCATCGTGGTGGCCTCGCAGAGCATCACCGCAGGCGCGATCGCGCTGATCCTGGCCGCGATGGCGATCGGCGCCGTGATCGGCCTGTGGCGGGCGCGCAGCGTCGAGATGACGCAGATGCCCGAGCTGATCGCCGTCCTGCACAGCTTCGTCGGCCTCGCCGCAGTGCTGGTGGGCTGGAACAGCTACCTCGAGGTGGAGTCGCACGGCACGGCGCAGACGCGCATCGCCTCCGACCTGCTGGGCATCCACCACGCCGAGGTGTTCATCGGCATCTTCATCGGCGCGGTCACCTTCACCGGCTCGATCGTGGCGTTCCTGAAGCTGTCGGCGCGGATCAACTCCCGTCCGCTGATGCTGCCGGGCAAGAACTTCCTGAACCTGGGCGCGCTGGCCGCGTTCGTCGGGCTGACCGTCTGGTTCACCGTCAGCCCGAACCTGGCGCTGATGATCGTGGTGACCGTGCTGGCGCTGGCGCTGGGCTGGCACCTGGTCGCCTCGATCGGCGGCGGCGACATGCCCGTCGTGGTGTCGATGCTGAACAGCTACTCGGGTTGGGCGGCGGCCGCGGCCGGCTTCCTGCTCGACAACAACCTGCTCATCGTCACCGGCGCGCTGGTCGGCTCCTCCGGCGCCTACCTCTCCTACATCATGTGCAAGGCGATGAACCGTTCCTTCATCTCGGTCATCGCGGGCGGCTTCGGCATCGAGGCTCCGTCCAGCACCGAGGAGGAGCACGGCGAGCACCGCGAGGTGCGCGCCGAGGAGGCGGCGGAGCTGCTGGCCACCGCCCGCTCGGTGATCATCACTCCCGGCTACGGCATGGCCGTCGCCCAGGCACAGCACCCCGTGGCGGAGCTGACGCGTCAGCTGCGCGAGCGGGGCGTCGAGGTCCGCTTCGGCGTCCACCCCGTCGCCGGCCGTCTGCCCGGCCACATGAACGTGCTGCTGGCCGAGGCGAAGGTGCCCTACGACATCGTCCTGGAGATGGACGAGATCAACGAGGACTTCGCCGAGACCTCGGTCGTGCTGGTCATCGGCGCGAACGACACCGTCAACCCGGCCGCGGCCGAGGACCCGGGCAGCCCGATCGCCGGCATGCCGGTGCTGCGGGTCTGGGAGGCGGAGAACGTCATCGTCTTCAAGCGCTCCATGGCCTCCGGCTACGCCGGCGTGCAGAACCCGCTGTTCTTCCGTGAGAACAGCAGCATGCTCTTCGGCGACGCGAAGGCGAGCGTCGACGCCATCCTGCTGGCCCTCAGCGGCGACGGGCGCCAACCGGCCGCCCCGGCCCCGCGCCAGACCGTCGCGGGGTAGCACCCGCAACGTCCGTGCCACCTCGTGGGTCACGACCGCCGTCCGGCGGTCGTGACCCACGATTTTGACATTCCTTTACAACCCGGGGCCGGGGCCGGTCGTCTCTCCTGCCGCTCGACGCTCACCGCGCGACACCGTCGTCCGGATGAGCCCAGTCGTTCGGACACGAGGGAGACGCACGACCATGCGCAACAGCAGTAAGGCCCTGAAGGCCGCCGCCACCGGCGCCGCCTCGGTGGCGCTCGGGGCCTCGGCCCTGGCGTTCGCGCCGGTCGCCGACGCGGCCACGCAGACGACCACCACCCCGATGTGCACCACCGCCCAGCTGACCGGCGCGCTCGGCGGCGAGGACGCGGGCGCCGGACAGCTCTACTACGACGTGGTGCTCACCAACCACGGCGCCACCAGCTGCGACCTCGACGGCTACCCCGGGGTGTCGGTGCTCGACTCCCACGGCAACCAGGTCGGCGCGCCCGCCACCCACGACCCGCGCTCCTTCAGCGCCGTCGTGCTGGCCCCGCACGCCTCCGCGCACACCACGATCCACACCGGCAACCGGATGACCAACGACCCGGGCGAGTGCCGACCCGCCACCGCCTCGCTGCGCGTC
>NZ_BBPO01000039.1:0-1542 GCF_000787815.1 Streptacidiphilus neutrinimicus
GCGGTCCCGTGTCCACGCGGCAGCGCGGCCAACGCGTCGAGTTCGTTCCTGGTCACAGCGCCTCCTCCGCCTCGCGGCATTCGGTCATGTGGCAGGTGTGGGGTTCGTCGAGGCTGCGCCGGAGGTGAAGCCTCGGTCTTCGAACAGCTCTCCGCTGGTCCCCAAGCGGTTCAAGGACAGGACGAGTATCGCCACGCCGCGGTGCCAGTGGTGACGAGATCGGTTATTGGCTCGCGGTCTCGGTGGACGGTTTCGCGGCGCGGACCCAGTCTTCGGTCTGCCGGGTCAGCCGCTGCAGGACGGAGCGGGTGAGGGCCAGGTCCTCCTGGGAGATGCCCGCGACGATGATCTGGTGTGCGGCGTCGGCCCGGGCGGTGATGGCGCCCAGGGCCCGGTGCCCGGCGTCGGTGAGGGCGAGCAGGGGTGAGGTGCGGTGGTCGGGGTTGTCCCGGAACTCCGCGAGGCCGTCGGCGACGAGGTTGGTCGCGATGCGCTGCAGGCCCTGGCGGGCGACGCCGAGGCGGCGTGCGGCCCGGGCCACGGACTGAGGGGGCTCGCTGACGACGCTCATCAACTGCCAGCGGGCCTGCGTCTGCCCCTCCGCTCCGGCCAGGAGCTCGCCCGAGCGGCGCAGCGCCCCCGCGGCTTCGAAGATGTCGGCCACGAGAAGTGGCAGTTCATCCGGCATGCCCGAATCATCCCTTCATCTGGACAGTATGTTGTCATTCGGGCAGCATATTGTCATACCGAGGTGCGCCGGAGGCCACCGACACACCAGCCCCAAACACAACGGAGACCCCATGACGACCACCGACACCGTCAACCGTCTGCAGGCCGCCCTCGAACGCGGCGCGGCCGTCCGGCCGAAGGTCGGCGGCTTCCCCTACCTCGCCGAGAGCCTGCGCCAGGCCGGCGTCACCCACTGCCGCATGGCCGTCCCGGCAGGTGCCTTCCTGTACCTGACCCGGCACGGCAACGTCGTGGTCCAGGGCGAACCCCTGGTGGCCGGCTTCGCGGCCGCACCGCGGTTCGACGAGGCGGCCCTGATCGCGGCCCTGCGGACTGATCAGGCCGGCGAGTCGACGTTCCCCGAGTTCGTCCGCGGCTGCTGGGACGCCGGAATCCTCTGGTACGAGGTCGACACCACAGAGCGCACCTGCACCTACTACGGTGCCGACGGCGAGTCCTATACCGAGGACTACCCGCCCGTCGCCCTCCCCTGAGACCGGCAACAGGAACGACAGGCAAGCGAAGGAACAGACGCCATGAACGCCAAGAAGATGCTGATCAGCCTGATCCCCTGGGCGCTGTTCAGCGTGATCGTGCAGCGCCGAGGAGCCGACGCGGCCGGGTACGCCGGACTCGCCGCCGCGGCCGCGGCCGCCTGGCTGATCGCCAAGGACAAGGCCGTCGGCACCAGGATTATCGACGCGACCGGCGTCGCCACCTTCTTGCTCCTGGCCCTCGCCGCGCTGGCCGGCGGCCACGACCTGCGGGTGCACATCGCCGACTACGGCCGCGGCGCCTCCACACTGGCGCTCG
>NZ_BBPO01000039.1:1836-32040 GCF_000787815.1 Streptacidiphilus neutrinimicus
CCGTGGTCATGCTGGCCTCCGTACCCGGGCGGCCGTTCACCGAGCAGTACGCACGCGAGACCGTCTCCCTCCAGCACCGGACATCGCCGGTCTTCCGGGCCGTGAACCGGCGCATCAGCGCCGCCTGGGGCCTGGCCGTCCTCGCCATCACCGGCCTCCACCTGCTCGCCGGGCACCTCACCGCGGCCGGGACCGGCACCCAGACGACCAACCTCCTGCTCAACTGGGCGGCCCCCATCAGCCTCTCCCTCATCGCGATCGCCTACACCAACCACACCGCGAACCACGCCCCCACAGCGTCTCCGGCGCCCCGCGCCGAATGATCAGGCCGACCGCCCTGGACAGAGAGTCGTGTGGGGCGCCCGGCAGAACTCAAAGGCTCTGCACGCGGGCTGACATCCAGCGCCGCAACGCCGACACGCAAAGCGGCCGCGCCAAGGCCCAGGCGCGCGAGCAGCCCCCGTCGGCCCGCCAGTCGCACGAGACCACCGAGACATCGGCCTGCGGCCGTAGACGGACGCCCCAATGCGCCAAGGGAGCGGAACCGCAGCGCGTCCCCGCCCTGGACACAGACGGGCTACACCGGCCCCGGACGAGAAGGTTGCGACGAGGACGTGCGGGACGGTCGTCGCTGTCGGGGCGGACCGCTGCGCGGAGCACGGCTTTGGTTGCTTCCTGTGATCGGCGCGGAGGTACGGGAGGGATGGGAGCCGCCGACGACAGGTGGCGCGCCCGCACCGGCTGTCGCCGTGTCGCGGTCGTGGCCGCGCCGCTGCCAGAACGCGTTCCACCACTCCAAGCGGTCGGCGGAATCCTGCGGAAAGACCGCCTGCACCCCGCAGAGCACCAGGAGCCCGAAGATGCAGGCGGTGACGCACCACCAGGGGGCGCCCACAAGTGTGCTTCCGAACGCGCCGAGGGGCGCCAGGAAGGATCTGGCCGACATCAGCGCAACCCCGTCGCGGTCGGCAGCCCCGCCGCCCGGGTCACGTCCGGGCGTCCGCTGACCTGCTTCGCCTGGAAGCGCAGGCCGCGCTTCTGCCCCTCGACGGACAATCCGCTGCCGACGGCGGTGGCTCCGCCCCGAACCAGCGCGAAGAGCGCGGCCTGGTACAGCCGACGGGCCTGACGTGAGCGAGGATGGAGCGGGAAGGGCGGCTTCATGTCTGTCCTTTCGGGCCAGCGTCGGCTCCGGAAGGCCTAGGAACCCAAGAGCTCACGCTGGCACGGTCGTTTTGACCGCCAGGGGCGGTAAGCCGCAGGTCACTGCGCCTCGAATCCCAGTCTGTGGGCCCGTCAGGAGTGCTTGGGACCAATGGCTTTGGCACCGCGATGACGTGTCTGCGCGTGTGGTCTGCGTGCGATGGCGCAGTATCCGCGAGCGCCTGCGAGCGATCACGTGCCATCGCTAGCATCTGAGGATCAACAGGGGAGGCGCGGTCATGCCGAGATACATCCAAATGCTGGGCGAGGACCAGCTTCCAGAAGGCCCTCGGCGTGACCTCGTTGCCAGGCTCCAGGACTACTACGAGAAGGCTGGCCTCCGCCCCGTCCAGGAGATCAGCGCCAAGTGCCAAGAGCTGACCGAGAAGGATGAGCGATTGCGCGGCACCGCCAGTCGCGAAACGGTCCGCCGGATGCTGAACGGCTCCAGCGTGCTCACGTCTGTACCTCACTGGGAAAACGTCGAGCTCGTCTACCGCGCGTTGTGCGACTTCGCCGGCCAGGACCCCGATGCGAGCTACGAGTGGCACCACGGCTACGACAGTGGGACAGCCAAGTACCTGGATGATCTCCGGGAAGCCTGGAGCGCTGCGCGGAAGGCACCCCCTGTTGAGCCACAGAAGCCCCAGTCAGGTGGTTGGGGGACGCTGGCAGATCCATGGCGCAACGGGGAGCCTCCGTTCTAGCCGTCCCGAAACGAGCCCAAAGCTCAGTGGCCGGGCTCCGGGCACCGGGGCGCTTGCCGCCCCGGGACCCTGGCTTGTGCCGTCGGCGCGCAGTCCGAGCTCCTAGGACGGGCCACCGTTCGTCGGCCAGCACCGGGCCACCGAGTCACCTAGGCGATCAGGTGACATGATGTCGGGGACGCTCAACCTCCCTCCGACCGACGGCGTTCCGTCCCAGTCTGATGCGCAGGACCGTCGAAGCGCAGAACCGGCAAGGGGATCGCGTCGCCCGATCCGGTGAAGGAGTCGGAATCGGTCGTCTGCGCCTCCCGTGCTGGCGGCAGGCTGCCGCCAGCAAGCTTGCTCGCACGGACGAGGCGTCCTACCCCGGCCGTCATCGCTCGCGCAGCGGCCGCCTTCACTGCCGTACTCGCCGCCGCCATCAGCGCGGCGATCGTCTCGTACCTCACCTGACCGCTGCGCGGAGGAGATCGTCGTGGCCGGTGCGGCGTCAGCCGGGGATGACCCCACGATCACGCAGTTCGCCTGAGTGGGGCGACTGGAGCACCGGCCGAGGACTGGATCGCGGTGATCGCCGACAGCTGCCGCTCAGCCCGTTCGCGGTGGGCGCGGCGTAGCGCGGCCGCGTGCACGTCCCCGCCGCGGGTCTGGCGCTGTTGCAGCTGCTCGGCGGCGTAGCGGGCTTCGGCGAAGGCTTCCTCCGGTTCCCGGTTGGCTGCGAGGGCAGCGCTCTGGCGGGCGAGGGCCTCGCGGACCGGCAACGGCGCCTCCTGCTGTTCGCGGTGAGTCGCGTGGTGGGCGGCCTTCGCGCGTTGGAACCCCGGGGACGGGTCAGACGGCGGTGCCGGCAGCGGCGCGGCGGCCGACGGCTCGTCGCGCCGCGTCTGCTGCGCGGTGTGCCCCGGGGTGAGGATTCGCAGGGCGCGGACGGCCTGGTTGCCGGTGTGTGCCTCGATGCGGCGCAGGAGTTCGGCGGAGCCGAGGCGCAGTCGGGTTGCCCAGGCCGGGGAGGTGGGGCGCAGGTCGAGGGTGCCGCTGTCGGGGTCGTAGCCGACGGCGGTGACGTGGTCGGCCAGGTCCGGGGCGATGCGGGGCCAGGCGTCGACGACGGTGCCGCCGGCGACCGGCAGGTCCCAGGCGCGCTCGGCGATCAGCCGTTGGAGTGCCCCGGCGAGGCCTTGCGGCTCCCGGTCGCCGCCGCGGGCTCGCGAGGCGGCGGCCACGGGCGTGCTGCGCTTGGTGCGCTTGCCCGGTGTGGTGCCGTTCTTGTGGGCGGCTTCGCGGGCGGCGTACAGGGCGACGCGGGCCAGGTCGATTCCGGACAGAACCGGCTCCTGCGGCTCCGCCGGTTCGGCGGCCTCGATGGTGGCCTGCTCCGTGCTGGTCCAGGAGGGCTCGTCGGTCAGGGCGTCGGTCATGCCTGCCTCCAGGAGTGAAGGACCATCCGGGTCGTCCCGGCCTGCTCGCGGCGCAGCTGGTCGATGGCGAGGTCGCCGTAGACGCGGCGGGCAAACGGCTCACCGTAGGAGGCCAGGTCCTGGCGGATGACCGCCGGGTCCCGCTCGCCTTCGGCCCGAAGGTCGGCGATCTCCTGCTCGGTCAGCTCGGCCAGCACCGCCAGCGTGTCCTCGCCGCGCGCCACCGCCACCGTCTCCCCCGCGCGGGCTGCGAACGCGACTCGGTTCCGCTCCCTGCGGCACCCCGCGCACAGCCCAGCCGCCTGGGGCCTGCCGCAGTCCCGGCACGGCACGGCCTGCATCGCCAACTCCGCGGCACGGAAGGCCCGGTCCTCCGCCTCATCGGCTACGCGCTGCCGCGCGTCCAGGACCCCCAGCAACTCGCGCTGGGCATCAGCCTGCTCGCGTCGCAGCAGGTCCTCGACGGCCTGGAGCTCGGCGAACTCCCGCAGCCGCGCCTGGACAACGTGCTGACGGACCACGTCGTCCGCTCCGGGAAGCTCGTCGGTGACGGCGGCCGCCACCGACCGGCGCAACGCCCGCTTGGCCTGCTGATTGTGACCGCAGGCCTCGCACGGCATCCCGTTAGTCACCAGCACGCCCTCGTCGCACGCCCAATCGCCGCAGCCGGGACGCTGCGGCAGACCCCGGCCGAGCAGCCAACCCACCGGATCGGTCACCGGCACCCCGCCCTGGGCCTGGACGCGGCGCTCCAGCCGGGCGGCCAGGACCTGGGCCGGGTCACCGAAGCGGACCAGACCGGTCACCCGCGCCAGCTCCTGCCGCACCGCCTCAAGGACGCGGGCCCGGGCACCACGGCGCTGAAGCCGCAGCCAGAGCCTCGATACCGGTGCCAGGACCTGGTCCAGGTCCGCGGGCGGAGCAGGCACCGGCCCCGTCCACTGCTGCCCGTGTCGCTGCTGGTGGGGGATCTGAACCGGATTTTCCCCGCGCAGCGGGCCACCAGCACGCCCCGTAACGGGCAGCCCGTCATCCTCAGGTCCCGTGACGGCCTGGTCCTCGCGCACGCACACGCACTCCGGCCGACCACAGCACCCCGACGGCGCTTCGCCGGAAAACCCACCATCAACCGTCACATCACCACTCACACCAGCCACACAAGGGTGACCAGAGTGAAGGGGTGCCGCAACCGCCGGGTCTGCAACACCGTCACCATCCGCACCAGCCAACCCTGCGACCTGCGGCGATCCGGCACCAGCAGCAGGCTGAACCGGCCCTGCCGTAGCCACCGGGTCTGCAACCACCGCGAACGCCCCCAAGGAAGCCTGCGCCACACCCGGAATCGCCGCCTGGGCCCGGTGCGCGGCCGCGACCGCAGGAACGACCAACCGGGAGGAGCCCAGCAGCCCCGAACCGGTCGCCTTCCGCCGCCGCTCCACCAGCCCACCCTCTTCAAGACGAGCGAGAATCCCGCCCGCGCGCGACGTCGAGCAGCCCATCAGCCGAGCCAGCGTCGCAGCCAGACGGCCGTTGCGGTCCACCCGCCCGCCGCACAGCCGCACCCGGCCGCTCTCCCCCGCCTCCAAGACCAGGAGCAGCAATGCCAGCCGGTCCGTCGCCGCGCACCGGCCCGTTCGCGCGGCCAAGAGCCCCGGCGCGGTCGACCACTTCTGATCGCGGCGCCACCCGGGAGCGAAGAGCGCCTCCACCAGTCGCAGCAACGTCGCCAGCTCCGCCTGCGTCAACGCCAGCGGATGACCCACCGTCCGACGCGCTTCCCACCACGGCGCCACCAGGCAGCGAAGCCCCGCGGCCCCACCCGACTCCCCCTCCAGCACCTGGGTACGCACCACCGCCGACTCCCGCGACGCTGGCAGCACCTCCGAGGCCGTGAACGACCCAGAAAGGCCCAGCCAGCGGCCCAGCTCCCCAGTGCGGATCGCGACCACGCCCAGCTCCCGGCCGGCCTTCGCCTCCAACGGCGTCTTCGCCAGCAGCACCACCGCCGCCAACCGCACCGCATCAGACGCATCAGCGAACCCCGGCTCAGACAGCAGCGCCTGCACCGCCCCCCGCAGCCGCGCCCGCATCTGACGGCCCAAGGCCAGCCGACGCTCCGCTCCCGCATCCACGATCCCGGCCGGCATCGACCGCAACCGGCGACCCGGGGCAGACCGCTGCCCCGGAAGCACCGCCGCGGTGGCCGCCTTCACCGGCTCGTCCCAGGCACGAAGAACAGGCGGCGCCCACGCGTCTTCGCGCGGGAACCACGACCAACCAACGTGACGACAGGGCTGATCGCGCGACCTGCCAGCAGTGTGATCTGCATCACACTGAGCTCGACGTGGGTGCGCGCGCCGACGCCCTCGAAGCCCAGGTGGCACAAGGAGAGGGAGGCTCGCGGGCAGAGTGCGCGTGAGCCGACACCGCGTGGCACCGACAGACAGAGCTGGCGCAGGGCATGACGAATCTGCAAAATGACAACTGCCTTTCTGGACTGCAAAACGGCAAGGCAGAGCCCCTTGGGGCTGGTTTCGGAAGAACCGAACATTTCGCCCGCTCAGATCGGTTGGCGCCGATCACGGGCCCGGACGGGGTGGTTCCCGCCCGCACAGTTGGGCCGAGGAGTCTGGTGTTGGCGCACCAGGCCCGGCCGGCGGCTCAGCCGCCCAACGCCTATCTCATCCGCGGCTCCCCGGGAGTCCGTGCGGAGAGAGGCGTCCAGGAACGACAAACGCCCCGTCGACAGAGCAGCGACGCGCTACGGCGCTGCCCTCTCGGCGGGGTGTTGCATGTCCGCCCCTGCAGGCGGGTACGCTGACGCATGTCGCCGCCCTCCCTAATAGGGCTTGTAAGTCGACGCGGTCCGGGACTCCGGACCGAGCGGACCCCCGAGAGCTTCCCGGCGTCGGGGGTTTTCGCTTGTCCGAAGACGATCACGCATAACACTGCGTGACACCTTAGCGTGTCCTGCGCCCGCTGAGGGCACACTAACCCAACGGGCGCGGCGCGCCCCTGAAGCATCCTCAGTCGCCAGTGCACCACTGGTAGGTCGTGCGCTGACCACTCAAGATGCTGAGGACCGCGGGGCCGAGCTCCGGGGAGCCGGTCGATCAGCGCGGAATGCCGCTGAGCGAAGGTTTTCGCGGCGAACGGCGATTCACTGGAGATGAACATCGGGGCCGATCGCTGGGTCACTTCGCCCCCTCATCACTGGGGTGCGGCTCGGTGATCGCAGGCTGCCTGTGAGTATCGTCCTTGCGGGAGACGCGACGCTGGCGCTTGCCTCCGACGATGGGCAGGGTGTGAGTGTCGCCGTAGCTGATGAGCGGCTCTCCCGCCTGCGTCTGCCTCTCGATGTTCTGCCATTTGCTGCCTGAGACCAGTTCAACGCTGGGCTGCAGGCCTGCGTCACGAAGTTCTGTCAACCATGCTCGTACTGCGGGGTTCGAGTGTGCCCAGCGACTCGAGGCTCGCTCCGGGCGCGTCGTCTCGCCGACCAGGCGCACCCTATTCGTGCGGGGGTCCCGAAGAAGGTACACATGCGATGGCCGCCACACGTGGCTTCCTGCAGGTCGGGGTTGATCAGGGACCGGTGCCTGCCGCTGCTCATGCTGCTGCTGGTACACCGCTGGATCGGCACAGCCGATGAGGGGCTCGCCAGCAAGCAGGTGATCGTGGACGTACGTGAACGTGCCGTCGTCGCCGCCGATCACCTCCACCTTCGCCTTGACTCCGGCCTCAAACAACTCTTCCAGCCAGGCACGCACCGCCGGATTCTTGTGCGTCCCACGATTTGCTGCCCGCTCTGGATAGCTCGTTGACCCGATGTAACGTACCTGGCTGTTGCGAGGATCTCGGAGCCGGTACACCACGGAAGGCGGTGGGGCCTGCCGCGGCGAGGTAGTACCGGGGCGCCTCGGCAGGCCTCGACGCGCAAGACCCGCGATCTGTGCTTGGACTTCCCTCACGGGGTCGTCACCGAGATCGAACCACTCCCCGTGCGACTGTCGATCGAAGAACTGCCGGTGGAGTGCCGCCTCGAGAGCCCGATCGCCCGGAGAGGTCCAGAGCAATCGCAGCGGCACCGGGGAGCCGATGGCGAGGTTCTTCAGCCGCGCCTCGGGGTCTTTCGTCACACCGATCTTGACGAGCGGTGATCCACTGGCGCTGATCAGGTAGACGAATAAGCTCACAGCTACGGCCCTCCCCGGGGATCTGTCAGCAACTCAGTTCGGGTTTTCTGTGGGGCTGGATAAGGCTGGTCACGCGTTGCTCCGCTCCGTGAGGCGAGGTCCCACGCCCTCGGCGGTGCCTGCGTCGCGCTGAAAGAGCGCCCCGCTTCCGCGCCCGTCGACTTCCACGATTCGAAGTTGAGTGAAGCCGCGGCTTCGGTAGTAGGCGTGGAGGCCTTCGTTGTCGCGCCAGGCATCCAGGCGGAGCAGGGTTTTGCCCTGGTCCACGGCCTTGCGTGCGGCCCAGTCGAGTAGTGCGGCGCCCAGGCCGGTGCCTCCTACGTCCCGGCGAATCGCCATGCGGTGGACGTAGAGCGCCGGTTGTGCGGCTTCCTGTTCCGTCCAGAAGTCTCGGTCGGCGTGGTCGTCGACGGTGATGGTTCCGACGGGGATCCCGTCGTCCTCGACGATCCAGCACTCTTCGGCGGCGACATTCTCGCGGATCCGCTCCTCGCGCGGGGGGTACTGCCACTGGTTGATGCCCCGGTTGCGAAGCCAGCCAGCGGCGTGCTGCCAGAGCCCGATGACGGTCTGTATGTCCTCATCCGTCGCAGGCCGAATTACGGGAGCGTTGCTCAGGCCGGCCTTGCTTCGCTCGTAGGTGATCACGTGACGGTCGCCCGGTAGCACGTTGACCACGACGCGGACGGGCTTCCCCTCGCGGGTGTAGCCCGTGCAGGTGTGGATGGCTACGGGTGTCCCGGGGCCAAGATGGAGCCGGTCGGTCTCGTCCGGGGTGGGCATGCGGACCTGGATTTCGTCCAGTGCCCGGACCTGCTCGTAGCCCAGCTCGGCCAGCACTGTGTTGGCGCCGCGCGCGATGTCGTCGGGGCGCACGATCTCGCTGTCGCGAACCAGATTCAAGGGGAAGTGGGAGTCGTTGGTGTTGTACGGCACGCCGTCGATCAGACGGATGCGCCGACGCACGACCACCAGGTCGCCCTCGGCGAGTTGAAGTCGGCTGCGAATCTCGGCGGGCGGCGCGATGACCGCGATCTCGATCTGTTGCTCCGCTTCGCGGCCTTCCTCCGCCATCTGGGTCAGGAAGGTGTCCATCTCCGGCGAGAGCGGCTGCTTTCTGAACTCTGCCTGAGGGCGATACACCATGGGCCGGCGGTTGCGAACGAAGTGACCCCGTGGGCGATCGCTCACGATCAAACCCTCGTTTACCAGGACCTTGAGCCCCTGAACGGCAGTCGAGCGAGTGGTGTCCCACCGGGCCGCGATCTCCGCCTCGGTCGGAAGTCGATCCCCGGGAAGCAGTGCCCCACCTGCGATTTCCTCGCGGATCTGGTCCGCGATGCGCTGGTAGAGGGGTCGTTGCCTGCCACTGATCGCCATGGGAGATGTGTACCGCCCAGCGCAATGACTAGTCAATCTAGGCGGCGGGCGCGTCGAAGTCTTGACTCTGTATCAGCGAGCGTGCATGCTCGTCACGTCGAGCCAATGACTAGTCAATGTACTCAGACTAGCTGATGGCCTTGTTCCTTGAGAAATCCATAGGTATGGCCTGCGACGAGCCACTTCAGGCGGATGGTGACGGACCAGTTCGGTCCAGCGGTCCCCCGCCGGGTTCGGTCGCAGGCGCTGATCAGAGCAGTTGCGCTGCCCAGTTCCCACGGTCCGCCGAGGCCCGTGGTCGCCGGAGAACGCAACGCCGAACCGTCTACCGCCTCCAGGACTGAAGGGACTCCGCTCGTGCGACACAACGGCCGCCCGGCTCTCCCCGTCTCCCGCATCACCCCGACCGAGATCTCCGCCCTCCCTGGGCAGCCCATCCTGATCGTCTGCCCGGACTGTCAGACCTGGCGGCGCCTGGCCCGTCACATGATCGTCGCCCACCGGGCCACCGACCACGGCCGCGAGACCGGCGACCGCCGCTACCACGGCGAGGCCCCCCGCGACCGCCGCTGCAAGGGCTCCGGCCAGCGGATCCTCATCGACACCCCGCTCACCGGCCCGGCATGGACGGCGAACTGGGCCGAGGAGCACCGGCTGGCGAGTGTCGAGGTTCGGGCGTCGCGGCCGACGCGGCCGACGCCGAAGCCGCACGCGGCCGCGCCGGCTCTGGCCGTGACGCAGATGCCGGAGGCGACGCGGCCGGTCCGCCGGGAGCTCGCGGTTCACCGGCACGGCTGCGAGGGCTGCCGCTCGGGCTTGTGGTGTGAGACGGCCTCCGAGTTGGCGCGCCGAGCGACGCGCACGCTGAAGAACTTGGAACTCGCCTCGCGGATGGTTGTCGGCCCGGACGGGATCCGCCGTCTGCCCGCCACCGCCTGAACGTCCCTTGCCCCATACCCAATCCACGCGGCGCCTCCGGACATCCCGGAGGCGCCGCTTCGCGTAGGAGGGAAACCACACCATGACGATCGCGATCGAGGCCCCGACCGTCCCCGCTAGCAATGCCTTCCGGCCGTACGCGGACAACGGACTGAAGGCGACGTTCATGGGCCTGATGGGGAAGGTGACTCTGCCGCTTCGCCGGATTGACGACGCCCGGCTGGTCACGACGACCGGCACCGTCACCAGCAAGTGGATCGAGCGCGGTACGACCTGGCTGCTGCTGTGTTCCGATGACTACGAGGTCGGCCGGGTGGCGCTGGACAAGAGGTGGGCGCACGCGATCCCGGACGAGGCATACGCCGTCGGCCAGCGGGTGGACGTGAGCGGGGTTGCCCGCACCATGCGGGGCCTCAAGGCTCCGTTCATCGCAGTGCGGGAGCTGTCGATCGCCGACTGATTTTCGGCCCGCTACTTCTTGATTCCCCGCGTAGCCCGTCGTGCCCGGCACGGACCTCCGGTCCGGGTACGGCGGAGAGCGTGGTGGACCAACTCACCTGCTCTGGCTTCTGCCGTCCGGCGGGAGCCCGGAAAAGCGCGAGGCCCGCCTGGTCAGAGGCGGGCCCGCTGAGCGAGCTTCTGAGGAGCGTCGCATGAACCACCGTATCAGCAATGCCGTTTGGGACAGGTGAGGGCCATGTCTGCGCTCACCCGCCTCGAGACCGGGGCCGCAGTCGATCGTGCCCGCCAGGTCCGCACCGAGTCCACTGCGGCCGCCGGTCGCCTGTCCGACACCCTCACCCAGGCCGGCCAGCACACCGCCCGCCTCGACCGTGCAGTGAAGGAGGCACGCCGATGACCACCCCCACTGCTCCCGAGCACCGCACCGCTCAGTCCGACGCCGACCGGAGCCAGGCCGACGAGGCGCTGCGCCGGGTTCAGCAGAACCCGGGTGCACGCAGCGCTGCGCAGATCTACGCCGAGCGCATGATGCGCGCGGTCCGCGGCGTCTGACGCGCCGTCTCCCCCGCTGCTGTGGCCCCGGAGCACTCGATTGCTCCGGGGCCGTAGCAGCTCTTGGCACATCACCCGGCTTGGAGGCCGTGATGAACGACCACACCAGCAGCAGCGTGAACGGCACGGCGATGTCTGATGTCGACCGTCGCCGCCAGGCCACCGACCGGCGCTGGGTTGCCGCCCAGATCGGGCCGCGCCAGGTCGGCGGCGTCTACCGCACCCGCCACGGCGACGTGTACGAGGTCCTGGACATCGAACCGGGCCCCCGTCCCACCTGGCCCACGTGGCGCATCTCGGTCCGCACACTCGGCAGCGACACGGTCCGCCGGCACTGCACCGCGTGGGAGGACCGCGACCAGGTCCTCGCCGAGCCCGGCCCGGCCGCCGACATCTGGCGCGCCGCCTACACCCGCACCGTCGCCCCCGGCGACGTCGCCTGCGAGCGCCATGCCCTGGACGGGGCCGACTGGCTCTTTCACCAGCTCGCGCCCGGCTATGCCGCCGCCCAGGCCCTGGCCGCGACAACTGCGATGGAGGTCCGCCGATGAACACCACCGCCACCAACGCGGGCACCAGCACCGCCTCCGCCACCGCGTCCACGGACTGGCGCCACCGCGCGGCCTGTCAGCACGAAGACCCGGAGCTGTTCTTCCCGATCGGCGAGACGGGCCTGGCGCTGCTGCAGATCGAGGACGCCAAGGCCGTGTGCCGCCGCTGCCCGGTGATGGACTCCTGCCTCCAGTGGGCGCTGACCGCCCGCCAGGCGGACGGCGTTTGGGGCGGCATGAGCGAGTCCGAGCGCGCTGCGATGCTGCGCCGTGCCCGACCTGCCTGACCTTGGGGGCCCGCACCCACCAGTAGGGCCGCTCCAACCCGTCGGCTTCCCCGCACACATCAAGAGAGGAGACATGTGATGGCAGGACGTCGCCAGCCCGTCAAGCGCACCACCCCCGCTCGGACCGTCGCTCCCACTGCGACTCCCCCCACCGTCGAGACGCCGGACCAGGTGCTGGAGGCAGCCCGCGCCCAGGCGCTGGAGCTGCGCGCGACCGCCGGCGCGGAGGCGGAGCGGATGCTCGCTGAGGCGGCCGCGCAGTTGGAGGCGGCCACCGTCCAGGCCGGACGCGACCGCGCGGAGGCCGAGGAGGTCCTGGCCGCCGCGATCAGCGAGGCGGAGCAGGTCCGGGTGACGGCGCGCCGTCACGCGGACCGGCTGCAGAAGCTGACGGGCGAGCAGATCAAGGCCGCTGAGGAGACCGTGGCCAAGACCCGCACGATCGCCGAGGGCGAGCTGGAGGCCGTCGAGCAGACGGTGGCCAGGCGCCGGGAGGCGGCCGAGCGGGTCCGCGCGGAGGCCGAGTCGGAGGCGGACCGGATCATCGCCGCCGCGAAGGACCGCGCTCGGGAGATCGGCGACCAGGCGGTTGACCTGCTGGAGCAGGCCCGCACTGAGGCCCGCGCGACCGGTGAGCACGCCGAGCACCTGGTCGCCGAGGCTAAGCAGCGGGCCCGGGACCTGGTGGATGCGGCCGAGGCCGACGCCGACTCGCGCCGTAAGGCGGCCGCGCAGGCCCGCGAGGACGCCGACCAGGACGCCCAGCGGACTCGCGAGCAGGCCGAGGAAGCCGCCGGTCAGCTGCGGGAGGAAGCCGAGCAGCTGATGGACCAGGCCCGGGAGGAGGCCAACCAGGTCGTCGCCGCCGGGGAGGGCGAGGCCGAGCAGCTGCGCGAGGAAGCCCGCCAGACGCTGGAGCAGGCCGAGGCTCAGGGAACGGAGCGGGCCCGGGACCTGCACACGGCCGCCCAGGCCGACGCGGCAACTGTGCTCCGCAAGGCCGACCTGTGGGGGCCGCGGACGCGCGGCCGCCACGATCTCGCTGACCGCCAGCGGCGAATTCCAGCTCGCCCAACTATCGGGGTGGCCGGTGTGGGTGGCGTGGGCGCTGCCGCTCGGCATCGACATCTACGTCGTCCAGTCCTTCCGCCGGCACCGCGACGTCGCCAAGGCC
The DNA here is from genome assembly GCF_000787815.1 of Streptacidiphilus neutrinimicus. Classification (GTDB taxonomy): domain Bacteria; phylum Actinomycetota; class Actinomycetes; order Streptomycetales; family Streptomycetaceae; genus Streptacidiphilus; species Streptacidiphilus neutrinimicus. The sequence continues at coordinate 14,706 of NZ_BBPO01000039.1, forward strand.
ATCGTGCTGATGATCGGGGCGAACGCGGTCTACCACCTCGCCAACGCCCGCCTGGTCGGGGTCGACAAGAACGGGCACCCGCTGTGGTGGCTGATCGTCGCCGTCGCCTCCATCGCCCCCTGGGTGATGTGGCGCATCCACAAGATCACCGATGAGACGAAGCACGGCGAGACAGCGAACGCCGGTGAGCGGGCCGCTGTTGAGACGCCGTCCGGCTCGGGCGGCGGCGAGACGCGACCGAGCGGCAGCGAGACGACGTCTCACTCGCCGACGCTCGTCCCGCTTCCCGCACCGCGTGAGACAGCCGCTCACGGCGAGCTGAGCGTGTACGTCAACGGCGGTGGCGGGACAGCGGCGGGTGAGACGGCGGCCGTGGTGAACACCGCTGAGACCGCTCACCGGCAGCGTGAGACGCGCACGTCAGACCGGTCGGGCGGACGCCACGCCAGGCCCGGTGGGCTGCCCGCCGCCCGCTCGCGTGAGACGAAGCGCGGCCCCGAGACGCTGTCCCCGGAGATCGAGGCGGACGTCGTCTCACTGCTCCGTCTCATGTACCGCGAGAAGGATCCGCTCGCCGTCTCAACCGACCAGGCTGCCGAGATCCTCGGCGTCTCACGCGCCACCGCCGGCCGCCGACTTGAGATCGCCCGCGCCCGCTACACCCCCATCGCTGAGACGGGATGACCGCCTCACCGAGCCGTCGACGGCTCCCCCGCGCCCCAGCCCGCCCGCCTGGTGCGGCCTGGGGCACGGAGAAGACGCCGACCGCGTCTTACCCACCCCGCCATATCCGCAGATCAGAGGTATCGCATGGACATGAACGAGCTGTTCTCTGAGAAAGGGATGCGCACTTTCACCGCCGACCGGCGGGACGTGCACATGCAGGACGCCAGCCACTACGCGCAGCTGGCCGACGTGGTCGGCCGGGCGCTGGCCCAGCAGGCGATCCAGGGCGACAAGCACGGGGCCCTGTCCCGCAAGGTGAGGGCTTGGAAGGTCGCCCGGCACCTGCGGGCCATGAAGCGGCACTCCCAGAAGGCCGCCGCAGCGTCCGAGGCGCTGAACGCGGGCTATGTGAACCACGTCCTGGAGCTCCCGCAGCGCCGCGCGAACGCCGCCGCGGCCAAGCTGGAGCGCCGCAAGGCCCGGCCCGCCGTCGGGAGCGGCCAGGCCGCGGTGAACTCGCTGCAGCAGAGCCTGGGTTACTTCATGGGCAACGCCGTGACCAGCGGTTCTGTTCAGGATCGGGCTCCGGAGTACCTGGACGCCCAGGTGTACGAGTACCCGATGGCGGCCGGCGCCGAGGGCCAGGGGCCGCGCACCGTCCGCGACTTCTTCCCCCGCCAGGACGGCCGCCGGTGAGGGCCAGCCGCGCGCAGAACCAGGCCAAGCACTGGGAGGACCGGCAGGCCGCCGCGACGACTCCGCAGCAGCAGGCGGCGGTCTGGTACGACGCCTGCCGGATGCTCGCCGCGAACCTCGAAGCGGCCGGCAAGCCCGAGGTCTGGACGCGCCTCGCGGAGCAGTTGCGCGGCTTCTACCAGGACTACTCCGGGTGACGACGTTCTTCCTCCTCATCGCTTCCTACTTGTCCCGATGAGGACCCCAAGACGCGCGCACACGAGCGTGGGTGCGCGCGCGAGGATCCCGGATCCGTGACTGTTTGTCAACTCGAAGGAGGTGCACGATGTCCGACGACAACGTCCGCAGGTTCCCCAAACTGGGCCTGGTCGGCCCGTCCGAAGACCCGCCTGACACCGCCGCCGAGGCCCCCGAAGAGGCCTCAGCGGCACCCGATTCCGCGCCCGCCGAACCCTCCCCCAGGGGCCGCAGGTCCCCGCTGGAGAGCATCGCCGCTATGGCCAGCCCGGGCCTTTCGGACCCCGTGGTCACCACCGCGGAGCACTCCCCGAGCGCTCCCGGGCACGTGCCCGGGACGTTCCGCCCGGCCGGGTTCCACGACGGCGCCCAGGCCCCGCAGCCGGGCCTGGGCACCCTGTCGGTGGCCACGGTCCTGGCCGTCGCCGTCGCCGCGATGCGCGGCATCCACGGCGCCATCACCGGGGTGCGCGCCAACCGGGAGCAGCGCAAGGCAGCCGCGGATCTCGCCGCCTCCGGCCGGGGCGACGGGACCGGCCGCAAGGGCCGCATGCAGAGCGCCGCCGACTTCGGCCGCGGCTTCCTGGGCCGGCCGGACCGCTCCGGCGGCTGGCCCCGCTCGGGCGCAGGCCAGGGCGGGCGAGGCGGCGCAGGAGGCGGGCGCGGCAGCGGTTCCGGCGGCTTCAGCGGCTGGGGCGGCGGGTCGTCGTCGCGGCGCTCCAGCAGCATGGGGGCCGACGGTCTCACGGGCCGCAAGAGCTCCAACAGCGGCAGTGGAGGAGTCGGAGGCCGTGGCGGTCGCTCCGGCGGCGGAGGCGGTCCCAGCGGCGGCGATCGTGAGTCCCGCACCAGCAGCAATTGGTGGCGCGGCGGGTCCAAGCGAACCTCGCAGCGCGGCACCGGCAGCCGGCGCAGCAGGCGCGGCGGTACCGACACCAGCGCGGACCTGACGCCGGACCAGGCCACCGGGGCCGGCGGCACCTTCCCCAAGGGCGGCGGCAGAGGGCGCACCAGGAGCCCGAAGGCCGGCACCGCACCGAAGGGAACCCTGCGGCCGAAGAAGGGCCGGGCCGCCGGTACCGGAGGCGGCCCGGGCACGCCGGGCAAGACCCCACCCGGTAAGAAGGCACCGGGCAGCACCCCCGGAGGGAAGACCGGCCCGGGTGGCGCGGGGACGCCCCCACGCCGCAAGAACGGCAAGCCCGTCACCGACGGTTCGGTCAGGCTGCCCAAGGGCCACTTCCACGGCACCGTCCCTGGCTGGAACCAGGGCTGCCGCTGCCCCGGTTGCACGCGGGCCTGGGCGAAGGCGCAGACCGTGGTCGGCCGGAAGGTGAAGCTGCCCGCGGGCGTGAAGCACGGCAGTGCCACCGCCTACGAGGACGCGGAGTGCTCGTGCAGGAGGTGCGTGAAGGCGGCGATCCGCCGCAACAACGCCAGGCCGCAGGACCGCGTGACACTCGGGCGCACGGTCGGGGACACCCTGGAGCGCCGCTGGGCCAAGCGCCGCAGGAACCAGACGCCAGTGATCACCACCCTGTCGAAGAAGAAGCGGAAGAAGGCCGCCGCGAACAAGGGCAAGGCGCGCACGGCCGCCACGTCCGCCGCCGGGCCGAAGCCGACCGGCGCCCCGCCGCCCCACCCCAAGGCCGGAACGCCTGGGCCAGGGCCCGGCGGACCGTCCAAGCACACCGGCCACGGCGGCGGACGCTGGTCCCGCGACCAGCGCCGCGCCCAGCAGCGGTGGGAGCAGCGCCGCGCCGCCCACGCCGCCCCGGACGACGACTTCTGGTTCGCCGTCGGCCCGCACGGGATGCGCCGTACCCCGTGGGAGTCGGCCGGAGCCGCGGCGGCCGGGGCCCGGCCCGAGACGATCACGATCGAGCGGATGGACAACGTGGGCGACCAGGAGCTGCGGCACTTCAAGCCCAAGCCCGCCCCGAGGGCGGCCGCCCTCGGCCCGGCCGAGCCGCGCAACAGCAGTACCGGCAGGAAGGAGAGCAGTATGTCGCTGCCCGACCGTGTGATGAGCGGTCTGGTCACTGGGATGTCCAGTGAGCACGCCACCGAGGTCACCCTCGACGACACCCTGGAGACCCTCGAGCGGCTCACCGTCGAATCGTTCGCCGCGCACGAGACATCCGCCAGCCTGGCGGAGGAGGCCCGCCGTATCCGCTACGCCCTGGAGGACCTGGCGGCAGACCTGCGCACGCGGCACAACCTGATCGGCCGCCTGACCGCCGCCGCGATGGAGCGGCTGGCGGAGTCCATGGAAATACTGGCCCGCAAGGCGGAGGAGATGAAGGTCGCCTCCCTGGACGCGGCCGAACTGTCCGAGGCGGCGGAGAACGCGATGTTCGACGCCTACAAGCCGGTCCAGCAGGCCACCGCCGACGCGGGACTGGCCGTGCCCAGCGCCCGCGCCCACAACGAGGGCTGAGGGAGGCCACCGTGAGCGAGATCGAGATCCCCGCCGCCGCCGACGCCGTCACCGGCGGCGGGGGCGGGAACGGCTTCCTGGCCCTGTCCGGCAGGATCGCCGCCCTGACCACCGCCGCGCTGCGGCTCAAGGAGGGCATGTTCGCCCTCAAGCGGCACATGGAGACCAACGCCACCGCCGCCCGGACCCTGTCGGAGATGTGCCACCAGGCCGAGGTCGACACGCAGTTCACCGCGCAGATCCTCGGCATCTCCCAGTCCCTGACCCGCGTGGCCACCGGCGCCGGCCAGCTCGCCGACACCGCCGACACCATGGCCGCCCACGCCAGCGGCTTCCGCAGCGCCCACGAGAGCGAGTACCGGGGCATCTACGAGGCCGTGAGCGCGAGCAGCCACCGGCAGGCCAAACCCGGCTTCTACCGGGTCCAGTAACCACCCCGCACGCAGCCTGGGCCGCCCCCGCCACCGGCAGGGGCGGCCCTCCCCATGCCCTGAAGGAGGCAAGGATGGCCACCGCGCACACCGCCCGGACGGTTCCGGGCCACGAGATCCACCGCAGGTTCAAGCGCGAACGCGCGGCCCACCTCGCCACCGCGACCGCCGTCGCGATCGCTCCCCAGCTGTACGCCACCGGGTACGCCGAACTCGGCGCGGTCGGCGCGCTGGGCCTGACCGGCCTCTGGCTGTACTCCAAGACCAAGCCCCAGCAGGACGAGAACACGGGCGAGACCCGGGGCATGGACGCAGGCGCGGTGCTGCGCGCCTCCCAGCAGTCCATCCCGGTCCTCGGCTACGCCGGCGCCTACCTGGCCGACGTCGTCGCGCACATGCACCACGGGTTCGCCTGGTGGCAGCTGGCCGTCCCGGCCGTGTGGGGTGCGGTGATGGCCGCCGCCGCGCCACTGACCCGCAGCCTGGGCCTGGTCCCCGAGCACCACCCGGTCCTGCAGCAGACCGCGCCGCAGCCACCGGCCGACCCCGGCCAGGCGCCGCCACCTCAGGACTACGCGTCGTTCCTGGCCTGGCTGTGGGCGCACTCCGAGCGGGCGCCCGGCACGCGGCTGATGGCCGTGGAGCAGTACCTGCCGACCCGCCCCGACTTCGAGGCGGTCATCGTCGCCAAGCGCGGGCGCGAGGTTCCCACGCTGAACGCCTCCACCTTGGCGGCGATCTTCGACTTCCCCGAGGGCACCGTCGAACTGCGCCCACTGCCCGGGTCGGGGCCGGGCCGGATGCGGCTGATCGCCCGCCCCACCCTGCACGCCATGCCGCAGGACGCCCGTGACTTCCCCGCGTTCTGGAAGGAGCAGGTCGCCGCGAAGGACGGCGCCGCCCCCGGAATGGACCTGGTCGACCACCGGATCGAGCGGGAGACCGAACACAGTCGCCAGCGGATCGTCGTCCTGGTCCGGGCGCCGGCGGGGAAGGAGATCCGGCTCCCGCACGGGCCGATCGCCTCCGCGCTCGGGATCGACGACCCCTCGTGCCTGGTCATCGAGACCGACGGCATCCGCAACGGCGTCGTCAGCATCTACCTGCGCAACCCGCTCATGCGCGTCCGTCAGGCTACCGCTGAGGACCTGACCATGGACGACAAGGGCCGTATCACCATCGGGGTGCGGCACGACGGCAAGCCCGCCAAGGTGCGGTTGTGGGACCCGCAGCTCGGCGCGATCCGCGGCATCACCGCCGGCGCCACGGGAGCGGGCAAGTCCGTGTTCCAGCTGCTGCTCCTGGTCGGCGAGAAGCTGTCCGGCGTCATCTCCTGGGTCGGCGACCTGCAGGGCGGCAAGTCCCTGCCCGAGGCCGACGGCAACGTCGACTGGTTCGCCAAGGGCGAGGCCGAAGTGCTGGGGATGCTGCTGGCCGCGCACGCGGTCATGAAGTACCGCGAGAACGCTTCCCGCGACCGCGGCGACTTCGCGCTGGGCGAGCCCTGGCGGTTGCTGTCGATCACCCTGGACGAGATCAACCGCCTGCTGTCGCACCCCAACGAGGTCATCAAGAAGCTCGCCGCCTACCTGATCGCCGACATCCAAAAGACCGGACGCAAGGTCGGCGTCGGCGTCCGGCTCGCCGTCCAGTCCCTGCACCTGAAGGACCTGGGCGACGAGGAAGCGATCCGACAGCAGGGCAAGTCCGGGATGGTCGTGCTGATGCGTACCCTGTCCTCGTCCACGCAGGGGATGGGATTGGACGGCATCAGCCCGCCGGGCTTCCAAATGGAGAACATCCCCGCGCGGATCTACGAGAACGGCCAGATCGAGGCGCTGTTCAACGGCGAGGACGACGAAGACGGCGAGTCCACCGCCGGCATGGCCTACATCTTCACCGACGGCCGCGTGGAGTTCATGCGCACCTTCAATGCCAAGAAGGTCAACGGCCTCTACGTCGACCTGACCGAGATGTTCGGCGACGATCCGGCCCCGACCCTCACCGACGAGGAAGCCGCCGTCGCGAGCGAGGCCTACGCCTGGCGGCACGACCACGACATGCTCACCACGGTCATGAAGGGTCTGCTGGCCGCCCAGGGAATCGAGGGCGCAGACGACCCCGCCACCGCCTACGCCGCCGTCGCTGCGAAGGGCAACAAGAACAGCGGCGGCGCGAAGAAGAGCGAGCCGAAGGAGACCGTCGCCGACAAGGTCTACGAGCTCCTAGGCCAGGGCCCGATGACCCTCAAGGAGCTGCGCGCCGCCCTGCCGGACGTCGCCAACTCCTCCATCGCCAACGCCACCACCACCCTGCGCGACCAGGGCCGCGCCGCACCGATCAGCCGCGGCGTGTGGCAGCGCACCGACTACGACGACTGAACAGCGTCACCCCCTTGGGCCGCCGCCGGAACTGCTCCGGCGGCGGCCCGCTTCCTGCCCGCACCCCTGATGAAGGAGTCCCCCGTCGTGACGATCTCCGCCGCTGTCGTTTTCGTGCTCGCCGCGTTCCTCCTGGTCCGCTCCGGCCGAAGCACCATCAGCACCGCGCTGGTGTGCGTGGTCGCCGGGTTCCTGCTCGCGTCCACCAACATCGCCCCGACCATCCACAGCCTGCTGACCAGCATCGCCACCTCCGCCAGTCACGTCTGACGCGCCGTTGCGACCACTCCCCCGGCCTTCGCCGCCGGCGATCCAGCGGCGAGGACCGGAGAAGCCGCCGCAGCACCACCCAGACCGTCCCCGCCTCACCCTGGAGCACCCACCATGGCCACCACCGACCGCTACGCCGAGTTCGCATCCCCAACCCTCGACACGGAGCCCCTCGCGCCCGGCCTGATACTGCCGCCCGGTTACATCGACGCGATCGACCCGGCCACCGGCCAGATCGTCGCCGTCCGCATCCAGGAGCAGCCGCTCCTGGGCCTCACCCCCGGGCCGCAGCCCCAGCCCGAGCCGGAGCCGCTGACGGCGTTCGAGAAGGCCCAGCAGTACGCGAAGACGCAGCCCGACCCGATTCCGGCCGCCGCTCCGCCGCCCGTGACCGGTGTCAGCCCCATCGTCGGCCAGATGGTCGTCCTCGGCGGCGTCGGCTCCCTCGCGATGCTCGCCGCCGGCGGCGCGATCTACATCGCCTGCGCCGGACTGCACACCGCCGGCCCCTGGCTCCACGACGCCGGCGAGTTCCTCCAGTACGCGGCCATCTTCATCGTCGCCGCCGTGGTCGCCGCCGTCGTCGCGGTCCGCAAGCTCAAGGCCGCCATGACCACCACCACGACCGGTGACGGCACGGTCGTCAACGCCCTGATCCACCGCCACACCGAGGTCACCATCGGCAAGCAGACCGGCGGCTTCTGGAAGGGCCAGATCCACAACAACGTCAACTGACCAGCACACCGGTCAGTCGTCGTAGTAGCTGTCCCGGTCCTCGTCCATGTAGATCCGCCCGTCATCCCCCAGGTACGCCGGATACACCTTCCGGCCGATCAGCACCCCGTCCGGGACGATCACCAAGTCCGGGTCGTAGCCGTCTTCGAGGTGCACGACGCCGTCCTCATCGGTCCACGCGTCGTAGGCGATGTTGTCCGCGACCACGGCATCGAACGTGAAGTCCGGCCGCCACGCCCTGTCGAAGATACCCACCGGCCTCCCCCTCCTGCGCCCCGTGCTGCCCATCAAGCCTGACCTACCGCCAGGCATCAGCAACAGCCCTTCACACAGACGGAGTTCCCCATGCCCGAGCGCTCGCACACCAAGTCCTTCCCCGGCTCCGGCTCCGGCCGCACCCCGGCCCTGCGCCAGCTGATCAGCACCCTGCGCAGCCCCGGCAGCGAGGTGTGGCTGGCCGACCCCGCCGAGCACCACCACGACCTGGCCGACCACCTCGACCGCCACGGCGCCGGCATCCCCGGGGCGATCGGCCTGCTTGAGGCCGCCGACGCGCTGATCCGCCAGCGCCAGGAAGCCGGACTCGCCCAGAACGAGTCCGTGCCCGAGCCCCTCGTGCGGGTCCTGGTCGACGACCTCCCCGCCATCCTCGACCAGCCGCAGGTCGCCGAGGTGCTGCTGCGGATCCTGCGCACCGGCCGCAAAGCCGGCGTCCTGGAGAACGTGCTGGCCGAGCCGGGCACCGACTCCTTCCCCGGCCACCCGGGCCTGCGCGCCGCCTTCACCCGCCCCCGCACCCGCTGATCCGGCCGCCCCGCCTCGCCTCCGCTGCGCCCGCCCCGCCACCAGGCCGGGCGGGCACAGCGGCGACAGGGGCAGGCCGACCGGCCTTCGCGCCACCCCGCACAGCCCACACACCCCTCGCCCCCTGGAACGTCATCGTCTTGGCGCTGCGGCGCAAGCCCTTGGCCCTTAGGTCTTCGGCGTCCTCACCGCACCTCCGCCGAAGACCTGGTGGCAGGCCAACCGGCACCTGGTCCTCCTCGCCGCCGGCGTCATCACCGGCTTCTGGCTCGCCGTCCGCTTCGGCGCCGCCCGCACCACCAGGCTCCCGCGCACACCGCACACCACCGCACTGCGCCCGCGCACCGCCCATGAACTGGAGGAGCACCATGACCACCAAGAACACCCCCCGCCGCGCCGAACTGGTGAAGTACACCCCCGAGCAGCCCGGACGCCTCACCTGTGCCTGGCAGCGCGTCCAGCCCTGGCTGGAGGCCCGCTACTGGGACCTGGAGGGCTGGGCTGTCTACAAGGCGGGCCCGTGGATCGGCCGCCGCTTCCGCGATATCGAACGCGCCCTCGAGGGCGGCTGGTCCGGCACCGTCGCCTGGATCCGCGCCGTGCTCGGCCTGGTCGCCTTCGCCATCCTCGTCACCGGCGCCGTCTGGCTGGAGGGCCTCGCTCTCGGCTTCTGGCGGCACACGATGATCGGCACCCACCACTCCGGCGTGCTGGCCACCGTCACCCGCCCCGTCCACACCTACATCGACCAGCACGCGGCCGGCCTGCCGGTCAGCGCGGCCACCGTGTGGGCGCTGTGGCAGCTGGCCGGCCCGATCCTCGTATCGCTGGCCTGCATCGGCTCCACCACCGCACGCCTGCTGTGGATCGCCTACGGCGCCGCATGGACGGCGATGGTCTGGGCGAACACCCCCGCCCCCGGGCAGGCCGTCGCCACCGCCCTCGCGGCCGTCTGCTGGGCCGCCGTCAGCTCCCCGGCCCTGTCCGGCCTGGACCCGCGGCCCGTGCTGCTCATCCCCGTCCGCGTGCGCATCCGGCACAAGGCCGCCACGCTCCGGGCGCAGCAGCCCGCGCCGCAGCACGCGGGCCAGGACGAGAACGGATAGCCCCTGCCCGCTCCGCTCCCCAGGGGCCACCGCGCAGCGCGCGGCGGCCCCTGGCCCATCACCGTCACGGCAGCCGAAACGGAGGACCTGGTGCGCGCGATCGACGACGCCCCAGACGAAGAGCAACACGACGGCATACCCACCTGGCGCCGGAAGCTCGGGCCGGACAAGACGGAGATGGCAACCAGACGGGACCTGCGGGCCATGGGCCTGCGACCCGGAGGCCAGCCCGTGTGCGGGCAGCTCGTTTGGCGTTCCAAGCTCAGCCGCGGCGAGGAAGTGTTCGCGTACCTCTACCGCGTCGACCTGGCCAAGCCCGTCCGCCCGATGACCCCGGCCAAGCAGGCGGCACTCGACCGGGCCATGGCCGCCAGGCGGACCTGCCCCCGCTGCAAAGTCCAGAAAGAGGCCTGCATCAGCAAGAAGCTCGGCTGCTGCGTCGACTGCGCCACCCCGGACGAACTCTTCGCCAGCGCTGGCCGCTGACCCCGCCCCGCCCGGACGCTCACGCTGCACGCCACCGCCCCCGCCACCTGCACGCCGGCGCGGGGCCGGTGGCGTGCGGCGCGGCCGCCCGGCCGACACCGCCACCACCTCGGAGGACCGCATGACTCTCACCACCACACGCCGCCAGATGGCCAACCGCCTGCTCGACAGCGGCAGCGAGGTAGTCGCCTTCGCCGCCGGCTGGGCCGCCGGGACCGGCGTCGACCGGCTGCTGCCGCGCACCACCCCGGGCCGCCTGGCCCTGGTCCTCGGCGGCGCCCTCGCCGGTGCCCTGGCCGCCGACGAACTGTTGTTCACCGCGACCGGTCCGCTGCGCGACCGGCTTCGCGAGCCTGTTGCCACGCTGCTGCCCGGAGTGCCCGCCACCCTCGCGGACGCCCACCAGGTCCTGACCACCGACGCCATCGCCGATGCCGAGCACCAGGCGGCCTTCAGCACCTACACGATCGACCACAGCCGCGGCCTGGTCAGCAAGACGCACATGTGGAGCGGCTACCCGGACGGCAACGCCTCCCTGCGCCTCGCCCCCGGAACGGTCCTGTTCTGCCGCCGCACCGACGGCCTCACCGTCTACGAGCTCGCCCAAGCCCACACCCCGGATCCGGTCGAGGTCACCTCGATCGCCCAGCTGCTCCAGCTCCTGCCCGGCACCGCCGACCTGACAGACACCCCGCACGACGGCCAGGGCGACGACGTGGACGACGACCGGGACCTGGTGGTCGAGCCCGACCTGGTCCTGGGAGCCACCAGCGTCGACTGACGCCCTGGACCGGGCGATGGCCGCACGCCAAGCCTGCCCGAAATGCCTGGTCCGCTTCGACGCCTACCTCACGCTCGCCACCCTCGGTAGCTGCTGGGGGTGCAGCGACGAAGCGGCAGAACTCGTCCCCGCCGCCTGACCCCTGGAGATCCCGATGCCCGCCACCGCCACCGCCGCCCCCACCTCCGCCGCGCCCCGGCCCGTGGTCCGCGAGGACGGACCGATCCACGACTGGTTCGGCCTGACCTACGCCAACCACCAGGTCCTGCACCGCTCCCTGATGCAATCCATGCCGACGGAATGGCAGGAGCGCATGGTCGGCTGCCTCGAAGAGCTCCAGGCCGCCTACCAGCACCTGCCGCAGGCGCAGGCGTACGAGATCATCCCCGGCACCGAGCACGAGGTCGGCTCCCTCACACCCGACCAGTTCACCGCCGCCGGCGTCACCTTCGAGCGCGACGACGAGGGCTGCATCGCCCGCTACTGGCGCGACGGCCAGGAACTGGACCCCGACGACCTGGTGCTGCTCCCCGGCACCGACCCGGTCCCGCACTACAACCGCGGCCGCACCTACCTGCCGCCCTTCGGCACCACCGACTGACCGTCCCGTCCGGGCCACCAGGTTGCCCACCACCGCCCCGCCACCAGCACACCGGCGGGGCGGTGGTGCGCTTCGCGGCCGCCCGGCCGACACCCCAGCACCCTCGTGGAGGCACGCCCATGCGCACGTCCGCTCCCTCCTGGCTCCCCGCCCCGATCGCCCGCCTGCTCGGCTACACCCCCGCCGTCACCAGCCGCGCCGACCTCATGGAGCAGCTGCTCCAGGCCCACGCCGCCGCCTGGGCCGAGCAGGCCCAGTGCGCCGCGCAGGCACCTGCGATGCGGACCCTGATTCAGTTCCAGCCCGGCCTGCTCGCCGAGGTCAGCAACGCGGCCGAGACCGCTGCATACCTGAACCACCTGGCCGGCCTCGCCGAGCAGCAGCTGCCCCGCGGCGGCGAGATGGAGCGTGCCCTCTACCAGCGCGTGCTCGCCGCGGCGCGAACCGCGGAGCGGCTGGAGCAGGACCTGGCGGCCGCCGCTACCTACACCCTGCCGAAGGACCAGGACGCAACCGCCGCCACGGTCTGCTAGCCCCACCAGCTCCGCCCACCACCACCGTCCCCGAGCGGTCGGCGGCGGTGGGCACCTCGCCGAAACCGTGACCCGCTCCCTGTCCCCACCCTGACCAGCAGAAGGCAGGCACCCGCCATGACGATACCTCCCGGGCCGCCCGGTTCGCCGCCGCCTACGGCCTGCTGCGCGCCGCCGCAGCCGTTGGCGACCACTGGGTCCAGACCGACCACCAGGCCGTCACCAAGGGCCAGTACGACGACGTCGACGGCCAGTCCAGCCGCGCCGGCCGCAAGGCCTGCGCGGCGCACGTGGCCACCTACACCGCCACCCAGGCGCTCGCCCTGGCCGTCGGCGGCCGCGTCCTCGGGATCCGCTGGACGCCGGGGCGTACCGTCGCCGCGCTGACCTTGGCGGCCGGGACACACGCGATCGCGGACCGCCGACGGCCCCTGCAGCGTCTGGCCGAAGCGGTCGGCAACGGCCCCTTCTACCGGCTGGGCGCACCGCGCGCCGGTCACGACGACAATCCGTCGATCGGGACCGGCGCCTACGCGCTGGACGCCGCCTGGCACCACGCCTGGGAGACCGCCGCCGCGCTCATCCTCGCCACCGGCCACTGACCGGACCGCCCGCTACACCGAGAGGACCGACCCGTGTCCCTTCCCAGCTACGAGCCTTTCCACCAGCCCGGACGCCCTTACCTGACGGACAGCGTCCTCGAGGACGAGCCGGACTGGGCGCTTGCCCGCCTCGCCCTCAGCGAGCGCTCGTTCGCCACCTACAAGGACGACCCGCGCGCCGACGAGGTCCGCCGGATCGGTGAGCACTTCACCGCCGACGAAGCCCGCCGCGTGGACGCCTTCCTCGCGGCGAGCATCCACGACACCGACCGGCTGGACGCCATCGATGCCGCCGGCACCCTCAACCGCGTCGACGTGGACTGGGTCATCGCGGAACTGCGGCGTGCCTGGGGCCAGCTGGACCGGCTCCGGGACTGCCTCGACGACTCCGGCAGCCTCCTGGCCAACACTTACGCCGCCAGCTCCGTCGACTACGTCCGCTGGTCCCGCAAACTGCAGGCGTTCTCGCCCTGCCCAGCCCCCGATCCGGCCCGACCCGCACCCAGCACGGGCCGCTGACCGTCCGGCAGCTGCCGCTGCCCACCACCACTTCGCCCACCTGCTCGGTGGCGGGGCGGTGGTGAGCGGCGCGGCCACCCGGCCGACGCCCCGCCCGACCCAGGAGGTGATGGCGCTGAGCGTCATCGGCAAAGAGGAAGGCATCGTCCACGGCACCCCCAAGGGCTACAAGCAACACCGCTACCGCAAGGTCCCGGCCACCGAGGCGTGCGGCTGCCTGAAGGCGATCCGCGACTACAACGCCGAGCGCGCCACCGACCGCGCGCCCCGAGCCAGCGTGACGGCGCACCAGTGGAACAACTCCGGCTTCACCGGCGAGCCCGGCTTGTCCCGCGCGGCCCGCGTCGTCCACCCGCCCGGCGACTGCCCCGAGCCCGGCTGCGGTGCCAAGGACGCGCCCGCCGAGCCGAAGGCCCCGCTGCCGCGCGGCTGGGTACGGGTGCAGGTCGGCGGGTCCAGCGAGCCCACCCGCGTCTACTGCTCCGGCGGCTGCGCCGCTGTCGGCGTCGCGCTCGCCGAGCTGCGGATGGCACCCGCGTGAACGGCGACCTGGCCACCGAGACCGTGGCCGGCCTCATCGCCAGCGGCCGGATCTTCGGCGAGGCGCAGATCCACGGCCTGGTCGCCGCCGTGGACGTCCGGGTGAACCGGGCGACGCGGGAATGGGCGGTCCTCACCGTCGACGACGGCACCGGCCGCATCGACGTGCACGTCTTCCCGAAGACCTGGCCGACCCTCAAGCCCCTCGTGGCTCAGGGAAAGACGGCCGCATTCACCGGCCGCCTCAACCAGGACAAGACAGGCGAACTCCAGCTCTTCGCCGCCGGCCCCGCACCGGCCGCGCCCTGACCCGAGAAAGAGAAGGCACATGAAGCGCACCACCGTGTTCGCCGCGGCGGCCGGCACCGTCCTGGCCGTCGCGGGCCTCGCCCGCTGGGCCCAGCGCGGCACCCCCGCCCCGGACGTCCCCTGCGACGTGGCCGACCTCGCCCGCCCGTGGGGCGAGCTGCCGTGCCCGCCGCTGCGTGAGGGTGTCGGGCATCTGCACGACTGGCTGATGAGTGGCGATTGGACCTCGCCCACCGACGTCCTTGACGCCTTGCGTGAGCAGGCGCCGGTGCGCCTGGTCGCGGATCTGCTGCGGGACCTGCAGACCGACCTGCACGTCGCGAGCTTCACCGGGGTCGCCGCGCAGCTCCACGACGCCGAGCAGTTGCTGCTCCAGGCCGCCGAGCAGATCGGCGAGGCCGACTACGACACCGGGCCGGATGAGCACCCGGTCGACTGTCCCGGCGGCTGCGGCGGCACCGGCGAGGTCATGGAGATCATGACGTGGGACGACCAGGGTGACGGCATCTTCGTGCCGGTCCACCAGGAGCCCGCGGACTGCCGCGCCGGGGAGCCCCGGCCCGCGCACGCCGGCGACTGCCCGTGCGGCGGCACCGGCTACACCTTCGACAGCGGCTACCGCGAGCTGTGCTTCGGCCTCAGCACGCTCCCCGCCGCAGAGCCGCCCGTCGTCGACGAGGACCCCTGGGCGTCGGCCCCACCCGCTCCCGCGTGGTCCCCGGGGGACGAGCCCCCGTTCTGAATGGCCCGAAAGCGCGGCGAGGCCCGCCTGATCACGTTTCAGGCGGGCCTCGTCACCACCCCATCGCACGGCCGGACCGAGCCGCTCAAAGCAGGCCGGGCGCGCGATGGGGCTTCCCTCCCGATGCGAACATCTCAAGAGAGGAACCCAGTATGGCGACCCGCCTTGTGCCCCGTCCCCGACTCGCCCGCATTCCCTCCCCCGAGCAGCGCCACCAGGCGCTGACCGCGATCCGCGGCATCGCCGCCCGCAGCGGACAGTCCCGCCACCACTACGCCTGCGAGCCCTGCCAGGTCGGCTGGGCCGGGCCCGAGCACGACTGCTGGAACTGCGGCCGGCCCGCAACCGCCCGCAGCCGCAAGCTCGCCTCCACGCTGCAACTGCTCCTGGGCGCGGTCACCCCGCCCGTTCGGAAGGAGCAGACGGCATGAGCCTCGACGACCGCGACGGGCAGGCCGTGCCGCTCGACCTGATCCTCGGCCCCCACCAGGCCGCCACCGTCCTCACTCGCATCGCCACCACATTCCGGCAGCAGGACCTGCTGCCCGAACCGGTCGCGCTGCGCCTGGCCTGCGAGCGCGCCACCGACGGCGACCCGCTGGTGCTGGCCGCGCCCGGCCAGGTGTGGGAGCTGCGCGACGGAGTCGACATCGACGACGCCCCGGCCCAGCGGCTCCAGGTCCACCTGCGCCTGACGGACCCGCCGATGGTCGTCGTCGGCGACCCGGACGACCCCACCGGCGACGGCGAGCTGGACGAGCTGCTGATCGAGGTCCTGGAGATGTACCGCCTGGTCTCGTGGGACACCCGCTTCCTCGCCCCCAACCCTGCTGCCGGATAGGCGGCCGCGATGCCCACCGACGCCGCCGGGCACACGCTCGCCGCCCTGGTGGCGGCCGCCGAGTCCCTGGACCTGTCCAACGAGCCAACCAGCGACGACCTCGCCGCCGCCTCCCGCGCCATCACGGGCAGGGCCCGCGACAAGGACGACCTGGTGCGGCTGCTGGAAGCCCTCGACCTGCCCCACGACGAGGACGACCTGGTCCCCCTCCTCACCCTGCTCTCCCCCGCCCCCGGCCTGATGCCGGGCACCGCCGACCAGGAAGGACCCAACCCCATGACGAACGACGCCTACACCGCGACGGCGGTGTCCATGTACGCCGACCGCCGCCCGCTGGACGAGATCACCACCATGACCGGCGTCACCGAGACCGAGCTCGCCCAAGCCCTGGCCGAGCAGATGCCCGACACCCCCGTGATCGCCCTGCCCGGGGACCTGGCCGACCTGTCCTGCATCGACGCGATGACCCGCTCGGTGGCGCTGTCCATGTACTACGCGGACGACGACTACACGACGGAGCAGATCACCGAGGCGACCGGCCTGACCACCGCTCAGATCGGAGCCCTGGTGGACGAGTGCGAGCAGCAGATCGACACCGAGCTGTCCGCCCGCGGCATCGAGGCCGCTACGGTGTCGCCCACCGCCGAGACCACCGAACCGGACGCGGCAGGGCACGGCAGGGACGAGCAGCTGCTCGCCTGGGCCGAGCAGCACACCCACCCGTGCATCCGGGACCTGGCCGGACAGGCCCGCGCCGCGCTGGACGAACTCGCCCGGCTGCGCGGCACCGAGCACGACCGCGCCCAAGCGCAGACCGAGGTCGACCGGCTGCGGGCGGCGCTCGCCGACGCCGAGCAGCGCCTGCACGCGTTGCAGCCCGCCCCGGCCGCCTCGCCCGCGCGGCTCGCCTCGGTCCCCGCACCCAGGACGACGGGCAAGCGCGCCGCGACGGCCGGGCGGATCGAGCAGCCCGCCGACAAGCGCGTGCGGCAGGCGATCCGCGCCTGGGCCAACGAGCACGGCCACACGGTCGCGCCCCAGGGCCTGATCTCCCAGGACGTCCTGCGCGCCTACACCAACGCCCACCAGCCCGGCCTGGCCAAGGCCGGCTGACCATGGCCGCCCGGCCCACCGGGCACCGTATCGCCGGCGCGGGACCGGTCACTGTGTTCCGCGCCGGCGGTGGCGCTGGCCCCGACTGGGGCTGCTACGCCCTGATGTACGGGACCCGCCCCCTGCCGGGCGGGCGCACCGAAGCCGTCCTCGGCTACACCCAGCCCGACTCGCCGCTACTCGACTCCGACTGGGCCCTGCACCAACCGCGCCCCCACGGGCCGACCGGAAACGCCCGACGCCCCCTCGCCGACTACGCCGCGGCAGCGAACGCACCGCGCAGCCGCAGCGAATCCCCCGCCGCCTACGGCCAGCGGATGGCGTGCTATCTCCTGCGGATCGCCGTCTCCGCCCGCCACCGCCGCCCGCCACCAGGCGTCCGGGCCGCACATCGCCACCCTTGCGTGGGCCGACTGGCAGATCGCCACCGAACAGCACGTCGTGCTCGCCGCGGACCGGGAGCACCCGGACCGCGGCTGGGCCGGCCACCACGCGGTCCGCG
>NZ_BBPO01000039.1:32060-32600 GCF_000787815.1 Streptacidiphilus neutrinimicus
GCGGATCCCCGTCCCGCCCGCCACCAGGCGTCCGGGCCGCACATCGCCACCCTTGCGTGGGCCGACTGGCAGATCGCCACCGAACAGCACGTCGTGCTCGCCGCGGACCGGGAGCACCCGGACCGCGGCTGGGCCGGCCACCACGCGGTCCGCGTCGGCCGCCTGCTCGCCCTGGCCCCGAAACGGCCCTGATCCCTCTTCAGTAGCCGCCCGCCTCGGGCGCGCACTGTTCCACAGCACCAGCAGTGCTACGTCAGATCACCCGCGCAGGCGCGGGACAGCCGTATCGCTCTCGTCCGCGCCCCGGCTCTCCCGCACCCCAGGCCCCCGTGAAGGGAGCGAGAACCACCATGACATCCACCACCCGAGAGGCGGTAGCCCGGACCTGGGCCAGCCTCAACCGCTACACCAGAGCCCTCCGGCCCGGACCCGAATCCGACGCCGCGATCGACGCCGCCTGGCAGCTCCACCGCGACGTCGCCCAGCTCCTGCCCGCCGTACAGACCCTCCTGGACGAGCGCGACGACCTGGCCGCGCGCC
>NZ_BBPO01000039.1:32837-49296 GCF_000787815.1 Streptacidiphilus neutrinimicus
TGGACCTGGCCCGCCGTGACCCGCTCAGTGGCCTGCCCGCCCGGGCCGCCTTCATGGCAGCCGCCGAGCAGCTCCTCACCAGTTCGGCCAACGCCACGGTGCTGCTGCTGGACCTGGTCGATTTCAAGAACGTCAACGACACCCACGGCCACGCCGCCGGCGACGCCGTCCTGGCCGCCGTCGGAGCCCGGCTTGCCGACTGGACCGGAACTGCAGGCCTGGCCGGCCGCCTCGGCGGGGACGAGTACGCCGCCCTGGTCGACCTCTCCCCCACCGATGTGCCCGAGCAACTTCTGGAGCTTCGAGCCGCCTTGGAGCTTCCCGTCGACCACGACGGCCTGACCTTGACCGTCGGCGTCTCCCTCGGCGCCGCCACCCTCATCGAGCACCCCGGCAAGGGCCTGTCCGCGCTGCTGCACGCCGCCGACCTGGCGATGTACGCCGACAAGGGGCGCGGCCGCCGCGGACGCCGCCAGACCCACCAGCAACTGGTGGCGGCGTGATGAGCGTCATCACCGTGTCGCGCCTGTACATCGACACCACCGCCACCAGCCACGACGACGTCGACCAGATCGCCGTCGAACGCGTCGTCAACGCCGACCCCGGTCCCCAGCCACGGCTGACCCTGGACGAGTAGCGCTGCGCCGCGCAACTGCTCCGCCAGCACAGCTTCACTGTCACGACCATCGCCGACCGGCTACGCCTGAAGGCCAGTGCAGTCCGCGAGCTCTTGAGCCTGGCATCGCAACCTGCCGCAGCGCGCGAGCCGGCGCCGTGCGGCACCCGCCGCGGCTACCAGTACCACCGCCGCAGGAAGGAGCCCGCCTGCGCCCCGTGCCGCACGGCGAACACTCAGGCCGACCGGCGCCTGCGCTCCACCGGCACCACTCTCACCGCCAAGAGGCAGGCGTAGCAATGCCGATCAGACCCGAGAACCGTGACAGGTATCCGCCTGACTGGCCCGCCATCCTCACACTCCGAAAGGGGAGAACACGCATGGCCCGCATCAGCATCAAGACCGTCGCGATCCACCACGGCGACCCGACCAGCATCTGCGAGCACCCCACCGCACCGACCGGCAAACCCCGCGACCCGAGCACCTGCCCCGGCCGCGGCGGTTACCGCGTCCACTGCAGCGGATGCGGCGGACTGACCGGCGACACCTACGGCCTGCGCGCCAACGCCGATGGCGCCCGCAACGACCACCGCAACGGGCACACGATCACCAGCACCGCCGCATGAGCCGCCGGGGCGGCCGTTCGACACACGCTTCGGCCGCCCGCGATCCACCAGACTCCACGACTCCCGAAGGAAGGCCCCGCGTGATCAGGACCCAGATCTGCACCACGATCCGCTGCAACGTCTGCGGCACCGAGTTGACCGACGAATCCGAGGGCTACACCCCGCACGCCACATCCGCCGCCGAGATCGCCGACACCGCCCGCCTGCTGGGCTGGACTGTCACCGACGACGGCCTCACCGCCATCTGCGACACCAGTGACGACACCCACCAGGCCGCCCGCAACACCGGCTCCACGCCCGAGCCCAGGCCCGCCCAGCTGACCGGCCAGGACCCCCTACCGCTCCCCGAACCCGACGCGCCCGCGCTCCCCCAGCCGCCCGTGACGACGCTCTGCGGCAGCACAAGGTTCTGGGCCGAGTTCGCGGAGATCACCTTGCGCGAGACCGTGGCCGGCCGCATCGTCCTCACCCCCGGCTGCAACCTGAAGACCAGCCATCCGCTCTGGGACGACCCCGCCGCTGCGCAGGCCCTCAAGGAGCGCCTGGACGTGCTGCACCTGGCCAAGATCCGCGCGGCTGCTCTCGTGGTCATCGTCAGCGACCAGAGCGGATATATCGGTCAGTCCACGCACCGGGAGGTCGCCTACGCCCTCTCCCTCGGCCTGCCCATCCGACACGACCGCGTCGACCTGACCACCGGCACCGTCACCAGCTCCACCATCCACCCCGCCCGCTGACTTCGTGTGCCAGGCCAGCGGCGACAGGGTCAGCCTCCTCGTGCGGATCGCCGCAGTCGAACCCGACCGCCCTGCACATGCTCGACCGCTGACCGCCTTCCTGGTGCACCAGCTCGTCCATCTACGCTCGAACAGCCAAGGGCCCGCTCCGCCATCGTGGCGGAGCGGGCCCTTTCGTGTTTCTACTGGCTACGGGCTGGTTTGATCATCGACGCGAAGCTCTCCAGAGACGAACTCCATCATGCGGATCAGCTTGAACGGGGTTCTAGACGTCTTCGTCGACTGGGGGCTCGTCGTCCACAAAGTCGTAGGGGTCGTCCTCCAAGAGGATGTCCTCGTTGAGGTCGGCCAAGTGAAAGAGAAGCTTGCTGTCCACCTCGAGGTCGCATGCAGCGCAGTGAAATCCATATGGGACGAGGTACGCCGCCTCTGGGCCACCGCCACCACCATTGAGGCGGATGCTCACCTCACCTGCGACCCACCCCTGAGAGCCGCAGGCTGGGCACTGCTTCGGTGCTTCGCGGACCATGGTGATCATGGGCTGGCTGGTGAGGGCGGCCAGAACCACATCGCGCTCCTTGGAGGCCATGTGCTCGAACCGCTGCGCGAACACTGCCCGTGCCCTGGTCAGCAGCGCTTCCGCCCTGACGCGCTCTTGCCGCACCTGCTCATCGACAAGCTTGTCGTGCAGGACGAGATACGGGCCCCAGTAGGTGCTCGGATCGATGTCCAGTTCCTCAAGCACAGGATCGATCAGCCGCAGGCAAACCGTGAACACGGCTTCGGCCTTTGTCGCGTCGTGAATCGCGCTGTGGGCAACGCCATTGCGCGCATCCGCCAGGGGTTCCAGAGCCGTCTTGTTGATCTTGATGTTGGGAAGAAGCTTGAGGACCCGCTCGTGGGCTTCGGCCAGGCCGATGGTCCTGACCTTGGTCGGTAGAACGCCTGCGCGGCTGCCCAAGCCGGTTGCGTGGAGCAACGAATCGAAGTGCCTGCCGTCAACGATCAGCGCTGGATGAATCCCCGCAAGGTATGCCTTGAGCAAGTGTTCCGTGGCGATCCCAGCGTGGTGGACAGCGAAGTCATGGCTCTCAGAGCCCGCGCCAAAGGCCGCCAGCGCGGCATCCATCCATCTCTGTGACGACCTCTTCAACTGCTCAGCATCCATGGCCCAGACCATAGGCCCGCTCGACACTCAAGCGCTCGGAGTTTCGCGATCAGCACCACGCAGGCGGTAGGTCAGTCATCAGTGCCGAGCACGCGCCGCGCCCACTCCTGAAAGTCCTCATCCAGTGGCTGCTTCGCCCGCGCGCAGCGCGGTCGAAGTGCTCGTCGCAGTCAGCGAGCGCCGCCGTCCCTCCGGCGACCGCGTGGTGCGCCCAATCTGTGGAGCTCATTTCCCTAGGCTTCGGGGCTGCCGCCTGGGCCAGCGGACTCTACGCGTTCATCGACCGCCGCTGGCCGATCACCTCGTCGATGGACCACACCGGTCAGGCCGGCTTCCGCGCCAACGGCGGTGCCCCGCACGTCGACCAGGTCCCACACCTCACCCTTGGCATCCTGCCCGCCGCTCTGGCCATGGCCGCACTCACCTGACGGCTGAGACCGCAGCACGCACAGGCCCCGCACGCCTCCTCCGCGAGGTGTGCGGGGCCCGTTTGCGGTCCTGCGCTCACCACTTCTACCCGACTGCGCGAAGCAAATGATCGTCGGCATGGGGTTCAAGCGCGCGTGCGAAACACCAGGGCCCGCTTCCCCAGCGATGGGGGAGCGGGCCCTTTTTGCGTGTTCCGTCGGTGGAAGTTCTGTCGCAGCTCAGAGTTTCCGCTGTCGGCAGATCCAGTCCGACGATCAGGGCGTCCAGGCGCAGTTGCTGTTCAGTGGTCAGAGCGAGCGTGCCGTCTCGGGACAGTGCATCCAGAGCCGCGGCCGCGAACCCCCCCCGGAAACTCGCCCCAACGTCACAGCCATGGCCTCTCGGAGGGCGTCCGGTCGGTTTTCCTCATTCGCGTACTCCAGTGCGATGCCGTAGCTGTCCACGGCTCGGTCCACCAGGCCCATGAAAGCTCGCGTGCGCTGCGGGCTGCTGCTGTCGTAGCGCAGTGCGACGCCCACGGCCACGTCGTCGGCCGCTGAAATGGTGTTGGTCTCCACGTGGAGGAAACGAGCTGTGAGCGGTGACGTCACCTCTGTCGAGCCGCCTGCCGCGGCAAGCCGGCCAGGCCCCGTGCTGACGCTTAGGGAGCCCAGGCGCTTGCGCCCTCGGTGGCTGGGGGCTCGTTACCTACTGACTCCACTGCCCGGGCCGTTCTGTGCTGTGCCCGGCCCTCGGACTGAGTCGTGGGTGATTACGCCGTAATCACCTGGGGGCGCCAGCAGGGGCGTCAGGGCGACCGCAGCATGCGTCCGCTCCGTCGCGAGGCACCGAAACCGACGCCGCTGGACCTGTGTCAGAGCATGGCCCGGGCCTCGCGGGTGATTACGGCGTAATCACCCCCGACGCTGAGGAGGCTCGGAGCTTGGCAGGCGGGCTCGAGGAAATGCGGAGACTGCGGCCTGTGGACCGCGCTTGACCCCGGAGTACGGCACTGAGGACTCCCACGGAGTCCGCGTTGAGTGGTCGTCAGCCCACCGCGTGTCGTCCGGGTGATTACGCCGTAATCACCCAGACGACACGCCCACCCCATGCATATCTGGAAGCGCTCGCGGCAGTATGCTGCCGCCATGGCATCCCCGTACCCCGCTGGCGACCGGGAAAAGCTGACGACTAAGCTCCCGGCTTCGCTCCGTCATGCCCTCAAGGTCCGAGCCGCGCAGCTCACCGTCGACCTCCAAGACGCGGTCACCGAAGGCATCATCGCCTGGCGAGCCCAGTCCGAAGTCCTCCCCGCTGTGGACACCAGCGGCGCGGAGAGCTTCGGAACCTGGCTCCCCGAAGGCCTCTACGACGACTTCAAGGCCGACTGCGTCGACCGCGGTGTCTCCTACATCCAAGGCCTCGCCCAAGCCGTCCAACTCTGGCTCACCCAGCATCCGGACAACGGCACGGAAGAGGACGAAACCCGACGGCTCATCAGCGGCAACCAGAAGGGCGGTGTCGGCAAAACCGCCGTCGCAGCGGGAGTTGGCGAAGCGTTCGCCGAAGCCTTCGAGGACAGGGCCGGCAAAAAGGTGCTGCTGATCGACTTCGACCCTCAAGGCCACCTCAGCGACCAGCTCGGCATCCCCATGTTCGACATCGGCCAGCAGAGCCTGGTGACCCACATGCTCACCCCGGAGAGGGCGACGACGCCGCTCCACGAGCTCGTCCAGGTCGTCCCCGGGGAGCGCTTCGGCGGTCGCCTTCATCTCCTCCCCGCCTCCATGGACGCCTTCCTCCTGGACGGCGGATTGGCGGTCTACCGCGGGCCGCGTGTGGCCGCACTCGAGGTCGCACTGCGGGATCTCGAGCAGCATTACGACGTCATCGTCATCGACTGCCCGCCGAGCCTTGGTCTCGCCATGGACTGTGCTCTCTACTACGCGCGGACCCGCGAATCCGAGAAGGATGGCAACTCCGGCATCCTCATCCCGGTCGAGGCCGAGGACAGCTCGGCAAAGGCCTACGGCATGCTGCAGCAGCAGATCACCCAACTCAGTCAGGACTGGAAGATGACGCTGCACCAGTTCGGTCTCGTCATCAACAAGTACGACTCCCGCAAGGGCCTCGTGGCGACGACGTCGAAGGAGAAGTGGGAGTCCCTCGGAACCCCGCCCGTCCTCACCGTGATCAAGGACCTGCGGTTCCAGCGCGAGGCGGTGCGCTTCAAGACGCCGCTGCTCGCCTACGACCCAGAGTGCGAGCAGTCCCACAACATGCGTGAGATCGTCAGGAAGATCGGATGAGCAAGAAGTCAGAGATGTTCGGCGGCTCTGCCGCCTTCGATGCCTTCGTGACCCCTCCCCCGGTCAGCGACCGCGGTCGCGCCATCGCTGAAATGACTGGAGCTCCGGCACCCGTTCTCGCCCCCAGCACTCCCCGGGCCCAGATCAAGCACATCGCCCACAACCCCTACAACCCGCGCCTGTCGCTCAAGGCCATCCAGAACATGGCCGACAGCATGGAGCAGGTCGAACAGGGGATCATCAGTCCCATCGCCGTGGTCACCCGAGCCGCGTTCCTCGCGGTGCACCCGGAGGTGGAGAGCGAGATCGGCAACGCCCTCTACATCGCGATCGACGGCAACCGGCGCCTGGCGGGCGCACGCATGGCCGGCCTGGACACTCTGCCGATCCACGTGGACGACGAACTCGCCCGCGACGCTGACGAGCTGCTGAAGGCCGCACTCATCGCTGACGCGCAGCACGAGGACCTGGACCACCTCGACCAAGCACGTGCCCTCGCCCGGCTGGTCGAGGTTCACGGGTCCCAGCGCAACGTCGCGAGGGCTCTCGGCAAGTCCCAGGGATGGGTCTCGCAGCGCCTGTCACTGCTCAACCTGTCTCCGGCCTTGCAGCAGCGCCTCGCTGACGGAGAGCTCACCGTCGAGGTCGCGCGGAAGATCGCGAAGTTTCCCGCCGAAGAGCAAGAAGCTGCCTTGGCCACAGAACTCGCACCGCAGCCGGTTGAGCCGGTAGCGGCGTCCATCGTTGCCCCACGGCAAGAGGCCCAGTCCAGGACCGGCGACGAGGACGGTCCGGTCGCGGGTGAGTCGCCCGTCCAGCACACCACCAGCGGCACGCCGGATCCCGCGAGGCCTGCCGCCGAGGTGAAGCCAGCTACAGTCGCCACTCCCACCGATGCCCAGGGCAACCCGTCGGCCCCCACCGGCCAGGCTGCGGCGAGCGCCGGTGCAGCGGCCGGAGGAAGCGCCACCGGTCGGGCCCGGTCGGAGGAGACCGGGAGTGATTACGGCGTAATCACCGGAGGGGACTCCGCAGCCTGGCTCACGTGGCTCGCCACCACGCCGGTCCATGAGGTCGCCACGAAAATGATCGAGACGCTCGACCGCGACCGCCTGTACGACCTGGTGCACAGCCTCGCTGATCACCTCCGGGCTACCGGGGAGTGATTACGCCGTAATCACCCCTCGCCGGAGCGAGATGCAACTCCGGCCAGCACCTCGTCCTGAGCCGCCCCGCCACCGGGGCGGCCCAGACGTTTCTGGGGGCAACCGAGAGCACGGGGTCGGCGAGCTCGTGCAAGTGAGCAGGACGGCGCGAAGCGCATGCTTCGTGCGAGGTCGTGCAGCCGCTCGCGGGCGGGATCGATGCCGGGTTGGCAGAGACCTTCCCCGCGACGCGCCTGGATGCCCTCCAGCGGAGCGTGCGCGGTCGAGCAACGCGCACTTGCCTGTTGCGCACCGCGCAGTCAATGCGCAATCCCGAGGGTGGCGCAACCGACCCGAGCGCGCGCAGCGCGTCACCGGAAGCCCAAGAAGCCCGGTGCGCAGTCCAAGGGGACGCCGTCACGGCGCTGCCCGTGGACTGCGCACCGACCGAGCCTCCAGCGGGGGACTGGCTACCCGGTGATCGAAGCCGCCGCCTCTAGAGCTGCAGCGGCTCCCTCCGTGCCTGCGGCCGCCTTAGCGCTCGCCTTCGCCAAGGCTCGGATGCGCTGGGATGCCTGCGACAGGCATGCCGAGAGCGAGGAAACCTGCGCCTCCGTCGGCGTCCCCGCCCCGGGACCGTCGACCTCGGCCAGCACGGCCTCAATCTCGCCAAGCCAGAAGTCGATCTCCCCCTCGCCGTCGTCGGTGAGTAGGTCGTGCGCGTGCGCTCCCATCGAGCGCGCCGCCGCCAGGACTGATCCCGCTCGCGCCAGGGCGACCTGTGCGCGCACTCGCGCCTCCGCCTCCTCTGCCGCACGCGCAGCGAGCGCCGCGCTGACAGCCTCCGGGGTCCTGCGCACAGGAACACCGTCAGCCCCAACGGCCTCGTCCGCGCGCATCCGGCGAACCTTGTTGTGCGCACCCGGCACAGACTCGACACCGAGCGGTCTCACCAGCCGCACCCACTCCACATCCGCCGCGCGCGCATCGTCCACCGCCCGAAGCTGGTGCGTGTCGATCTGCTCGCGCAGCCACTGCCATAGCAGCACGCGCTGGACCGCAGCCTCGCCGCGCAGCCTGGCATCGCCGATCCGCCGCGAGGCGCGCTCGGCGAATACGAGCAGGGCGTACAGCTCCTCCGCGGCCGGCAGGGAGGACGTCTCGCTCAGCTGTTGCTCCAGCAGATCTCGCAGCTGCGTGGACACCTGGGGCGCCGCGACGTGGCCGAGCCGCGGCCGCGGCCGGGTCAGTGGAGCGGCCGGGTCGGGGGAACGGGGGCGGCGCTTCGGCATGCCTTCATGATCGGGCATCGCAGGCTTTCCATAATGGAAATTCCAGGGGCCGGATACGATCACCCCCCGCACTCGCCAGTGCCACGAGCCGGATTCCCGGCAACCCAGGCATAGACACGACGGGCGCGTGTGAAGCTAGGGACTCAGGTCAACAGGACAGGACGAGGGGAACGGGATGAACCGGCGCCAGTTGAGCAGCGGCCAGAAGGCACTGGTGCTGATCGTGGTGATCGGAACGATCGTCATCTCCCTCATCGGCTTCGTTGGCTCCTACGATGCCGTCCTCAAGCTGGCCCAGCGCAACGGCTTCGGCTGGTTCTCCTACCTCCTGCCCGTCGGCATCGATGTCGGCATCACCGTCTTCCTCGCCCTCGACCTGCTGCTCACCTGGATGCGGATCCCGCTCCCGCTGCTGCGCCAGCTCGCTTGGGTGCTGACCGGCGCCACCATCGTCTTCAACGCCGCCTCCGCCTGGCCCAACCCGCTCGCAAGCGGCATGCACGCGGTCGTCCCCCTGCTCTTCGTCGCCGCGATCGAAGCCGCCCGGCATACGGTCGGCCGTCTCGCGCAGATCGAAGCCAACACCCTCTTCGAGCGCACCCGCCTTGGCCGCTGGGTCTTCGCCCCCGTCGCCACGATGCGTCTCTTCCGTCGCCGGATGCTGTGGGAACTGCGCTCGTACGAGGAGGCTCTCGAGCACGAGCGTCGACGTCTGGTCTACCGTGCGCGCCTCCGCGCGACCTACGGACGGCTGTGGCGCCACAGGGCACCAGTGGACGTGGTCCTCCTGCTGAAGCTGGCGAACCTCGGCGAGCCTCTCCCAGAGTTCAAGATCGACGTAGCCCCGGCGCTTGTTGGAGCCGCCGTGGCCGCTGCACCGGTCGCCGACAACACGGTGAAGGCGCTGCTGCCTCAGCCACGCGAGGAACGGCCCACATCCGCAGCGGAACCTGCCGTCGCGATCGCAACGAATCGGGCCACCCCAGCCGCCGAGTCTTCCCCGCAGCCGGTTGGAGCTGACGAGCCCGCTGAGCCGGTCGGCTGTACCGACATGGCACCCGACGCCGGACCGGAGCACAGCAGCACTGAGGCTGTCCCCGCAGCACCGGAGGTCCCTGAGAGGGAAGGTCCCGGCGAGCCTCCGCAGGCGCCGGAACCGAGGCTCCATCAACCTGTCGTCCTCGCCGCCGAAGAGCGTCAGGCGGCAGCGACCCCGAAGCACGTTCCCCTGTCGACGCCCACCCCTCCGGCCCAGGGCAGTGCCGTTGACCGCTTCCGCATGGGCTTCCTCGACTACACCCAGCGCCATGGGACGTTCCCTGACGGGGACCAGCTCTCCAAATGGCTCTTCGACGAGCACGGCGTGGCAGGGCGCTCTGGTGATCCCCTCAGCGCCGGACACCTGCGCCGCTACCTCCCCGGCTTCAAGGAGAGCTGGGAAGCCAACCAGCAAGCTGCAGCCGTGACCGCCCGGGAGTAGCAATCCGCGGGGGGCCAGCCCTGGCCCCCGCCGTGGCAAGCGTGAAGCCCTCGGTCGTCGGACCGAGGGCTTCACGCTTGCTGCGGGGAGGGCGTCAGGCACTGCCCTTCAGGAGCTGTGCGTAGACCCGCTCGATGAGCTCCTGGGTGGCGTGTTCCATTTCGACGTCCAGGGCCCGCAGTTCCCCCTGGAGACGGGAGATGACCCGCTGGACCTCGGCGCGGCTGCCGCAGACGGCCTCCAGGGTGATCCAGTCCCGGTACAGCATCTCGGCGGCGGGTTCGACGTCGACGCCTTTGGCGATCGCCGCTCGGGCCTGGGTGTAGTGGCCGGTCGCGGTGCGGTAGCGGGCGATTGTGTGCGCGACGTCGACGATGCGGGAGACCATCTCCTGCTGGTCGGGCATGCTCCACGCCGCGGTGCTGCCGGCGAAGGGGCGGGCCCGCACCAAGGCGAGGGCGGCTTCGAGGTCGTCGACTCCGGCGGGGCCGGCGAGGAGCCCGCGTTCGGCGAGCTTGCGGAACTTGTGCCAGTCGCACCGCACACCGGTCAAGGCGGGCAGGGCCCCGTCGCGGCTGTTGCGCGCAAGGCGTGGGTTTCCGTCGGGGGTGTTCTCCAGCAGACTGCGCAGATCGTGGAGTCGTTGCTTGACGCTCCGCTCGCCCCACGGGGTGATCGGGTTCATCGCATACGCGAGGTCGGTGCGGGTGTGGCTGGGGCGCAGGAGGATGTAGGCCGCGACTTCCGCGAGGCGCTTCCCGCGGCCGCTGCTGCCCAGTCCCGTGACGTCGACGGGGCCCAGGACCCGGATCTCGGGTGCGTGCAGGTCGGCGCATTCACTGCTCATCGCGGGCTGCGCCGGCATGTTTGCCGCCTCGTCGGAGTCCTGGGCCACTTCATCTCCTTGTGAGGCATGGGAGGTCGGATCCGGCAGGGCCAGGGCGACGGGCTTGGCGGGCAGCACGGGGACGGACACCGCGAGCCGGCCGGTGTCGCGAACGGGCCTGGCGAAGGCAAGGAAGGAGGAGACCGGCCGGGCGGGATCGCCGCCGGCCTCTGTCTCGCTCCCGTCCGCTTCCTCCGTCTCGTCCGAGCTCGCAAGCGTGTCCGGTGCCGGTTCGGCCAGGTCCCAGGTGTCCTCGGCGACGTGGGTCCATGCCCCGGTGGGCGGGTTGGCGGGCTGCTCGGTGGTGCGCAGGTCCTGGGTGAGGATGTCGTACTCGGCCTGGGTGACACGTTGCAGTTCGACCGGGGCGCGTCCGTGGGGAACCAGTTGGGGGTCACCCGTGGAACAGTCCAGGCGCAGCGCGTCGGGGAACAGGGGATCGAGTCCGTGGGCGGGCAGGGCAAGGGCCACCGGCGCGCTGGGGGAGCGGGAGATGAGGCCTGCCAGTTCCCAGGCCGTCTCCTGGTCGACGTCGTCGCTGGCCACCAGCATCCACGGCATGGACGCGTCGGGGTCCTGGTGCACGGTCAGGAGCAGGTCGGCCAGGTCGGTGACGGCGTGCCCGATCTGGTCCAAGCGGCGGACCCGGCCGGTCGCCATCATCGCGGGCAGGCCTGCGTCGACCACCCCGGCGGTGAGCACCTGGAGTTCTTGACCCCACGGGGAGGTGGCGGCCTCGAGCGCGAGACCGCGGGCGACCTCGCGGACCTGCTCGGGGCTGCCGTCCAGAAGCAAGGTCTGGACGGTTGCGAGATTGACCAGCAGCAGCGTGCCGTCCGGCTCGGCACCGAGGGTAGCCAGCATCGGGTACGGCGCCGGGATCTCCGCGGCAGCGGCCCCGTCGAGCAGGTCCGCGCCCGGGTCCAGGTTCCACCAGCCGTCCTCACCCTGCACGAACGGGGCGCTCAGCGGGCCGTCCGCTTGGAGGTGGATGCCGGACCTGCTGATCCGTGCCGCCTCCAGGACGGGAAGGCGCTCGCCCTCGGGCAGTTGCGTGGCCATGGTGCGCAGGGCGAGGTCGAGCAGTTCCGCGGTGGGGGTGTCGGCCTGGTTGGCGAGGATCTGCTCCAGGGAGCTGGCCTCGGCAGGAACGGCGATGGTCTCACCAGGGCGGCGGGAGCGCTGCTGCAGGGAGCGCTTGATGCCGTATCCGCCGGTCAAGCCGGCCGCGAGCAGAGCGGCGATCGCCGCACCGAGCTGCAACTCGCTTCCTGAGTCGGCACTGTCGGACGCCGCCGGGGCGACCGCGACCGCAGAGGGAGCCGCAGGTGAGCCGGCCGCTGGGGGCGCGCTGCTGGCCGTCGCGGTCGGTGTGTCGGATGCTGCCGGCGTGGCCGGGGTGGAGGGTGCCTGCGTGGGGGACACGCCCGGGGGAGCTCCGGCGGGGCTTGGTGCCGGTCCAGGTGCCGTGGTCGGTGCTGCTGTCGTCGACGTCGGAGCGGACGAGGGTGCCGTCGGCGCCGGGCTGGGGGACCGGCTGCCGTGGCTGCCGTCGACGTGCGGTGCCGGAGCCGGGCTCGGGGTCTCGGGGGCGGGGGTGGAGGCCGGGGTCGGCTGGGGGATGTCGAGCCGCCAACCGGGCAGGATCAGGTCCGGGTCGGTCAGCTGCCGGCCGTCGCTCTGTTCGATGTCGCGGCTGGCCTGGTAGATGGCCGGGTAGTCGTCCGCGTTGCCGAGATCCTGCTCGGCGATGCCCGACAGTGTCTCGCCGGGTTGCACGATGTGCACCTTCTCGTGCGAGACACCCGCGTGTTCGGTGTCCTCTTGCTGCTGTGCCGCGTGCCCGCCACCGTGGTGCATTGCGGCGGCTTCTGAGACACGGTGTGTGCTCGGTGCGGGCTCCTGCGGCTTGGCGTCGGCGGGCAGCCGCAGCGTCCACCCGGGCATCAGGTGGAGGGTAGAGGCAGTCACGCTCTGGCCGTCGCTCTGGACGATGCCCTCGTTGAGGGCGGCGATGTCCTTCCAACGGGTGCCGTCGCCCAGATAGTGCTCGGCCAGGCCCCACATGGTCTCGTCGCCGGAGGTGACGTGGTGGACCGGGCCCTGCCATCCGGTCGCTGTCTCGGCGGCCACTGCCGCCGCTGCCTGCTGGGGGCTGGGCGTGGCGTGGTGGGGCAGGTGGAGGGTCGCGGCCGAAGCGGGTGCTGCTTCGGCTAGCGCGGTCCCGGTGGTGGGCAGCAGCAGGACGACCGCGGCGACCAGCGTCGCGGCCAGGTGCTGCCCAGCCCCAAGGACCGGGAGCCGCGGTGCCGCGCGGTGGCGCAGCACGGCGACGAGTTCGAGCAGGACCTGGACGGTGAACAGCGTCCAGGCGAACCAGCCGAGAACGGTGATCGCGCCGAGGAACAGGCTGCCGTTGTCGGGGCCGGTCAGGGCATCGGTGGTCTGCTGCCATGACGGGACATGGTGCGGATTGGTGCCCCAGGCCAGCAGGGTGAGCGGGACGCCGACCTCCAGCACGGCCAGCGCGCCGAGCGCGCCGAGACCTTTCAGCAGGCGGGGGAGCGGACGCGAGCCCATTCAGCCTCCTTGGTAGAGGAGTTGTGCGCTGCCGTGTCCGGTGACGGTGCCGGGGCTGATCAGCGGGAAGAGCGGTGTGTAGGGGGCGGCGACGGTGACCTGGATCGTGTTGCCGTTCACGGTGACGGTGCCGCTCACGCCCGCGGAGCGCAGGTAGGCCTGGGCGGCAGTGACGGCTTGCTGGGGCTGGATCTGGAGGCCCTGTCCGCTCAGCGCGGCGCCGGTGTCGAGTGCCTGGGCACCGGACCGGGCGGCTTCCTGGGCGGTGCCGTCGGCCTTCGCGAGGGCCTGGAGCTTGAGGCCGCCGTCGACGACCAGGGACAGGACCGCGAAAGCGCCCACGATGACGATCGCGGTGAACATCGACAGGGAACCCCGGTCCCCGTCCCCACGACCCGGGCGGCGTCCGCGCAGGTAGAAGTCAGGCAACGTGCACCCCCAGGGCCTGGCTGGTGAGCGGCATCGGGCCGGCGGCGCGTTGCCGGTACTGGTCGATGGAGCACGTGAACGAGCCTCGGAGGGTCTTGCTCCCCGGGACCCCGGGGAACAGGCCAGCGAGCTCGACCTGGCAGGTCACGGTGACGGTGACCGCGGCCGGCTGCCCCAGGGGCGCGCTGAAGCCAGCGGTCGGCACGGTCACGTCGGTGGAGGCGCAGTGGACTCCCTGGGAGGTCAGGGACTGGTTCGCTATCTGGAGGGCGGCCTGCTGTGCGGCGCCGGGGGAGTTCTGCAGGGAGGCCGCGCGGGCTGCGTCGCGGGCGGCGTTGTCGACGGTGGAGCCGGCGAGGTAGACGCGTCCTGCCAGAGCCATCAACCCGAACATGACCAGCAGGACCGGTGCGAGGATCGCCATTTCCAGCGACAGCGCGCCACCGTCGCCAGGCGCCGGCCGTGGGGAGCGGGTCATTTGATCAGTTGCTCCTTTGCGGCGGTGGCGGTCTGGGACAGGTGGAAGGTCAGGCCGGGGATCCAGGTGGTGACGCTGCCCGTGACGGTGATCGTCACGTCGGCCGCGGTCTGCGATCCGTTCACGGCGGGGCCGGTGATGCTGCCGCCGGTGCGGTGCAGCAGGTCCCACGTCTGGGTCTCGCCTTCGCCGAGCGTCGCGCCGTGGACCCGTGCGGTCTCGACGCCCTGCTGCGCGGCGGTGACCGCCACGTTGCGGGCGTAGAAGTAGAAGCCCGCCTGGACGATCGTGAACAGCAGCATCATCACCGCCGGGGCCAGGATCGCCAGTTCCAGCGACAGGGCGCCCCGGTCCCCGGCATCACGGCCGGCAGCCAGACGGCTCAGCCGTGGCCGTCGGCAACTGCGCCCAGGTGGTCGCAAACTCATGTGTGCTGCTCTTCCTCCCCAACAGTCCTGCTCCCGGCCAGTGGTGGGCTCAACCGATCTGGTTGGCCTTCTGGGTGGCCTTGGTCGTGATGATGGCGACGACGATGCCGGCGATGATGACGATTCCGGCGATGAGCAGGGCGAGCTCGATGGACAAAGCACCGCGCTCGCGGTCCTCGTCCCGGTGCAGGTCGCGGACGCGTTCGGCACGGGCACGCAGCGCAGTCATCGCGAGGGTGATCAGCGGATCTGACATGTGATTCCTCCGTAAGGGCTGGTGGTGAGGGGCGGTCAGCTGTTCATGACGCGGACCATCGCCGGGGCGGCGATGTACAGGGTCATGAGGATCACGAGTGCGGCGACGGGGACGACCATCTTTTCCGAGGCCGTGTTGGCGTGGGCCTGCTGGTCGGTCAGCAGCACGCCGCGCAGTGAACGGGCCTGGGCCTGGAGGGTGGAGTAGACCGACGCGCCCTCCTCGCCGGCGATCGCGATGATGTCGGCCGGGTGGCCGAGTTCGGGGACGTCGATCTCCTCGGAGAGCTGCCGAAGCCCTTCCCAGGGGGCGATGCCGGCGAGTTCGGCGCGCAGCAGCGCGTCGCGGATCCGCTCGAACACCCAGCCGTCCCCGACCTGAGCGGCGCGCTTGAGAGCCTCGCTGGGACCCGCGTCGGCGGCACGCTCCAGGGAGACGAGGTCGAGGTAGGACGCGATGGCGATGCGGAATTCGGTGCGCGCCTCGGCCGCGCGCTGCCGCGCGTTGACGTCGACGAGGAACCAGCCCACCACGGCGAAGACCAGCGAGATGACCCCGGGAATGACGAACGGGAACTGCGCGCCGAGGGCGACGGCAACGGCCGTGCCCAGCGCCGGTGCCAGCAGCCCGTACAGGGCGACGCCGATCTTCTTGCCGAGCTGGAGCGCGGGGGACTCGCGCAGGATCGCGAGTTCCTTGCGAGGTAGCCGCACGAGGCTGTCGCTTATCCGCGACAGCGCCCAGCCTCCCAGGCGTTCGCGCCAGTCGGCGGGCTGCACGGTCTGCTGTGGCGCGAGGAGGTCGATGCGGTTCGCGTCCATGCGGGCGATCACGTCGCCCAGGTCGCCGCGGCCACGGGAGAGGCCGGCCACCAGCATCGTGACACCGCCGCCGACGGCGGCTCCAGTCAGGAGAACGGGGGCGACGGGGATCACTTGGGCGCCTCCTGAGTGCGCTCGGCGAGGGACTTGGTGCGGTCCGCGGAGGACAGGAAGCGGGGGGTGGGGCGCATGTTCGCCATGGAGCGCATCCACGCGACCATGCCGACGAAGCCGAGCGCGAAGGCGATCATCGCGAGGACTCCGAGGGGGCTGGAGTAGGGGGTGACGTAGGAGCCGGAGAACATCGACAGCCCGAACACGACCAGGCAGAACAGCACGACCCAGCGCATGTTGGCGCGGGGCTTGGCCCGGTCGGCCTCGACTTTGCGTCGCATCAGCACCTCCTCCTGCACGGAGGAGGCGAGCTCCTTGAACGCGCGCGAGAGGCCGTCGCCGCGGTCTTGGACGTGGAGCAGCATCATCGCGACGACCATGTCGGCGGTGACGTCGTCCAGGTCGTCGCCGAACGCCCGGTAGGCGGCCCGGGTCGGCCACCCGGCCGCGAGACGCCCGACCAGCAGCTTGACGTGCGGCTCGATCGAGGCGGGGACCTTAGGAGCGCTCGCCCTGATCGACTGCTCCAGCGACAGCCCCGTGGTGTGGATGTCGGCGAGCCTGCGCACCCACTCCTGCAGGCCCTCCAACCGGGCGATCCGATCTGCGTGCTCCCGCCCCGGGTTGAGCAGCCACACCGCGTTGCTGGCGACCAGACCGGACAGCAGCCCGGCCATCGGCCACCC
>NZ_BBPO01000039.1:49381-65061 GCF_000787815.1 Streptacidiphilus neutrinimicus
GGTCACCAGCCACACCGCCACGGCGATCGCGCACCCGGCCAGGACGCGGGTGCGGCGCGTACGCCACCACGCCGCGGCACGGCCGCCGTCCACCAGCCACCCGCCACGGCGATCGCGCACCCGGCCAGGACGCGGGTGCGGCGCGTACGCCACCACGCCGCGCGAGCACGGCCGCCGTCCAACCCGGCCAGCGCGCGCAGCTTTCGCTCCGTGGTGCCACGCCGCCGTGCGTGCTCCGGGGTCGCCCAGCCAGCGAACGCGGCGATCGCTACGACCAGCCCGGCCATCGCGGCCGCCGCGCAGAGCGCGGCGATCCACTCCATCAGCGTGATACTCACAGGTTCGTCACCGTCTTCAACTCAGTGGTCCAGGTGCCGAACGGGTTGAGCAGCCATTCGCGCTGGAAGCCCACCCGGACCAGGTCGTCGATGCACGCGGGCATCTGCTGCGGCACGGCGCGTGGTTCGCGGCGCCCGCCTTCCTCCTTGGGCGCGAAGATGCGCTGCACGGACGGGCGGCCGCCTTCCCCGAGTCCGGTGATTTCCAGGACCTCGGCGACGAACCGGTGCCGCCTTCCGCCGATCTCGGTCTCATCCACCTGGCGCAGGTGGACGATGAACTGCACGGCCTCGGCGATGAGCCGGTAGGCCAGCTCCACGCTCATCCCGATCCCGGCCTCGAGGACCAGGGTGGCGACGCGTTCGATCGCGGCGCGGGCACTGCGGGCGTGGACGGTGCACATCGACCCGCCGTCGCCCTCGATCATGCCGTGCAGCATGGGCAGGACCTCCACGGAGCGGACCTCGCCGACCAGGATCCGGTGCAGCGACATGCGCTGCAGATGAGGGAAGAGGTCGGAGAGGGTGAGCTCGCCGAGCATCCGCCCCGTCGCGTCCTTCTCGCCGTTGCCCTCGCGGGCCTCGAACGCAACGACCTGAGGGCCGGGGCCGGGCAGCTGGTGCAGCCACAGCTCGTACTCCGACTCCAGGGTGCCGATCCGCTCACCGGGCTGGATTTCGCGGGACATCGACCGCAGCAGGCTGGTCTTGCCCGCGCCCTGCCCGCCGACGACGAACACGTTCTTCCGCGCCCGCACCAGCGCCTTGAGGAACTCCGCGAGGACGGTGTCGATGGAGCCCCAGGCCACCATCTGGTCCAGCCTGGTGTCCCGCAGGCGGTGCTTGCGGATCACGACCTGCGGCCGGGGCGTGACCAGGTAGCTGGCGGTGAGACGGGACCCGTCCTGAAGGCGCATGCGCAGCAGGGGACTGGCCGGCGACAGGGAGCGCTCCCCCTGGCCCTGGGTCCGGGCGAGCTGGTTGACCAGCTCCACCAGTTCGGCGTCGGAGGCGACGATCGGCGCCAGGCGGGCGACTGGCCGGTCCTGGTAGACCACCTCGACCGGGTCGCTGCCGTCGATGCGGATGTCCTCTGCGTCAGGGTCGTCCAGCAGCGGCTGAAGCCGGCCCGCGCGGAACAGGTCGTCGAACACCGCCCGCCGGATCACCTGCTCCTGCTCGGCGCTGAGCGGCGCTTTTTTCGCGCTGTAGTCGGTCGCCCACTTCGCGACCACCTCGACCACCAGCTGCCAGCCCAGCTGCTGCCGGTCGGCCTCGCTGACCTGGTCGTCGCGGACCCGGTCCGACAGCAGTCCGGCCACCTGGCCGCGCAGCTCGGCCAACTCCTCGAAGGAGACAGGCAAGACCCCCGCAGACGCCTGCTGTGCCGGGAGCGCAGCGGGCCCCGCCCCCGCGCCCGGCCCGCGGGACGGGGCCGGTGGCCGCGGCGCCTGCAAAGCGGCCTCGAACGAGGAGCGCAGCCCCGGGATCGACGTCGCCGCCGTCACGCCGTTCACTGTGGTGCGCGGCTGGGTGTCAGCCACCGAAGCCTCCCTGGTGCACCGGGGCGTAGCCGCCCACATGCAGCTGCGTCCGGCGCCGCGCGGCCAGCGCGGTGACCGGCTCCCAGGCGCTGCGGGCCTGCCGCAGCAGCACCGACTTCAGTGTCAGCCCGCGCCGGTCCGGCCCGTGCGCCAGCGCGCGGGCGGTGTCCGGGTCCCAGTCGAACTGGGCCAGCATCGGGACCTGGAGCCGGTGCGCGATCTCGGCCGCTGGAGGCTGCTTGTTCTCACTGACCAGTAGCAGGCCGAGCGCCTCGACTCCGGTGCCGCGCTCAGCGAGGTCACGCTTGAGGGCCGCGACGACCGGGGCCGCCGCCACCGCCGCCACCAGGGACTGGCGCAGCACCAGCAGCACCACATCCGCCCGCCGCAGCACCGCCGCCGGATACCGGGCGCTGGAGAGCTCCCCGGACTCGATCAGCACGCGTCCGGCGTCGACGACGATGTCGAAGCCGTTCTGTTCCAGCACCGGCCACGCCGGCACCAGGTGCTCCCACACCCCCGTCATCGCCGAGGCCTGCGCCGGATCGGTCAGCCCCGGCAGCAGCATCCTGTTCCCGACACTGGAGTCCAGCGACACCAACTGCTCCGCGAACTGGCTGCCCAGAGTCCCCGCCCGAGACGCGGTGGCGAGGCGGTGCAGCCCCACCGAGGCATCGACGTGGCCCTGCAGGAAACCGGCCCTCACCGAACTGCCCGCCGGGTCGAGTTCCGCCAGCACCGTCTTCCTGGGCGCGGCCAGCGCCATCGCGAGCGCGCTGACGGTCACCGCCCCCGAGCGGGCGGAGACCAGCGCGACGACCGTCATCCCGCCGACCCCGACTGCAACGTGATCGCCACCTGACCCAGAGCCGCCCACACCGCCAGCTGCGGCGCGTCCCCCGGGTTCACCGCCAGGTCCACCACACTGTTGCCGTTCGCATCCGGCGACCCGACCGACACCACGCTCGCCAGGATCGTCAGCGGCGCGGCGGGCGCCTTGCTATCGCCCTGCGCAGGGGTCTGGACGACCTGGACGGAACTGCCGGGCTCCAGCATCCCCGTCGGGAGCTGCCCCGGCTTGGCCAGCACCCCGACCACCGTCTTGCCCGCTGTCACGTCCGGCCCGGCGGCCACCGACCCGCGGGTGAGCAGCGAACCCTGGGCCAGGTCCGCCGTCGCGGTCTTCCCCAGCACCTGCGAAGCATCCTGCTGGGAGACCGGAGCCAGAGCGGGATCGGGCGCGACCTGCGCCACCGTCAGGTCCTGCGCCGTCAGCACCTGCCCCTTCGGCACCGCCCGAGCCAAGGCGAGGACCGGCACCCGGTCACCGGCCTGGTTCACCATCGCGTACGCGCCCAGCGCGCCCACCACGGCCAGCGCGGCGCCCGCGGCGGCCAGCATCGGCCGCCGCGCCCGGCGCGGCACGCTCGTGGTGATCGGTACCGGCCCCAGCCCCTGATCGGCCGGCTGGCGCGGCTTCGTCAAAGCCATCAGCGTCTTCCTGCTTCCTCATGCGCGTCGTCTAGTTGTTCAGGTCCCGCAGTTCACCGATGACCACCGACGACGCCGACTGGCGGGTCACCGTGATCTGACCCGTCTGGCCGGTCGTGGCCTGCCAGTTCACCACCCACGTTGCCGTCGCGTTGATCGCATACTGGCCATCCGGCATTGCCGCGGACGTCTGCGTGTAGGTGTGACCACACGGCGGCTGCGCACTGCCGAACGAGGCCTGATACGCCTCACCCGGCCCGGTGCAGGTCACCGACTGTCCGTCGCCCATGTCCCACACGATCTGCGTCACGCTCCCCGTCGCCGTGACCGTCACCGCTCCGGCAGAAGCGGACGCCGAATTCGGCCCCCACGTCGTCGCCGAGACGTTGTCCCACAGCCACACCGGCAGCCCAACCACGCCCTTCGACCCAGGCGGAGGAGCAATCCCGATCGCCGGCCCCAGCAGGCCCATCTTCGACACCGCCTGCTGTGCCAACGCCTGCACGTTCACGGCCCCGCCGAAGCCAGGAGGCGGGTTCTGGAACCACTGCGCGTTGCCGCCAGGCAGGCCCTTGCCGCTTATCAGCGGGCACTCGGCCGCGTAGATGGCTCCGTCACCTGGTTTGTGGCCCTGCCAGAGGGCGCTGCTGGCGTCCGGCTGGGGGCTCATCAACTTGTAGTAGCAGCCGTCTTGACCGTCGAACCAGCCGAACAGCTGGTTGTAGCAGGGGAACGACTGCCCGTGGAACGAGCACGAGGCGGAGCCGCCGCCTGAGCCGCCGCCTGAGCCCCCGCTGCCTCCGCCGACCGGTGATGGAGAGCTGCTGGCGGAAACGCTGCAGTTGCCGGCAAGGGGACCGCAGCTCACGCCGCCCCCGCCCCCACCGCCGTCCGCAGTAGCCCGGCTCGGGAGGAAGCAGACAGTCAGGGCAACGACCGCCGCTATTGCTGCGGCGACCCGCACCCTCAGCACGTCTTGTTCCGGTCGATCTTGGCGTCTGTGATTCGCCACTGGACATTGTCGAACGAAGCCGTGAACGTCCACGGGTGACGGAAGACGTTGTCCGTCAGCTTGGCAGGCTTCCCGGTCGACTTGTCGTAGGGGAGGAAGTTGGTGGTGTCGATGCAGTCGCTGATTGTCGCGCTGAAGGGCTCCTTCGCGAGGCTGATCGCAACGACCTCGGGAGAAAGCTTCGGGCGGCCACGCATCACGAGGTTCTGCGAGTTGTAGTACTGCAGCGTCTGCTCGATGTCGTAGAAGGCCGGGCCGAGCGCGTAGGTGTTCACCGGCAGACCGTCGAGGCTGCCGGTCGTGTACGCCTGCACCTGGATGTTCCAGAAGCCCTGGTAGGCCGTCAGGAGCTTCACCTTCGCTGTGTCCGTGGCGTTTGGCGACGGTGACGCGCTGGAGGGGGCCGGGGCGGCGCTGTCGGCGGAAGCCGTCGGCTTGGTTGAGCTGCCGCAGGAGGTCAGGAGCAGGCAGGAGGCTGCGACGGCGGCTGCGGCCAGACGTCGGGACCGACGGGTCCGTGTGGACGCGAAGGACCGTTCAGTGGTGCGCACGGTGGGAGTCCCCCTTGCTCTGCGTGGAACGATCTTGAACGGATCGTACTGGCTTTGAGCCATGGCTTGTTCTGAGTTGGTCAAGAGTCGCACGGTGCGAGTGCCCGTCAGCTCTTGTTGTGCAAGTCGATGGAGGCGCGTCGGGTTCCCCGGACTGGCGGAAATCACCCGGTAAGGTGACAAGCGCTGATGGCACATGACACCTCTTGCGCGCTTTCCATACCGCAGCGGAGCATCCGCCACACCTGAGTGATCCCGTCGACTGGCGACCACCAGAGCGCTGCTTCAACTCCCGCCTCCGCGACGGCATCGATTGCGGCTACGCCGATGGGCACGCTGTCGATCAGGCGCTGCACACGGGAGTCGGCGCCGGCTGCTTCCCGGAAGGCGTGCCTAACAGCGCCGAGCGCCGGTCCGGCCGGGACCGCGATGAGAAGGAGAGGCGCTCTGCCGAGCCACCGCCGCCACGGCGCCTTCGCCGAGTGATCGTGCTCCGCCGCGACCAGCCCGGCATACAGGCCGAGCCGCTCGGCGACGGCCGACTCCGCTTGCTCGGGCCACACATCGACCAGCGCCCTCACGGGTTCAAGCCCCCGCGGTCCGTTGGTGAACGTCTTCACCGCGGCCTTCGGGTGGATCTCTTGGCAGCGCCCGGCGTCGTCCCGTGAGCGCAGCCGCGGCTCGGACTCCCACTCGAACGGGGCGTCGCCGAACGCCGCCCGGTGGGCGCGGAGGAACGAGAGCGCTAGTGAGGTCACGGCCTCGGTCCGCGCGCCCCGGCCTGGGGCGGCTGCGGCGGTGATCGGAGTCCCCATGCCGATCTCGAAGGCGCCGGCGTCGCTGCGCGCGACGGCCAGGCCGTCGTCGGTGAGCAGCCACACGCCATCGAAGCGGGCCACGAGCTGCTGATCGTGCAGAGCCTGGAGCCGGTCGTCCAGGAGCTGCGGGCTCGTTGGCTGCTCTTTGCTCAGCAGGGCCAGCAGTTGGTCCGTGTCGGCCGCCTGGCGTCGCAGCAGCCCGGTGAGGATGCGGCTGGTGAGCTCGGGTGTCGTCATCGAACCGGCTCCCAAGCTCCGTCGCGCTGCTGTGCGAGTAGGACGGTTCCGGGTAGTCCGACTTCCAGATCCCCGGCAGGGGAGGTCCCGGCCCAGATCAGCGTCACCGCTGCCCGTCCCGCGCCTGTGGCGTGCGCGGCGGCGGCCTGGATACGGACGCCGCTGTAGCCGGAGGCTCCGGCGGCGGTGAAGTAGTGCGGCCACTGGGCCCGGCCCTCGCCGGTGACGTCGGCGAGCCAGACGGCGCGGCCGAGTTGGTCCAGGCGCTGCTCAACTGCGGGCGGAAGGTTGTGCGGGCTGTGAGCGTCGAGCATCGCCTGGACCAGATGGTCGCCACCGGGGCCGTCGTCCGGTGCCAGCGCGTTGCTCGGAAGGTCCGCGGCAGTGGCTTCCGCGGTGACCGGGCTGATTGTGGCTGCGGCCGCAGCGGCGGGAATGGGGGAGGCCGGAGTCTGGGTGACAGACGCGACGGGCGCGGGCGTCCTGGGGGTTGGAGTGGTGACGGCGACACTTCGTGGGTGCGGTGCGGTGCCGGGCCGCGTGGACAGGAGCAGGAGGCCGACGGCGGCCAGCGCTGCGCTGAGCGTGAGAATGTGCGAGGTCTTCAAAGGATTTGGGTCCCTCCGGCGTAGGTGGATGACTTGATGTCGACCGGCTGTTCGAGGACGCCCTCACCGGGTCGCGGTGCGGCGATCTGCATGCCACTGCCGGCGTATATGGCGACGTGGTAGATGGAGGCGTCGTCGCCGGGGATGTAGCCGTAGAAGATGAGGTCGCCCGGGCGCAGTGAGCCGAGTCCGGCTGAGGCGGGGATGCGGCGGCCGACTCCGGCCTGCTCGGCTGCGGTGCGAGGCAGGGTGATGCCGACCTGGGCGTAGGCGTAGAGGGTCAGGCCGGAGCAGTCGAAGCCGGTGATGCGGCTGCCGTCTTGGCCGCCGGGGGAGCAGCACTGTCCGCGGGTGGGGCCGGTCGCGTTGCCGCCGCCCCAGGAGTAGGGGACGCCGAACTGCGCCATGGCCGCGCGCAGCACGATCGCCGCTTTCCCAGACGCCGGGATCGTCGCGGTGACGGAGGCGAGGGCGTCGTACTGGGCGATCGCGGCCTCGACCTGCTGCACGTAGGCGTCGGAGTGGTTGTAGGTCAGCAGCGCAGCGGCGAGCTGGGCGGGTTGGGTGAGGTCGCGGCCGTTCCCGCACAGGTACGCCGCCGAGGTGAGAGCGGCGTCGAAGGCGTTGTTCGGATCCGGTGGCGTGCCGTTGCCGCGGGCGTTGACGCCGGTGGACAGCCAGGTGGCGGGCATGAACTGGAACAGGCCGACCGCGCGGGCGTAGTGGCTGCCCGCGTCCAGGCGCAGCTCCGCGGCCGTGGTGTTGACGACTGGGACGATGTTGCCGCCGGCGCCGGAACCGTCTAGCTGCGGCCCGTAGATGGGCGGGGTGATCTGGCCGTCCACGCTGATCTGGTGTCCGGCGGCCTGGATGGTCTCCACTTCCGCGACCCCGGCCAGGATCTCCCACCGCATGCCCTGGCAAGAGGGCATCAGGTCGTGCACCTTCTGGGCTGCCAGGGTGTAGGCCTGGCCGAGGACCGGGGGCAGACCGGCGACCCCGTCCGCCGACCCGCCCGTGGTCGTCGCCGAGCTGTCGGCGGCCAGGCCGAGCGGCAGCACCATCAGCGACAACCCGACCAGCGTCACGAAGCCGAGCAGCAGCAGCTTCTTCACGCCCCGTCACCGCCGCTTTCGCCGCGGGCTTCGCGCTGCGCGCGGCGCAGGGCGTGCAGGATCTCCGCCCGGGCCTGCTCCTCACCGCTCGCCGACCGGCTGTGGGAGCGGTCTGGCCGCACCGTGGCCGGGCCGGAGGCGGTGCCGTTGGCTCCCGTGCGCAGGACTGCCGAGGTGGCGGCGTTGACCGTGGCCCGCTTGGTGGCTTCGGCGGCGGGCCGGCCGTAGACGTCGGCGGCGACATGCAGCCGGGCACCGGTGTGCGCGGCAGCCTTCCCAGCGGCGCGGGCCGGGGTGGTCATGTCGTCCCAGCCGGGCTTCCACTCGCTGCGCCAGTAGTTGCTGTTCTCAAGCCTGTAGTGCTGGAGCTGGCCGCGGACCTCCCGACGGCCTGCGGCGATCTTGCGGCGGGCCCGGGTCCAGTTGGCCGGAGCCCCGACGGTGGCGCCCCAGGTCGCATTCCAAGCCAGACGGCTGCCGCCGAGGATGACGCGACCGCCGCGGGTCTGAATGAGGCGGTTGTGCAGCCGGGAGCCGGCCGGGAGCCCGCCCCCGAGGCCGGGCCTGATCCGGCGGGCCTCGAACTCCTCCGGCGTCAGCGCCCGCCCCTTCCAAGCGTGATGGACTCCCCGAACGGCGAAGACAGCCGGGGCCAGGCTGTGCGCGGCTTCGCGGCCGATGTCGCCGACCAGCCGGCCCGGGTGCATGGGTGCTCCGGGGATGTCGGCCAGGGCCCGGGCGCTGGACAGCAGGCGAGCGCGGCGGGCGAGATGGGCCTGGGCCGGGTTGCCCGCGGCGGCGAACAGGGCGTACCCCGACGACATGCCGCCGCCGATCGGTCCTGCGGCCAGCGCCCCGGCGATGACCTGGCCGGTGCGGGTCGCGTCGTCGCCGGACCCGGAGCCACCGATCCGCGCCCAGCGCATGCGGGTCGCCAGGCGGGAGCCGGCCGTGGAGGCGCCGGCCATGATGCGGCGGTGGAAGCCGAGCGCGACGACGGCGACCAGGTCGACGAAGAACATCTTCGTGATGAGGTCCTGACCGCCGCCGGCCAGCAGCGCGGAGCAGGTGAGCCCGAAGACGGGCAGGAAGATGCTCGCGGCGAACAGCACGAGGATGGAGGTGACGAAGCTGCCGACCCACCGCCACAGCACGCCGCGGTTGGGCCCGGGCAGGATCGCCCACACCAGCGCCGGGTAGTCCAGTGCGGCCAGCAGCGCGTCGGCGGCCTGCGCGGCGAACAGCGCGAGGACCATGGCGACGACCATGAGCAGCACGACCAAGGCGGCGAAGAGCAGCAGCATCGCGCCGAACACCCGGTCCCACGACGGCGGGCCGATGTAGGCGGCGATCGCGGGGTCGACGTCCTTGAACCGGTCGGCCAGGGCCTTGGCCTGGTCGCCGGTCGACGCGTCGGCCGGGGGCGCGGCCTGGCAGAAGTGCTTGGCCAGGCCGTAGAGCTTGTCGCAGTTCGCCCCGCCGGTGTTCGTGCTGCTCCCGCTGGAGCCCATCTGGCAGAGGATCTTGGTGGCGCCGGACAGCTGGTCGCAGTGGCCGGTGCCCTGAAGGCACCAGATCTTCGCGCCGCCGGACAGTCCGTCGCAGCTCGGTGGCGGGCTGGTGGTCTGCTGGCCGAGCTGGCAGGCCTGCGCCGGCATGCCGACCAGGCCCTCGCAGGCGTGCGGGTTCGCCGGGGTGCCGCCGCCGGTGGGGCCGCCGTTCATCGCGACCGAGGCGAGGTAGGTGTCGTACGCCTTGTCGCCCTTGGGGATCGGGCGGCCGAACTGGAGCAGCTGGTAGGGCTCGACGACGAACGTGGAGGTGAGGGTCTGCTCCAAGGGTCCGGAGATGCTCGCCGGATCCACCGTCTGCGGCGGGGCCGCGCCTTGGTTG
This sequence comes from Streptacidiphilus neutrinimicus, assembly GCF_000787815.1. GTDB lineage: Bacteria > Actinomycetota > Actinomycetes > Streptomycetales > Streptomycetaceae > Streptacidiphilus > Streptacidiphilus neutrinimicus. Next base: position 58,989 of record NZ_BBPO01000039.1, read on the forward strand.
GTGGTGATGGACGCGACCTCGAGGGAGGCCTGGCGGGCCTGGTCGAGCAGCCCGCCCGAGCCGAGGACGACGTCCGGGCGCAGCATCCCGGCTGAGGCGACGCCGACGATGAGCAGGGTCAGCGCCAGCTCGCCGAACGCGCGACCGGTGCGGCCGCGCAGGAACATCACCGAGCAGACCACCACGGCCCAGGCGAGGAGCATCCCGGGCAGGCCGAGCTGGTCGACGACCCAGCTGCGGTAGCCGTCGGCGAGGGCTTGGGACTTGGCGGCCATCATCTTGGTGACGGGGAAGCTATACGCCCAGTGGATCAGCCAGCACTCCAGGCCGACGACGATCCGCACCAGCGCGAAGCACATCCCCATCAAGTAGGACTGGGCCTCCTGCTGGAAATCCGTGACACCGCCCGGATCGGAGACCAGCTGGTAGTGGTCCAGCGGCACGCCCTCGCTCGAGGGGACGTTGAACGGCGCGAGCATCCCGCCGTTCGTGCCGCCGCCATCGGTCCCGGCCGCGGCTGCCGCCTGGGCGTTGACGAGGGTGAACGAGACGACGGTGGTGAGCAGGAGGCCCGCCTGCCGGATCCGCCACCACGTGGGGCGCTGGCCGCACAGGCGCCGCAGTAGACGCTGTGTCATCCCCGTGCTCCGCTCAGTTGCGCGAGCGCGAGCGCGGGCGCGGGCGATCCGCTGTCGCTTCGAGCTGGGGTTGTGTGGATCTTCGCTTCGATGCGCGGCACCGGGGGGATCTCGACCCGCAGCCGGCCGATCCGGCCGGCATTGTCGCGCAGCAGGCACTCGCCCTGCCGGTCCTCGACCTCTTCCTCCTGCCGGTCCTGGGCGCCGCCGGGGGACAGGCCGGTCACCGTGTCGAGCAGCTGCGGGTCCGAACCGTCCAGGCCGAGGAAGTCGAGTGAGCGGCGGGCCAGGGCAGGGTCGGTGTGCCGCATCACCACCTTGTAGCCGAGCAGCCCTCGGGTGGTCTCATCGCCGAGCTCGAGTGGGTCGTGCGAGCCCAGGCCGACGCCCGCCTTGTGCTTACGGCCGTCGTGGACGATCTCGTGGACCAGGTTCGCGCCCTCGGTGGAGGAGGTCAGCCAGTAGCACTCGTCGACGTTGATCCACCCGAACCGGTCGGGGCGCTTGAACGCCACCTCCCGCGCGACAGCCGCGACCAGGTACAGCACCGCGCGCCCGATCAGCGCCTCCAGCGGCTGCTGGGCCAGCAGTTTCGGATCGGCCAGCGCCTCCTTGGACGGCAGCAGCAGGCCGGAGGTGGTGAACACGACCATGTCGCCGGTGAGGTCCTGCCACCGCAGTGCCGGCAGCGCGGGGTCGAAGACCATCTGCCCGAAGCGGTCCTCTGCGACGATGGAGAGCATGTCCGCCAGCTGCGCGGCCTCCTGCGCGCGGCGACTCGCCTGGTCCTCTCCCGCGAGGGCGGCCAGGTAGTCGAGGACGGCGCGCATGCTCGGTGCGTCGGTGGCGGCGACGTGGTGGACCGCGTGCGACAGCAGGGCCCCGGCGGGGGACATGGCGCCGACGCCGAGCTGCAGGGTGAGGTAGCTGATCGCCCACCGCGCCCCGTCCGCGGCCGGGAACAACCGGAGCGGGTCGATGCTGACGGTCGCGGTCGCGGCGTCCACGATCTGCGCCCGACCGGAGGTGGCGGCCGTGGCGAAGGCGGCCCACTCGCGAAGCGGGGTGCGGTCAATCACGATGGTCTGCCCGCCGCGGTCCACCACCGCGATCGCGAGGGTCTTTTGCAGGATGCTCTTGCCCGATCCGAGCTCGCCCACCACACCCAAAGAGGCGGACCGGTTCCGGCTGGGGGCGCCGGCGAGGTCGATCAGCACGGGCAGCGCGGTGCCGCTGTCGAGGCTGAACCCGGCCAGCGCGCCGCGCTCGTCACCGAGCTCGACGCTGGTCGCCGCCCCGCGCAGCGCCCAGTCCCCGGACAGCTCGTGCTGGCGGAACTCCCGAAGGCGCGGGGAGGCCACCGCGCCGGGAAGGGACAGGGAGAACAGGGTCTCCTGGCTGCCGACCGGGCGCACGATCTGGTAGTTCAGGCCCGTGAACGCTCCGGCCAGGGTCCGGGCGCGCTGCTCGACCCCTGCCGGGGTGGTGGCCCACACCGTCAGCGCCGTCACCGACTGGACCTCGACCTCGCTGGTGGTCTGCTCCAGGCGGCTGCTCTCCTCGCCCAGGTCGCCGGCCGCGTTGTAGATGCTGTCCGGCAACCCCGAGGTCTCGGCCCCGTACTGGTCGGCCTGGTCCACCAACTCCCGCTTCTTGCGCCGAACCGAGATCTTCGCCTTCTCCGACGGCACCACCGCCAGGTCGATGACGTAGTCGACCGGGAACGGGCACACCTCCAACTGCGCCAGCACATCCGCCGACGCCGCCGCCGCGGCGGCGGGCTGCTCGGCGACCACCAGCTGCGCCTGGTAGGAGGTCCCGGCCTCGCTCTCCACCTCCAGCCAGCGCCGCGAGATCAACGATGTCCCGTCCGCGCGCCGAAGCCCCCGGGCCCGGCCCTTCCCGAGATCCCGGGAGGGGTTGTCGGTCGGGGCGGGACGGCCGCCCTCGGTGAGCCGGACCTGCCCCAGGTCCAGGTAGGAGGGGGAGCGCAGCGTCCCACCGATGATGCGGCCTGCGCCTGTCGGGGCGTGCTCGGCCTCCAGCAGCAGCGGCTCCGCGAGCCCCCGGCTGATCGCGTGCCGGCACATCCACACGATCTCCGCCGGGCGCGCGGGGCGCAGCGCGGGCCCGCAGGCGAGGGTCGCGGCCAGGTGGCGGGCCTGCTGCCGGTAGGCGGCGACCTCCTGCTCGGCCACCGGCACCGGGGCCAGGCCCAGCAGGTCGGCGACCTCCGTCCACGTCGCCGACAGCTGACCCGCCCAGGCGGCCTGCCGGGTGGGCGCCTTGAGCGGGATGGCCAGCCAGTGCGTGCGCCGGTACATCTCATCGCCTGCGAGTAGTGCGAAGCAGGCCTCCGCGGTCTCCTCCCAGGCCGGGTGCCGGTCCAGGTCGACACCGTCGACCATGCGCGCCACGACCTCGCCGGCGTCGATGCGCGCGGCCAGCCCGTACCAGCGCGGCGCACCGGCCAGCTGACGGACCATCGACGTCAGCCGGGAGGTCAGCTCCGCGCGGGCCCGCGCCGGGGCGTAGCGGCCGGTAGTCGCGTTGATCCGGAAGACGGCCCACGCGGTGCCGGAAGTCGACCACAGAAGGTTGTCGACGATGTGACGGATCGGAACACGCATCTCGGGTCAGGACCTCTCGGATGTCCGGGCGCCGGCCTGCTCCAAAAGCAGGTCCAGCGGCGAGCGGGGAACGGCGACCGCCTCCGTCGTGGTGGCTGCCGACGTCAGGCGCGGTCGGCCCGAGGGGCGCGGGCGCCTCACCTTGGGCCGGGCGGAGGGAAGCGGCCCCGTCGACGGTGTCCGGACTCGCAAACGGTGGTCCGACGGATCCCGGTCGGTCTGCCGCACCAGCGGGGCGTCGCTGGGTGCGGGCGGGGCGGCGGTTTCGGTGAGGAAGAAGCCGCCGTCCAGTCGACGTGGGGCCGGGACGCGGGCCGGGCGGCCCCCGATACGGCCACCCCGCGGTTGGACCAGCAGCAGGACCCAGCCCCACACCGCGGCCTCCGGCACCCGCCCGCCGATCCGCGCGCAGCGCGCCGCCCACACCGCGAACCCGAGCCCGACGAGCGGAAGCGGCCCGAAAAGCGGCCACCACAAGGGGATCGTCTTGCCCAGCACCAGCAGGCCGACGCCGGCGACCACGAGCTGCGCCCTGGTGTAGGGGCCCAGCCACAGCCGGATCTCGCCGAGCTTGCCCAGCACCCACGGATGGCGGCGCGCCCGGGTGTAGGAGCGCGCGACCGGGACTCCGACGGAGGCGGTACTCACCGGCGAACCTCAGCAGCCGTGCCGGGGAGGACCTGGAGGGGGTGGTGGAGCTGGGCCAGGCCGTGGGTGTCGGACTGGAGCTCGTTGGTGACGACCGATCCGAGGTTGTCCCGGTCGTTGTAGATGCCCAGGCAGACCACGGCGGCAAGAGCGACCCCGATGCCGGCCTTGATGCTGAACCTTTGGATGATTTTGACGACGATGACCAGGCCGACGATCGCCTCCAGGGCGGGCTTGGCCCAGCCGGCCAATACTCCGATCACGTTGTTGCCCAGGTTCTGCAAGGCGCCGGCCATGTACAGGTGCTCGATCACAGAGGACTCCGAGGGGTGAGAGGTGAGGAAGGCAGCGGAAGAAGGAGGGAGGGCGCGGGCTACTGAGCCGTTGCCGTGGGGCTGGCCGACCCGGCGGATGCGGAGGCAGACGTCACGGGAGCGACCTGCACGGACAGGGCGGGACCGGCTTCGAGGGCGGCGACCTCCCAGCGGCCGGCCCGGGCCCGCATCCGCAGCGCGTAGCCCAGCGGCCAGGCGGTCCCGTTCTGGTCGGTCGCCGTGACCTGCACCCAGACCTGGCACGTCGTGCCGTCCGCGGGCACCGGCGCGTCCATCCCCGGCTGGCCGACGGCGACCTGACCGACCTGCACCTGCCCGTATAGCGCCGAGGCCGGCGCGGGGACGCGGGCGCCGGGGGACAGCAGTGCCGTGACGTCGCCCTGTCCGGTCAGGTACGCCGTCATGAACGCGGAGACCGAGGAGGCCAGCGGCGTACCGGCGGCCGCGTCGGCCGGATACAGCGTCTGCGGGACCCCGGCCGGGGCAGGTGCTGCGACCGCGGCGGGCTGGGTGACCACCGCCAGCGACCCGACCCCTGCGGCCGACTGGTCCATCTCGACGGGGACGGCGAAGTACCGCATCGCGGCCTGCCCGCCGATGTCGGTCTCACATCCGACGACCACCGACCAGTAGCCGCTACGGAGCCTGGTGCTGCGCACGGACGCGCACTGCGCGACCGACATCGCAGAGCCAGTGCCCTGCGCGGTGCGCAGCTCGACGTTCGGCGCGAACCCTCGAAGCGCCGCGAGGTGCGCATCGTCGGCGCTGCTGTCGGTGCGCAGCCACAGCGAAACGAACAGCTGCGCAAACCCGGAGGGATCCTGCGCCGCGACGGGAGCGGCCGCGCTGGCGGCTGCCCGGGTCGAGGTGTGCGCGGGGACTCGCGTCGAGGCACAGGACGCGAACAGCGCGAGCGGGCCGGCGGCGAGGGCGGCCCACACGGCGGCACGGCGCGCCCGGCCCTGGCGCCAGGCGCGGCCGGAGTCGATGTCGTCGACGACGTCCTCAGGGAAGTCGTCGACCGGCTGGGCGGGGGAGCGGGACATCAGGAGTCTGCCTCCGGGGTTCGGTCGGGTTCTGTCCTGACCAAACCCCCGCAGGGTCACCGCTCCGGTAACCAGATCCACCCGGCGAGCATCACGAAACCGCAACGACGAGAAGGTAACCAGTAACCAGTCCCGCTCAGCCGGAAGGTAACCAGTCCTCTTCTGCGACGGTGGGCTGGCGGTGCGGCAGAGCCTCTGAACTGCACTGGATACCTTCCCGGTGACCCCTGGGCCCCTCGGGTAACCAGCGGATCCAGCAACTCCCGGCGGCCGACGGGCCGAAGCCCTCTACCAGAGGCCCGGGATTGGACCAAGACCCGGATCCGCCCACCCAGGCCCCCGCAACGCGGTCTCCACCGGCCGCAAGAACTGCCGCAGCCGCGGCCCGGCCGGATCGCCGGATCGGGGTGTTGGTGGAGCCTTCGTCAGCCGCAAGCATCCGCCGCGTCGGCACCCCGGGCGCAAGCAGAGCCCCGGTGCCGACGTGATCCAGCGTCAGCGACTCACGGAGGTAGTCCATGCCCAAGCGCAAGCACCCGCACCGCTCGCGCCGTCCGCATCACTCGCGCGGAAACGAGCCGACGCGCTCGCCGTGGATCGACCCCACGGACATGCGCGGGGCCGTCGCCGTGCGCATAGCCGTCGCCGTCGCCGTGAAGTGCGCGCGCACCGTCGCCGTGCACATCGAGCACTGGTGGTAGCAGCCGGCACTGCGCAGCACTGAGATGCGCACACGCACCACCGTGCGTAGTGGCGGCCGCGCTGCGAGCGCGGCC
>NZ_BBPO01000039.1:65298-75659 GCF_000787815.1 Streptacidiphilus neutrinimicus
CTGCGAGCGCGGCCGCCACTACGCAACCCGACGTCAGCCGTAGATGCGACGGCACTGCGCGTACAGGTTCCCAGGCAGCCCGCCCTCCCGGGCCAGCGCGTCGCACGGGGACGGGCCGTGCCGACCCGCTGCATGGCTCGTGCCACCGTGGTGGTGGGATCCGGCCGTGCCGCGCGCTGCGGCGTGGTGCCGCGCCGGTGCCTGTGGGACAGGGCGCGGAACGGCGTTGCGCGCTGGCCGTTCGGTCGCTGGTGCTCCCGTCGGCGCGGGTGAGGTCCTGCTGGCCGATGGAGAGGGAGAAGCCGATGGACTCGTCGAGGCCGTCGAGGGCGAGACCCCCGGATCTCCCGGACCGGCCGGCGCATGGAACCCTGCCGTCGGCGAAGCCGAGGCCGAGGCGCTCGAGCTGGCGGCGATCGGCGGCGGCCCAGGGCTCATCCAGTGGCGGTGCGCAGCGCACCCGCACATGCCGGACAAGGCGGCCGCTGCGAGGAGGGCCGCCGCGGCGGGGCGCAGGCCTGCGCTACTCACCCGCCGGTCCCCGTCAGCTGCACGATGCGTGAGTCGTAGCCAAGGCCGATGTCGGCGGTCAGGACGACGTCGGAGTGGTGCGTGAAGGCGCTGACTGAGACCTGGTGGTTGGGCCCGCACACCCGCGTGACCGTGTCTCCGCCCATGTAGAGGCTCCAGTGCGCTTCGATCAGCTTCAGCTCGACGCAGCCACCGTAAGCGGTGACGGTGCCGCGCACTCGGAAGCCCCCGTGCTCGCGCGTGACGTCCAGTTGCGCATGACCGGTGACGGACGAGTCGCCTGACGCCGCGTCCAAGGAGATCGCCTGGTACTGGTTGATGGCGCTGGCGCTTGTCGCGCCGACCGCGAGGACCGACGCGGTCATCGCGGCGGGCAAGAACTTCGTGCTCATGGAACTCATGCGTTGTCCAACGCGCACGAGCAGCAGGCCGACACGCTCCGGTCTCCGATCCCTTCCCGACCGGGCTGGCGGCCTGGTCGGGGACTGGTTACCCCCGCCGGGCCAGGTCACCGTCGAGGTAACCAGCGCAGGTCAAGGGCCTGATGGTGTCCCTGTCGGGCAGGGATCGGAGACGGGGACTGCGCACCGGCGCGCGGCGGCTGTTATGGCATCGCAACCGGTGGCGCCCGCACTGGTGACCGTAGCGGTGACCCGCGCGACATGGAGTGAGGGGCACATCCTGGAGGAGGAGTCCGTGTCCGGCATTCCCTTGCTGCTGCCCCAGCCCCCCGCACCCGTCACGGCGCTGACGCTCTATGTGCTCGTCGGGATCGCGCTCTGCGCTCTGGTGACGTTGCCGATCCCGGCACCCTGCGCGCGTCCGGGCGACGACCGGTTCGGCATCGAGCCCGTGTGCACGGTGGGCGCCGTCATCGCCGTGGTCGCGTGCGTGGCCCTGTGGCCGGCCGCCCTGCTCTGGACGACCACCCAGAATTTCTCCCCTCGCGCAGCCGCCGCCCGCGCGCACCGGCCGGCCCGTGCGCGCGCACGGCGAAGCACCCGCCGCAGTGCGCTGCGCACCGTGATGCGCAGCGACAACGAAGCTGCTGGGCAGCCGGTGTACCTCGCGCAGCCCACCAGCGTCGGCCACGGCACCGCCGACGACGCGCAGTGGGTCGAGGCCGCCGCAGCACGCGTAGTCGACGCGCTGACGGAGCGCAGGCTCCTGGACGCGGTCCTCGGCGCCCGCTCACTGGTATGGGACGTGGAGTTCGCCTTCGGCCCGAACAGCAGCCAGCTCTGGCACGCCACCGAGCTCCTCGCGCACGTATGCCACGAGATCGGCGACGACGCCCGTGCTGTGCGGCTGTACGCGCGTGCTGCCACGGGCTGGGCGCAGAATTTCGGCGCCGCCTGCCCGGACGCGTGCGCCGCCTTCGACCGTGCGGCCGCCTTGTGGGCGAAGGCCCGCGCAGCTGGTGAGACAGACCCTGTCACCGCGCTGCTCGTGGCCTCGGCGAGCCGGCTGTTCGGACGGGCCGGGATGTCCTACGCCACTGAGCACTGACCGGGCAGCACCGAAGACTGACCGATCCGCTTCTATCAGCTAGGCACGATCAGCCGTTCGCCGTTCTGCGGACTGGTGACCCGGTGCCGGTTGACCAGCAGCCACTGCGCGACGCGCTCCGCATTCCAGCGAGCAGCGGCAACGCTCCCGGTCCGGCCGCCCTTGAACCACAAGCGCTGGCCTTCGCTACCGGTCCAGCCGACCGACCAGCGCAACCGCTCCTGCAGCCGGGACTGGCTCCACGAAGGCCGACCCTCGTACTCCTCCGGTTCGATCCTGGCCCACACCAGCAGGTCGGTGTCCGGCACGAGGGCGCTGGTGCAGGCATGCTCACCGCCCGGATGCTGCCACAGCAGCGGCGTGGGCAGTGCGCCCAGCACGGACAACTGCGCGATCTGCGCGACCAGGTCGGCGACGTCCCACACCAGCGCCAAGACCACCGCGCCTCGCTGCGGTCCGCTCCAGTCCGCTGGGGCGTCCAGCAGCAGCTTGCCGACCTCCTCCTCGATCCGCTCCTCCGCCAGCTGCTCCTCCAGGGCGAAGTCCTCGATCGACTGGGCCTGGAACTCGCGGGGCTGGGCGGCTTCCTCCACGAAGCCCAGCGCCAAGCTCACCATGTCGTGCGAGACCGACAGCGCGACGCCGACCTCCTGCAGCTGCTCTGGCGTCAGTTGCTCCAGCAGGACGTGCAACTGCCTTGCCACCGCCTGGGTCGGCGCGCTCAGCTCCGGGTAGGTCACGTCGTCGTACGCCGACCTGCCCCATACGTAACCCAGCCGCCACAACTCAGTGAGCTCCGCGACCCTGTCCACCGACGCCAGCTGCTCGGCGAACCCCACGGCCGAGGCGACCAACGCCAGGGTAGAAGGGCTGTCAGCGGCTGCGGGATGGCCCGCGAACCGGCACAGCGCGGCCGCCCGATCCTCCAAAGGACCGAGCACCAGCTCGGCGTTGTCGAACCTGCCCATCAGATCCCCTTCCCGGGCGCTTCGCTCCGTTGATCCTGGCAGATCCGCCTTCCTGCCCGCATCGGGACTGGTGACCCGTCAGCCCCTCTGGTTACCCCGGTTGTTATCTGCTCGTGATCGTTCGCGGGTGGATCTGGTGACCGGAGCGGTGACCCTGGCCGGGTCTGCTTCCCGTGTCGGATCCCACCGATCCCCACGGAAGGCGACTGTGCATCACCACCCGAATGTCTCGCCCAACTCCGGCGCCGGCCGGGCCACCCTGGAGTGTGCCCGGTGACCGGACTGACCAACGCACTGGTCCGGCTGCTCGTCCGCTGCGGCGTGCTCCTTTGGCACGCCCCCGCCTGGGCGGCCGGACATCTCGTTCTCCTCGTGCTCCTGGTGCTGCCGCTCGCGGCGGCGGGCGGCTACCTGCGCGAGCGATTCATCCGCAAGATGCTCGGCCACCGCGTGCGCTACACCCTCAACCCGGCCCGTTCCTTCGACCCCGGCCCGGAGGAGATCATCCGAGGCGCGGCGGTCCTGCTCCGCGCCGCCCGCTCGGGGCCGTGGTGGGCGCCGGCCCCGTCGAAGGCGGTCCGGATCCGGATGCGCGCCGACGGCACCGCGGACACTCCCCTCGCCTACAGCCTCGAAGGACACGTCAGCGCCCGGCACATACTGTCCACCACGCCCTTCGACAAGGTGACGGTCGAGCGCTGCCGCCCCTTCAGGGACCGCGAGCGCAAGCACACCCTGCGCGCCGAGTTCGTGCTGCGCGGCGACCCCGCCTCCCCGCTGCGTGACGTCCCGCTCCAGCCGGACCCGCTCCAGCCCATCGTCGACGCGGTCGCCGCGGTGCGCGCTGACCTCGGCGATCTGGCCGAGGTCATCCTCGACCTCCAGCAGGTCCCGACCTGGCGCTTGCACCTCAAGCGCTGGCAGATGGTCACCGCCGCCCGCTCCCGCGCCCAGGAGGAGGCACGCAAGGCGACCCGGCGAGCCATCGCCGACGCCGACGCCATCGAGGACTCCTTCACCTACCAGCTCGCCCACCTTCTCGACGCCGCCTCCCACGGCCGGCAGTCCCAGGGCCGCGGCATGGCGATGCCGATCCGCCCCCGCCCCGTGGACACCCGGCAGGTGTGGGGACGCCTCGCCCACGACGTCGGCCTGGTCCGCATCCAGCTCCTGGTCCGCTGCGCGTCCGACCACAAGGGGCGCGCCGAACGCGCCCTGAAATCCCTCACCGCGGCGATGGACGTCCACGGAGGACGCTCCCGGCTGCGCGTCGACGGCACCCGGCTCGGCCCCTGGCAGTGGAGCGCCAACCACCTACTGCGGCGCGGGAGCTTCGACCGCAGGTGGAACACCGGGCGCTTCGCCCCCCACACGGACTCCTGGCTGGGCATCACGGAGCTGGCCGGCCTACTCAAGCCGCCGACCAAGTACTGCCGCCAGCCGCTCACCGCCGCCGCGCTGCCGGTCTACGAGCTCGGCGAGGCGCTGATGCCGCAGGGCTGGTACCGCGCCCCCGACGGCAGCACGCGGCTGGTCGCCTCGCCGCTGGACGAGTCGCTGTTCTCCGTGTCGGTCGGCAAGGCGTACTACGGCAAGACGACCCGCGCCGTCGTGCAGGCGATCGCAGTCGCGCTCGCCGGCGCCGGGGTGTTCTTCGTCGACCCGCACGCCGACTCCTGGGCCGCCGCCGCCCCCTACCTCGCCAACGACCAGCTGCGCCGCCGCGTCTGGAAGATCGACCTGACCGGCCGCGACGACAGCGCCCAACTGCCGTCCTGGAACCCGATCGGCATGGACAGCGGCCAGAAGGCACACGAGGTCGCCCGAGCCGCAGTCGACTCCTTCGCGCTCGTCCTGGGCTGGAACGACATCACCGCCCCCCGCGCGTCGACGATCCTCTTCAAAGCCCTCACGGCCCTGACTGAGATCAACCGCCAGGCCTGCGCAGCCGACCATCCCGAAGCACAGGCGACGCTGTTCCAGGTCCGTACCCTGCTCACCGAACCGGCCTTCCGCGAAGCCGTCCTGGCCACGCTCCCCGCCAAGGAGACGGCCTGGTGGACCACGACGTTCCTCGCCTACACCGACGAGGCGCTCGCCCCCGTCCTGAACCCCCTTGACCGTCTCGCCGCCGACCCGATCGCCCGAGCGCTGCTCGGCTCGCCGACCGGCAAATGGAACGCGCGAACCGCCATGGACCGCCGCAAGATCGTGTGGCTGTGCCTGGGCGGGACCGGCCCCATCCAGCGCCTCCTGGTCAACCTCCTGATGCGCGACGTGTTCCGGGCCGGCTTCTCCCGCGGCGACCTGGCGGAGAAGAAGCGCACCCCCTTCCACGTCTGGCTGGACGAACTGATCTCCCTCGATCAGGCCGGAGCCGGCGGCACTGTCGCCGACATCGTCGAACAGCTGCGCAAGTTCGGCGTCCGCATGCACGTGCTGGTTCAGCTCCTGGAGCGCATCAACCCCGCCACTCGCGCCTCCCTGCTGCAAAACGCCTCCATCCTCTCCAGCACGGCGGGCTCACTCGAATCGGTCGGCTCCATCACCGAGCAGTGGCACGGCGCCCTCGAGACCTCCGCCGTCGCGCAACTGCCCCGCTACCACCACGCCCTGTCCTTCACCCACCGGGGCAAGCAGCGCGGCCCGCTGACCGTCCGTGGCCCGCAGCCGAGCGAGGTCTTCGGCTCCCTGCGCAGCCTCACCAAGGTCGGCGCACTCGAGCGGACCAGCCAGCAGGCGGTCGGCGCGCGCACCGCGGCCTACACCAACCGGATCGCCGACCGGCAGGCCGACGTCGTCCTCGCGTTCCTCACCGCGCCCCGCGACCAGACACCCCGCCGCCCCCGCCGCCAGCGAGCGGCCGACCAGCAGCCCACCACGGCCACCACGACGGAGTTCCAGTGACCCAGCAGAGCCCCGCCTACCTCCTGCTCGCCTGCATCGCCCAGCACCGCATGGCGACCACCGCGCATCTCCACGCCCTCACCGCACCTGACCGCCACCCCAACACCACCCGGCGGCGCCTGCAGGCCCTGCACGAGCAGCACCTCACCGACCACGTCGTCCTCGCCCGCCCCAGCTCCCAGCAGCTGTGGTACCTCACCCCAGCCGGCCGCGACCTGGCCCAGCAACTGCCAGAGCTACGCGACCAGGACCTCCCGCCCGCCCCGGCCGAACCCGCGCTCGCCGCCCGCCTACGCGCCCAGCACACCGTCGCGGTCCTGCGCACCCACCTCGCGTTCCTCACAGACGCCCGCCGACGCGGCGACGAGTACGGCCCCCTCGACTGGACCCCCGAGGTCTACCACCGACTGTCCGAGTCCCGCTCCGAGGCCCTCATCCCGGACGCACTGCTGCGCTACACCGCCAACCACGACAGCGGCCGCACCCAGCTGCGCGCCTTCGTCGAAGTCGACCGCGCCACCATGAGCAGCGAACGCCTCGCCTCCAAACTCATGACCTACTCCCGGTTCCTCGACCACACCCCCTCCCCAGCCCCGGCCCAGCGGCGCACCAGCGCCAACACCGCGGCGCACCCCACCTGGATGCGGCACTACCCGGTCTTCCCCCGTGTCCTGTTCGTCCTCACCGACGCGTCGCCGACCACGCTGGAGAACCGCATCCACGACCTGCGCGCCATGGCGGCCGGCAACCCGTTGGCCGCGCGCCTGGCCCGCAAGGTCCCGCTCGGTGCCGCCGTCCTGGAGGATCTCGAAGAACAAGGGCCCTCTGCACCGGTATGGACGCCGCTGGCCGGCGAAGACACGACGCCCAGGGGGTGGGCCGAACTGTGAGCACCACCAGCTCCTTCGCGCGGATCCGCCGCGGCACCATGGCCGCGGACCGCTTCACCCAGATCGCCAACGACCTCTTCCGCGACCAGCGCCTCTCCTACAAGGCCAAAGGGATCTTCGGAGTCCTCGCCAGCCACCGTGACGGCTACGGCATCACACCGCGCCGCCTGGCCGAGCAGTCCACCGACGGACTGGACGCCATCAAGTCCGGGCTGCAGGAGCTGGAGCGCTGCGGCTACCTGGTACGCCATCAAGAACGCCGCCCCAACGGCACCCTCGGCCCCGTCGAGTACCTCATCACCGACACACCCGACCCGCTGCCCCCCAGCTCACCGCCGGTGACGGAAAACCCGTCACCGGCCCCGACCAGCCAAAAGACACAAAGCCGCAGGTCGCAGCCGGTGGCGGATTATCCGCTAGCGGCTGAACCGTCAGCGGCTAATCCCACCCCTAAGAACACCAACAACAAGAACACCAGCAAGCAGAAGACCAACCCGACCCGACCCCCCGCCCCCGAAGTCGGCGACCAGGACGGGGAGGTCGGGCAGCCAGCCCAGGAGCCCACCACCGCCCAGCCGGAACCGACGCCCGGTCAAGCACTCCTGTGGGAAGCGGCCGACCGCATCCCACAGCTCACTCTCACCGGGGCCACCGTGCGGCGCCTTGCCCCGAAGGCCGACGAACTGCTGCGCCGCGGCTGGACCCGCAGCAGGATCCTGACCGTCCTCACCGCCGACACCGACGACCTCACCCATCCCCGGGGAGCGCTCGCCTGGCGCATCGACGACCTCCTTGCCACACCCGTGCCGCAGGCGGAGACCACCCCGGCCGCCCAGCAGCGGGCCGCCGACAAGGGCGTGCACCGCGAATGCCCGGGCGACGAGGGAATGTGCGGCCGGCCGCTGACCGTCGGCGAGACCCTGTGCCGCAGCTGCTGCGCCACCGGCCACCACGCGACGGAAAATCCGTAGCCCGAGGAACGGTCCGCGATACAGTGGGCCCTACCTCCGGTAAGGGTCCAGCGGTCCCGGTCGGCCGGAGAGTGCGGCCGGGGGAGGAAGCCAACCTCCCGCCCACATTCCCCCCGGGAACGTGGAACCGGCCGCTTGCCCTTTCCGGCGTCGGGCCGTCGGGTCAGGGGCGCTTGAACTGACGGCGGGCCTGAGCCAGAGCGGACTGCCACGCGGCAAGAGGTGCCCCGCTCTCGTCGCTCGCCTGCAACACGACGGCGGACACCGGTTCCCCGGCCGCGTCCGTCAGCGCCTGCAGGCAGGCGCCGACCCGGGCCCGGTGCCCTTCGGAAGCAGCGCGGCGCCGTTCAGCCTCCGCCAGCACCAAAGCGGTGTCCCACCGCCGGCTGGGACGCGGAGGACCGGTGGTCTCGGCCGGCTCGATCGGATCCCCCAGGCTCCGCAGCCGACCCTGCGCGTGCGCGGAGGCGAAGCTGGCCGTGTCCGCGAAGCCCAGGACCGCAGCCGCCTCGCGCGAGCTCAGCGTCGGCTGGCCCATGTCGACGCCCGCCGGCTCCTGCGGGACGGGCCGACGTCCGCTGCGCGGCTCCCGGTTCCCGCGGCCCGACCGGCCGGCGTCCCACGCCAGCACGTTCACCCGAGTCCAACGCTTGCGCTTGTACCCCGCCGGGGTGACCTCGACCTCGTCAGGCTCCACGAAGTAGCCGGGCTTCGCGACGTAGGCCGTCACCGTCTGCTCGCGCTTCAGCTGCAGCAGGACCGCGATGTGGGAAGCTCGGACCAGGTCGCTCATCCAGGCCTCGACGGCCTCCGCGTCCCAACGCTCATCCGAGCACGGAGCGGGGAACCCGGTCTCCGACGCGCGAGCCACGAGGGAACGCAGCCGCTCCGGCGACACGCCGTACCGGGCGACGATGCCGTCGAAGTCGATGCCAGCGGCTCGAGGCATGGCCGCCCTCCTCCCAATCGCAGGACTCAAATAATAGATAGATGGGGCGTTGGAGTGCAAGGCACAGGTCGGCCCCGGCACGCCCCACGGGGGAAGGGCGCGGCCGGGGCCGAGAAACCGTCCGGCGGGGGACCGGACGGGGTCCGAGAGAACTTCAGCGAACGGTGACGAGCAGCACCAACAGCCTTCCAGTCGAGGCGGCGGGAGCGAACTGGTCGATCCGCGCGAACGGACCGCTGATCAGCAGAACCGCCCCCTGGGCCGCCGCGGCGCGCCGCCAGTCGCGAGTCACCAACGGACAGCCCTCGTACCAGAGTGCACCGTCCGGGGCGGTGATGGAGATGCCGCACCCGTGCTGGACCAGCGACCAGCCCAGCTGGGGGCCGCCGCTCAGTGGGCTGGGCCCGGCAGACCAACCCGCGGCCGACTCGAGCGGCCGCTCCAGGCCGGGAACCTGGGGAACCACCAGGGCGGGCAGCGAGCGCCAGAACTGCGGCCACGGCACGCCGTCGAATCCGCTGGCGAGCGCACCCGCGCGACTAAAGGGGCTGTCGGCCCGCGCCACAGAGTCGGTCATCGCGTCACATCCTGCGGTCGGCATGGTGGGTGGAGCCGTCGAACTCCCCGGTCAGCGGGTGCCGACTGGAGACGGTCAGTGTCACGTGGAACTCGAAGACCTCCTCAACCGGCCCGGGCATTCGCGCGAACGCGATGGCGTGGATCTGCATCTGCGGGGCCTCGCAGGCCCAGTCCGCCGCTGCCTGAAGCGCGTCCGCCTGTGTCGAGCCGACGCACACCACCAACGTGGCCGGGCTCACCGTGACGTCGCTGCCGCCTCCCGGGTCGCCGGCGAACCGGGCTGCCTCGTCGGCCTCGTGCAGACTGCGGGCCACGTCCTCGAACCGCCCCGGCACGTGACGGCCCCGCTGGACGATGGCGGAGTAACTGGGCTGCACGAGCGCGGGCAACTGGTCCTCGCTCACCGGCCGACCCTCGTGCACGCACAGTCCGGCTGCTCGCAGGCGCAAACGACGTCGACCTTCGCGCCCTCCCAGCCGTCGGGGTAGTAGCTCAGGCCGCGCGGGCAGGTGTCGTGATTCCCGGTCCGGCAGGGGCGCGTGATGTAGGGCCCGGCGAGCGGATCCCAGGCGCTATGCGTCGCGGCGCTGCTCGGGGAGGACGGGCGGCTTCGGGTCCGGGCGTTGGTCATGGGTGTTGCCCTTCAGGGTCAGACGGAGCCAGGCGACCTGTCCCGTGGGGCTGGAGTGCAGCCCGAAGGTGTCGCCGGTGTTGAGGACCG
Source organism: Streptacidiphilus neutrinimicus (assembly GCF_000787815.1). Lineage (GTDB taxonomy): Bacteria > Actinomycetota > Actinomycetes > Streptomycetales > Streptomycetaceae > Streptacidiphilus > Streptacidiphilus neutrinimicus. The sequence goes on from NZ_BBPO01000039.1 coordinate 75,324, forward strand.
CGAGCAGATGCGGCCAGGCGTGTCGAAGGGAGTCGGTGACATCGACCTCGATGACGAGGGCGCCAGGCTCCTCGCTGACGCGTGCCTCGGTCCCAGCGAGGGCGGTGAGCACTTCTGCCGCCGAGCGCACCGCTTCGGTCTGGCGTGTTGTGCCCACGGCGGTCACCATCCGATCAACCTGCAACTACATTGGGTAGTTCTAGTTAACTAGATTCTAGCTAGTGGACTAGATTGTCAATCGGTGGAACTCTCCTGCAGACCAAGGGAGCAGCATGGTTGACGGCGCCTCAGCATCCGCGGCTGCCCCCTACCTGCGCGTCGCAGACGCCATGCGCC
>NZ_BBPO01000039.1:75949-78110 GCF_000787815.1 Streptacidiphilus neutrinimicus
CGTCGGGGAGAACGTCATTCGCCGCGCTCAGGAACTGCTCATCGCCCAAGGCCTGCTCGAAGGCCGCGCCGGATCCGGAACCTACGTACGCGCCCCACGCCAGCGCCGCCGGATGCTGCGCAGCTGGGCCCGCGAGCAGTACGCCACCAGCCCGTTCCGCTCCGAGATGGCCTCGCTCGGAATGGCCGGCGACTGGGAGTCCAACAGTGCCGCCAAGACCCCCGCACCCGCCCACATCGCCGCCCGTCTCGGCATCGCCGAGGACGACCTGTGCGTGCGGACCGACTACGAATTCTTCGCCGACCGCCAGCCCGTCATGCTCTCCACCAGCTGGGAACCGATGGCCATCACCTCCGGTACCGTGGTGGTCCTGCCCGAAGGCGGACCGCTGGCCGGCGCCGGAGTGGTCGCGCGCATGGCGCACATCGGCGTTACCGTCGTCCGCGCCGTCGAGGTTCCGCGACCGACGCGACTCAACAAGGACCAGGCCGAGCTGCTCGGCCTGGCGGTTGGAACCCAAGCGACCTTGATCGAGCGCACCTACTACAACGATGCGGGTTCCCCGGTCGAGACCGCCGACATCCTCGTCCCGGATGACGGATGGGAGGTCGCCTACGAGATCCCGCTGAGCAGCGGCCCGACCTTGTGACCATCGCTCCTACTGCTGGAGACCCGCGCAGAACCCGCTAACAGGGTGATCAAATGGCTGACAGGACCGTAGCCTTGGGCCCATGGTGACGACCAGCAAACCCAGGTTCTCGGGTCTGATCCTGGACTTCTTCGGGGTCCTGACCGCCAACATGGTCGAGGTGATCTCGTTCTTCGAGGACCGGGAAAGGCTCTCCCGCGGAACCTTCCTGCGTGGCTGGGCCGATCCGAAAGGGCAGGAGCTCTTCCAGCGCCTTGAGCTCGGCTTGATCAGCCAGGCGGACTGGAACATCGGTTGCGCCGAGCTGATCGGCATCGCGCCGGAGAACCTGATGGCCCGATACCTCCACGACGCCTTCCCCGCCTACCCGGTCCTTGCGGTCGCGCGGCAGGCGCGGGCCGCGGGGATCCGGAAGGACCTGAGAGGGCATTTGAAGTGGGCAGATTGCCCTTTGTGTCCTAGTAAGTTCCTCGCCAGGTTGGTGTGGTCTCGTCCGTTATGCGCTTGGTGAGGTTGTCGATTGAGGCGATGTGGATCATGGCTTCGGAGCTGGCGGGGAGGGTTTCGTAGTCGCGGGCGAGGCGCCGGCGCAACATGATCCAACCAAGACTGCGTTCGACTACCCAGCGCCTTTTTACGACGTGAAATCCGCGGACGTCGGACTTTCGGTGGACGACTTCGACGTCGATGCCGAGGCCGGCGCCGTGCTCGATGACGGCGTTCTTGAAGCCGGTGTCGACCCAGCTTTTGGTGATGCTCGGGTAGGTCTTCTTGGCCTGGTTGAGGAGGTGCATTCCGAGCGCGTTCTCGGACAGGCTCGCGGCGGTGACGGTCACGGCCAGGATGAGCCCGATCGTGTCGGTGAGGATGCCGCGTTTGCGGCCGACGATTTTCTTGGCGGCGTCGGTTCCCTGGCTGGTCAGGGGCACGTTGGTGGAGGTCTTGATGCTCTGGGTGTCGATCACGGACGCGGTCGGTTCGGGCTTGCGGCCTTCCTTCACGCGGGCGAGGCCGGTGAGGTCGTAGTTGAGTTCGGCGAAGATGCCCTCGTCGCGCCAGGCGGCGTAGTAGGCGTAGACGGTGCCGTGGTTGGGGAAGTCGTGCGGGAGGTACTTCCAGGGGATTCCGGTGCGGTTGACGTAGAGGATCGCGTTGAACACGTCGCGCAGTTCGACCTTCGCTGGCTTTCCGGTGGGCCGGCGGTCGAGTCGGGCTTTCCTCCATGCCGTCAGTTTCGGCTCGATCAGGGCCCATCGGGCATCGGACAGGTCGCTGGGGTACGGCTTGCGCGCGCTCACGGCACGGTCTTGCCATGCCCATGGCGGACGATGTCGTTCCGCCGCCCTGTGGGCGGTTCTATGACTTCTTCAAACCAGACGGACTTCCAGGGCTGGAAGCGGATGAGTCGGGCGCCTGCTTTGGCAGGCAAGGCGGGCGCAGAGCACTCGCTTCAGGCATAGCTGTACAAAGACGGCGCGAATGAAAGCCATTTATCGGAACAAGACTCTCTAA
>NZ_BBPO01000038.1:0-22949 GCF_000787815.1 Streptacidiphilus neutrinimicus
GCGCACCGGCCTGGCCTGCGCGGTGCTGGCCGCGATCGCGGCCGGCGTGGTCACCGCCGCACCGCAGGGAGGGGCCGACCGCACCGCCACCGCGCTGCCGACCAGCGGGCCCTCGGTCCAGGTGGACCCGGTCACCGGCAAGCCGGTACCGGTCGACTCCGCCGCGGGCGGGGCCGGTGCGACGGGCGGTTCGGCCACCGGGAGCACCGGCGGCGCGGGCACCGTCGCCGGGACAGAGCTCACCACCGTCGGCAGCGGCGACCCGCGCGTGCCCGGCACCCCGACGCTGGTGAGCCCGGCCGCCTCCGGCTCGGCCGTCAGCGTGCACGGCACGGGCCCGTTCGCCGGGCTGACGGTGACGGTCCACCAGACGACCAACCTGACCGACCAGGTGGTCAAGGTCGACTGGACCGGCGGCAAGCCCACGCAGCCCAACCCGTCCAGCTTCGCCCAGGACTACCTGGAGCTGATGCAGTGCTGGGGCGACGCCGCCACCGGCCCGGACCGCACCCAGTGCCAGTACGGCGGCCTGCGCGGCGACAGCCGCGGCGGCGCGTACGTCTCCACGCGTCAGCTCAACTACGGCTCGCTCGTCGACCCGCTGGAGACGATCAAGCAGACCCAGCCGAACGTCAACGTCTACACGCCCTTCCACGCCGTCAACGGCGTCGTCGAGACGACCGCGGGCAGCCAGTTCTTCGACGTGGAGTCCACCAACGAGGTGCCCTTCGCGCCGACGAGGTCGGACGGCACCGGCCAGGTCTACTTCGAGACGCAGACCGGCATGGAGGCGCCCGGCCTCGGCTGCGGCCAGACGCCCGACAACGTCAAGGTGCCGCCGAAGGAGGGGCGCGAGTGCTGGCTGGTCGTCGTCCCGCGCGGTGAGCTCGAGGTCGACGGCAAGCCGCCGGTCGGCAACTCCGGCCAGCTGCAGTCCTCCCCGCTGTCCACGAGCAACTGGCGCTACCGGATGGTCGTGCCGCTGCACTTCACCCCGCTCGGCCTCAACTGCCCCATCGGCAGCCACGAACGGCTCACCTACGGCACCGAGATGGCGCAGGAGGCGGTGACCAGCTGGCAGCCGGTGCTGTGCCGGCAGACCACGTCGATCTTCGGCTACACGAAGCTCGACGACGACCTGGCCCGCGCCAAGCTGGTCAACGACGCGGACCCCGGCATGGTCTACGTCGCCGACCCGGTGCCGGGCGACCAGCTTCCCGCCGGACGCACCCCCGTCTACGCTCCGGTGGCCCTGTCCGGCGTCACCGTCGCCTTCGACGTGCAGAGCCAGTCCTACACCAGCGCCCCGGCCGACGTGCGCATGCTCGAGGGCCAGCGCATGCACACGATCAACCTGACGCCGCGGCTGGTGGCCAAGCTGCTCACCCAGTCCTACCGCTACGCCGTCGGCTACGACGCCACCGACGTGGCGAACAACCCGCTGGACCTCACCACCGACCCCGACTTCCTGGCGCTGAACCCGGACTTCAAGCCGCTCGCCTTCCTCTCCCGGATCCCCGACATCCTCGTGCCGCTCGGCCAGTCCGACGCGGCCCGGCACCTGTGGGAGTGGGTCGAGGCCGACCCGGACGCGCGCGACTTCCTGGCCGGCAAGAAGGACCCGTGGGGGATGACGGTCAACCCCAACTACACCGCCGACAAGCTGAGCCTGCCGCGCGACGACTTCCCCAAGAGCGACCCGTACTGCGAGACCTTCCCGAACAGCCCCAACCACCAGCCGCCCCTGTGCACCCTGGACGCCCACCCGTACGCGGTCGGCATGCACGACGCCGCCCGCTCGGCGGCCCGCGGCGACAGGCTGTCGAAGACCATCTGGGACGCCACGGCCACCCCGCCGCAGCTGAAGAAGGGGCCGCCGGAGCCACAGGGGCAGATCGGCATCCTCGCGGTCACCGACACCGCGACCGCCGCCCGCTACGGCCTCGACACCGCCAACCTGAGGAACGGCGCAGGCCAGTTCGTCGCGCCGACCGCGGCCTCCATGCTGGCGGCCCAGGCGGCGATGACGCCCGTGGGATCCACCGGCGTCAGCCTGCTGGCGCCCGACAGCAAGGCCAAGGGCGCGTACCCGCTGACCCTGGTCAGCTACGCCGCCACCGTCCCGTCGCTGCTGACCAAGGACGAGGGCGCCGCCTACGCCTCCCTGCTCCGCTTCGCGGCAGGCTCCGGGCAGACGCCCGGCGTCGAGCCGGGCCAGCTGGTCAACGGCTACGTGCCGCTGCCGCAGACGCTGCGCACCCAGGCGCTGTCCGTCGCCAAGACCGTCGTCGACGACTCCGGGCCGCACGGCGGCGCCTCCGGGGGGACGACGACCGGCGGGGCCGTCGGCGGTCCCGGCACCGCAGGCGGGGGAGGCGACGGCAGCGGGTCGGGGACCTCGGGGACGTCGGGGGGCGGCTCCGGCGGCCAGTCGGGCGCGGGACACGGCACCCCGACGCTCGCGCCCAGCTCCCCGGCCGTGCAGAACGTCGCCCGCACCGCCGCGACACCCGTGGGCGCCACCCAGTACCTGTTCCTGGTCCTGCTGCTCGTCGCCCTGGTGGCGGCCGGGGCCGGACCGCTGCTGGCCCGCTACCTGCGGCGGCCCCGGAGCTGACCGGACGTCGGCTCGGCCCCACGTCCGCGACCGGCGCCGTCTGCGACGGCGCCCGCTCCGACCGCCGCACCGATCACGACCCGCGCTCCGCCCGACGACCGGAACCCTCCGGCCGTCCCTGCACCACCGTCCGAAAGGGATCCGTTCCATGACCGGCAAGTTCAGGCTTCTCGCCGCCGCCGCAGGTGTCGCCCTCCTGGCCGTCGGCGCCGGGACCGCCCACGCCGACCCGGTGGGCGCGCCCACCTACCGTCAGCTCGCCGGTGTCGGTTCCGACACCACGCAGGGCGTCATGAACGCGATGGCGGGCACGATCACCATCAACGGCACCAAGGTGATCGGTTCCTACGACGCGACCGGCTCGGCCACCGTCGCCACCCAGTCCGGCAGCGCCTGCCAGGCCCTCGCCCGCCCGAACGGCTCCGGCGCGGGCCGCACCGCGCTGCTCAACTCGCTGGGCGCGGCCAACGGCTGTCTGCAGTTCTCCCGCTCCTCCAGCCTCAACCTGGCCCCGGCCACGCCCGGCCTGACCTACGTCCCGTTCGCGGTCGACGCGGTCACCTACGCCATCACGCCGACCAGCTCGCTGCCGCGCACGATGACCCTGGCCGACCTGCACGCCATCTACACCTGTGACCCCAACTACGTGGGCACCGGACCGAACTACTCGATCCACCCGCTGCTGCCGCAGGCCGGCTCCGGCACCCGCTCGTTCTGGGAGACCACCGTCGGCATCTCCGACACCGACGTGGTCAACCACGCCTACCCGTGCATCAGCGACACCAAGAACGGCAAGCCGATCGAGGAGCACGACGGCCGCGTCCTGGACGACAACTCCGTCGCGCCGTTCTCCATCGCCCAGTACATCGCCCAGGGCGCCGGCACCCTCGCCGACCTGCGCGGCTCGGCGCTGCTCGGCAGCATCAACGGCACCCCCTCGCTGCTGCTCAACACCGGCTCCGCGGCCACCCGCGAGGTCTACAACGTCATCCCGAGCACCAACGTCGGCACCGCGCCGTGGAGCACGGTCTTCGTCGGCTCCAACTCCCTGATCTGCCAGCAGAGCTCGATCATCAAGACCTACGGCTTCGGCATCGACCCGAACTGCGGCGACACCTCCAAGGTCACGGGCTGACCGCCCCCACCCTCACACGCAGACTGACGAAGGCGAGTACTCCTGTGTCGACCCTCCGCATCTCCCGCCGTGTGGCGCTGGTGACGGCCACCCTGCTGGCCTCCGGCGCGACCACGATGATCGGCGCGACCGCCGCGCACGCCGACACCCAGCTCGGCACGATGACCGCGACCCCGGCCACCGGCGCCGACGACGACGCGATGAGCTTCACCACCTCCGGTGGCTGCACCGGCGGCGGCTCCAACCTGATCATGTCGGTCACCGGCCAGGGCTTCCCGGCCACCGGCACCCAGGTCGTCGGCAACTCCCCGATCTCGACCTACCAGCAGACCGCCGCCGGCGGCTACGTGGTGCCGCTCTCCAACACCATGCGCTACTTCGCCCAGCAGGCCGGCATCACCGCCCTGTCCGGCGAGTACGACTTCACGCTCACCTGCCGCAACGCCTTCGGCGCCACCACCTTCGGTGACTACGTCGGCAAGATCTTCTTCACCAGCCCGACCGCGTACACCTCCAGCACCCAGACGGCCACCACCACGACGCTGGCGGTCACCCCCGCCAACTCGGCCACGGCCGGCAGCGCCGTCACCCTGACCGCGACCGTCTCCCCGGCCGCCGCGGGCACCGTCCAGTTCATGGACGGCACCACGGCGATCGGCAGCCCGGTCGCCGTCGCCAACGGCACCGCGACCCTGACCACCTCCGCGCTCACCCAGGGCGCCCACCAGCTGACCGCCGCGTTCACCTCCTCGGACCCGAACTTCGGCAGCTCCACCTCGACGGCGACCTCCTACACCGTCAGCCCGCCGAGCGCGAAGGCCACCACGACGGCGCTGGCGGTCACCCCCGGCACCTCCTCCCCGGCCGGCACGGCGGTCACGCTGACGGCGACGGTCACCCCGTCGTCCGCGGCGGGCACGATCACCTTCACCGACGGCGGCACCGCGATCGGCAGCCCGGTCGCGGTCAGCAACGGCAGCGCCACGCTCACCACCACCACGCTGCCCCAGGGCGACCACCAGCTCGCGGCCGCCTTCACCCCGACCGACTCCACCGCGTTCGCGGCGTCCACCTCCGCTTCCGTGACCTACACCGTCAGCGCCCCGACCGGCGGCGGCACCGGTGGCGGCACGGGCGGCGGCTCCGCGAGCGGCACCGAGAACATCACCACCACCGTCGCCCCCGGCGCGCTGGTGCTCAGCGTCGCGGGCAGCACCGTCGCCCTGCCGCCGCTGACCCTGAACTCGACCAGCACCCTGTTCGCGACGGCCGGTCCGATCCAGACCGTCACCGTCACCGACACCCGCGCGGGTGCGCCCGGGTGGGCGCTCAGCGGCCAGGTCGCCGACTTCTCCGACGGCGGCGACACCATCAACGGCCAGAACCTCGGCTGGATCCCGCGCCTGGTCAACAAGGTCGACGGGCTCAACGTCACCCTCGGCGGCGCGGTGGCCCCGGCCAACGCCGTCTCCGCGTCCGACTCCGGCGCGCTGGGCCTCAAGTCCTCCCGGACCCTGGCCACCGCCACCGGCCTCGGCACCGCCCAGTTGGGCGCCGACCTGTCCCTGGTCGCGCCCACCTCCACCAAGGCCGGCACCTACACCGCGGTGCTCACGCTCACCGCGATGTGACGACCGTCCGACCGCGCCACCCGACCGTGATGTGACGACCCGTCGTCGCTGACGGCAGTACCGCCGCACCGCGCCTCGCTTCCCCGGGCCGGTGCGGCGGGACCGCCTGCCCAGTCACCCCGTGCCCGTGCAAAGGACTCCTGCCATGACCCGCCCCCCGGCGAGAGCGCGTCGCGCGCTCCTCGCGCTCACGGCGCTGCTCGTGTCCGTGCTGGCCGTGCTCGCGCCGGCGGCGTCCGCCGCCGTGCCCGGCGCGGCTCCCGCCGCGCAGCAGCAGACCTTCGGCATCCAGCCGGCCTCGGCCTCCGGCCCCGACCAGCGCGCGGCGCTCACCTACTCGGCCACCCCGGGGGCGCAGCTCAAGGACCACGTCGCGGTCTACAACTACGGCGACGACCCGCTCACTCTCTCCCTGTACGCGGCGGACGCCTTCAACACCTCCAGCGGCGGCTACGACGTGCTGCCCGCCGCCGGGCACTCCACGGACGTCGGCTCCTGGGTCCACCCGGCCGTCGGCACGGTCACGCTCCCGCCGCGCACGCGGCAGATCATCCCCTTCACCCTCGCGGTCCCCGCGAACGCCGCGCCCGGCGACCACTCCGGCGGCATCGTGCTGGCGCTGCGCCGCCACGGGGTCGACGCCAAGGGCAACGACATCGCCGTCGACCAGCGCGTCGGCACCCGCATCCACCTGCGGGTCCCGGGTGCGCTCCACCCGCAGCTGGTGGTCCAGTCCGTCTCGGTGCGGTACCGCGGCACGCTCAACCCCTTCGGCACCGGCACCACCACGGTCAGCTACACCGTCCGCAACGCGGGCAACGTCCGCCTCAGCGGCCGCCAGGCGGTCCGGGTCCGCAACGCGGTCGGCGCGCTCACCACGGCGAGCGGGCCCGGCGCGCTGACGGAGCTGCTGCCCGGCAACAGCGTCACCTACACGGTGCAGATCCGCGGCGTCTTCCCGACGCTCTGGTCGACCGCCTCCATCACCGTGGACCCGCTGGCCGTGCCAGGCGACACCGACCCGGCGCTCCCGTCCGCCACCAGCGACAACCTCTACGCGACCGTCCCGTGGACCCTCGTCGCCCTGATCCTCCCGCTGCTGGCCCTGGCCGTCAGCCTCTTCCTCCGCCGCCGTCGCCGCCGCAACCGCCCCGGGGGCGCGCCCGGCTCTGGCGGCTGGCCCACCCCCTCCACCCCGTCCGCCCCGGCGGACCCGGCGAGCCCGAGCTCCCCGATCGAGCCGACCTCCCCGATCGAGCCGACCTCCCCGACCGAGCCGACCTCCCCGACCGAGCCGACCGCACCCACGGCCCCCGTCCGAGTCCCGGTCCCCGTCCCCGCAGCCGCGCCGAGCGCACCGGGCGCGACCCCGGCGGAGCCGGCAGTAACTCCCGGGCCCGGTGAGGCCCAGCCCGAGGGTGCTTCCGTTGGTGTCGCCCCGCGGAGCGGGCGTGGTCGTACGGTGGCGCGGGTGGGTGCGGTCGGGATGGCCGTGGCTGCCGTGTGCGCGGCGCTGCTGGGCGGGGCGTCCGTCGCCGTGGCTGACGGGCCGTCCGCCACGCCGAGCGCACTGCCGAGTGCGAGCGCCCGGGCCACCGCCGACAACGCACCGGGGACGCTCTTCTTCGACTACGCCTCGGGCCACGACGACGACCCCATCGACCTCGCGACCTCCGGCCGCTGTCCCGCGCAGGGGAGCTGGCTGAGCGCCGGCATCAGCGGGCCCGGCTTCCCGGCCGGCGGGGCCTCCGCGCTCGGCCTCTCCGCCGCGTCGATCTACCCGGCCGCGTCCACCGGCGGGTACGTCGTCCCGCTCGACCAGACCCTGCGCAGCATCGCGCGCCAGAACGGGGTCAGCGCGCTGCACGGCGCCTACCGGGTGGACGTCTACTGCCGCGGCCGCTTCCAGCCCGCCCACCTGCGCGACTTCGTCGGCACGCTGACCTTCGCCACGCCCGGTTCCTGGACGGCTGACCACTCCACCCCGGTGGCCATGCCCGAGAGCACCGAGCCGGCCATGACCGCGAAGCCGCTGCCCGCGCCGACCGCCGCGACCGGACAGGGCGGCGGCCCGTCGCTGCTCTCCGTGCCGGCGATGGTCGCGGGCGCGCTGCTCCTCGTCAGCCTCGGCTTCTCCGCGCTGCGCCGCCGCCGCGCCGCGGCCCCCGTCGAACGGAAGGCCAAGCAGGTGCGAAACAGCGCCACCCCGGAGCCCGAGCCCGCGCCCGGGTCCGACCAGGCGCCCGACGACGTGGACGCGCAGGCCGAGCAGCCCGCCGCCGAGGCGAAGGCGGGGCGGCGATGACCCTCACCGCCAGTCCACCGCCGCTGCCTCCCGCCTCCGCGTCGGCCCCACCGCCGGTTCCGCCGGCCCCGCCAGTGCCGCCGGCGGGATCCGCCCGGCCTCGTCGCGGCCTGGACGTCGCAGGGGCCTACGGCGCCACCCTGATGATCATGTCCGCGCTGATCTTCGGGTTGCTGCTCGACGTCGGACCCATCGGCGACATCCGCCACGCGCGCGACCGCGAGACCGGCTACGCCGCTCTGCGGCTCGCGCTGGCCCAGGGCACCGCGCCGGTCGGCCAGCTCGACCAGAACGGCAAGCTGCTGGCGCTCGGCACGCCCGTCGCCCTGCTCACCGTCCCCGAACTCGGGATGCGCGAGGTCGTGCGCGAGGGCACCACCTCCGGGGTGCTGGAACTCGGCCCCGGCCACCGGCGCGACACCGCGCTGCCCGGTCAGGCCGGGACCAGCGTGCTGATGGCCCGTGAGTCGGGCTTCGGCGGCCCCTTCGGCCAGCTCGACCAGCTCCGGCCCGACGAGACCTTCTCCCTGACGACCGGTCAGGGCGTGCAGACCTACCGGGTGCTCGACGTGCGCCGCGCGGGCGACCCCGTGCCGCCGCCGCCGGCGACCGGCAAGGGACGGCTGGTCCTGGTGACGGCGAGTGGCCCGGCCTTCGCGCCGAACGGCGTGCTGCAGGTCGACGCGGATCTGATCAGCAAGGTGCGCGACGCGCCCGCGCGTCCTCTGACGGCGCAGCAACTGGACCCGGCGGAGCTGCCGATGCACGGCGACGCCTCCGCCTGGGTGCCGCTCGTGCTCTGGGGCGAGGGGCTGCTGCTCGCCGCGGTGGGGGCCACCCTGGCCCGCATCCGCTGGGGCCGCTGGCAGGCGTGGGCGGTCGGCGTGCCGGTCCTCGCCGCGCTCGGGCTGTGCGTGGCCGACCAGGTCGCGCGGCTGCTGCCCAACCTCATCTGAGCCAGGGCCCGAGCCGAGCCCGAGGCCCACGTCCATGACGCGAGCAAGCGTGAGCAAGAGAGGTACCACCCGATGACTGCCCCCGCGCAACCGGAGCAGACGCTGGCCCTGCCGGCGCAGCGCCCGCCGCTCCCCGGCGCCCGCCCGGGCGCCCTGGAGGCCCGTGAGATCTCGGCCTGGTTCGGCGACCACCAGGTCCTGGACCGGGTCTCCCTCGCCATGCCCGCCGGCCGGGTCACCGCCCTGATCGGTCCCTCGGGCTGCGGCAAGTCCACGTTCCTGCGGATCCTCAACCGCATGCACGAGCTGATCGCCGAGGCCACCCTGGCCGGCGAGGTCCTGCTGGACGGCGGGGACATCTACGGCGCCGACCGCCGCCTGACCGAGGCACGGCGCTCGATCGGCATGGTCTTCCAGAAGCCCAACCCGTTCCCGGCGATGTCCATCTACGACAACGTGGTGGCGGGCCTGAAGCTCACCGGCATCCGCGCGAGCCGCACCGAGCGGGACCGCCTGGTCGAGGAGTGCCTGACCAAGGCGGGTCTGTGGACGGAGGTGCGGGACCGCCTCAGGCAGCCGGGCGGCGCGCTCTCCGGCGGGCAGCAGCAGCGCCTGTGCATCGCCCGCTCGCTGGCAGTCCGGCCGCAGGTGCTGCTGATGGACGAGCCCTGCTCGGCGCTGGACCCCTCCTCGACGCGCCGCATCGAGGAGACCATCCGCGAGCTGGTCCACGAGGTGACGATCGTGATCGTCACGCACAACATGCAGCAGGCCGCGCGCGTCTCGGACCAGTGCGCGTTCTTCCTCGCCAGCCAGGGCGTCCCGGGCGGCATCGTGGAACACGGCGACACCCAGGCGATGTTCGCCAGCCCGCGCGACCCCCGCACCGCGGACTACGTCAACGGCCGCTTCGGCTGAGGCGGCCGCAGCTCACCGGGCGGCTCACCAGGCGGGACGGATCGGTCCCTTGGGGCCGAGCGCGGCCAGGTCGCGCACGAGCGCGGCGAAGCGCTCCTCGCCCAGCAGGCGCCGGTAGGGCGCGACCGCCTCGACGGCGGCGGCGTCCGCGGCGCGCGTGCAGGCCCAGCCGCGCTCGGTGAGGCGCAGCAGCCGTGCCCGGGCGTCGGTGGGGTGCGTCGTGCGTTCGACGTATCCCTTGCGCACGAGCTCGTCCACGAGCTGCGCGGCGGCCTGTTTGGTCACCCCGAGGTGCTCCGCGAGCTCCCCGGTGGTGGCCCCGCCATAGGAGATCCGCGCGAACGCGAAGCCGTGCGCGGGCCGGAGGTCGTCGAACCCGGCTGCGACGACGCGGTCGTGGATGCCCTGCACGAGCTCTCCGGCGAGGGCGAGGACGAGCGCGGAGAAGGCGAGGGGTTCCGGGGCTGCTGGAGCGGACATGGGTTGACCCTACCCCAAAGGACAAGTAGCTTGTCGATATAGACAAGTTGCTTGTCCATTCCTGGAACGTCTCCGGAAAGGTCGCCCCACCATGCCCGCCATCCGCAGCGACGAGGCCACGGTCCACGAGCTCCACGGTGTCCGCTTCGCCTCCTATGCCCGTCCCGCCACCGGCAGCCGCGAACTCGCCGCCTGGCGCGGTGAGATCCCCGCCCGCACCCCCGGTCAGGCCCACACCATCACCCGCGAGGAGATCCTGCACGTCCTCGAGGGAGCCCTGCGCTTCACCCTCGACGGGGAGATCCACGACCTCGGCGTCGGCGACGTCCTGGTGGCCAACGCGGGCAGCACCCTCCGCGTCGACAACCTCTCCGACGCACGGGCCTGCATCTGGACCACGACCTCCGTCGGCCTGGAGGCCGTCATGGCCGACGGCACCCGGATTCGCCCCCCGTGGGCCAACGGCCCTGCGGCCTCGTAGGGCTCGACATCCGCCGGGGCTCAGCTCTCGTAGGGGAAGCGCGCCAACGGGGCCTCGCTCGCGAAGAAGGTCTTCGCGCGCGCCAACGCCCGCTCGTCCTCCAGCACCTGGCCCGGGCGCGAGCCGTTGCCCAGCAGCACGCCGCCGAAGCGCATGCCCATGTAGGCCGCGGTGTGGTTGAGCGTCAGCTCCAGCGGGAGGGCGACCTCCTCCTCGGTGTGGGCCATCGCCGTGACGCCCCAGAGGGTGCGGCCGGACATCTTCGCCCGGAACTGCGGGTCCGGCGTGCGCAGCCACTTGGACCAGTAGTCCAGATACCGCTTCGCGTACGCGGACAGCGAGTACCAGTACAGCGGCGAGGCGATCACGATGTCCGTCGCGCCCAATGTCGCCTCGTACAGAAGCGCCTCGTGGTCCTGCCCAGGCCAGGACTCGTTCGCGTGGCGGGTGTCCTGGTAGTCCGGCAGCGGGTACGCGGAGAGGTCCAGCCAGCGCTGCTCCGTCCCGGGCGGCAACTGCTCCGCCGCGGCGCGGGCGAGGAGCTCGGTGTTGCCGTCCGGGCGAGCGCTGGCCAGCAGGAAGAGGAAGGATCGTGTCGTCACGCAGGCGGCAACCGCCGCCGGAACGGGCCTATTCCGCCCGGGCGTACGAGCTGCGCTGTGCCGCGAGCGCACGGCCGCGGTCGAACTCCGCGACCGGGTCGTCGGCGTCCGTCCAGGGGTAGGCGCCGCACCAGCGTCCGAGCAACTGGAACTGCTCCAGCGCCGCGTCGTACTGCTCGGCCCGCAGGAGGTAGTGCGCCAGGAGGTGGCGCAGCGCGGGCAGCTGGTCGTCGTCCGCGGGCAGCGCGAGCAGGCAGACGCGGACGCGCTCGAGCAGGTCCACGGCACGCGGTCCGGAGGGGAGCGCGGTCCTGCGGGACTCCAGCTCGTGGAGGGCGCGCAGGTAGATGCCCGCCAGCGGGTGGCCCTCGGGGGCCTCCGCGAGCGCGGCCTCGGCGAACTGCATCATCGCCTGGTCGGAGCCGTGCCACTTGGCGCACCAGTACTGCAGCGCCTGCCAGTGACCGTCCACGTGGAGCGGGGCACGGGCCTTGAGGCCCGCCCACAGCGGCTCGAACTGCTCATGGGAGTACCGGAGTCCACGCGCGGCCGTGATCATCACGACCCAGGGTCCGGGATCCCGCGGCGCCAGTTCCGCGGCCGCGCGGGCGGCCTCCATCGAGGCCGGCAGCATCTCCTTGAACTTCGCCATCCGCTCCGGCGGGACCTCGCGGGCGTAGCCGCCGCCGCGGACCTTCCACGCGTTGTGCAGCAGCAGGCTCGCGTGGAGCGTGGCGGCGTCGGCGTTGTCCGGCTGATCGGCGCGCCACTTGGCGAGCCAGGCCTCGTCCTGGCCCGCGACGTACTGCAGCAGTTCCAGGCGCGACCAGCGCTCGTCCCAGTCCTGGCCGGCCTCGGCGACGTACGCGGCGGCGGGGTGGAAGTCGCCGGCCCAGGCCGCGTCGGCGATGCCCTGCTTCCGCGCGACCAGCGCTGGGGACGGCTCGGGCGCGGCCCGGCTCGCGTCCAGCTCCGAGCGGAGCACCAGGCCGAACTCCTCAGGCCGGAAGGTCTCGACGAGCTTGAGGTTGCGGCGACCGCGCAGCGCCGCAACGAGCGGGCGCCGTAGCGACACGAGTACGGCGACAGCGCCGAGGAAGAGAAGGAATTCGAACACGGCCGGGATCATCCACGGTCCGGTGCACCGCTGTCCAGGACTTTCCCGTCCGCCCGCACGGCCTGCCCGTCCCGGCGGTGCGGTGGACGGGCAGCCCGCACGGGGGAGCTGACTACCCCTCGGCGCGTGCGGCGAAGGCCGCGCGGACGGCGGCCTGGGCCGCCGGGCCGCCGCCGAGGCTCGCGGAGGCGAGGTGGTCCAGGCCCAGCAGCGCCGCGCCGACGACCGGGGGTGTGGTGACCACCCGCGGCCGGGCCAGTGGCGCGGACCGCGCGAGGCGGGTCAGCACCGCCTCCATCAGCAGGGGCTGGCGCGCGGCCAGGACCCCGCCGCCGAGAACCACGTCGGCCGGGACGTCGATCAGGTCGAGGCGACGCAGGGCCACCGTCGCCAGGGCGACGATCTCCTCGGCCTGGCGCTGCACCAGTTGGACGGCCGTCGGGTCGCCCGCCTCCGCGCAGCGGAACAGCACCGGGACCAGCTCGTGCAGCCGGCCCTCCGCCACCCCGCCGAGGTGGACCGCCTCGGCGACCGCGCTCGCGGTCGGCAGGCCGAAGTGCTCGGCGACCGCCGAGGCCAGCGCGGTGGGCTCGCCCCGGCCGTCCTCGGCGCGGGTCGAGCTCCACATCACCTCCAGGGCGATGCCCCCGCCGCCGCCCCAGTCGCCGGTGATCTGGCCGAGCGCCGGGAACCGCGCCGTGCGGCCGTCCGGCAGCAGGCCGACGCAGTTGATGCCCGCGCCGCAGACCACCGCGACCCCGCGCGGCGCGTCCGTGCCGGCGCGCAGCAGCGCGAAGGTGTCGTTGGCGACGACCGTGGTGCGCGACCAGCCGCGCGCCGCGATCTCCTGCTGCAACTCCCGCTCCTCGACCGGGAGATCCGCGTTGGCCAGGCACGCGGAGACGTGCGTGACCAACGGCCCCCGGCCGCCGCCGACGTCCAGCCCGGCCTCGGCGGCGGCCGCGGCCACCAGCGCGGCCAGACCGTCGACCGCGCCCTCGGTCCCGCTCGCGTAGGGGCGGAAGCCGCCGCCGCGCGCGGTGCCGAGGACGGTTCCGTCCGCGGTCACCAGCGCCACGTCGGTCTTGCTGTTCCCGGCGTCGATCGCGAGCACGCCCGGGACACGTTCGGTGCCCACCGCGCCCACGGTCCCCGCGCCGATCGGGTTCCCGACCTCGTCGTCCTCGGACTCGTTCGGCAGGCCAGTCATCAAGGTCGTCACGCCCACGCCAGGTGCTCGCGGTTGTGCGCGATCAGACGGTCCGTCAACTGTTCAGCCAGGTCCAGCTGTCCGACCAGGGGGTGGGCGAGCAGGGCCTGGAAGACCCGGTCCCGGCCGCCGCGCAGCGCGGCGTCCAGGGCCAGTTGCTCGTAGCCGGTGACGTGTGCGATCAGGCCCGCGTACAGCGGCTCGACGGGCGGGACCGGCAGCGGGCGCGCGCCCGTGGCGTCGACCAGCGCCGGCACCTCGATGACCGCGTCGTCCGGCAGGAACGGCAGCGTGCCGTCGTTGCGGACGTTGACCACCTGCTCGGACGGTTCCCCGCGCTGCGTGCCCAGCAGCGACGCGACCAGCTGCACCGCCGCCTCGCTGTAGAACGCGCCGCCGCGCTGCGCCAGCAACTCCGGCTTCTCGTCCAGCCCCGGGTCCGCGTACATCGTCAGCAGTTCCTTCTCGATCGCGGCCACCTTGGAGGCGCGCGAACCCTGCTGCTTCAACTCCGCGACGACGTTGTCGTGCTCGTAGAAGTAGCGCAGGTAGTAGGACGGGACCACGCCCAACTGCCGTACCAGCGACAGCGGCAGTTCCAGGTCCGCGGCGATGGCCTCGCCGTGGCCGTCGATCAGCTCCGGCAGCACGTCCTTGCCGTCGAGTCTGACGCCGCGCTCCCAGGTGAGGTGGTTCAGGCCCACGTGGTCGAGCTGGATCCGCTCCGGCTCGACGCCGAGCAGACCCGCGAACTTGCGCTGGAAGCCGATCGCCACGTTGCAGAGGCCGACGGCCTTGTGGCCTGCCGACACCAGTGCGCGGGTGACGATGCCGACGGGGTTGGTGAAGTCCACGATCCAGGCGTGCGGGTTGGCCCGGCGCACCCGCTCGGCGATGTCGAGGACGACCGGGACGGTGCGCAGCGCCTTGGCCAACCCGCCCGCGCCGGTGGTCTCCTGTCCGACGCAGCCGCACTCCAGCGGCCACGTCTCGTCCTGGTCGCGGGCCGCCTGGCCGCCCACGCGCAGCTGCAGCAGCACCGCGTCGGCGCCCTGCACGGACGCGTCGAGGTCGGTGGAGGTGGTGATCGTGCCCGGGTGGCCCTGCTTGGCGAAGATCCGCCGGGCCAGGCCGCCGACCAGCTCCAGCCGCTCCGCGGCCGGGTCGACCAGCACCAACTCGCCGATGGGCAAGGTGTCTCTGAGTCTGGCGAAGCCGTCGATCAGCTCCGGCGTGTACGTCGAGCCGCCTCCGACGACGACCAGCTTGAGGCTCATCAGCCCTTGACTCCTGTCAGTGTCACGCCCTCGATGAAGGCCTTCTGGGCGAAGAAGAACACGATGATCACGGGGGCCATCACCAACAGGGTGGCCGCCATGGTCAGGTTCCAGTCCGTGTGGTGCGCGCTGTGGAAGGTCTGCAGACCGTAGGAGACCGTCCAGGCGTCGGGGTTCTGCGCGAGGTAGATCTGCGGGCCGAAGAAGTCGTTCCAGCAGTAGAAGAACTGGAACAGGGCCACCGCCGAGACCGCAGGCTTGATCATCGGCAGCACCACCCGGCGCAGCGTGGTGAACTCGCCGCAGCCGTCGACCTTCGCCGCGTCCAGGTACTCCTTGGGGATGGTGAGCAGGAACTGGCGCAGCAGGAAGATGGAGAACGCGTCGCCGAAGGCCATCGGGATGACCAGTGGCCAGATGGTCCCGGTCAGGTGCAGCTGGTTCGTCCACAGCAGGTACATCGGCACGATGATCACCTGCGGCGGCAGCATCATCATCGAGATGACCGCCATCATCGCCGCCCGGCGGCCGGGGAAGCGGAACTTGGCCAGCGCGTAGGCGGCGGGGATGGAGGAGAGCACCGTCAGCACGGTGCCGAGCACCGAGTACTCGATGCTGTTCTTCCACCAGTCGGTGAAGCCCGGCACCTTGAACACGTTGACGTAGTTGCTCCAGACCCAGTGCTGCGGCCACAGGTTGGCGCTGAGCGACTGGTCGTCGCTCATCAGCGAGGTGAGGAAGAGGAAGACGAACGGCAGCAGGAAGAACAGCGCCGCGGCGATGCCGAGCGAGTGCACGGCGATCCAGTTGAGGCGCCTCTGTCGCACCGCGCGACGGTGCGCGGCGGTCCGGGGCGCGGGCGCGGAGGTGCTCGGCGCCGAGTCCAAGGTCAGGGTTTCGCTCATGGTTTCCCGGTCCTTCCGGCCTAGTCGTCGCCCATGAGGCCGGCACGCCGGCGCATCAGCAGGGAGGTGAAGGCCATCGCGAGCACGAACAGCACCAGCGAGACCACGCAGGCCGCCCCGATGTCGTCGTTGCTCTGGAAGCCCAGGTTGTAGACGAGCTGGGGCACGGTCCAGGTGGATCCGCCCGGATAGCCGGGGAAGTAGTTCTGGCCGGAGCCGGAGAGCGTCCCGGAGGCGACCTGCCCGGCGACCATCGCCTGCGTGTAGTACTGCAGCGTCTGGATCACGCCGGTGACCACGGCGAACATGATGATCGGCATGATGTTCGGCAGCGTCACGTAGCGGAACCGCTGGAACGGGCCGGCGCCGTCGAGGGAGGCTGCCTCGTACTGCTCGGTGGGCACGTCCAGCAGGGCGGCCATGAAGATGACCATCAGGTCGCCGATGCCCCACAGCGCCAGCAGCACCAGCGAGGGCTTGGACCAGTTGGGGTCGTTGAACCAGCCGGGCTGTGGCAGGCCGAGCTTGCCGAGCAGGTGGTTGACCGGGCCCGTGCCGGGGTTGAGCAGGAAGGCGAAGCCGATGGTCGCCGCGACCGGCGGAGCCAGGTAGGGCAGGTAGAAGGCGGTGCGGAAGAAGCCGGCGCCCGTCTTGATCTTCGTGATCAGGGTGCCGATGCCGAGCCCGAAGATCACGCGCAGTGTGACCATCACGACGACCAGCCACAGCGTGTTGCGCATGGCGGTCCAGAAGTACGGGTTCTCGGTGAGGATGTAGGTCCAGTTCTTCGTGCCCACGAAGCTCGGCGGGTTGTAGCCGTCGTAGTGCATGAAGGAGAAGTAGACGGTGGAGATCAGCGGGTAGGCGAAGAAGACCGCGAAGCCGATCAGCCAGGGCGAGAGGAAGGCCAGGGCCACCCGCAGCTCGCGACGGTGCTTGCGCCTGAGCGCGGGAGCGACCGGCGGCTTGCCTGCGCGGGCCCTGGACGGGGTGGGGGACGGGCCGGTCTCGGCCGTCGTGCTGCTCATGGACGTTCACCACCGGGGCGAGGCGAAGGGGAGGAGAAGGGGGACCGGGCCGGCCGGGCCAGGGCGTTGGAGATCCCGGCCGACCCGGAGCTCAGCTGCGGGCTCAGTTCGTCGCAGCCTGGGCGAGGGAGTTGTCGACGTCCGTGTCCGCCTTCTTCAGGCCCGCCATGACGTCCGTCTGCTTGCCCGACTGGAGGTCCAGGCCGAGGTTCTGCAGGATCGTCACGTAGCCGTCACCGTCCGGCGTGGCCGGCTGGGTGACCGAGTTCGGGTTCGCGGCCACGTTCAGGAAGGTCTGGAACGTGCTCGGCAGCTTCAAGTCGGGCGACTTGAGCGCGGCGATGGTGCTCGGCACGTTGTCGATCGCGTTGGCGAAGGTCACCAGGGCGGTGGTGTTCGTGGTCATGTACTTCACGAACTCCCAGGCCGCGGCCTGCTTCTGGCTGTTGCGGTTGATGCCGATGACGGTCCCGGTCTGGAAGCCCCGGCCGTAGGAGGCCGCCTGGCTGTCCGGCACCGGGAACGGGGCGGTGGCCCAGTTGAAGCTCACCTTGTCCTGCTGCAGGTTGGCGACGCGCCACTCGCCGTCGAGCTGCATGGCGACCTTGCCCTTGTCGAAGGCGTTGGCCGCGAACTCGTCGCCGTAGCCGGTGCGCAGCTTCTCCAGGTGCGTGTAGCCGCCGAGCTTGCCGACCAGGTCCTTCTGCCAGGCGAACAGGGCCGGCCAGGCCGGGTCCGCCGCCAGGTTCGACTTGCCGTCGGAGGTGAAGTAGGTCGGGTTGTACTGGCCGCCGACGTAGCCGGTGTTCTGCTCGTAGTAGTCCCACAGCGGCATGTAACCGAGCTGCTGCGAGCCGTCGCCCTTGGTCAGCTTGACCGCGTCGGCGGCCAGCTCGGAGTAGGTCTTCGGCGGCGAGGAGATGCCGGCGGCCTTGAACATGTCGACGTTGTAGTAGAGCCCGTACGCGTCGCCCAGCAGCGGGAGCGAGCACTGGTCGCCCTTGTACTGGGTGTAGTTGAGCATCGCCGGGGAGAAGGTGGTCTTCGGGTCGATCCCGTCCTTCTCCATCAGCGGGTTGAGGTCGACCCACGCGCCCGTGGCGCAGAACTTGCCGACGTCGGTGGTGGAGAAGTCGGAGACCACGTCGGGCGCGTTGGCGCCGGTGGCGCGCATGCCCTGGGTGATGGTGTCGGCGGAGACCGCCTTGACCGCGTTGATCTTGATGTTCGGGTGCAGCTTCTCGAAGCCCGCGATGTTGGCGTTGATGGCGGCGAGCTCGTTGGGCTGGCTCCAGCCGTGCCAGAAGGTGATGGTCACCGGCTTGTCGGTGGAGCCGGTGCTGCCCTGGGCGCCCGAGTTGGGCTGACCGGTGCACGCGGCGGCGGTCAGTGCGAGCGACGCGGCGACAGCGAGGGCGGCGGCGGTACGACGGCCTCTGCGGGCGGGCTGAGCGATCGACACGGGATCTCCAGTGGGGTCGGACCAGGCGGGTCGGAGGGCGCTTTTGAGTGCACTGAGCTACGGGCGCGGCAGGTGCGGGGCCGGGTCCGTGGTCTCCGGGGGGTGATGCGGCAGTGCGGTGGAACGGCCGTGCGGTGGTGCGTGCGTGGTGCCGGTCGGTTCGAAGCGGTGGGCTCAGTGGGTGGAGAAGACCTGCTCCCTCGCCGTGGCCAGCGCCGTCTGCAGCGCGCCCACGACCACGGGCGGGCCGGAGAGCTCGGTCAGCAGCAGCCGGGGTCGGGGAATGGCCAGCCCGCTCAGCTCCTCCTGGACCAGCGCGCGCAGCCGCTCCCCGCCTGCCCGCGGGACCTGGCCGCTGAGCACGACCAGCTCCGGGTCCACGACGGCGACCAGGGCGGCGAGCCCCGTGGCCATCCGCTCGGCCAGGGTGCGCAGGAAGCCCTCCGCATCGCGGGCGACGGCCTCCGCCACGGCGGCCTGCGCGCTCTCGGCGGGCAGGCCGTGCTCGGCGGCCAGGGCCAGCACTGCCGGGGCGCCTGCCAGCTCCTGGAAGCCGCCGGAGTTCTCGGTCTCCAGGTCCACGTTCTTGATCAGCGGCGCGCCCGGCATCGGCATGTAGCCGATCTCGCCCGCGCCGCCAGTGTGGCCGCGGTGCATCCGGCCGCCCAGGACCAGGGCGGCGCCGATGCCCGCCTCGAACCAGAGCAGCACGAAGTCCTGCACGCCCCGCGCCAACCCGACCCGCTGCTCGGCGACGGCGGCCAGGTTGACGTCGTTCTCCAGCGCGACCGGCACGCCCAGCGCCTCGGTCAGCTCGGCCACCAGGTGGGCCGACTCCCAGCCGAGCAGGTGCGGCGCGTAGCGGAGCAGGCCGGTCGCCGGGTCCAGCGCGCCCGGCGTGCCGATCACGACCTGCCGCAGCCGGTCGCGGGGCAGGCCGGCCGCCTCGGTCGCGGTGTCCAGCGCCTGGGTCACCTGCGCCAGCGCCTCGCCCGGGTCGCCCTCGGGCAGCGGCAGCCGGTGCTCGGTGACGACGCGGCCGGTGATGTCCGCGATGGCGACCCGGATCCGCTCGGGCGCGACGTCCAGCCCGGCCACGTAGGCCGCGCGCGGGTTGATCTCGTACAGCTGCGCCCCGGGGCCCGGCCGACCGGCCGTGGTGCCGACGGGGACGACCAGCCCGGCCGACTCCAGCCGCGCCAGCAGCTGCGAGGCGGTCGGCTTGGAGAGCCCGGTCAGCTGGCCGAGCTGCGTGCGGGAGAGGGGCCCCTGTTCCAGCAGCAGTTCGAGGGCGGCCCGATCGTTGATCGCACGCAGCAGGCGGGGAGTGCCGGGCTGCTGCGAGGGGTTGCCGGTGCCGGTGGACATGGCGTTGAATCACCCTCCTCGTAGGTGCCCAGCACCCTAACGGGTGCGCTGATCGTGAACTATTAGGAAACTTTCCTGTTGGTCGCCAGGAACGTACGGCGGCCGGCGAGGGGATGTCAATGCCCCGGGAACGCCTCTGTCTCCTTGGAGACCGAAGCGTTACCCGGGGCAACGGGTTTCGGGGGTCTGCGGTCAGGCCGCGACGGTGGCCTCCTCGCGTTCCTCGGCGGCGTCGGCCTCGGACTCCATGGCGAGCAGCGGAAGCGGACGGCGCTTGTGCTCGAAGACCGCCGTGAGGGCGAGCGCGGCGGCGCCGACCGCGGCCCAGGCCGCCAGGATCCACACGTCGGTGGCGAACCCGGCCCTGCCGTCGAAGTAGACCAGGCTGCGCCCGCCCTCGACGAAGCCCGAGCCGATCCAGAACGAGTGCAGCGAGGCGAAGAAGCCGTTCTGCAGGTCGGGACGGAAGACGCCGCCGGAGGAGGTGAAGTTCAGCATCACGAAGAGCAGCATCGTGCCGAGCGTGGTCCAGCGGCCCAGGAAGCGGTGCAGCGCGGTGCCGATCGCCACGACGGCGAAGGAGTAGACCCAGGCGAGGCCGAACACTCCGAGCAGGTCGTGGTGCACGAAGTGGAAGACCGGCCCCGCGAGCGCGGCGCCGATCGCCGCCACCGTGAACGACACGCCGAGGCACAGCGCCGCCCGCGTCCGCATCCGCAGCGCCTCGCCGGCGCCGCCGATGACGGCGACGCTGCCGTAGGAGCCGATGCTGATCGCGACGAGCAGGAAGAACAGCGCCTGGTTGGTCGGGTCCTGGGGCGGCATGGGTGTCAGGTTGTCCACGGCGAGCGGCTCGTGCTGGAGGCCCGCGACCTGCGTGAAGATCTTCTGCGCCACCTCGACGTCGGTGGCGGAGTTGGCCGTGGCGACCATCAGCGAGGGCGCCGTCGCGCTCGGCGTGTAGGCGGCCACCAGGGTCCGGTCCATGATCTGCGCCCGCGCGGCGTCGGCGCTGGGCAGCGTGGTGACGTCGAGCGCGTCGCCCGCTTTGTCCTTGAGTGTCTGCGCCAGCACGTCGGCCTGCGGTCCGCTGCCGACCACGGCGACCTTCATGTGGTGCGGCGACGGTGCGTGGAACGCGCTCTCGTACGCGAGGCCCATGCCGATGCACATGAGCAGCGGGAGCAGCAGGTGCGTGAGCACCCGGCGGAGTACGGCGCGTTCGGACATCTCATCCCATCCAAAGGTTGGTAAATACAACTGAAGCTCTAAGTTGTACTTTACAACGGAACTGGGGAGAGTGCTAGTTACAACTACTTCTGGTTCGGGTCGTCCAGGCCCGGGATCGGGGCCGTCGCGCGCGACTGCGCGCTGTTGGGGTCGCCGAGGGCGGAGGGGGTCCCGAAGTCCACGGCCGGTCCGGTCCGCTGTGTCGGCACCGCGTCGGCCGGCTGCGGGACGACGCCCAGGCGGATGTCCGCGGCCTCCAGCGCCTCCTTGATCCGGCGGCGCAGCTCGCGGCCCACGGCCAGGGACTTGCCGGGCATCACCTTCGCCTGGACGTGGATGATCATCGCGTCCGCCGCGAGCGAGTCGACGCCGAGGACCTTGACCGGCTCCCACAGCTGCTCGGCCCAGTCCTCCTCCTGCCCCATGGTCTCCGTCGCGGCCAGGATGATCTTCTCGACGTGCTCCAGGTCCTCCTGGTAGCCGAGCGGGACTTCGACGTTCGCCGTGGCCCAGCCCTGGCTCAGGTTGGCGATCCGCTTGACCTCGCCGTTGCGGATGTACCAGATCTCACCGTTCGCGCCGCGCAGCTTGGTGACGCGCAGGCCGACCTCCAGCACGGTGCCGGTCGCGACGCCGGTGTCGATCAGGTCGCCGACGCCGTACTGGTCCTCGATGATCATGAAGACGCCGGAGAGGAAGTCCGTCACCAGGTTGCGCGCGCCGAAGCCGATCGCGACGCCGGCGACGCCCGCGCTGGCCAGCAACGGGGCCAGGTTGATGCCGAGCACCGGCAGGATCGTGATCGCCGCTGTGCCGAGGATCACGAAGGACGCGACGCTGCGCAGCACCGAGCCCATGGCCTGCGACCGCTGCCGACGCCGCTCCGCGTTGGCGAGCAGGCCGCTCAGCAGCGCGCTGTGGGCGGCGTTGTGGTGGCTCTGCACCATCCGCTCGACCAGCTTGTCGATCAGCCGGACCACCACCGCGCGCACGACGAGCGCGACGACCGCGATGAACAGGATCCGCAGGCCGTCTTCGACCCAGTTCGCCCAGTGCGAGCTCACATAGCTGACAGCCTGGTTGGCCTGCTGCAACGTGGCGTGGACGCTGGTCGTCCCGGCGGCCGGGCTTGCTGCGGGGGTCGGGGTTGCATGGCTGGACATCGCCCCAGCGTACCGAGACCGAGGGAACGGCCCGCACCACGCGCCACCCGCGAAAACAACCGCGCTGACCGTGCGTTACCGGGCTTGACCTGCGGTGACTGTGGGCATAGTGCCGGTGTGGGCTTCCGGTGTGGGGGAGCACACACCCGGACGGATCTCCGGTCTTGCTGGCGCCCCGGCACCTTCGGCGGCGACACTGTCAGGAGATCGCCCACGCCTGGGTGATCGGTCGTCCCGGCGCGAGCCACGCGCCGTCGGCGGAAAGGGAGGCCCTCGTGCCGCATGTTCTGGTCCTGAACGCGTCCTACGAGCCGCTCGGCGTCGTCTCACTACGACGCGCCCTGGTGCTTGTCCTCGACAAGAAGGCTGTGAGCCTGGAGGACACCGGGGTACTCATGCACAGCGCGACCACTGTCATATCCGTTCCATCCGTCGTCCGGCTCACCCGGTTCGTGCGGATCCCCTTTCGCGGGCCCGTCCCGCTCACCCGTCGCGCGCTCTTCGCCCGCGACGGTGGGCGCTGCGTGTACTGCGGTAGCGTCGCAACCAGCGTCGACCACGTGGTGCCGCGCAGCAGGGGCGGCCAGCACGCGTGGGACAACGTGGTGGCCGCCTGCCGCCGTTGCAACCACGTGAAGGCGGACCGCCACCTGGCCGATCTCGGCTGGCGCATGAAGCGCCAACCGGCGCCCCCGACGGGCCTCGCCTGGCGCATCATCGGCACGGGCCACCGCGACCCGCGGTGGCGCCCCTACCTCGAGCCCTACGGCACGGCGGAGGAGCTGGCGCACCTCGCGCCATTCCGTCATGCGGACGGGCCCCCACAGGCCCCGGCCGAGCTCACCGCGTAGTGCGCGGACCGCTCGCCGGGGCCTTTGCTTTGGGCGAGCACGTTCCGGAGGTGGTGCAACCGCGCGCCGGGGAGGAGCCGCAAAGTCAGCAAAGCCCCGCGCCCCCGGACGGTGCAACCGCGCCGCTGCGGGCCCCTACGGCGTGGCGGTCGGGGACGGGGTGTCCGTCGGGGACGGGGTGGGGGCCTGGGTCGGTGGGGGTGTGGTCGCGCT
>NZ_BBPO01000038.1:23260-77528 GCF_000787815.1 Streptacidiphilus neutrinimicus
GGGTGGGGGCCTGGGTCGGTGGGGGTGTGGTCGCGCTGGGGGTCGGCGTGGGGGCCGTCGGCGTCGGGGACGGGCTCGGCGCCTGCGGGACGACCGCGTAGACCTCCATGCCCCACAGCGAGTACCCGAAGCGCGTCGCGCGTGCCAGCCCTTGCATGCGGACGTACTGCGCCGTCACGGCGCCGAAGCGGACGGTCTCGTTCCCGCCCTGGCCGGAGGCCACCGTCGCCGCGGCGGTCCAGTGGACCCCGTCCATGGAGGTCTCGATCGCGTAGCGCGACGCGTACGCGTCCTGCCAGTGCAGGACGACCTCGCCCAGCGTCGCCGGCGCAGCCAACTGCACCTGGACCCACGCGTCGTCCTGGGCCGGTGACGACCACCGCGTCGTCGGATCGCCGTCGGCCACGTTGGCCGCGGGGAAGTCCGAGGTCTCGTCCGCGGACGAGCTCGCCGTGCCGGTGAGGGCCAGGTCGGGGCCGCTGGTGCGGGGGTAGACGTTCACGGTGACGTCCTGCGTCGCCTTGCGTCCGCCGACCGTGAAGACGACGTGCGCCGTGTAGGAGCCCGTCGGGGTGCTCGCCGCCGCCGCGAAGCTCAGCGGGACGCCCGCGCTGCCGCCACGCGGGAGCGCGACCGGGCCGGTGCCCGTGACGGTGACGCCCTTCGCCGTGGCCGGCAGCTGTGTCGCGACCGTCCCGGTCGCCCCGCCGACGCCCTGCGCCTGCAACACCCCGGGGAGCGAGACGGGGGCGCCGCCCGCCTCCAGGTCCACGCTCTGCGCGCCGAGCTGCAGCGTCGCCGGAGGCGTGTCCGCGTACCAGGGGATGACCTGGTAGACGACCGGGGCCTGGCTGCCGGGAGCGCCGGACCAGAGCAGCCGGATCGAGTCGACCTTCAGCTTGGGGTCGGCGGCGAGCTCGGTGTAGCCGCCGGAGGCGATCGCGCCGAGGCGGGTCCAGCCCTTCTCCGCGCTGTGCACCTCGACCCAGCCGGGGGCGGGCACGCTGCCGTCCGTCAGCACCACGACGCGGCCGAGCTGGCGCGCCTGACTGAGCGCCACCGTCAGCCCGTCGCCGGGCTCCGGCGCGGACGCCGCCTGGTAGGGGGCGTCCAGGTCGCCGTCGACGGCGTTGGAGACGGGGGATCCGGAGACCGCGGCGGGACCGGTCGCGGTCAGCGCGGTGGCGTCCGGCGCGCCGACGCTGAACTCGCGGACCGCGACCGCGCTGTCCTGGCCGGAGCCGGCCCGCAGCCGCAGATGGCGCGCGACGGCGCCGGCGGGCAGCGTCGCGTCGATCTCACCCTGACCGTGGTAGTGGCCGACCCGTACCCAGGCGCCGTCGTCGGTGGCGTACTCCAGGATCGCGTCCTGCATGATGTCGCCCTGCGCGACGTCGCCGTCAGGGCCGCCCATCAGGATGTGGACGGTCCGCACGGGGGTGTCGCTGCCGAGGTCGACGCCGACGGTGTCGCCCGCCTGCGGGGGCGCGTCGGACCAGTAGTAGGTGTTCGGGTCGCCGTCGACCATCAGCGCCGGGTCGTCGTCCTGGGCGGCGCCCATCGAGCTGGTCGGGGTGAGCTGGTCGCCGTCGAGGCCGGACCAGCTGTCGGCGGCCTTCAGCGCGCGGTCGAGGAAGGCGTCGAGGACGCCCGTGCCGACCGTGACACCGCTGTCGGCCAGCTGGGAGATCTCCTGCCGGAGCGCGCGGCGCTGGTTCCAGGCGGCAGCGCCGTTCCCGGTGCGCTGCGCCGCGAGCATGTCGACGGCGGCCTGCCCGGCGCGACCGTACAGCGCGAGCTGCTGGATCCAGGCGGAGTCCTCGGCGAGCAGCTGGCCGCCCCTGATCCCGGCCAGATTGTCAGTGGCCCGTGCCATGGTGGTGAACGCGGCACGGAGCCGCGCGGCAGCCTGGGCGCGGGCCGCCGTCGCCGCCGTGGCGCCGGCGTTCGGCTGGGGGGACGCCGGCTCGAAGGCGGCCCAGAAAGCGTCCAGCAGGGGCCGCAGGTACGCGGATTCCTGCCGCCCGAGCGGTGAGGAGGCGCTGTTGCCCGCCAGCGCGGCCAGCGCCGCGCGGGCCTGCTCGACGGGGGTCGCCGCGCCGAGGCGGGCTGTGCCCGTGCCGTAGGTCGTCGCCCCGGCCAGGGCGGAGACGGCGGCCTGCCAGGAGGCGTCCGGCTGGTAGGCCGACGGGTTCCAGGCGAAGTCCGCGGCGGTGAACAGGGGGATGCGCGAGGCGACGGGCTGCTGCATGGCGCTGACCAGCAGCCCGGCCGTCCCGCTCGCCACGCCCGGGTCCCGGCCCTGGTAGGGGCCCAGGTAGAGGCGGTCCTGCTCCGAGTCGTTGACGGGGTAGTTGTCCTCCGTCATCAGCGGGTGACCGAGGGCCTGCTGGGCGGCCGTCAGGTCGCCCGAGGTGATGGTGGCCGGCTCCACGCCCGCGCCGGTCCAGGCGATCCGCACGCTGCCGTCCAACTCGTCGGCCAGGGCGGTTCGGTAGGGCGTCGCGTCGGTCTCGTGGTACTCGCTGGGGAACACGGTCAGCGGGTCGGCGCCCGGGTGCTGTGCGAGGAACCGGCGCAGCACGACGGCCGTGACGTCGGCCTGCGCCTTGGCGGCGGCCTGCGGGCCGTGCCCGTAGCGGGCCGCGTCCGCGTCGCAGTGCCAGTGGGAGAAGGTCGCCTGGGAGAAGTCCAGTTGGAAGGAGCGCAGGCCCAGGCCCCACAGCTGCTCCAGCTTGGCCACCAGCGCGTCCTGGTCCGAGCGGGAGGTGTAGCACAGGGAGGCGCCGAGGGAGAGCGAGTAGCCGAGCGTGACGTGGTTCAGCGCTGCGCGCTGCGCCAGCGTGCGCAGTTCGGCCTGCTGGTCCGCCGGATAGGGGGTGCGCCACAGCGCGCCCCGGTAGGGGTCGTCGCCCGGAGCGTAGAGAAAGAGGTTCTGCTTGGTCTGCCCGAGGAAGTCGATCACGTCGGCGGTCTGGCCCGCCGTCCAGGGCGTGCCGTAGAAGCCCTCCACGACGCCGCGCACGGGTGCGGCGGGCCAGTCCTGCACCGCCAGCGCGGGCAGCGCCCCGCCGACGCCCAGGATCTGACGGAAGGACTGCACGGCGTTGTAGGTGCCGTCCGCGTCCACCCCGGCGAGGACGGCCACGCCCGCCTGGCCCTCCTGGCCCGTCTCGCCCCCCTTGCCGTCGCCCCCCTTGCCGGCGTCGCCTGCCTTGCCCGACGGCCCGCTCGACGACCTCGCGGCGATCGTGCCGGTGCCCAGGATGTAGCCGCCCGCGGGCAGGCCAGTGGGGGAGAGCGAGGAGTGCCCGGCGCCGGCGAGCGAGCGCAGCGCACGGTCGGTGCCCCCGCTCGCGCCCTCGGCCGCGCCGCCCAGGTAGATGGTCAGCACGCCGGGCTGCGGATCGCTGCCCGGGGACACGGTGTCGACGCGCTGCACGCCGGCCGCTGCCAGCGCGGCCTGCAGCGCTGCCAGCGCGCCCGGGTCGGCGTGCGGGGCCACCGCCAGGGCGACCCGCCCCGGGCGGGCCACCGGCGTGCCCTGAGCCTGCTCGCGCTGCGGACGCGGATAGATCGCGGGCCCGGAGGTCGGCCCGGCTGCCGATCCGGCGTCACCGTCCACCGGCTGCGGGCTCGTCCCTTGCGCGAGCACCTGCGCGGCCGCCCGCGGCCCGGCAACAGCCAAAGCCGAGGGGGCGCTGCCGACCAGACCGCTGCCGACGACGGCGGCGACGGTGAAGGCGGCGCTCGCCTTGAGCGCGGCGCTGCGGGTCCTGACCTGCGCGCGCACCTGCTCGGGCAGCGCTCCGAGCAGCGGCGCGGTGCCCTTGAGCTGGGAGATGATCCGGTCCGCGGTCTCCGGCGCCAGCCGTCGCGCGGTGCGGGCGGCCGTTCGCCGCGCCGTCAGCACGGTCGTGGTCCTCAGCAGCTGCTGCAGTGCCTGATGCTCCGCCACCGTCCGTCGCAGACTGCTGCCCAGAGCGGCGACGAAGCCGTCGGGGCCTGCTGCCGGTTCGGGCCGGTGGTCCACGGGGACTCCTGATGCCGTGTCGGGTAGGTGCGTCACTGCATGCTGTTCTGTGGTGCTTGCTTCTGTGGTGCTTGCTCTTCCGAGGCGGGGGCCGGCTCTCGCGCGGGGGCGGAAACGCCCGGGGGCGCGGGCAGCCGTGCGATCGCCCCGCGTGCCGGAAAACGGCTCGTCGCGGCCTGTCGCACAGCTCCCCGCGCCCCCGGAAGCCGTTTCTCGCCGACCGGAAACAGTGGCCCGGCCGAACTCCTCAACCCCACCATCCCCGCCCTTGGCATGTCAATGCACGGGCGTGTCCACTCGTATACGGGAGAGTGAACTCCGGTTGACGGATCGTCCCCGAAGCGAAGGGGCGGTCGGATCACCCGGTCGACGGTGTCGCGGGCCCGACCCGATGGGTAGGTGTCCTGGGCCGGTCGCAGCCGTTGAACCCAGGGACGCGTACTGCACCGAAACGCAGAGGAGAGCCCGTGGCACCCGAGGCCCACCGCCCCTTCCCCGCCGGCGCGAGTGCCCTGGAGACGCTGGCCCACGCCTACGGCGTGGACACCGAGTTCGAGGGCCGCGTCGTACCGCCGGACACGCTGCGTGCGGTGCTCGCCGCGATGGGCGTGGACGCCGGCAGCCCGGAGGCGGCCGAGGAGGCCCTCGCGGGGTTGCGGGCACGCCGCGCGCACCGGCTGCTCCCGCGGGCGATCGTGCTGCGCGCGGGCCTGAGCGAGGAGGTGCCGCTGCCCGCGGCCGCCGAGGCATGGGTGGAGCTGGAGGACGGGCAGACCGTCACCGTCGGCACGCCCTTCCCCCGCGGGCTGCACGTCGGCGAGGCGGGCGAGACCCGCCCGCTCCCTGCCGACCTCCCCGTCGGCCGCCACACGCTCTGCGCCCGCCTGGGCGACCGCGTCTCCACGGCCGCGCCGCTGCTCGTCGCCCCGCACCGGCTGGCCGGGCCCCCCGGGCGCAGCTGGGGCTTCCTGGTGCAGCTCTACTCGATGCTGAGCGAGCGCTCCTGGGGCATGGGCGACCTCGGCGACCTCGCCGACGTGGCCGGCTGGTCCGGCCACGCGCTCGGTGCGGGCTTCGTCCAGATGAACCCGCTGCACGCGGGCATGCCACCCGGTCCTGACGGCACCTCGGACCCGTCCCCCTACCGGCCCTCCTCGCGCCGCTTCGCCGATCCGGTCTACCTGCGGATCGAGGCTGTCCCCGAGTACGCCCACCTGACGCCCGAGGCCCGCGAGCGCGTTCTGGACGCCGCCCGGCGCGGCGCGCGGCTGCGCGAGGGCGTGCTGATCGAGGAGGCGCTGATCGACCGCGACGCGGTCTGGGCCGCCAAGCGGCAGGCCCTGGAGGTGATCCACGCCGTCCCGCGGGGCGTCGGCCGGGAGGCCGCCTACCAGGCGTTCCTGCGTCGCGAGGGCGAAGGCCTGCTCCAGTACGCGACGTGGTGCGCGCTCGCCGAGGTCCACGGCCCGGCCTGGCGCGGCTGGCCGGGCGGCTTGCGCGACCCCGGCAGCGCGGCGGTGCTCCGGGCCCGCAACGACCTGGCCGACCGTGTCGACTTCCACGCGTGGCTCGCCTGGCTGGTCGACGAACAGCTCGCCGCCGCGCAGGCGGCAGGCCGGGCTGCGGGCATGCCCGTCGGCCTCGTCCACGACCTCGCCGTCGGCGTCCACCCCGACGGCGCCGACGCCTGGGCGCTCCAACACTGTCTCGCCGAAGGCATCAGCGCCGGCGCGCCCCCGGACGCGTTCAACGCCCACGGCCAGGACTGGGGTCTGCCGCCGTGGCGCCCGGACGCGCTCGCCGACGCCGGCTACGCGCCCTACGCCGAGCTGCTGCGGGCCAACCTCCGCCACGCGGGCGGCCTCCGCGTCGACCACGTGATGGGCCTGTTCCGCCTCTGGTGGGTCCCCGAGGGCCGCCCGCCCACGGAGGGCACGTACGTCCGCTACGACCACGAGGCGATGCTCGGCGTCCTGGCGCTGGAGGCGCACCGCGCGGACGCGATCGTGATCGGCGAGGACCTCGGCACCGTCGAGCCCGGCGTGCGCGAGCAGTTGTCCGCGCGCGGCGTGCTGGGCACGTCCGTGCTCTGGTTCGAACGCGACTGGTCCGAGCAGGGCGGCGGCTCGCCGCTCCCGCCGGACCGCTGGCGCGAGGACTGCCTGGCGACGCTCACCACGCACGACCTGCCCCCGACCGCCTCCCGCCTCAGCGGCGACCACGTCGAGCTGCGCCACCGGCTGGGCCTGCTGTCCCGCCCGCTGGCGGAGGAGCAGGCCGAGGACGACGAGGAACGCGAGGAGTGGCTGGGCGAGTTGGCCCGAGAGGGCCTGATGACCGTCCCGCCCTACGGCGAGGGCCCCGCGGCCGATCCGCTGGAGCCCGCCGACGGCCGCCACCTGCCCGAGGCCGTCGCCGCGCTCCACCGCTACCTGCTGCGCACCCCGGCCAGGCTCGTCGGCGTCTGGCTCCCCGACGTCCTCGGCGACCCCCGCCCCCAGAACCTCCCGGGCACCTGCGACGAGTACCCCAACTGGCGCCTCCCGATCGCCGACGCCAACGGCAAGCCCGTGACGCTGGAGCAGCTGGCCGCCGCCGAGCGCACGGCCGAGTTCGCGGTCGTCATGCAGCACCCGGAGGGCGAGCCGAGCGAGTAGCGGTCGAAAACCGTGCCGGGGAGGTCGCTCGGACCGTAGTGTGCTGTCGCCGCAGGACCGGCGGCGACATCGGGGGAAGGGCCGACGAAGCAGAGGGTGGCGCGGGGCTTTCAGGCCCGGCGCCACCCTCCGTCGTCGGAGCCTGCGCTGCTACTTCGCGGCGGCGCGGTCCGCGGCCTGGGCCTTGAGGGCGCGCTCGACGCCCGAGCGGCACTCGACGACCATGCGGCGCAGCGCCGGGGCCGGGGCGTTCGCCTCGAGCCAGGCGTCCGTCGCCTCCAGGGTCTCCGAGGAGACCTGGATCGTCGGGTAGAGGCCGACGATGATCTGCTGGCCCATCTCGTGCGAGCGCTGCTCGAAGATGCCCTTGATCGCGGCGAAGTACTTCGCCGTGTAGGGGGCCAGCAGGTCCGCCTGCTCCGTCTGGACGAAGCCCGCGATGACGGCCTCCTGGACGGTGTTGGTGAGGGTCTCCGCCTCGACCACCGACGCCCACGCCGCGGCCTTGGCCTCGGCCGTCGGGCGGGACGCGCGGCACGTGGCGGCGTGCGCCTCGCCAGCCGCGGTGGGGTCGCGCTCCAGCTCCTCCATGACGGAGGCCTCGTCCGCGACGCCGGTCGCGGACAGGCGCTGCAGCAGCGCCCACCGCAGCTCGGTGTCGACGGCCAGGCCCTCGATCTCGACCGAGCCGTCGAGCAGGCCGGTCAGCAGGGCGAGGTGCTCCTCCGTGGACGCCGCCGCGGCGAACGCCCGCGCCCAGGCGAGCTGGTGGTCGCTGCCGGGCTCGGACGCGCGCAGCAGGCCCTCCGCGGCGTCGGCCCAGGTGGCCCGGCCGGTCGGCCGCCACTCGGGCGCGGCGTAGAGCTCGATCGCCAGGCTGGCCTGGCGCTGCAGCGACTGCACCACGCCGATGTCGGACTCGCGGCCCACGCCCTGGAGCACCAGCTCCAGGTAGTCACGGGTGGCCATCTCGCCGTCGCGGGTCATGTCCCAGGCCGCGGCCCAGCACAGCGCGCGCGGCAGCGACTCGGCGAAGTCGGCGATGTGGTGGGTGACGCTTGCCAGCGAGAACTCGTCCAGGCGGATCTTCGCGTAGGAGAGGTCGTCGTCGTTGAGCAGGATCACGGCCGGACGGTCGCGGCCGACCAGCTGCGGGACCTCCGTCAGCTCGGTCGCCTCGATGTCCAGCTCGATCCGCTCGACGCGCTTGAGGGCGGAGCCCTCCAGCTCGTACAGGCCGATGGCGATGCGGTGCGGCCGCAGCACGGCCTCGCCGCGCGCGCCGGCCGGCAGCGCCGGGGCCTCCTGGCGGACGGCGAAGGAGGTGATGACGCCGTCGGCGTCGACCTCCAGCTCCGGGCGCAGGATGTTGATGCCGGCCGTCTCCAGCCACGCCTTCGACCACGCCTTCAGGTCACGGCCGGAGGTCTGCTCCAGCGCGCTCAGCAGGTCGGACAGGCGAGTGTTGCCCCAGGCGTGGCGCTTGAAGTAGGCCTGCACGCCCGCGAAGAATGCGTCCTGGCCGACGTAGGCGACCAGCTGCTTCAGCACCGACGCGCCCTTGGCGTAGGTGATGCCGTCGAAGTTGACCTGGACGTCCTCCAGGTCGTTGATCTCCGCCATGATCGGGTGCGTGGACGGCAGCTGGTCCTGGCGGTACGCCCAGGTCTTCATCTGGTTGGCGAAGGTGGTCCAGACGTTCGGCCAGCGGCTGCCCTCGGCCTCGGCCTGGCAAACGGTCTCCGCGAAGGTCGCGAACGACTCGTTCAGCCAGAGGTCGTTCCACCACTCCATGGTGACCAGGTCGCCGAACCACATGTGCGCCAGCTCGTGCAGGATCGTGGTCGCGCGGCCCTCGTAGGCGGCGTCCGTCACCTTGGAGCGGAAGACGTACTGGTCGCGGATGGTGACCGCGCCCGCGTTCTCCATCGCGCCGGCGTTGAACTCCGGCACGAACAGCTGGTCGTACTTGGAGAACGGGTAGGCGAAGTCGAACTTGTCCTGGAAGTAGTCGAAGCCCTGCCGCGTCACGTCGAAGATGTGGTCCGCGTCCAGGTACTGCGCCAGCGACGGACGGCAGTAGACGCCGAGCGGCACCCGCTGTTCGCCGTCCGGGCTCACGTACTCGCTGAAGACGCCGTGGTACGGGCCCGCGATCAGCGCGGTGATGTACGTCGACATCCGGGGGGTGACCGGGAAGCGGTGCACCTCGGTGCCCTCGACGGCGCCCTTCTCCGGGTCCGGGGAGACCTCGTTGCTGATGACCTTCCACCCCGTCGGGGCGGTCACGGTGAACCGGAAGGTGGACTTGAGGTCCGGCTGCTCGAAGGAGGCGAAGACGCGGCGCGCGTCCGGCACCTCGAACTGCGTGTAGAGGTAGGTCTGCTGGTCGACCGGGTCGACGAACCGGTGCAGACCCTCACCGGAGCTGCTGTAGGCGCAGTCGGCGACGACACGCAGCTCGTTCTCGGCGGCCAGGCCCGGCAGCGCGATCCGGCTGTCGGCGAACACCTCGGCCGGGTCGAGCACGGCGCCGTTCAGCGTCACCTCGCGCACGGCGGGCGCGACGAGGTCGATGAAGGTGGAGGCGCCGGGCGTGGTGGCGGCGAACCGGACCACGGTGGTGGAGCGGAACGTGCCTCCCTCCGCGGCCGTGCTCAGGTCGAGCTCGATCTCGTAGGCGTCCACACGGAGGAGCTCTGCCCGGGCGCGGGCCTCCTCACGGGTCAGGTTGGTGCCAGGCACGCTGGGTGACTCCTTTGTCGACTGTGTCTTCGCTGGCATCTTTGCACGTCCGGGGTGACGGGCTCAGTGCATTACGCGCAGCGCGCAGACCGGCGTCGGTCCAGGCCCGGGTACGGCGGCATACGGGCTGCGCGGGGGGCGGGGGAGCGGGATGGCGGACTGTCGCCACGGCGGTTCACCGCCCGGGCGCACCGCCGGGGCGAGGGTGTCGGGTTGCTGCCGCCCGAGCCCGGATAGGGTGTCAGATCGCACGTGTGTCTGAAGGGGGATGGACATGGACGGCTTCCGCGTGGACACCGACCCGTTGCAGTCCTTGCGGGAGTTCACCGTCCGCGTCGACTACGGCCGGGAGCACACCACCTTCCTGGTGTACCAGGCGGGGCGGTCCGAGCCGGTCGTGCGCATGCACAAGGACTACCCGCACACCGTTGACGTGCGCCCCTACTACGTCCACCACCGCGCCCACGACTACGTCCACCCCGGAGCCGATCCGCGGCAGCTCCTCGGCTACGTCAAGCTGGGGAAGGCCTGGGACGCGCAGCAGGCCGAGATCGGCGCGATCGGCGCCATGGCGAAGCGCGGCCACATGGACCGGGGCCCCGTCGTGCAGCACGGCCTCGGGACCCTCACGCCGCAGCGGCAGCCCCTGACCGGCAAGAAGCGCGGTGTGCGGGCCGTGCTCGCGTTCATCGACGACTTCTCCTCCCACGGCATCCTCGGCGACCAGGGCCGGGAGGACGCGATGTTCTCGGCTCACGTGCGCTGTACCGGCCCGACGTCCGCCGGCTTCGAGCTGGTGCGGAGGGCCGGGGTGACCGCCACGTACGAGGTCGTGGTGCACGACCCGCAGCTCTCCCGGCTGCTGGTCCTCGCCTACGTGGAGTGCTTCAGCCACGTCTCCGACGGCGATCTGCGGCAGAACCTCGTCGGGCTGGCGACCAACCCGTTCCGTGACAGGAACAAGGCCGAGCACCGCCGGATGAAGCTCGAAAAGGAGCAACGCGAGGGCCGCTGACCAGGGATCGCGCGCTCATGACCCTAGGCTGGGTCCATGCCGCCGATCCGTGACGTCTCCACCGAACTCGTCCCGACCGAGGCGGGCGACGCCCGCCTCACCTGGCACCACCGCGACCGCGCGCCCCACGGCGTGCTGCTTCTCGGCCACGGCGCGGGCGGCGGCATCGAGGCCCCGGACCTCCAGGCGATCGCCACCGGGGTCGACGCGGTGGCCGTCGTCCTCGTCGAACAGCCCTGGCGCGTCGCGGGCAAGCGCCTCGCCCCCGCCCCGAAGACCCTGGACGCCGGCTGGCTCCCGGTCGTCGCCCACGTACGCGCGCAGGTGGGGGACTCCGTCCCGCTCTTCGTCGGCGGCCGCAGCGCCGGCGCCCGCGTCGCCTGCCGCACCGGCGCCCCAACGGGCGCGGCGGGCGTCGTCGCCCTGGCCTTCCCCCTGCACCCTCCGGGCAAGCCGGAGCGCTCGCGGGCCGACGAACTCCTGCAGACGGCCCTCCCCACCCTCGTCGTCCAGGGCGCCCGCGACCCTTTCGGCACCCCGCCCGAGTTTCCCCCGCTGCCCCGCAGGACCCACCGCCTCGTCGGCCTCGACGCGGGCAACCACGCATTCGCCGTGCGCAAGACGGAACCTGACGCGGTGCCGGATGTCGTGCGCGCGGTTGCGGATTGGCTGCAACGACAGATCCGGTAGGGAACTTGTCCGTGGCCGTCCTTATGATGTGTTCGGGCTGTCAGCCGAACAACGGGGAGGCACTCGATGAGTGGCTATGAAGTAGATCTGAGCTACCTGCAGGACACGGTCAAGAAGCTGCAGGGTGTCGCGGACGGCATGGACGACGCGAACCAGAAGGCGCAGTACCAGACGAACCTGATCCACACTCAGATCGGCAGTGAGACCTTCATCGAGGCCAGCAACCTGCACACCGCCCACGACAACATGAAGACACAGCTGGCGAACATGATCAAGACTCTGCAGACGATGATCCAGGAGTTCACCGACAAGACCGGCAGCGCGCACGACCAGTACGCGGCGCAGGACACGCAGACCAGCCAGAACTTCTCGAGGGGGGCCTCCTGATGGCTGACGCGGCAGCTGACTACCAGTACGCACAGCAGCAGGCCAAGGCGCGACAGCAGGCTCAGCAGCAGGGCGACAAGGACTGGAAGAAGTACCTCGACCAGAACAAGGGCGGCAAGAGCGGCTACGACGGCTACACGACCGACTTCGAGTCCGCCGGCGGCTACGAGGGCCTCCGAAAGATGATCGAGGACGCCGATCCGGCCGCGATGATGACGGTCTCCCAGCACTGGGGCTCGATCGGGACGATGCTCAACGAGACGGCGGGTGCGCTGACCACCCACGTCAACAACATGCTGGAGCACTGGACCGGCGACAGCGCGGACGCGTTCCGCCGGAACGCGCAGGATCTGAGCACGAGCCTGACGAACGGTTCGCAGTACGCCAGGATCGCCGAGGGCGCGATGAACCAGGCGAGCACCGCGCTGACCAACGCGAAGAGCACGTTCCCGAGCGCCCCGAGCGAGTGGGACCAGATCACCAGCTCCGGCGGCAGCGACGCCCAGTTCCACCAGGACGCCCTGAAGTACGGCCTGCAGCAGGCGCTGAAGATGGACGGCGGCGATCTGAGCGCCTGGGAGCGCGTACACCAGCAGGCTGTCGAGGTCATGCAGTCACTGGGTACGTCGTACAACTCGTCGGCTGCCCAGATGGGAAATGTGCCTGGCGGCTTGGGTGGGACCAGTGTCTGGCCTGCGCCTCCTGCAAGTGTGACGCCCAGCCCGATTGGAAGCACCGGACGCACGCCCACTGGCCCGAGCGGCGGCGGTGAGACCAGCCTCAAGCCCATTACCGGCGGTGACGGCGGCTTGAAGGACAACTTCAAGCCCGGCCAGAACGGTGGCAACGGTTACGTCCCCGGCGGCGGTGGAGTCGGTGGCATTCATGGCGGCGGTGGCGGCGTCACGCCGCCCAAGATCGGTGGCACGCTTGACGGCACACCAGGCGGCCTAAGGACGGGTACCGGCGTCGGCGGCGGTATGCCTGGTGGCGGAGGCGTCGGCGGTGTCCCCGGCCTCGGCATGGGCGGCGGCGGTGTCGGCGGAGGCGCGTTCGGCGGCGGTGCCGGCGGTCTCAGCGGTCTCGGTGCCAGCGGCCTCGGTAGCAGCTCAGGCAGGGCCAGTGGCGAGGGTGCGAACGGTCTGTCAGCCGAAGAGAAGGCCGCGATGGGCGCCGAGGGCGAGGGCGCTGGCGGTGCTGGCCAGGGCGAGGGCATGGGCATGGGCGGTGCGGGCGGCCTGGGCTCCGGCAGTCAGAAGAAGAAGCAGCGCAAGGCTCGCGCCGGCTATCTGATGGAGGACGAGGAGACCTGGAACGACACGGGTGCGTCCAACCCAGGCGTGATTGAGTTCTGACAGTCAAGTAGTGTCCTGCTGGTCGGTTGAACAAAGACGAGCGGGGTGACGGTATGGGCTTCAGGCGAGCACTGCGAAGTTTGGGAGGGGCAGCGCTCGCTGGAGCCCTTGTCGTTGGCATGGCGCCGGCTGCTCACGCCGACACCGCCAGGAACACCCAGTGGGCCCTGACGGATTACAAGGCGAGCCAGTACGTCTGGCCCAAGAGCACTGGCAAGGGTGTGACGGTCGCCGTCATCGACTCCGGAGTGCGGGCTACCCACGTCGACCTGGCTGGGCAGGTGCTGCCGGGTACGGACTTCCAGTTCGGTGGAAACGGTCAGACAGATCACTCGCCTGAGTTCCACGGAACACTCGTCGCGAGCCTGATCGCCGGACATGGTCACGGTCCCAACGGCGAGGACGGCATCATGGGGCTCGCCCCTGGTGCGAAGATTCTCCCTATCGGTATCGGCCCCGGGAACGCAGGTCCCGGAACGGACTACACCACCAAGGCCATCCGCTACGCCGTGGACCACGGTGCGGAGGTCATCAACATGTCCATCGGTGGGCCGGACAACGACTCGGTGACCGAAGCCGCTGTCGCATACGCAGAAGAGCACAACGTCGTGTTGGTTGCGGCGGCCGGGAATGATGGCATCTCCGATCCGCAGTACCCGGCGTCCTACCCGGGTGTGATCAAGGTCGGGGCGGTCGACAAGACCGGCAAGCTTTGGAGCAAGTCCGACACCGGCGGGATCACGGTCGTCGCTCCGGGTGTCAGCGTCCTTGGCGATGGCGGCGACAGCGACACCGGATACCGGATGGGTGATGGAACAAGCTTCGCCACGGCTTACGTTTCCGCGATCGCAGCGCTCTACCGCTCGGCCCATCCGAACCTGACAGCGGGCCAGATCGTCAACTACATCATCAAGACGGCGATTCCGCCCAACGGCATGACCACCCCCGATGCTTCCTACGGCTACGGGATCGCGTCGCCCGATCTCAATATGGCAGTCGTCCCTGGTCCGGCTGCCGGGCCGCTGCCCCAGTCGAGCCCGTTGCCTTCCGGAACATCGGCATCGAGCGGCACCACGACCACCGCGTCCGGTTCGTCCTCGGGTGGTAGTTCGATGGGGATCGTCCTCGGGGTCCTCGGCGGGCTCGTTGTCCTCGTGATCATCGTCGTGGTGATCGTGCGCAGCCGTCGTGGCGGCGGTGGCGGGAACGGTGGTGCCGGGGGCGGTGGTGGCCAGCCGGCGTATGTGGCGCAGGGGCAGCAGCCGCAGGCGTATCAGCCGCCGACAGGGCAGTACGGCGGGCAGAGTCCCTACGGGCAGGCGCCCCAGCAGAATCCGTACGGTGGGGGGAACCAGCAGTACCCGCCGCAGCAGAACCCCTACGGGAACCAGGGGCGGTAGCGACAGGACGAAGGGGCTTCAGCCGAGCGATGCTCGGCTGAAGCCCCTTCGCATGGGGTGCCTGGGGTTACTTGAAGAGTTGGGCGGCGGTGCCGCCGAGGTCGGGGGCGGCGAGCAGGATCTGGCCGTTGGGCAGCATGTAGACCGAGCCAGGGCTGTAGTTCACCGGGACGAGGTTCGACGGGAGTTTGGCGATCACGGTGGACTTGCCCGACGTGGGGTCGAGGGACACGATCTCGGGGGCGGCGTTCGAGCTGTAGCCGGGGGTGAAGGAGATCGCGTAGACCTTGCCGGCGCCCGAGCCGGATCCCGAGGCGCTCTGCGGGGTGCTGATGACGTCCGCGCCGCCGTGCGACTCGCCGTCGTAGGTCCAGAGGACGGCGCCCGTGCTCGGGTTGACTGCGGTGATGGCCTGCTTCGACGAGCTGCTGTTGGTCGGGACGAGCAGCGTCGACGGGCCGACGGCCACCGCGCCGGAGTCGGCGCTGTTCAGGCGCATCGGGGCCTGGACCGGGTCCGGCAGGGAGAGGGGCGTCGAGTTGCCGCTGCTGTCGTAGCGGTACGCGGCCTCGGAGCCGCCGCTCTCCGTCGTGGCGACGATCGGCGATCCGTCCAGGACGGTGCTGATCTGGATGTGGTCGGACTCCTGCTTCTGCCAGATCTGCTTGCCCGTCGCCGCGTCCAGCGCGCTCAGCGTGTACGTCGGGGTGACGTCGGCGCAGTAGTCGTCGACGATGACCGTGCCCGCGCCGCCGTACGGGTAGGCGTTGCAGTACTGGCCGCGGGCCTTGTAGCCCCAGACCACCTGGCCGTTGGTCAGGTTGACGCCGCCCAGCACGTTGCTGTTGACGATGACGCCGACCTGGCCGTCGATGAAGGTGGCGGTCGGGGTGGCGTCGGTGTGGTCCGACGAGGTGAGCGAGCTGGACCACAGCGTCTTGCCGGTGCTGGTGTCGATGCCGACCAGCGTCGTGCAGCTGTCGACGTTGGGGCCGAACCCGATCGTGCCGATGCCGGAGGCCGAGACCGTCGGCGACATGGCGCACGGGACGGCGGAGCCGGAGAGCGGCTGGGCGGTCCACGCCGGAGCGCCGTTGCTGAGGTTGTACGCCTTGACGCCGGCCGAACTTGCCCGGACCAGGTACTGGTTGGTGACCCAGGTGCCGACCTGCTGGTCGGAGAGGCTGCCTTTGACCGTCCAGCCCGCCGCCAGCGTGCGCGCCGAGCCACCGCCGCCGGTCCCGCCTCCGCCGCCTCCACCGCCGGAGGTGAGCGCGATGGCCGCCACCGCGACGACCACCAAGGCGACGCCGCCCGCGATGATGCCGGTGATCGCGTTGCGGCTCAGGCCGCTGCGCGGGGCGGCGGCGGGCTGCGGATAGCCGGGATACGGATATCCCGGCTGGGGCTGACCCTCCATCGGGAGCGGCGGCATCTGCGGCCACTGCCCCTGGCCGTTCGGTCCCACCCCGGGCTGGCCGTACGGGGCCTGCCCCGTGGGGCCTTGCTGGTAGGGCTGCTGCTGCTCGAACGGCGGCTGGCCGTAAGGGGCTTGCTCGTACCCCGGCTGCGCGCCGTAGGGAGACTGTCCGTACGGAGGCTGCGCCATCGGTTGGCCCATCGGCTGCGCCATCGGATTGGGCACCGGCTCGCCCATCGGCGGCAGGGGGTAGGGCTGCGCGGGGGCGGCGCCGTCGGCCTGCATCGGAGCGCCGGGGCCCGGATAGCCGTAGCCCTGCGTCGGCCCGGCCGCGAACGGCTGCTGTCCCTGCCCCTGCCCTTGCCCCTGCCCGGGCGAGTACGCCTGCGGCTGCTGCTGATGCGGGAAGCCGTACCCGCCGCCCGGTGGCATCTGGCCGCCGCCGCCCGCGTGAGCGCCGCCCTGGGCCTGGTGCGGAACCTGCGGTGTGGCCATCTCCGTCGGGGTGTAGGCCCAGCCGGGCTGCCCGGAGAGCTGCGGCGGAGGTCCGTCCGTTCCGGCCCCGCCCGCCGTCGCACCGCCCGCCGCGTCCGCGCCCGCCGCGTCCGCGCCCGCCGCGTCCGCGGCGGCCTTCGGCACCGCGTCCTGTGGCGTGCCCGCCGCCAGGCGGTAGTCGTCGTCTCTCTCGGCCGAGCCCGAACTGTGGTCTGTCATCCCGTGCGCCTCTCCAAAACCGTCGACTGACGATCAGCCAACGCGAGGGCATGCAGCGCCACGCCCCCGTCAAGCCAGCCTAGCGGGACCGGACAGACGGGGGCGAAACACTTCAGGAGATGGACTCAGCGCGCGTCGCAGGCCTGCGCGCGCAGGGCGCGGGCGAGGTCGTCGCGGCACTCGCGCACGAGACGGCGCAGCGCGGGGGCCGCGTCCTCGTGCTCGGCGAGCCACTGGTCCGTGCGGGCCAGCGTCGCGTCCGTGCTGATCAGGCGCGGGAAGAGGCCGTTGACGATGCGCAGCGCGATCTCGATGGACCGCTCCGCCCAGACCTTCTCCAGCACCTCGAAGTACGGCTCCGCGTACGGCGCGACGAGCTCGCGCTGCGAGGCCTGCTGGAAGCCGGCGATCTCCGCCTCCAGCAGGGCGTTCGGCAGCTCGTCCGTCTCCACCACCGCGTGCCAGGTGCGGGCCTTGGTCTCGGCGTTCGGGGCCGCGGCCCGGGCCGCGGTCTCCAGCCGCTTGCCACTGGCGGTGTTGTCGCGCTGCAGTTCGGCGCTCAGCTCGGCGTCGCCCGCGCGGCCGGTGGCGACCAGCGTCTGGAGCAGCGCCCAGCGCAGCTCCTGGTCGATGTCGAGACCGTCGATCCGGGCGGTGCCGGCCAGCAGCCCCTCCGCCAGGCGCAGTTCGGACTCGACGTGCGCCGACTGTGCGAAGTGCCGCGCCCACGCCAGCTGGTGGTCGCTGCCCGGCTCCGCCGCCCGCAGCTCCGTGAGCGCGCCCGCGGCCAGCGCCTGCGCGGCGTCCTCGCGACCCTCCGGCGCGACGTACTGCTCCAGCGCCAGCTTGGACTGGGTGTGCGTCTGCTGGAGCACGCCGGTGTCGCTCTCGCGGCCGGCGAAGCGCAGCACCAGGTCGAGGTAGTCACGGGCCGGCATCAGGCCGTCACGCGTCATGTTCCACACCGCCGACCAGCACAGGGCGCGCGCCAGCGGATCCTGGATGTCGCCGAGGGAGGCCCGCAGGGTGTCCAGCGACTCCGCGTCGAAGCGCATCTTGCAGTACGTCAGGTCGTCGTCGTTGACCAGCACCAGGGCCGGACGCGGCGCGCCGACCAGCTCGGCGACGGCCGTGCGCGCCTCGGCCCGCACGTCCAGCTCGACGCGCCGGCTGCGCACCAGGCGGCCGTCCTCCGTCAGGTCGTAGAGGCCGATGGCCACGCGGTGCGGTCGCAGCGTGGGGTAGTCCTCGGCGGCGTCCTGCAGTACGGCGAAGTCGGTGATCCGGCCCTCGGCGTCGACGGTCAGCTCGGGGGTGAGCGCGTTGACGCCCGCCGTCTGCAGCCAGGCGCGCGACCACTGCGCCATCGCCTCCTCGCCGCGACCGCTGGTCTCGGCGAGGACGTCCAGCAGGTCGTTCAGCGTGGTGTTGCCGAAGGCGTGGCGCTTGAAGTAGCGGCGCGCGCCCTCGAAGAACGCGTCCCGGCCCACGTAGGCGACCAACTGCTTCAGCACCGACGCGCCCTTGGCGTACGTGATGCCGTCGAAGTTGAGCTTGGCGTCCTCGAGGTCGCGGATGTCCGCGGTGATCGGGTGCGTGGTGGGCAGCTGGTCCTGGCGGTAGGCCCACGCCTTGCGCCGGTTGGCGAAGGTGATCCAGCCGGACTGGTACTTGGTCGCCGCCACCTGCGAGAACGCGCCCATGAAGTCCGCGAAGGACTCCTTGAGCCACAGGTCGTCCCACCACTGCATGGTGACCAGGTCGCCGAACCACATGTGGGCCATCTCGTGCAGGATGACGTTGGCCCGGCCCTCGTAGGCCGCCTCGGTCACCTTGGAGCGGTAGATGAACTCCTCGCGGAAGGTGACGCAGCCCGGGTTCTCCATCGCTCCGATGTTGTACTCGGGCACGAAGGCCTGGTCGTACTTGCCGAACGGGTACGGGTAGTCGAACTCCTCGTGGAAGAAGTCCAGGCCCTGCTTGGTGACGGTGAAGATCTCGTCCGAGTCGAAGTACTG
Organism: Streptacidiphilus neutrinimicus; assembly: GCF_000787815.1. GTDB lineage: Bacteria > Actinomycetota > Actinomycetes > Streptomycetales > Streptomycetaceae > Streptacidiphilus > Streptacidiphilus neutrinimicus. The sequence goes on from NZ_BBPO01000038.1 coordinate 41,695, forward strand.
CGCCAGCGACTTGCGGCACAGGGCGCCCAGCGGGATCTCCAGCGTGGTGCCGTCCGAGAGCTCGCGGGTGTAGTGATCGCGGTCCACGTGGTACGGGCCGGCGACGATCGCGGTGATGTACGTGGAGATGCGCTGCGTCGGCGCGAAGCTCCAGGTGCGCGACCGGTCCTCGTTGCGCTTCGGCTCGCCCGTGGCGGCGCAGTTGGAGAACGCCTCCCAGTGCGCGGGCGCGGTCACCGAGAAGGTGAACGGCGCCTTCAGGTCCGGCTGCTCGAAGTTGGCGAAGACGCGGCGCGCGTCGGCCGGCTCGTACTGGGTGTAGAGGTACACCTCTCCGTCGACCGGGTCGACGAACCGGTGCAGACCCTCGCCGGTGTGGCTGTAGGCGCAGTCGGCGTCGACGACCAGCTCGTTCTCGGCGGCCAGCCCCGGCAGCGCGATCCGCGACCCGTCGAAGACCTCGGCCGGGTCCAGCTCGCGCCCGTTCAGCGTCACGGTGCGCACGTGCGGCGCGAGCAGGTCCGCGAAGGTGTCCGCGCCCGGCTCGGAGCAACGGAACCGCAGGGTCGTCCGCGAGCGGAAGACGCCGCTGTCGCCGAGGGCGCTGCGGACGTCGAGCTCGACGGTGTACGCGTCGACCTCGAGGATCCGCGCCCGCTCGCGGGCCTCGTCACGGGTGAGATTGGTGCCGGGCACGTCGGTTACTCCTCGTGCTGATGGGGCGCGCTGGGGTGGTAGCGCGGCTTAGCCGTGGATCTCTTGTTCTGGCATCTTGTCACGCCGGGTGGTGCCGGGAATGGCGACGTGTGGATGAGCGTTCCACCGAGTGGGGGCCGGTTGTGGCGACGCATCGTGACGACCGGGAACGACTCGGACAAGCAGGACAGACAAGTAGGACAAGGGAGCACGTACATGTCCGTGGACGCCGCAGCAGCGCCCGTTACCGCAGACTTCTGGTTCGACCCCCTGTGCCCGTGGGCGTGGATGACCTCGCGATGGATGCTCGAGGTCGAGAAGCAGCGCCCGATCAAGGTCAGATGGCACGTGATGAGTCTGGCCGTCCTGAACGAGGGCCGCGACCTGCCGGAGAAGTACGCGAAGCTGATGGACGAGGCCTGGGGCCCGGTCCGGGTCTGCATCGCCGCCGCGCAGAAGCACGGTGAGGGCGTGCTCGCCCCGCTCTACACGGCGCTGGGCACCCGCTTCCACAACGGCGGCGAGCAGCGCGACCGCGCCACGATCGAGGCCGCGCTCACTGACGCGGGCCTGCCGACGTCGCTCGCGGACGCGATGGACTCCACGGACTACGACGACGCGCTGCGGGTCTCCCACAAGGAGGGCATCAGCCTGGTCGGCGAGGACGTGGGCACCCCGGTCATCTCCGTCCCCGGCCCGGCGGGCGAGCGCATCGCCTTCTTCGGCCCCGTCGTCACCCCGGCCCCGAAGGGCGAGGCGGCGGGCCGCCTCTGGGACGGCACGATCCTGGTCGCCTCGACCCCGGGCTTCTACGAGATCAAGCGCACGCGGACCCAGGGCCCGATCTTCGACTGAGCGTCACCTTGAGGGGCGCGAGGGCTCTGCTTCGCGAGGGCTCTGCTTGAGGGGCGCGAGGCTCTGCCGATTTGCGGCTCCGCCGCGTGGGCGCGAGCAACCACCCTGCGGGGATGGCTCTGCTCCGTTGGTGCCACACCACCACGGTGGCTTGTCGCGCACTTCCTCGCGCCCCCAGTGTGCTGCACCTAGCTGCGGGAGCGAACCGTCTTCCGCTGCCAGACCAGCCCCAGCAGGGACAGCACGCCCGTCGCGCCGAGCGTCGTCGCGAGCTGGACGCGGTTGCCCTGGCTCAGCAGCATCAGCGTGAGGACGGCCACGACGCCGGCCAGGGCCACCCAGGTCAGGTACGGGAAGGCCCACATCCTCACGGTCAGCCGCTCCGGCGCCTCGCGCTCCAGCCGCCTGCGCATCCGCAGCTGGGCGACGCAGACGAACGCCCACACCACGAGGACCGCCGCCCCGACGGCGTTCAGCAGCCAGGCGAAGACCGTCGTCGGCCACCAGAAGTTCAGCAGCACCGCGAAGAAGCCGAAGGCGGAAGACGCCAGCACGGCGAGCCGCGGCACGCCCCCGCGCACGCGGGCCAGCGCCTTGGGGCCGAGGCCGCGCTGGACCAGCGAGTACGCCATCCGGGACGAGCCGTAGATGTTCGCGTTCATCGCGCTGAGCAGGGCGATCAGGACGACCACGTTCATGATCTGCGCCGCCGCCGGGACGCCGATGAGGTTCAGGGTTGCGACATACGGGCCGTTCTTGACCACGTTCGGGTTGTTCCACGGCAGCAGGGTGACGATGACCGCCATCGAGCCGACGTAGAAGATCGCGATGCGCCACATCGCGGTCCGCACCGCGTTGCCGACGCTGCGCACGGGGTCCTTGGACTCGGCCGCCGCGATGGTGACCGTCTCCAGGCCGCCGTATGCGAAGACGGACGCGAGCAGGCCGGTGACCAGGCCGTTGACGCCGTGGGGGAGGAACCCGCCGTGGCCGGTGAGGTTGGTCAGGCCGGGCGCGCCGTTGCCGACGACGCCGAGGACGGCCAGTACGCCGAGCACCAGGAAGCCCACGATCGCCGCGACCTTGATCGCCGCGAACCAGAACTCGAACTCGCCGAAGTTCTTCACCGCCGTGAGGTTGCTCGCGCAGAAGAAGGACATGAACAGCGCGACCCACATCCAGGTGGGCGTGCCGGGCAGCCAGCTGGTCATGATGCCGGCGGCGCCGGTCGCCTCCGCGGAGACGCCGACGCAGAGCAGCAGCCAGAACAGCCAGCCGGAGGCGAACCCGGCCCAGGCGCCGATCTCCTTCTCCGCGTGCACGGAGAAGGAGCCGGAGGCGGGGCGCGCGGCGGACATCTCACCGAGCATCCGCATGATGAGCATGACCAGCACGCCGGAGGCCGCGAAGGCCAGCACGATGGAGGGGCCCGCCGCGGCGATGCCGGCGCCGGAGCCGACGAAGAGGCCGGCGCCGATGACGCCGCCGAGGGCGATCATCGAGAGGTGACGCGGACGGAGGCTGTGGGACAGGCCGGGAGTCGCGGCCTGCTCGGCCTGCCGCCCGGTCTGCTGCGTGGGCTGAGGTGCGGTCGTGGTGCTCATCTGTCCTGCGCGTAGGTGGCGGGTGGTGTTCGCATACTGAACCGGCGTGCTCAGTATTCGGGCAATGCTGCCCGCCTCGGCAGGGAAACCGGACGGAGCGGCCAGCATGCGAACGCCGAAATCACCCAAGGTGACGCGATGGCCGCGCTCCGTCGTCGGCACGTCGAGCCTGCCTAAGCCTTGACCTGCGGTTTTGTGGGAAGCGCCCTAAGCGCCCCGCCCTCCGGTGGGGATAGGTTCACGAACGTTCACACCTTGCCCCTCACCCACCGGACCACAGGAGCCCAGCCGTGAGTCTCGCCGCACCGATCGTCCGTCCCGGCGCCGTCCTCGCCGACCTGTTGCCCGCCGCCGGGGCCACCCGTGGCCGCGCGCTGGTCCGCGACGCCGCGCTCGTCCTCGGCGGCGCCGCGTTCACCGGTCTGGCCGCGCAGTTGTCCGTGCCGGTGCCGGGTTCGCCGGTGCCGGTGACCGGGCAGACGCTGGCCGCGCTGCTCGTCGGCACCGCCCTCGGCACCAGCCGCGGCGCGGCCTCGATGGCCCTCTACCTGCTGGCCGGCATCGCCGGCGTGCCGTGGTTCCAGGGCGGCAGCTCCGGCGCGACGGGCGCGGTGCTGTACACCCTCGGCTACGTCGTCGGCTTCGTCGTCGCGGGCGCGCTCGTCGGCGCGCTGGCCCGGCGCGGCGCCGACCGCTCGCCGCTGCGCACGGCCGGTGCGATGGCGCTCGGCAACCTCGCGATCTACGCCGTCGGCGTGCCGTGGCTGGCCGTCGCCGCCCACGTCTCCCTCGCCCAGGCCGCCTCGCTCGGCCTGTACCCGTTCCTGCTCGGCGACGCCCTCAAGATCGCCATCGCCACCGGCCTGCTCCCGGCCGCCTGGAAGCTGGGGCTTCGCCGCTGAGATCCTGCGACGGCGCGACGCCTGGCACGGCCTCCCCCAGCCTTCGGCCGGGGGTACCCCCAGCGCCGACCCTCACGGCAGCTCAACGGCGAACCCCCAGTGGGCCGCCGCGCCTCCGCGGAGCAGGGCTGACATAATCGCGCCATGCGCGTCTACCTGGGATCCGACCACGCCGGTTTCGAGCTCAAGCAGCACTTCGTGAAGTGGCTGACCGAGGCCGGGCACGAGCCGATCGACTGCGGTCCGCACATCTACGACGCGGTCGACGACTACCCGCCGTTCTGCCTGCGCGCCGCCGAGCGCACCGCGGCGGACCCGGAGGCCCTCGGCGTCGTCATCGGGGGCAGCGGCAACGGCGAGGCGATCGCCGCCAACAAGGTGAAGGGCGTTCGCGCCGCGCTGGCCTGGAGCCTGGAGACCGCCAAGCTGGGCCGCGAGCACAACAACGCCAACGTCCTCTCCATCGGCGGCCGGATGCACAGCGTCGAGGACGCCACCTCCTTCCTGGAGGTCTTCCTCGACACGCCGTTCTCCGCCGAGGAGCGTCACATCCGCCGCATCGACATGCTGACGGAGTACGAGACCACCGGCGAGCTGCCGCCCATCCCGGCCCACCACCCGCAGGGCTGAGCAGGGCTCCGACGCCGCCGTGCCCGAGGGCCACACCATCCACCGACTGGCCGCCGAATACCACCGGGTCTTCGGCGGCCAGGCCGTTGCCGTCTCCAGTCCGCAGGGCCCCTTCGCCGAGGCCGCACGGCAGTTGGACGGCCACGGGCTGACCGCGACCGACGCCAAGGGCAAGCACCTCTTCCTCGGCTTCGGCGCGGCGGGCTGGGTGCACATCCACCTCGGCCTGTACGGGAAGGTCTTCTGGGGCCACGGGGCCGCTCCCGACCCCGTGGGCCAGGTCCGGCTGCGGATCGCCTCCGACGACGCCTACGCGGACCTGCGCGGCCCGAGCCGATGCGCGCTGGTCACCCCGGGCGAGAAGCTGGAGGCCGAAGCCCGCCTCGGCCCGGACCCGCTGCGCCCGGAGGAGACGGGCGACGCCGCCTGGAAGCGGATCAGCGGCAGCCGCACCACCATCGCCGCGCTGCTGATGGACCAGAAGGTCCTGTGCGGCGTCGGCAACGTCTACCGCGCCGAGGTGCTCTTCCGTCAAGGCGTCGACCCGCACCGCCAGGGGCGCAGCCTCGACCGCGCCGAGTGGGACGCGATCTGGAACGACCTGCGCCCGCTGATGCGGGACGGCGTCCGGCTGAACCGCATCGACACCGTCCGCCCCGAGCACACCCCCGAGGCGATGGGCCGCCCGCCCCGCGTCGACGACCACGGCGGTGAGGTCTACGTCTACCGTCGCGCCGGCCAGCCCTGCCTCGTCTGCGGCACCGAGGTCCGCACCGAGGAGCACGCGGCCCGCAACCTCTTCTGGTGCCCCCGCTGCCAGGCCTGACGCTCCACGCGGCGCACGGGCTCACCGCGGACGAAGTCCGCGCTCCCAGCGCGCCGTTCGCGCCGGTCCTCAGCCGGTGGTGAGGGAGAGCACCAAGGCCATCACGCCGAACACGCCCGCGCCCACGCACAGGGCCAGCACCGCGAAGCCCAGCCGTCCTGCCGCGCGGGCGGCGTGGGGGCTGTGCTCGGCGCGGCGGCCGAGCAGGGCCGAGGGCAGGGAGCCCGCCAGCATCAGGCCGAACAGGATGAGCGCCAGCCAGCCCACCGAGTGGGCCAGGCTGATCGGGCCGTAGTCGCCCGCGCCGAGGCGGTCGACGTCCAGGGTGCGGCCCCGGGCCGGATGCCCTGACGCCGGGACCGTCGCCGCCGGGTCCGTCACCGACCCGTCCGTGGCCTTGAACACACCTGTGCAGACCCCGGGTTCGCCGGGCTGCCCGCACGAAGCCACCGTCAGGGTGCCCGGCGTCCCCGCGAGCCCCGCGGCGTACCCGGCCCGGTAGCCGCCGAGCAGGACCAGCCCCAACCCGATGACGGAGATCACGAGAAGCAGCGGCAGGCTGGCCCGCACCTGCGTGGGGCGGGTCCTGCGGTCGGTCGCGGTAGACATACGCCGACGCTATCCCGAGCCGAGCGCGCCGTTGCGCCCGGGGCCGCCGCACGCGCCGGGCTCTGCGGACGCACAGAATGGCGCGATCGCGGCAGCCCGCGACCGCGATACGTCGACGCGCGGCGGCGGCGCTCGATAGGGTCTGCGGAACATGGCACGCCGCGACGCCGGGGGACACCCGGGCGACACCCGTACGGTCCGCCTGCGCAGGGCGCAGCGACGGGCCTGGCGACGGGTGCGCAGGGCCGCCGTGGACTACTTCCGCGGGGACGGCGCGGACTGGATCGCCTTCGTCTCGCTGCTGCTCCTCGTGCCGTTGCTCACGTTCGCCACTGTCTCGTTGCCGGTCTGGTTCCCGCCGACCGTGCTCGTCATGCCGGTGATCTCCGGCGCGTTGTTGCTGCGGCCCAGCAGTCTCGTGCTTCTGTACGCCGCCGCGGCCGCGGCCCTCGCCGCGGAGTCGGTGCTGCTCGGGCCGTACGACGGCAGCGATCTGACCCGGGTGACGCCGGGCAGCGTGCTGACCGTCGGCGCGGTCGGCGCCGTCGGGCTGGTGCTGGCGCAGTTCCGCAGCCGCGTCGGCGTGCCGTGGCGACGGGGCGGGTCGATGTTGTTCGACCTGCGCGAGCGGCTCAAGGTGCAGAGCCGGATCCCGTCCCTCCCCGCGGGCTGGCACGCCGAGATGGCGCTGCGTCCGGCGGGCGGGCAGTCCTTCTCCGGCGACTTCGTCGTCGCCGCACGGACCGGAACGGGCAAGCGGGTACTGGAGGCGGTGCTCGCGGACGTCTCCGGCAAGGGCATGGACGCCGGTTCGCGCGCCCTGCTCCTCTCCGGCGCGTTCGGCGGCCTGTTGGGCTCACTGCCCCCGCACGACTTCCTTCCGGCCGCCAACGGCTACCTGCTGCGCCAGGGTTGGGAGGAGGGCTTCGCCAGCGCCGTGCACCTGGTGCTGGATCTGGACACCGGCGAGTACGAACTGCTGTCGGCCGGTCATCTTCCCGGCATGCAGCGGGCGAACGGAACCGGCCGTTGGCAGACGAAGGAAGCCGAGGGGCCGTTGCTCGGCATCTACGACGGCGCCAAGTTCGAGGGCGTGCGCGGGGTGCTGGCCCACGGCGACGTGCTGATGCTCTGCACGGACGGCATGGTCGAGGCCCCTGGCCGGGACCTGTCCGAGGGCATGGACCGACTCATGGGCGAGGCCGACCGGTTGGTCGGCAGCACCTTCGCCGGCTCCGCCTGGCGGCTGATCGAGCGGGTCGCCGAGGACCGCAGCGACGACCGGGCCCTCCTGCTCCTCTGGCGCGAATAGGCGTATCGCTGGCCGCACTTGTACCATCCGTCACACGATCTTCGGACAATCTCGGCTGATAGTGCACTCCGGCAGTGCAGTGTGAGCCAGAACCGCTTTACGGAGCCCGTTGATCCGGAGAGACTGACTAAGCGGGCGAGCGTGAGCTGGGGGTGGTGCCGTGGTGACGCGGTGTGGCCTCGGCGCCGGGCGTCCCTCAGCTGTTGACGTAGCCGTCGTCACGCTCGAAGCGAGGAAGTGGGGCCCGTGACAACCTTCTCCATCTCCGCGGTGGTCCTGTTGGGGATCCTGCTCGTTGTGTTCCTCAGGAACAAGAGCATCAAGATGAGCTACACCGCGTTGGCCGTCCTGTTCGGATTCTTCCTGGCCAAGACGTCGGCGGCGGCCCCGATCCAGACCTTCCTCACCCAGATCGCCGACACGATCAACCAGATCACGAAGTGACTCAGAGCAGCCGGCGCAACAGGGCCATGGGCTCCGGCGGCTGACTGCGCGTCGGCCCGTCGGTCAGCGGCGCCGGGCTGGGCGGGGGTGTCGTGGACGCGGTCTCCGCATCCCGCAGGGCGTCCGGGTCACGGGTGAGCAGCAGGAAGCACCGAGCCCAGGCGAGGTGCTCCCCGCGCGGCCAGCCGAGCGCTCGCAGCGCTGCGGACGCCGTGGGCACCGGCTCGCCGTCGACCCGCACCTCGGCGATCTCGTCGTCGGCGCGCCCGCCGAAGAAGACGCGCACCCCGTGCAGGGCGCGGCCGTCCAGGTGCGGCAGCACCTCCGCGGCCAGGGCGGGCAGCAGGTGATGGCCCTCGACCCAGGCGGTGAGCGGCTCGCTGCGGAACCCGAAGACGGCCGCCGGCCCCTGCACCGAGTACCAGCCGGGCACCCCCGTGGGCGCGCCGGGCGCGAAGACGTCCCCGTGCACGCCGCGGCGTTCCAGCAGCTCCACGACCGCACCGGCCGTCGTGGTGCGCCACATCCGCACCCCGTTCTCGAGCCGCTGCTCCTCGGTGCGCCCCAGTCCGCTCACGCAGTCCCAGACGACCGGCCCCTCTCCGTCGCCCAGCCGCAGCGCGTAGCCGAGATCGAGATGCGGCGGGGCCCCGGCGTCCGCACGGGGGTCGCGGTGCTCGCGCACGGCCACGGCCGTGGTCCCCGGGCCGCGCACGACCTGCTCGTCGACGTGGAAGCGACGCCCGAGCGCGGCCATCTCCCGCACCACACTGCGCCGTATCACGTCCAGCCGCTGCTCGGCTCGCAACCTGCCGCCCCTCGTGAAGCCCGTGTGAAGCCGCGCCGAGCGTACCGCGCGCAGGTGTTCACGACTCCTGCAGGACGCGGGGTTCTTCCGGCCGCGGTCCGGGCGGGGCTCAGGCGCCGCGCCGTCCCAGGGCCTCGGCGCCCATCGCCAGGCCGTCGGCCGCCGTCACGGCCGGGAAGGTGTTGATCCGGAACACGTCGCCCCAGGCCAGGGCGACCTCCATGATCGGCGCGAAGCTGTCGGCCTGGAACACGACCACGACGGCCGTGTCCTCGCTGCCCAGCCAGTACTCGCCCTCCGCGGAGAACCCCGCGGGGTACTGCCACTGGGCCCGCCGCGCCAGGGCGCCGTCCCGCTGCTCCCGGGTGAGTCCGGGCTGCCACTCGAAGGTCATGACGTAGAGCACGATGCCTCCCTCGAACGAGGGACGAGGGGATGCCTGCCCCTCCACGCTAGGAGCGCACCCGGGCCGCCGCACCACGGGGCCGGGACGACGAACGGCCCCAGCCCGGCGATCATGTCGCTGAGCTGGGGCCGAACCGTTGGAGCGGGCGACGGGAATCGAACCCGCGTAGCTAGTTTGGAAGACTAGGGCTCTACCATTGAGCTACGCCCGCGGGGCTTGCGCCGTGGATCAGGGTAGCGGACGCGGGCGGGCGGATGCACACCACTTGACCTGCGCGGCGTCGAAGCCGAATTCGCTCGGGTGGCGACCCCGCAGCATGTACGCTACGTCTCGCGAGACGAACGGGGTGTGGCGCAGTTTGGTAGCGCGTCCGCTTTGGGAGCGGAAGGTCGTCGGTTCGAATCCGGTCACCCCGACTGCGCAGGGCAGGTGAAGGTGCGGGAGCGCCCCTGCTGAGCTGCGAAGACAGCCGCCCGGGCCGTGGGGGCGAAGGCTGATTGTGGTACCGGTAGGATGGGTCGCTGGTGGCGTCTGCGCACCGCGGCGATGGTCGCGGGTGTGCGGGGTCCACCGACGCAGCCCGGCGGGCGATTAGTCAACAGGACGCATCACCCGTCTCGCCGCGTGCCCGAAGACCGGGCCGTGGCGGACACACCGACCGTAAAGCCCCCAAGGAGACCCAACCGTGAAGAGCGCCGTGGAGACTCTGAACCCGACCAGGGTTCGACTCACCGTCGAGGTGCCCTTCGAGGAGCTCAAGCCCAGCCTCGACGCGGCGTACAAGAAGATCAACCAGCAGGTCACGGTTCCGGGTTTCCGTAAGGGCAAGATCCCGGCTCGCGTCATCGACCAGCGTTTCGGCCGCGGTGCCGTGCTGGAGGAGGCCGTCAACGACGCGCTGCCGAAGTTCTACGGCCAGGCGGTCGAGGAGGGCAAGATCGACGTCCTCGGCCAGCCGGAGATCACCGAGATCGAGGGTGTCGAGAAGCTCGCCGACGGCGGCGACCTGAAGTTCACCGCCGAGGTGGACATCCGTCCCGAGATCACCCTGCCCGACTTCGAGACCATCGAGGTCGAGGTCGACCCGATCGAGGTCACCGACGAGGACGTCGACAAGAGCCTGGAGCAGCTGCGTGAGCGCTTCTCCTCGGTCAAGGCCGTCGAGCGCGCCGCCGCCGAGGGCGACGTCGTGGTCGTCGACCTCGAGGCCAAGGTCGACGGTGAGGTCCCCGAGGACGGCACCGCCACCGGCGTGACCTACGAGATCGGCTCCGGCCGCCTGCTGGACGGCATCGACGACGCGGTCATCGGTCTGGAGGCCGGCGGCTCCGCGACCTTCACCACCGAGCTCAAGGGCGGCTCCGCCGCGGGCAAGGACTCCGAGGTCACCGTCACCGTCACCGCCGTGCAGGAGAAGGAGCTCCCGGCCCTGGACGACGAGTTCGCCCAGATGGCCAGCGAGTTCGACACCCTGGACGAGCTGAAGGACGACTCCCGCAAGCGGCTCGCCCGCATGAAGGAGTTCGACCAGGCCACCCAGGCCCAGGAGCGCGTCCTCGACAAGCTGCTCGAGCTCGTCGAGATGCCGTACCCGGAGAAGCTCCTCGCGGACGAGATCGAGACCCGCAAGCACAACCTGGAGCACCACCAGCTGCCCCAGATGGGCATCGACATGGACGCCTGGCTGAAGCTGCAGGAGAAGTCCGCCGAGGACTTCCAGGCCGAGCTCGAGGACCAGGCGAAGAAGGGCATCAAGACCCAGTTCGTGCTGGACGCCATCGCGGCCAAGGAGGAGCTGGGCGTCTCCCAGGAGGAGCTCACCGAGCACCTGCTGCGCCGCGCGGCCGGCTCCGGCATGACGCCGGACCAGTTCGCCCAGCAGGTCGTCCAGGGTGGCCAGGTGCCGCTGCTCGTCGGTGAGGTCGTCCGCGGAAAGGCCCTGGCGTCCGTCGTCGAGGCCGCCAAGGTCGTGGACACCGAGGGCAACCCGGTCGACTTCGCGGACGACGAGGACGAGGACGCAGAGACCTCCGAGGCCGTCGAGACCGTCGAGGTCGAGGCCGCGGCCGAGGTCGAGGAGACCGAGGAGGCCTGAGCCTCCCCAGCCTGAAACGGCAGGGCCCGGACCGCGTCACGCGGTCCGGGCCCTGCCGCGTTCGGGGGTTTCCGCGTTCGCGCAGAGCACGACACGTGACGCTCAAAGCGAACAGGTCGGTTTTGAGGGATGGCCGGACCAGCACTGCGCGTTAGGGTCGGTGGAAACGCTGTGACGGCGGCCCTCGACGACCAGCCGTCGTGTCAACAACGAGCAGGTGGATACGTGACGATTCCGCAGATCTCGATGCCCGGGCTTGTGACCCCGCGTGCCGCCGGCGACATCGGCGGTGGCGGTCTGGGAGACCAGGTCTACAACCGTCTGCTCAACGAGCGCATCATCTTCCTCGGCCAGCAGGTCGACGACGACATCGCCAACAAGATCACCGCGCAGCTGCTGCTGCTGGCCGCGGACCCGGAAAAGGACATCTTCCTTTACATCAACTCCCCGGGCGGCTCGGTGACGGCCGGCATGGCGATCTACGACACCATGCAGTACATCAAGAACGACGTGGTCACCATCGCGATGGGCATGGCCGCCTCGATGGGCCAGTTCCTCCTGACGGCCGGCGCCAAGGGCAAGCGCTTCGCGCTCCCGAACGCCGAGATCCTGATGCACCAGCCCTCGGCAGGTCTGGGCGGCTCGGCCACGGACATCCGCATCCAGGCTCAGCAGCTGGTCCGGATGAAGCACCGGATGGCCGAACTCATCGCCGAGCACAGTGGTCAGACGGTGGACCAGATCACCAAGGACTCCGACCGCGACCGCTGGTTCACCCCGGTCGAGGCCAAGGAGTACGGCCTGATCGACCAGATCATGCACAGTGCCTCGGACGTCCCCGGTGGCGGCGGCACGGGCGCCTGAGCCCTCGGCAGGCACCACCACCAGTCGCCACCCAGTCGACCATCGTCCCGGAGGACGGAAGAACCCGATGAACATCCCCAGCCTGTCCGCCGCGCAGTCGCGCGTCGACAACATGATCGCCGAGGGCCGGTACATCCTGCCCAGCTTCGTCGAGCGCACCTCGCAGGGTTACCGCGAGTACAACCCCTACGCCAAGCTCTTCGAGGAGCGCGTCATCTTCCTGGGAACCCAGGTCGACGACGCCTCGGCGAACGACATCATGGCCCAGCTGCTGTGCCTGGAGTCGATGGACCCGGACCGGGACATCTCCATGTACATCAACTCGCCCGGCGGCTCCTTCACCGCGCTGACGGCGATCTACGACACCATGCAGTACGTCAAGCCGGACATCCAGACGGTCTGCATGGGCCAGGCGGCCTCCGCCGCGGCCGTGCTGCTGGCGGCCGGCACGCCGGGCAAGCGCATGGCGCTGCCCAACGCCCGCGTGCTGATCCACCAGCCGTACACCGAGACCGGCCGCGGCCAGGTCTCCGACCTGGAGATCCAGGCCGCGGAGATCCAGCGCATGCGTGAGCTGCTGGAGGTGCTGCTCTCCAAGCACTCGAACAAGAGCCAGCAGGAGATCTCCGACGACATCGAGCGCGACAAGATCCTCACCGCCGAGGAGTCGCTGCAGTACGGTTTCATCGACCAGATCATCTCCACCCGCAAGACCACCGCGGTCTGATTCCGACCGCCCCTGCGCTTCGGGTGACGCTCCGGGCGCGGTCCGTGACCGCGCCCGGAGCCGTTCCGCGCAGCCGAGTGCCGGCTGAGACCAGCACCACGCAGTCAGACCGCCCCCCGCTCTTGGAGCCCGGGGCGACGCCTGGCACCATCGTCAGTACCGACATCCTGATCCGGCCGATTCGTTTATTCGCCCAGGGCGGAAGTGGGAAGCCGTCGAACACGGCGAATCGCGGCTCCTGACGGAGTACCGTCGGATACCAAGCACCAGGCTCCGCCCCCCAGGGAGCCTTTGGCGAAGGGGAAGCACCTCGTGGCACGCATCGGTGACGGTGGCGACCTGCTCAAGTGCTCGTTCTGTGGCAAGAGCCAGAAGCAGGTGAAGAAGCTCATTGCCGGGCCAGGCGTGTACATCTGCGACGAGTGCATCGACCTGTGCAACGAGATCATCGAGGAAGAGCTCGCGGAGACCTCGGAGGTCCGCTTCGAGGAGCTGCCGAAGCCCCGCGAGATCTACGAGTTCCTCGACGGTTACGTCGTCGGCCAGGAGGTCGCCAAGAAGGCCCTCTCCGTCGCCGTCTACAACCACTACAAGCGTGTGCAGGCGGGCGAGAACGGCAAGCACGGCCGCGACGACGGCATCGAGCTGGCCAAGTCCAACATCCTGCTGCTGGGCCCCACCGGCTCCGGCAAGACGCTGCTGGCGCAGACCCTGGCCCGGATGCTGAACGTGCCGTTCGCGATCGCGGACGCCACGGCGCTGACGGAGGCCGGCTACGTCGGTGAGGACGTCGAGAACATCCTGCTGAAGCTGATCCAGGCGGCCGACTACGACGTCAAGAAGGCCGAGACTGGGATCATCTACATCGACGAGATCGACAAGGTCGCCCGCAAGAGCGAGAACCCGTCGATCACGCGCGACGTCTCGGGCGAGGGCGTGCAGCAGGCGCTGCTGAAGATCCTCGAGGGGACGACGGCCTCGGTGCCGCCGCAGGGCGGGCGCAAGCACCCGCACCAGGAGTTCATCCAGATCGACACGACGAACGTGCTGTTCATCGTGGGCGGCGCCTTCTCCGGTCTGGAGCGCATCATCGAGGGCCGCGCGGGCAAGAAGGGCATCGGCTTCGGCGCCCCGATCCGCTCCAAGCACGAGATCGACTCCAGCGACCTGTTCCGTGAGGTCATGCCGGAGGACCTGGTCAAGTTCGGCATGATCCCCGAGTTCATCGGCCGTCTGCCGGTGATCACCTCGGTGCACAACCTGGACCGGGACGCGCTGCTGCAGATCCTCACCGAGCCGAAGAACGCGCTGGTCAAGCAGTACCGTCGCCTCTTCGAGCTGGACGGCGTCGAGTTGGAGTTCACCACCGAGGCGCTGGAGGCCATCGCCGACCAGGCGATCAAGCGCTCCACCGGCGCCCGCGGTCTGCGCGCGATCATGGAGGAGGTGCTGATGTCCGTGATGTACGAGGTGCCCTCGCGCAAGGACGTCGCCCGCGTGGTCGTCGACGAGGACGTGGTCCTCAAGCACGTGAACCCGACGCTGGTCCCGCGCGACCTGCGCGCCCAGCGCGAGCGCCGCGAGAAGAGCGCGTAAGGATCGAACCGAAAGGGGTCCGGGGCTTCGAGCCCCGGACCCCTTTCGCGTTACCGCGTGCGTTACTTCTTGGTGACCGACACCGAGTTGATCACCACGGTGTCGTTCGGCTTGCCGTCGCCCTGGCCGTTGGAGTTGTCACTCCCGTCCTGGCCGATGTGGTTCAGGATGTCCAGGCCCGAGGTGATGGTGCCGAACGGCGTGTAGTTCGGCGACAGCTGGCTGTCCTTGTAGACCAGGAAGAACTGCGAACCATTGGTGTTGGGGCCCGAGTTGGCCATCGCCAGGGTGCCGGCCGGGTAGGTGCCGCCCTGGATCGCCGGGGCGTTCAGGTACTCGTCGTCGAACTTGTAGCCCGGACCTCCGGTGCCGGTGGCCGTCGGGTCGCCGCACTGCAGCACGTAGATGCCGGCCGTGGTGAGCCGGTGGCAGTGGGTGTGGTCGAAGAAGCCCTGCTGGGCGAGGAAGACGAAGCTGTTGACCGTCTTCGGCGCGTGCTGGGCGTCGAGCTTCAGCCCGACGTCCCCGCAGGAGGTCTTCAACGTCGCGGTGTAGGTCGCCTTGGTGTCGATGCTCATGGCCGGCGGCTGCGACCACTGCTTGGTGGTCGGGCTGCCCGATGCGACGTTCCCGCAGAACGCCGTGCCGGAGCCCGCCGTGCTCGACGACTTGGACGAGCCCAACGTCGCCCACAGGACGCCGCCCACGACCAGCAGCAGCACCAGCACCGCCGCCCCGATGGCCAGCGTCCTGCGCTTCCGCGCCTTGGCCTGCTCCTGGGCGCGCAACGCCTCGATCCGCGCCCGCCGCATGGCGCCCGGGTCCTCGCTCACCTTCGCTCCTTCTGACACTCGTGCCCCGTTGCCTACCTGTCGGTACACAAGTGTGACCGGTGCGGGCGACGGGGCACGAACGGGGCGCGCGAGCGCGGCGACGTCGGTGTGGCTACTTCTTGACCTCGGCGGCATGCCGGAAGGCCAGCGTCATCGCGGCCGTGCCGCTCAGGTCCGAGGAGCCCGCGCGGGAGTAGTCCATGACCGAGCCGAAGCCGCTGTTGTCGGCCCAGACGCAGACGGGCAGGCTCTTGCCGAGCGACGCCAGGTGGACCTGGGCGCACTGCATGCTGCCGCCCTGGGAGCCGGCCGCCTCGTCCGTCTGGTCGCTGACCGAGACGCCCTGGTCGCCGCTCATGCCCTTCCAGAAGTCGCCGATCCCGAACTGGGCGCCGAGCGTGCTGCCGTAGCCGCCCATGAAGAGGAAGGAGGGGCTGGTGCTGGTGGCGGAGCTGCCGTAGATCGCGACCGTGGGCGTCAGGTGCGCCGTGGTGGCCAGGGTCTGCGCGCTGCTCTGCACGGCGGCGAGGTTGGGGTTGGCGTCCTGGCGCGCGTAGCTCTGGAACGAGACCGGCGGGACCAGCTTGTTCGCCCCGACCGTCTTGGCCACGTTCATGCCCAGGTAGGCGACCACGCCGCCGCCGACCAGCACCACGGCGGTGAGGATCAGCAGCACGTTGCGGAGCGTGTGCGACTGCTTGGGCGGCACGGGGGCGTAGCCCCAGGCCGCGGCGCCCTGGTCGTAGCCCGGCTGCTGGTACCCGGGCTGCTCGTAGCCCGGCTGTTGGTAACCCGGCTGCTGGTAGGGGGACTGCTGGTACGGCGGCGGGGAGCCGGGCGCCGCGTAGCCCTGCGGGTACTCGGGCTGGGGATAGCCACCCGGAGGCGGATTGGTCGACATGGTCGATTATCAGACCAGCGTGGCCGGTCCCTGTCCATCGCGTTACCGCACCAAGCCGCGCTGAGCCCTCGTTCGCGGAACGAAAGCGTTCGTGACCATGGACACCCGCCCTCTAAACTTGCCGTCGTGACCGAAATGAACCAGCACCCCGCCGACGCCGGGGTCGACAGCGCCCTCGAGACATTGCCGACGCAGTACACGCCGGCGGACGTAGAGGGGCCGCTGTACGAGCGCTGGGTAGAGCGCGGTTACTTCGCGGCGGACGACAAGAGCGAGAAGCCGCCGTACACCATCGTCATCCCGCCGCCGAACGTCACCGGCTCGCTGCACCTGGGCCACGCCTTCGAGCACACCATCATCGACTCGCTGACGCGCCGCAAGCGCATGCAGGGCTACGAGGTCCTGTGGCAGCCCGGCATGGACCACGCCGGCATCGCGACGCAGAACGTCGTCGAGCGGGAGCTCGCCAAGGAGGGCAAGTCCCGTCACGACCTGGGCCGCGAGGCCTTCGTCGAGCGCGTCTGGCAGTGGAAGGCCGAGTCCGGCGGCCAGATCAGCGGTCAGATGCGCCGTCTCGGCGACGGCGTGGACTGGTCGCGTGAGCGCTTCACCATGGACGAGGGCCTGTCCCAGGCCGTCCAGACCATCTTCAAGCGCCTCTACGACGACGGGCTGATCTACCGCGCCGAGCGCATCATCAACTGGTGCCCGCGCTGCCTCACCGCCATCTCCGACATCGAGGTGGAGTACCAGGACGACGAGGGCGAGCTCGTCTCGATCCGCTACGGCGAGGGCGACAACGCCATCGTCGTCGCGACCACGCGTGCCGAGACGATGCTCGGTGACACCGCCGTCGCCGTCCACCCGGACGACGAGCGCTACAAGCACATGGTCGGCACCGAGATCGAGCTGCCGCTGACGGGCCGTCGGATCCCGATCGTCGCCGACGCGCACGTCGACCCGGAGTTCGGCACCGGCGCCGTCAAGGTGACGCCCGCCCATGACCCGAACGACTTCGAGATCGGCCAGCGGCACGACCTGCCGGCCATCACCGTCCTGGACGAGCACGGCGTCATCACCGCGCACGGCCCGTTCCTCGGCCTGGACCGCTTCGAGGCCCGCTCGGCCATCGTCGGCGCGCTGCGCGCCGAGGGCCGGATCGTCGCCGAGAAGCGCCCGTACGTCCACAGCGTCGGCCACTGCTCGCGCTGCAAGACGACCATCGAGCCGCGGCTGTCCATGCAGTGGTGGGTCAAGGTCGCCCCGCTGGCCAAGGCGGCCGGTGACGCGGTGCGTGACGGCAGCGTCAAGATCCACCCCGAGGAGATGGAACCCCGCTACTTCGCGTGGGTCGACAACCTGCGCGACTGGTGCATCTCGCGCCAGCTGTGGTGGGGCCACCGGATCCCGGTCTGGTACGGCCCGAACGGCGAGATCGTCTGCGTCGGCCCCGACGAGGAGCCGCCCACGGGTGAGGGCTGGCACCAGGACACCGACGTCCTCGACACCTGGTTCTCCTCCGGTCTGTGGCCGTTCTCGACGCTGGGCTGGCCCGGGCAGACGCCGTCGCTGGAGAAGTTCTTCCCAACGTCCGTGCTGGTCACCGGCTACGACATCCTCTTCTTCTGGGTCGCCCGGATGATGATGTTCGGCCTGTACGCGATGGACGGCACCCCGCCGTTCCACACCATCGCCCTGCACGGCATGGTCCGCGACCAGTTCGGCAAGAAGATGTCGAAGTCCTTCGGCAACGCGGTCAACCCGCTGGACTGGATGGACGCCTACGGCGCGGACGCGCTCCGCTTCACGCTCGCCCGCGGCGCGAACCCCGGCACGGACGTGCCGATCGGCGAGGACTGGGTCCAGGGCTCGCGCAACTTCTGCAACAAGGTCTGGAACGCCACCCGCTTCGCGCTGATGAACGGCGCGACGGTGGAGGGCCCGCTTCCCGCCGCCGAGCAGCTGAGCGCGGCGGACCGCTGGATCCTGTCCCGCCTGAACAGCACCGTCGCGGAGGTGGACGCCCTCTACGACGACTACCAGTTCGCCAAGCTGACGGACGCGCTGTTCCACTTCGCCTGGGACGAGGTCTTCGACTGGTACGTCGAGCTGACCAAGTCCACGCTGGCCGAGGGCGGCCCGGCGGCGGACGTCACCCGGCGGGTCCTCGGCGAGGTCCTCGACGTGACACTGCGTCTGCTGCACCCGATCACGCCGTTCGTGACGGAGACCCTGTGGACCGCGCTGACGGGCGGCGAGTCGGTCGTCATCGCCGAGTGGCCGGCCGACAGCGGCTTCCGTGACGCGGTGGCCGAGCGGGAGATCGAGCTGCTGCAGCAGGTCATCACGGAGGTCCGCCGCTTCCGCAGCGACCAGGGCCTCAAGCCCGGCCAGAAGGTTGCCGCCCGGCTGACGCTGGAGGGCACCTCGCTGGTCGCCCACGAGGGCGCGCTGCGTTCCCTCGCCCGCCTCACCCCGGCGGAGGAGGGCTTCCACGCGACGGCCACCCTCCCGATCGCGGGCGCGACGGTCGCCCTGGACCTCTCCGGCGCGATCGACGTCGAGGCGGAGCGCAAGCGCCTGAGCAAGGACCTCGCGGCAGCGGAGAAGGAGCTGGCGCAGGCCGAAGCCAAGCTCGGCAACGAGGCATTCGTGGCCAAGGCCGCCCCGGCCGCGGTCGACAAGATCCGCGGCCGCCTCGCCAAGGCCACGGAGGACATCGAGCGCCTCACCGCCCAGCTCGAGGCTCTCCCGAAGGCATAGCCATCAGGGGCGCGAGGAACTGCGCGAGTAACCACCCCGTCGGGATGGCCCCTGCTCGTCCAGCGACACACCACTTCGGTGGCTCGTCGCGCGGTTCCTCGCGCCCCCAGCGTTTGCCCACTTCCGACGGTGCATGAGTGCCGCTCGGCGTCCGTACACTTGCGCCGTGAGCGACACTGAGCTGACCGCGGTAGCCGCGGAACTGGCCGCCAAGTGGCCGGAGACCAAGATCGATCCCTCTCTGGAGCGGATCCAGGCGTTGATGGACATCCTGGGCCAGCCCCAGCGGTCCTATCCGTCCATCCACATCACCGGCACCAACGGCAAGACCAGTACGGCTCGCATGATCGAGCAGCTGCTGCGCACCTTCGAGCTGCGCACCGGCCGCTACACCAGCCCGCACGTCGAGTCGATCACCGAGCGCATCAGCCTCGACGGGGAGCCGATCAGCCCCGAGCTGTTCGTGCAGACGTACGAGGACATCAAGCCGTACGTCGCCATCGTCGACGCCCAGCAGCCGGTGCCCATGTCCTTCTTCGAGGTGGTCACCTCGATGGCGTACGCCTGCTTCGCCGACGCGCCGGTCGACGTGGCGGTCGTGGAGGTCGGGATAGGGGGCACCTGGGACGCGACCAACGTCATCGACGGGGTGGTCTCGGTGATCACGCCGATCTCGCTGGACCACATGGACCGCCTCGGCGACACGCACGCCGCGATCGCGGGGGAGAAGTCCGGGATCATCAAGAAGGGCGGGCTCGCGGTCGTCTCGCAGCAGCCGCTGGACGCCGCCGAGGTGATCCTGCGCCGCGCGGTAGAGATCGACGCGACGGTCGCCCGTGAGGGCCTGGAGTTCGGCGTGCTGCGGCGCGACGTCGCCGTCGGCGGCCAGATGATCACCCTGCGGGGGATCGGCGGCCACGAGTACGAGGACATCTTCATCCCGCTGCACGGTGCGCACCAGGCGCAGAACGCCGCGGTCGCGCTGGCCGCGGTCGAGGGCTTCTTCGGCGTGGGGGCCGCGCACCAGCAGCCGCTGGACATCGACAAGGTGCGCGCGGCGTTCGCGGGCGTCAGCTCGCCGGGCCGCCTCGAGGTGGTCCGCCGCAGCCCGACCATCGTTCTGGACGCCGCGCACAACCCGGGCGGCGCACAGGTGACGGCGGAGGCGATCGGCGAGTCCTTCGGCTTCACCCGCCTCGTCGGGGTCTTCTCGCCGAGCGGCGACAAGGACGTCCTGGGCGTCCTGGAGGCCCTGGAGCCGGTGCTCGCGGAGATCGTGGTCACGCAGAACAGCACGCAGCGCGCGCTGGACGTGGACCGCCTGGCCGAGCTCGCCGTCGAGGTCTTCGGCGCGGACCGCGTCCACGTCGAGCCCCGCCTCGACGACGCGATCGAGGCCGCGGTCACCCTCGCCGAGGAGGAGGGCGACCTCGGCGGCGCGGGCGTCCTGATCACCGGCTCCATCATCACCATCGGTGAGGCGCGGATCCTGCTGGGCAAGAAGTAGTGGACAAGAAGTAGCTGGACAGGAAGTAGTCGCACCACCCGGGGGCGCGGAGCCGCACAGCGGCTCCGCGCCCCTGGGGCCGGGCCCTCGGATCGGGGCGCGTAAGCTTTGCGTCGTGCGTACCCTCTGCTCCTCCACGCTGATCAGCGAAGCGATGGTCATCGGCTTCGCCGCGCTTGTCGCGATGCGGCTCTCGCATGTCTCCGCGGCGACGCTCTGGTCGGTCTCCGGAGCGGCCATGCTGCTGTGCGTGCTGCTCTGCGGCGTGCTCAGCCGCCGCGGTGCGGTGACGATCGGGTGGGCGCTGCAGATCGCGCTGATCGCCAGCGGCGCGATCGTCGGCATGATGTACGGCCTCGGTGTGATCTTCGCCGGGCTGTGGTGGGCGTCCGTCCACTACGGGCGGAAGATCGACACCATCAAGGCGGCCCGCGCGGCGGAACCCGCCGCGGCCGCACAGGCGTAGCACAGCCCCCGGGCGGGTGAATCCAACCGGGCTCCCGCTGCAAAAGATGGGACAGCACTCCGGTAGTCTCGTGTCGATCATCACATCACGAAACTCCGGGAGCCGTCCCATGTCCTCGACGTCCCAGCGCACGCTGATCCTGCTCAAGCCCGACGCCGTGGCCCGTGGCCTGATCGGTGAGATCGTCTCCCGCATCGAACGCAAGGCGAACTGGCGTATCGCGGCCATGGAGCTGCGCACCCTGGACAGCGCGACGCTGGAGCAGCACTACGCCGAGCACGTGGGCAAGCCGTTCTATGAGCCGCTGATGGGCTTCATGTCGTCCGGCCCCTCCGTTGCCATGATCGTCGAGGGTGAGAGCGTCATCGAGGGCATTCGAGCCCTCGCCGGCAAGACCAACCCGCTCGAGGCCGGTCCCGGCACCATTCGCGGGGATTTCGCCACGATCACCCGGGAGAACCTGATCCACGCCTCCGACTCCGAGGAGTCCGCCGCGCGCGAGATCAAGATTTTCTTCCCCGGTCACGCCTGACCCACCCGGCGCACACCTTTCTCACGGAATTTCCACGGTCCGTACCCGGACCGTGGAGAACCGAACGCCGACACACGGCGTCCCAATGGCGGGATATCCGATCGTCTGCACGGACAATGGCGATAAAGATCCCGTCGCTACCATGGTGACTGCCTGACGGCAGCTTCATTCATGGTCGTTCATGGTCAGCAACTGACGGCCAGTGAGCCGGCGTCCCGCCCGCAATCCGCTGCCGTCGCCCCCAAACCGCGAGCCCGGGAAGGCCCCCACCCCATGGCGAACAACATGTCGTTCATCGGCCGTGACATGGCTGTGGACCTCGGTACGGCCAACACGCTGGTGTACGTCAGGGGCCGAGGGATCGTCCTCAACGAACCGTCAGTGGTGGCCGTCAACACCAACACCGGCGGAATCCTCGCGGTGGGTGCGGAGGCCAAGAAGATGATCGGGCGCACGCCCGGCAACATCGTGGCCATCCGCCCGCTCAAGGACGGCGTCATCGCCGACTTCGAGATCACCGAGCGGATGCTCCGCTACTTCATCCTGAAGATCCACCGCCGCCGCTACCTGGCCCGGCCGCGCGTCGTGGTCTGCGTGCCCAGCGGCATCACCGGCGTCGAGCGCCGTGCCGTGATCGAGGCGTCGGCGCAGGCCGGCGCGCGCCAGGTGCACATCATCGAGGAGCCGATGGCGGCGGCGATCGGCGCGGGCCTGCCGGTCCACGAGGCCACCGGCAACATGGTGGT
Organism: Streptacidiphilus neutrinimicus; assembly: GCF_000787815.1. Classification (GTDB taxonomy): domain Bacteria; phylum Actinomycetota; class Actinomycetes; order Streptomycetales; family Streptomycetaceae; genus Streptacidiphilus; species Streptacidiphilus neutrinimicus. The sequence goes on from NZ_BBPO01000038.1 coordinate 63,817, forward strand.
CGACATCGGCGGCGGTACCACCGAGGTGGCCGTCATCTCCCTCGGCGGCATCGTCACCGCGCAGTCCATCCGGGTGGCCGGCGACGAGCTCGACAACGCGATCATCCAGCACATCAAGAAGGAGTACTCGCTCCTCCTCGGTGAGCGCAGCGCCGAGCAGATCAAGATGACCATCGGCTCCGCCTACCCCGTCGAGGGGGACAACGAGGAGCACAGCGAGATCCGCGGCCGCGACCTGGTCAGCGGGCTCCCCAAGACGGTCGTCATCTCCGCCGCCGAGGTGCGCGAGGCGATCGAGGAGCCGGTCAACACCATCATCGACGCCGTCAAGACCACGCTGGACCAGTGCCCGCCGGAGCTCGCCGGTGACATCATGGACCGCGGCATCGTTCTCACGGGTGGCGGCGCGCTGCTGCGCAGCCTGGACGAGCGGCTGCGCCGCGAGACGGGCATGCCGGTGCACATCGCCGAGAACCCGCTGGACTCCGTCGCGCTCGGCTCCGGCAAGTGCGTCGAGGAGTTCGAGGCGCTCCAGCAGGTCCTCGACGCCCAGCCGCGCCGCTGACCCCCGAGTCGGCCCAGCTCCACCCGCAGCCCAGCTCCACCCCTAGCAAGGCCCACCCGCTCACGTTGCGTCACGAATTGAAGGGCTCCGCCGAGAATCGTGAGGGACACACGAGAGAGCCGACTCCTGCTGATCCTGCTGGTGGCGGTCGCGTTCGCGTTGATCACCGTGGACATCCACGGCGGTGACGACTCGCCGCTGAACGGCCCGCGCTCCGCCGCCGCCTCGCTCTTCGGGCCGGTGGAGAGCGGGGTCTCGCGGGTGGTCAGCCCGGTCGCGGACGGTCTGCACGCGCTGCGGAACTCCGGCAGTCAGGCCGACCGGATCCGCCAGCTCGAGCAGCAGAACGAGTTGCTGCGTCAGCAGCTGTCCTCCAACGACCTGGTGAAGTCCCGCGACGGCCAGCTGAGCAAACTGCTCGGGCTCGCGGGGGCCGGCCAGTACACCATCAAGGTGGCGCAGGTCGTGGCCATAGGGTCCAGCCAGAACTTCTCCTGGACCGTCACCATCGACATCGGCAGCAACGACGGCATCCTGCGCGACATGACCGTCATCAACGGTGACGGTCTGGTCGGGCGGGTCACCACCGTCGCGCCGACCACCTCCACCGTGCTGCTCGCGGTCGACCCGCGGTTCACCGTCGGCGCGCGGCTGGAGAGCAGCGGCGAGGTCGGCTTCGGCACCGGCGAGGGCGACGCCCCGATGCGGGTGGAACTGCTCAACGGCCACGCGAACGCGAAGGTCGGGGGCCGGCTGGTCACCTTCGGTTCCGAGAAGGACAAGCCGTTCGTGCCGGGCGTCCCGTTCGGCACGATCACCCAGATCGTCAACACCCCCGGCGAGCTGACCAAGACGGTGCTGGTCCAGCCGTTCGTCAGCTTCACCAAGCTGGACCTGGTCGGCGTCGTGGTGCAGCCCCCGCCGACGGACCCGCGTTTCGCGGTGCTGCCGCCCAAGCCCGCACCGCCCGCGCCGTCGAGCACGCCCAGCCCCTCGACCCCGGCCTCCGCCACGCCGTCCGGCGCCGCGACGAAGAAGAGGTGACGCCATGATCCAGCGCTTCCTGCTCTCCGCGGCCCTCATCGTGGGCGCGATGGTGGTCCAGGTCAGCATCCTGGCCCGGCTGGGCCTGCCCGGCGCGGTGCCGGACCTGCTGCTGCTCGTGGTGATCGGCCTCGCGCTGGTCTACGGGCACGTCACCGGATGCCTGATCGGCTTCTTCGGCGGCCTCTTCATCGACCTCGCGCCGCCGTCCGACCACGCGGTCGGCCGGTACGCGCTGGTGCTGTGCGTCGTCGGCTACGCGGCGGGCCTGCTCAAGCCGGAGACGGGTCAGCTGCGGTCGGTGATGACGCCGTTGATGGTGGTCGCCGCCGCGGCCGTCGGCTCCACGCTGCTCTACGCCGGCGTCGGCGCCCTGGTCGGCGACACCGCCGCCCGGCACGTCGGCCTGACCGGCCTGCTGATCTCGTCGGTCATCTACGACGTGCTGCTCGCGCCGTTCGTCGTCCCCGGCGTCATGGCGCTCGCCCGACGCACCGTCACCGACCCCGCCGCGGGCGCAGGCCAGGGGCCCGCGCCGAAGCCGCGCCGGATCGGCCTGAACCGCCGTGGCACCTTCTTCGCCGACCGCGGCACACGCACCGGCGGCACGGCCGGACTCGGCACCGTACCCGGTTTCGGCCAGGGGTCCGGCGCCTCCGGCAAGCCGAGCCGGAGCGGCAGGCTCAGCCGCCTCGCCGGCAAGTCCGTCAAATAGCCGACGCCGTACGCGGCGCCGCACCATCGACCACCTGAAGAACCAGCGGAAGCCAGGAGGGGAACCCCGTGGGCAACATCCCGGAGACGGGCCGCACCCGGAAGATCACCGGCCGGCTGCTGGTGCTCCAGGTACTGGTCCTCTCCCTGCTCGGCACGCTCGGCGGCCGACTCTGGTACCTGCAGATCCGCAACGGAGCCTCCTACGAGCAGCAGGCCTCGTCCAACCACATCCGCTCGGTGGTCGTCCCGGCCGTGCGCGGTGAGATCCTCGACGCCAACGGCGTGCCGCTGGCCACCAACACCACCAAGCTGGTCGTGTCCGTCTCCCGCACCTCGTTGATAAGCCAGAAGGACGGCGGGTTGGCCGTGCTGACCCGGCTCGGCCAGGTGCTCGGCATGAGCACGGAGCAGGTGAAGGACAAGGTCCGGCTCTGCGACGCGAAGACCCCGGCGCCCTGCTGGAACGGCTCGCCCTACCAGCCGATCCCGGTGACCCAGACGGCCACCACCCAGCAGGCCATGCAGATCATGGAGCGCCAGGAGGACTTCCCCGGCGTCACCGCCACCCCGGCCGCCGTGCGCACCTACCCCGCGCCCGACAAGGCCAACGCGGCGCAGATACTGGGTTATCTCTCCCCGGTCACCCAGGACGAGATCAACGCCGCCACCGACGCCAGCGGCAAGTCCTCGCTGTCGCCCTCGGACCAGGTCGGCCGCGCGGGTCTGGAGTTCCAGTACGACAAGTACCTGCGCGGCGACAACGGCACCAGCAACCTCGAGGTGGACAACCTCGGCCGGGTCATCGGCACGGCCGGCGGTAACGCCGCGGTCCCCGGCGACTCGGTGGTCACCAGCCTCGACGCGCGCATCCAGGCGATCTCCGAGCAGCAGCTCCAGCAGGCGCTGCTCACCCTGCGAAAGACCTACGACCCGGTCACGCACGAGAACTTCAAGGCCGACTCGGGCGCCGTGGTCGTGATGAACGTGCACACGGGCGCGATCATCGCCATGGCCAGCGCCCCGACGTACGACCCGAACATCTGGTCCGGCGGCATCTCCGCGAAGGACTACGCCGCGCTGAACAGCACGGCCTCCGACTACCCGATGCTGAACCGGGCGATCCAGGGCCAGAGCGCACCGGGCTCGACCTTCAAGGTGGTCAGTACCACCGGTGCCCTCAACGCCGGCTACGGCTTCGACTCGACGTTCCCCTGCACCTCGTCGATGACCATCGGCGGCCGCGTGTTCAAGAACTTCGAGGGCGAGAACTTCGGCGCCATCAACCTGTCGAAGGCCCTCGAGGTCTCCTGCGACACCGTCTTCTACAACATCGCCTACCAGCAGTGGATGAAGGACGGCGGGACCAAGCCGAAGAACCCGAAGGACTGGCTGTACAAGACGGCCCACCAGTTCGGCCTCGGCACCCTCACCGGCGTCGACCTGCCGGGCGAGGTCAAGGGCCGGGTGCCGGACCGTCAGTGGCACGTCGACTACTACAACGCCATGAAGGACGTCTGGTGCCAGCAGGCCAAGACGGAGACCGACGCGTACCTCAAGGCCATCGCCACCGAGGACTGCGCGGACTTCGCCACCCTGCGAGCCGGTGACGAGGTCAACTACGCGATCGGCCAGGGTGACACGCTGGTCACCCCGATCCAGATGGCCAGGATCTACTCGGCGCTGGCCAACGGCGGCACGCTCTACCAGCCGGAGCTGGCCAAGGCGATCGTCAGCCCCGGCGGCAAGCAGGTCCAGATGATCAACCCGGTGGTCCAGGGCCACCTGCCGGACACCCCGCAGATGATCAGCTACATCGACCAGGCCACCGCCAACGTCATCACCACCGGTACCGCCGCCTGGAAGTTCGGCGGCTGGCCGCAGGACAAGATCCAGCTGCACGCCAAGACCGGTACCGCGGAGGTCGTCGGCAAGCAGACCACGTCCTGGTTCGACACGTACACCAAGGACTACGCGATCGTGATGACGATCTCCCAGGGTGGTACGGGTTCGGGCGGTTCCGGTCCGGCCGTGCGCAACATCTACAACGCGCTCTACGGCATCCAGGCCGACAACTCCGTCGACCCGAGCAAGGCGATCCACCCGCCGGCGCAGAAGCAGCTGCCGACGTTCCACGCGGACGGCACGGTCACCAGCCCGGTCGACTACACCGTGCAGCTGCCGCCGCTGGCCTCCACCCCGGACCGCCAGGCCCCGGTGCTGCCCGCGTTCGACATCGCCGCCCTGGCCCCCGAGAGGAGGGCCGACGGATGGCTGGCCTGACGAGCCCGAGCTGGTCCGCCCCGCGCTACAAGCCACGCCGGGAGGGCATGGGGCGGCTGCTGGAGCGGGACTCCCCGTTCCGGCGGATGGACTGGATCCTGGTGCTGGCCGCGCTCGCGCTCTCCGGCATCGGCTCGCTGCTGGTGTGGTCCGCGACCCGCTCCCGGGTCGAGATCAACCACGGTGACCCGCAGTACTTCCTGGTCCGGCACCTGGTGAACCTCGCCATCGGCATCGGCCTGTGCACGGGCGTGGTGCTGCTCGGCCACCACCGGCTGCGCACCGCCGTGCCGTTCATCTACGGCCTGTCGATCCTCGGCGTCCTCGCCGTCCTCAGCCCGCTGGGCTCGACGGTCAACGGCGCGCACTCGTGGATCGTCCTGGGCGGCGGCTTCTCCATGCAGCCCTCGGAGTTCTGCAAGATCTCCATCATCCTGATCTGCGCGACGATACTGTCCGCGCGCGTCGACGCCGGCGAGATGGCGCGGCCCGACTCCCGCTCGATCCTCCAGGCGCTGGGCCTCGCGGCGGTGCCGATAGGCATCGTGCTGATGATGCCGGACCTGGGCTCGACCATGGTCATGGTCGTCATCATCCTCGGCCTGCTGCTCAGCTCCGGCTCCTCCTCGCGCTGGCTCGCGGGCCTGACCGTGGTCGGCGCGATCGGGGCCGCCGCCGTGGTCCAGTTGCACATCCTGAAGCAGTACCAGATCGCCCGGTTCGCGGCCTTCGCGGATCCGACGCTCGACCCGGCCGGCGTCGGCTACAACACCGCGCAGGCCCGTATCGCGATCGGCTCCGGCGGCCTGCTGGGCAAGGGCCTCTTCCACGGCACGCAGACCACCGGCCAGTTCGTCCCCGAGCAGCAGACGGACTTCGTCTTCACCGTCGCGGGCGAGGAGCTGGGCTTCGTCGGCGGCTTGGTCATCATCGGCCTGCTCGGCGTGATCCTGTGGCGCGCGTGCCGGATCGCCCGTGAGGCGACGGACCTTTACAGCACGGTCCTGGCGGCGGGCGTGGTGACCTGGTTCGCCTTCCAGGGCTTCGAGAACATCGGGATGACGCTCGGGATCATGCCGGTCGCCGGCATCCCGCTGCCGTTCGTCAGCTACGGCGGCTCGTCGATGTTCGCGATCTGGATCGGCATCGGCCTGTTGCAGTCGGTGAAGATACAGCGCTCGATGGCGGGCTGACGCCCGGGCAGGGGGAGAGCCCGGGGTAGTGCAACGGAGCGCATCCCGCGCGGCACGGCATGCGCCTCGGAACTCCCGTGGCCCAGGCGAGCGAGAATCGGTCGCCTGGGCCACGTTGCGCCAGAGGCAGCAGAAGTGCCACGAGGAGAAGCACTGCAAGTGCCCGCCCGGCCCTCGCGGCCCCAAGGGCGCTGCCGGTCCCAAGGGCGCTGCCGGTCCCAAGGGCGCCGCGGGCGCGAAGGGCGCGACCGGCCCGGCCGGGCACAACGGCGCCACCGGCGTGACGCGTGCCGCGGGGGCGACCGGCCGCTGGGTCACCATCGACTCGGACGTCCACGGCGACTACCTCTGCACTGCCCTGGTCGGTGGCGCCCCGGGCCACGTGGACGTCGGCTCTGCGAAGATCAACCCGGCCCCGGCGGGCACCACGACGTGGACCACCCCGGCCTTGCGGCCGGCGTCTCGGCCTGTGGCGTTTCCCTGGCGGACCAGGGCAACTCGATCCTCGTCAGTGCGATCAGCACCACCGGCACGGTGAACCGGACGGTCTGCGCCTTCGCCGCCGGGGCGAGCCCCGTCTCAGTCCTGTCCCGGGAACCGGTACGCCTCGACCTCGGTCAGCAGCCGCTTGCGCCGCTCCTCGTCGTCCTCCAGGAAGGACGCCTCGAAGGAGTTCCGCGCCAGCAGCCGCAGCTGGTCGTTCGTCAGCCCCAGGGCCGTACGGACGCCGTCGAAGTTCTCGTCCACGTATCCGCCGAAGTGCGCCGGGTCGTCGGAGTTGACGGTCACCAGCAGCCCGGCCGCGAGCATCGCGGGCAGCGGGTGGTCGGCGAGAGTGTCCACACAGCGCAGCCGGACGTTCGAGAACGGGCAGACGGTCAGCGGGACCCGGTCCCGCACCAGCCGCTCGACCAGCTCCGCGTCCTCGATCGCACGGATGCCGTGGTCGATCCGCTCGACCCGCAACACGTCCAGAGCCTCCCAGACGTAGTCCGGGCCGCCCTCCTCGCCCGCGTGGGCGACCAGCCGCAGGCCTGCCTCCCGCGCCAGCCGGTAGACGTCCGCGAACTTCGACGGCCGGTGCCCGACCTCGGCCGAGTCCAGGCCGACCCCGTGGATCGCCGCGCCGAAGTACGGCCTGCAGGCCTCGAACGTCGCCAGCGCCGACTCCTGCGGGAGGTCCCGCAGGAAGCACATGATCAGCCTGGTGCTGATCCCGTGCCGCTCCGCCGCCGCGTCCAGCGCGCGCCGCAGCCCGCGCACCACCGAGTCCAGCTCCACGCCCCGCGAGGTGTGCGCCTGTGGATCGAAGAAGATCTCCGCGTGCCGGACCCCCTCCGCCTGCGCGCGGGCGAGGTAGGCCTCGGCCAGTGCCGTGAAGTCGTCCTCGGTCCGCAGCACGTCCATCAGCTGGTAGTAGAGGTCCAGGAAGGACTGCAGGTCGGAGAAGGCGTAGGCGGCGCGGAGCTGCTCCGGGTCGGCGTAGGGCAGGTCCACCCCGTTGCGGTGCGCCAGCTCGAAGGCGAGTTCGGGCTCCAGCGTGCCCTCGATGTGCAGGTGCAGTTCCGCCTTGGGGATCGGTGACACAGTGCGCTACCTCAGGAGTGAGCCGGTACGGACATTCGGGTCAAACCACTTACCTTAGTCCCTGCGGTAACCTTGAGGGTCACCCCGGCGTCCACACGAAAGTCCCTGCCTCTCATGCCTGTCGAGTCGGTCTTCCCGCGCCTGGAGGCCCTCCTCCCGCACGTCCAGAAGCCGATCCAGTACGTCGGCGGCGAGCTCAACTCGACCGTCAAGGACTGGGACGCCTGCGATGTCCGCTGGGCTCTCATGTATCCGGACGCGTACGAGGTCGGCCTGCCCAACCAGGGCGTCATGATCCTCTACGAGGTCCTCAACGAGCGCGAGGGGGTTCTCGCCGAGCGCACCTACAGCGTCTGGCCGGACCTCGAGGCGCTGATGCGCGAGCACCGCGTCCCCCAGTTCACCGTCGACGCCCACCGCCCGGTCAAGGCCTTCGACGTGTTCGGCCTGAGCTTCTCCACCGAGCTCGGCTACACCAACATGCTCACCGCGCTTGACCTCGCCGGCATCCCGATGCTCGCGGCCGACCGCACCGACGAGGACCCGATCGTGCTCGCCGGCGGCCACGCGGCGTTCAACCCGGAGCCGATCGCGGACTTCCTCGACGCGGCCGTCGTCGGCGACGGCGAGCAGGCCGTCCTCGACATGACGGAGATCATCCGCGCCTGGAAGGCCGAGGGTCGCCCCGGCGGCCGCGACGAGGTGCTGCTGCGCCTCGCGCGCACCGGCGGCTTCTACATCCCGCGGTTCTACGACGTCGAGTACCTGCCGGACGGCCGCATCGCCCGCGTCGTCCCCAACCGCCCGGGCGTGCCGTGGCGCGTGTCCAAGCACACCGTCATGGACCTCGACGAGTGGCCCTACCCCAAGCAGCCGCTGGTGCCGCTGGCCGAGACGGTCCACGAGCGCATGTCGGTGGAGATCTTCCGCGGCTGCACCCGCGGCTGCCGCTTCTGCCAGGCGGGCATGATCACCCGCCCGGTGCGCGAGCGCTCCATCACCGGCATCGGCGAGATGGTCGAGGCGGGCCTCAAGGCCACCGGCTTCGAGGAGGTCGGCCTGCTCTCGCTGTCCTCGGCCGACCACACCGAGATCGGCGACATCGCCAAGGGCCTGGCCGACCGCTACGAGGACGACAAGGTCGGCCTCTCCCTGCCGTCGACCCGGGTGGACGCCTTCAACATCGACCTCGCCAACGAGCTCTCCCGCAACGGCCGCCGCTCGGGCCTCACCTTCGCCCCCGAGGGCGGCAGCGAGCGGATGCGCAAGGTGATCAACAAGATGGTGTCCGAGGAGGACCTCATCCGCACGGTCGCCACCGCGTACGGCAACGGCTGGCGCCAGGTGAAGCTCTACTTCATGGCCGGTCTGCCGACCGAGACCGACGACGACGTGATGCAGATCGCCGAGATGGCGAAGAACGTCATCGCCAAGGGCCGCGAGGTCACCGGCACCAACGACATCCGCTGCACCGTCTCCATCGGCGGCTTCGTGCCCAAGCCGCACACGCCGTTCCAGTGGGCCCCGCAGCTGGGCGTCGAGGAGACCGACGCGCGCCTGATCAAGCTCCGTGACGCGATCCGCAGCGACCGCAAGTACGGCCGCAACATCGGCTACCGCTACCACGACGGCAAGCCGGGCATCATCGAGGGTCTCCTCTCCCGCGGCGACCGCCGCGTCGGCGCGGTCATCCGCGCCGTCTACGAGGACGGCGGCCGCTTCGACGGCTGGCGCGAGCACTTCTCCTACGACCGCTGGATGCGCTGCGCGGACAAGGCCTTCTCCGGCACCGGCGTCGACGTCGCCTGGTACACCACGCGCGAGCGCCAGTACGAGGAGGTCCTGCCCTGGGACCACCTGGACTCCGGCCTCGACAAGGACTGGCTCTGGGAGGACTGGCAGGACGCCCTCGAGGAGGTCGAGGTCGACGACTGCCGTTGGACCCCGTGCTTCGACTGCGGCGTCTGTCCTCAGATGCAGACCGAGATCCAGATCGGCCCCACCGGCAAGAAGCTGCTGCCGCTGACGGTCGTCAACAAGTAGCACCGCGCCCGCACCACGCAGAGCGGCCCCGCCTTCCCGAAGGCGGGGCCGCTCTGCGTGGTGCGGGCGCGGTGGGTCAGGACAGTTGAGTGAGGGTCATCGCCGAGGGGCCCTGGCCGGGGGTGTCCGTGCAGGACCAGTCGCCCGAGGGCTGGGCGGTGATCAGGGACAGGCAGTGGCCGAGGGCCTGCTGGCCGTAGGCGTTGGGGTGGAAGGACTCCTGCTCGGTGCCCTGGGTGGCGCCGGTGGTGAGAAAGCGGGCCCACTCGCTGGTCGCGGGGGAGGGCGGCTGAGTGGACGTCGCGAGCTGGTCGTGGGTGGAGCAGACCTCGTGGCCCTGGAGGGCGTTCTCGAGGTCGAGGAACTGGACGCCCTTCGCGTCCGCGACGCCGCGCAGGGCGGAGGAGATCTCGGGGATCAGGGTGTCGCGGGCCCAGTCGGAGTCGCCGTTCCAGAACGGGCATCCGCCGGTGTCGGTGCGCGACCAGCCGCTCTCCGCGTAGCGGTTCTCGCCGCTGCGGGGGATGGGGGAGGGGTAGGACTGGAGGATGATCCGGTAGCTGCCGGCCGCGTAGCCGTCGGAGGCCATCGCCGCGTTGATCGAGTCGATGGTCCTGCCGACGCTCGCCATCGCGCCGGGGAGGGCGGAGGCGATGACCTGCTGCTCGGAGGGGTTGCAGTAGCTGTACCAGATCTCGTAGTCCTCGACGCACGTGGTGATCACGTTGCTGAAGCCGAGGTCGTTGCCCCCGATCGAGAGCACGATCGTCTGGACGTCGTCGGTCGCGGCGATCTGGGCCAACTGGTCGGCCTGCGGGGCCTCGCCCTTGAAGGAGTGACCGCCGTCCGCCGCACGCAGGACGTTCGCGGTGGTGGCCCCGGAGCAGGCGATGTTGACGCGGGTGGACTGGGCGAGGCCCGGCGCGCTGTCGACCTCGGCGGTGTCGGAACGGTCGCAGCCGCTGTTGTAGGTCGGCCCGTACACGACGGTGGGGTCGTAGCCGCCGTTCACGTAGGCGCGGTCGGTGCCGTCACGGCTTCCTGAGTAGTCGTCGCTGTTGCCGAGCCAACGTCCGGCCTCGCCGGAGATGTAGCTGTCTCCCACGGAGACGACCGCGGGCGGTCCGGTCACGGCCGCATGCGCGGTGCCGCTCCCGTCGAGGAAGGCGAGAAGAAGGGTCAGGGACGCGACGCCGAGTCGCATCCCTCTGGAGGAGCCAATCATGGGTGAACTCCAGGTGAGGGTTGGGGTTCACCGGCCGGTGCGCAGAATCTGGCACACGGCTGATTGCTACCGCAAGGTAACTACGGCAATTATTTGTCGAGGGACCGTCCGGAAAGGGGCGCGTGGTATTTACGCCCCTTTCCGGAGCGAAATTCATTCAGCAGGCGCAGAGGCAGAAGGGGTGGCCGGCCGGGTCCGCGAAGACCCGCCAGGACTTGGCGCCCTCCCAGTCCTCCAGCAGCGTCGCGCCGAGCGCGAGCACCTGCTTCTGAGCGGCGTCGAGGTCGGTGACGCCGATGTCGATGTGCGCCTGTTGCGGGGTGTCCTGGCCGGGCCAGGCGGGCGCGCGGAACGCCCCGGTCTCGACCAGCTGGAAGGCGAGCTTGGTGCCGTAGTCGCCGACCAGCTCCACCCAGCCGTCGCCCTCGTCCACGACCTGTCCGCCGACCAGTTCGGCGTAGAAGGCGGCCAGGGCCAGGGGGTCGGGACAGTCGAGTGCGTAGGCGCGCAGAGTGCCGATCATGTCGTGCCTTCCGTGAGCGTTACCGCCAGAAGCGGTTTACGGGTAACTGCTGGCGTTACTGGATGCTGCCGCACAATCGGTAACATCGCAAGCATGGGAGACGCCCCGGAGCCGCTGCGGCTCGTCCAGGACCTGGTCAACACCCTCGATGTCGGGAGCGGTCAGGACGGTCTGGAGGCGTTCCTCGCCGAGGGTGTCGAGGTCGAGCGGGTGCGCGCCTTCCGGGAGCTGCTACGGCTTGTATGTATGGATCACGCCGGAATGAATATTTCTTCGGAGGCATTGGCGATATTCGAGGACTGCCTCGCTGCCGCGCCTCTGGTGCTCACGCTCGGCGGCGACGCCGGTGCGGAACTTGTCCCCGCCCCCGGACTGCCGCCGACAGAGCTGCTGTTCGCGCAGGTCGCGGCCGCCGTCGCGGTGTCCGGCAAGGACTGGCTGCGGCTTAAGGCGTGCGCCGACCAGTCCTGCCGCTGGCTTTACTACGATCGCTCTCCGGCCGGACGCGGCCGCTGGTGCAGCATGGCCGTATGTGGAAGTCGTGCGAAGATGCGCGCCTATCGGGCCAGAGGAAATGTTTCTGCAGTCTCTTCGGCCGAATATGCTCAATAGCATGGCCAAGACCCTGATCGACCTGGACGAAGAGGCCCTGGCGTTCGCAGCCGAGGTGCTCGGCACGAAGACCAAGAAGGACACGGTCAATGCCGCGCTGCGGGAGATAGGGGCACGGGCCAAGCGCGAGAGGGCTCTGGAGCAGATGATCCAGCTGTTCGAGTGCGGGGCCTTCGACGACTCCATGCAGCGCCAGGGACGCCAGGGGGGTGCGCGGGTTTGGCCGGAGCAGGCGGCTTCCTGATCCACACCTCGGCCGTCGGACGCATGATGCGCCCCGACGTGATCGAAGACTGGCGCGAGCAGATCTCCTCCGGGCAGGTCGGCGTCTGCGACGTCACCCGGCTTGAACTGCTCCGCACGGCCCGTTCCGGCGAGGAGTTCGCGCGGATGCGCGCCGGTGTCGAGGCCCTGTACACCTGGTGGCCGCTCCCCGAGAAGGCCCTGCGCCGGGCCCTCGACTACCAGGAGCGGCTCGCCGAGGACGCCGAGCGCGGGGCGCTGCGACTCGTCGGCACGGACGGGCTGCTGCTCGCGGCCACCGCCGCCCACCACGGCCTGACGCTCCTCCACTACGAAGCGGACGTGGAGACCCTCGGCGCGCTCACCGGCCTGCCCACCCGCTGGCTCGCCGAGCCCGGATCCATCCCCTGACGCGCGCGCGTACCCTTGTAGGCGCACATCCGCCCCTACTCCCGAAGGACTGAGCGCACTGGCACGCCGCACGCCCGATGGTCCGCCGCCCGCACCCGTGGTCCAGCGGATCCGTCTCCGCTACACCAAGCGCGGGCGACTCCGCTTCACCAGCCACCGCGACTTCCAGCGGGCCCTCGAGCGCGCCCTGCGGCGCTCCGCCGTTCCCATGGCGTACTCCGCCGGCTTCACCCCCCACCCCAGGATCAGCTTCATGAACGCCGCGCCCACCGGCGCCGCGAGCGAGGCCGAGTACGTGGAGCTGGCCCTCGCCGAGCACCGCGACCCGGAGCTGCTGCGCAGGCAGCTCGACGAGTCGCTGCCGCCCGGCCTGGACGTGATCGACGCCGTCGAGGCGCAGGGCAAGGACTTCATGGAGCGGCTCCAGGCCTCGGTCTGGCAGCTGAGGCTGGACGGCGTCGAGGCGGACGCCGCCCGCGCCGCCGTCGCCGGGTTCCTCGCCGCCGACGAGGTCACCGTGGAGCGGCAGACCAAGAACGGCCTGCGCAGCTTCGACGCGCGCGGCGCGGTGATCTCGCTGCAGGTCGTGGATGCGCAGGTGGACGCGGGTGCGCCCGCCCTACCGGAAAGTACGACCGATATCCCTGCAGGCCGCGCCTGTGCGATACTGCGGCTGGTTGTTCGGCACGCCACACCCGCCGTCCGACCCGACGACGTCCTGACCGGGCTTCGTGCGACGGCCGACCTCGCGCTGCCGGTCCCCGCTGGGGTGACCAGGCTGGCGCAGGGGCCGCTCGACGAGGAGTCCGGTGCGGTGACCGACCCGTTCGCGTCCGACCGCGACGCGGCTGCGGCCCTTGGAGCCCACAGTTCCGAGGCGGCCGGGCCGCAGCTCGTGTAGCGGCGATCGGTCGGCGACGCGGCGTCGCCGGCGCCCGACCGGCGCCCTGGGAGCCATCCGGGGCCGGGTCGAGGGGTGCGACCAGAAGACTTCGGCACGCCCGCGAACCTCGTGGGGGTGCCACGACGACATACGCGAGCCCCCGTGCGGCGCCCGCCTCACCGGCGCGGCGCCCGGGGGCGTGACGGGAGAACCGCCCGCATGCCCGACATCACCGACAACGAATCCAACGAACGGCGCGACCAGAGCGACACGCAGGCAGCGGCCCCCAAGGCCGCCCCGCGCCGTCGCCGCGCCGCCAGCCGCCCGGCCGGTCCGCCGACGCCGGAGGCTGCCGCCGCCGAGGCCCAGATGGCCGAGTCCGGCGC
>NZ_BBPO01000037.1:0-50534 GCF_000787815.1 Streptacidiphilus neutrinimicus
CCGGGCCACAAGGACATCCTCAACCCGGTCGACAGCATCATCGCCGGCGTCCGCTACGCCAACGACCGCTACGGCTCCTTCGAGACCATCGCCTTCGGCAAGCAGGGCTACTGATCGTTCCCCCACCCCAACCGATCCGCGCGCTCGTTCGTATGAGGTGATTGAGGGGTGACGGAGGGGGACGAGTGGCCGAGTGGTCCGAACTGCTCGCGGAGCTGGTGGAGGCCCGCGGGACCGAGCTGAACAGGTACGGCTTCCTGCTCTGCGGTGATCGCGGGGAGGGCGCCGACCTGTTGCAGGATGCGCTGGTCCGCGTCTTCACCCACCCGCGGGGCGGGTGGACGGTCCGGGACGTGGAGGGGTACGTCCGGCGGACGATGCTCAACCGCTACCTCGACCTGTATCGCAGGCAGCAGCGCCTGCGCCTGCTGCTGCCGCGGCTGGGCCACGCGCAGCCGGAGTCGGTGCCGGACCACGGCGAGGGCGCCGACCGGCGCCTGGACCTGCTGGCTGCGCTGGACGCGCTGACGCCGCGTCAACGCGCCTGTGTGGTGCTTCGGTTCTACGAGGATCTGCCGGTCGCCGAGGTGGCCCACCGGATGCGGCTGAGCCAGGGCACTGTCAAACGGCATCTGAGCGACGCCAACTCCCGCATGTCGGCGGCACTGGACAGCCCCGAGCAGGTCCGCACGGTCCGCGTGGCGCACATGGGAGGGAACCGGTGAACCAGCAACCCATCGAGACCGGACTACGGGACCTCGCCGAGCTCGCCGGCCCGCACCAGATCGACCTGGAGCACGTCGCCCACCGGATCCGCCGACGCCGCCGCACCCGTGTCGCGGTCGCGTCGGGCGCGGCCTGCGCGCTGGTCGCGGTCGGCGGCTGGCTGCTTCCCGCCTTGCTCTCCGGCGGCACGGCCACGGTTCCGGTTCCTCCGGCCGCCTCCCCGGCCGCGCCGGCGCCCACTGCGGCCGCCTCCTTCCCGGATCTGCCGCTGCCCACGCCCGAACCTCTGGATGCGGGTGCGCAGCAGGTGGCGGACATCCTGGGGCGGGTCCTGCCCTCGGGTCGGCTCACCGTCATGGGCGGCCGGGGCCTGCATGACAAGGGCATGGCCAGCCCCTTCGGCAGCGGCACGTACGAGCCGACCGCCTGGGGCCTCTACGACGACGGCCACGGGCTGTCCGAGGTCTCGGTGGACCTGACCCGGTGGGCGAACCCGGACACCACCCGGTTCCCGTACGTCTGCAAGCCCGACCCGGGCACGCCGGCGCTCGGACAGTGCCAGGTGGTCCACCTGTCGGGCGGCGGGGTGGTCGGCATCAACACGGTTCCCGCCGAGGGCTTCTCCGCCGCGTCATGGTGGGCGACGTACGCCGCGCCGGACGGCGCCCGCGTCGTGCTCGAGGAGGTCAACGCCCCGGAGGAGAAGGGCTACAAGCCCACCCGCCCACAACCGCCCTTCAGTTTCACGCAATTGGCACAGCTGGCGTCGAGTCCGCTGTGGAAGCCGCTGCTGGAGGCGATCCGCGCCTCGGGCGCGCAGGGCGCCGACGTCAACACGCCGTTCGGCCCGGACGGCATCGGCGCCATCTTCTACCGCCTCATCCCGTCCGGCTTCACCCGCTCCGGCTTCGCGGGCGACCCGTCGCTCGGCAACACGATGGTGCTGTCCGACGCCCAGGGGAAGGGCAGCGTCTACGGCGGCGGCATGTCCGGCGGGCCGACTCCGTCCGCGGCGCTCGCCGCCTTCCAGCGGGACTACCCGAACGCGACCCGCCTCCCGGACGGCTCCTGGCTCGGCACCGAGGAGGTCCCCGGCGAGGGCGGTCCGGGCACCGAGCAATACTGGGTCGCCGTCCAGCGGGGCGAAACCCGGGTGGTCGTCGTGGCCCTGAACAGTGTCGGACTGAAGGGCCCGAAGACGCGGCCCACGCCAGTTCTGACGATTGCTCAACTCACCGCCATCGCCGAGAGCCCGACTTGGAGGGGCGCGATGTGACCGCCCCGCCGCCCCGCCGCCCGGCGCCGGCTGCTCGCCGATGGCACCGCCGACGAGTCCGCGGTCGACGTCGGTCAGCGCGCCGGCGCCGATCAGGGCAGCCGTCCTCAGAGCGGTCGCACGTATGTCGCCACGCCGGGCTGGCCGGTCCAGGTGGGGCCGGCGTGGGGGTCGGCGCCGAGGTGCGCGAAGGGGAGGGAGGGCGGTCGGTCGGCCGAGCCCTCGTGGCGCAGGAGGTGGCGGCGGGCGTCGTATCCGTAGCCCGCGCCGCGCAGGGCGCGCAGGACCTGTCGGGCGGCGGAGCGGCCGTCGGGGAGCCGGAAGGAGTCCGGGTCCAGGTGGCCGACGAAGAGCCCGTCCGACCTCAGCCAGGTGGCGACGCGGGCGAGCAGGGCGAGCTTGTCGCCGAGGTAGTGGAGGCCGTGGACGCAGGTGATCAGGTCGTAGCGGCGGCCCGGCGGAGGCGTCCACGTGCTCAGGGAGGCGGTGACCAGCTCGGCCCCGGCCGGGCGGGGGAGCCGGGCCGTCGGCCCGACCAGATCGACCCCCGTCAGGACCGCCCCCGCGGGCAGCAGCCCCGCTGCCGTCCGCAGGGCGTGGCCCTCGCCACTGCACAGGTCCAGCCAGCTCGGCCGCTCGAGCCCCGCGAGCCGGGCGACCGGATCGAAGCCCAGCTCGCGGGCGTAGCTGTTGACCCCGCTGAGCCCGCGCTCGCGGTTCATGGTGTTGTTCGCGACGACCGAGGTGCGCTCCAACTCACTGTCCCGCAGCAACGGTTGCTGGTTCACGGCCACCTCAGGGCCGCCACCCCGACCCCCGGCTCACGCCCACGTGAGCTCACGGCCACATCAGGCAGTACAGCTGGTGTCCCGCCTCGTGCAGCCGGTTCGCGAAGTTTTGCCACTCGTGCAGCTATCCGCGCGGCCACTGCGCTGACCTGGGGAAACGCACGGAAAGTGCCCCTGAGCTGCAAGAATCACCTTTCATGATTTTCGCTGTTCGGGGGCGCTTTTCGGTGCCGTGTGCCCTGAAAGTGCCCTGTGGCCGACTCGCGGCTTCCTTGATCAGCCTTGCCCGGGGCATCGGCGGAAGGCACTGACCGATCGCTCGGGTGAGGGGCCTAGCAATCTGGACAGTCCGGCATGTCGGGGACGTCCGGGAAGGTCCGGTGTCCCTGGAGCCAGTCGGCGAGCCACTCGGCGAACGTGAACTTCTCCGGGAAGAGACGATGGCGCTCGCAGAGGGAGTTCGGGTCCCAGCCCCACATCCTGCCTTCGGGGGTGCTGAGGTCGATGCACCACCAGATCGCGCAACCCATAGTTGCGAGCGGCAGGATGTGGTTCGGGTAGAGGTCGAGTTGCTCCTGGGGCGTTGACCACTCCTGATGGATCTTGATGAGAGATTCCTCGTCGCTGAACCATCTGCCGTTGTCGGTGAGTGACACCACGTCGCCGTCGACTCCGAAGCCGCCGTTCGCGACCTCGCAGTAGAGCCTGCGAAGCAGGGACGGCATCGGGTGTCCCACGGCGGCCTCCAGTTCGGCGACCGCCTCGACCGGGGCGGGCGGGGGCAGCTGCTTGGAGTCGGCGTATGCGCGGATCTTGGCGATGATCTCTTCGTCGGTCCATTCGGTCACGGTGAACAAGCTAGAGGTCACCACTGACCGTGCCTGGCGGTTCGCCCGGCTGTGTGCCGGGGTGAGTCCTGCTGACTGGGCCCGGAGTCCCGCGACCGCGTCTGCGCAAACGGTGGGCTCAGACGTCGGCGTTCGGTGCCAGTTGGAGGCCGGCCATGGTGAGGAAGGCGGCGAGTTCGATGATGCCGCTGCCGGTTCCGTCGTCCCACAGTGTCCAGAGACGGGAGTCCTCGCCGTCCCACGTTTCGACGTCTTGGCTGGGATGCTGTTCGACGCTTCCTTCGCCGTGGCGGTAACGGAGGTAGAGGTACTGGCCGCTGGTCGTCCACGCGTTCCATTGGGACGGGTGACTCGCTGATGTTTGCACGACGCGGGCGAGTACCACGTCCTCGTGGAGGTAGGCCTCGACTGTGCCCAGGTGCTGATCGCTGGCGATGACGAGCTCGTCGTCGAGGGCGAGCAGGCGGATGCTTCTGGCTGGGAACTGGAGTGTCAGGCCGGCCGCGAAGTCGACGTGGGAGTCCTTGTAGCGAATCTCCCGTACTGAGCGGATCCGTTGGCCGACGAATTGCGCTACGGGAACGTCAGGCGGTCCGTCGGTGACCGTCACGTAGCCGTACTCGTCCATTGAGTACGGCTCGTGGGGCTGGTCCTTCTGTAGCAACAGGCCGGTGCCGGGCGTGTGGATCTGGACTGGGCCGAGGCTCTCCAGGTGGAGCCACAGGTGCAGCAGTGAGGGTTGGTGCCCGGGGTAGTGGTGCCAGGAGGTGGTCACATGCAGCAACTGCTTGCCGACCAGCTCGGTGGGGGAGAGCTCCTCGTCGTCGGTCACCTGGCGATGCTCGCACGGCCGGCGTGGGCACCCAACCCGGTTTTCGGGCCGGTTTTGGAAGTGCCCTGGAGGACAGGTCTCAGCTGCCCGTAGGCCATGCTCCATCAGCCAGACGGAGAGCGCTCTGGCCGGGGGCGAGCCAGGCGATGTTCTTGAGGTCCGGATGGTGTCCCACGAGGTGCCCCAGCGTAGTTGTCACCAGTTCTTCGCGTCCCTGGGCGGAAGGATCCCCCTCGAACGTCCACACGCCGGCCTCCGACCGCTCGGCGCGCATGACGGGATTGGATCCGTCGGCGACGGAGGCTGCCGCGCGCACCTCGTGGTAGGGCAGCGTGGTAGTGAAGGGCCAGTTGCGCTTGGGGTCCTCGTCGGCCCAGGGCCCGGACGAGTCCTCCCGAGGGATCCACAGAAGCGGCTGCGTCGTGCGGCACGCCTCGTCTACGCCCTCGTCCCAGGGGAAGCGGCCCTGCTTGTCCGGCCAGAACATCTGCGTGATGGGGAGGGGCGGACGCTGGTAGTAGTCCAGTCCGGCGCCGAAGAAGCTCTGGTACCAGCTGGGGTGGACCGGTCGGATGGCGACCGGATAGCCGGTGAGCACGTCGTGGCGGCGCTGGTCCGGTTCGAGGGGGTTGCCCTCGCGGATCGCATCCCCGAGTACGTTGAGGATGCGCATGCCCGTCTGTGCAGGGACTCCGAACACGGAGATCTCGGGGCTGCGCAGCGAGTGCCAGAGGCCGATGGTGTAGGACCAGTCGCCGGGCAGGTCCCCGCCGGCCACCCCGGACACGCTCCAGCCATGGCGGCCCACGTTGTCCGCGGTGCGCTGATCGCGGGAGTCCCAGGTGGAAGGGTCGCTCGATGCGTCGCAGAGCAGGCAGCCGCAGTCAGGTGTGGTCACGACGGCAGGGTACGGCTGCCCTACGTCGCGCCCTCGGCTGGGGTCTGATCCTCGGCCTTAGCCGTCGCAGTCGGCGTGTCGGTGGCGGGTGCCACACTGCCGTCAACGATCGGTGGATCTCGTCGACCGCGAGGCCGGCTGTTGCGGTGGAGGGCTCATGGAACATCTGACCGTGGCAGAGGCCGCCGAGAGGCGCTTCGCCTGGATCGACGAGTTGGAGGAGGACTACATCCTGCCCACCATCGCTGTGGTTGCGGGCATGGGCCGAGACGACGTGATCCGGCGTCTCCAGGGCGATCCCACCTCTCCCCGGCGTCTGACGGCCAGGCAGGCTGCAGACGAAGCGGTCAACCGTGATCGCGACGAGGATCTAGTCGGCGTGGGCACTGTCGGTGACCTCGTCTTCGTCGTGGAAGCGAGCGGCTACACCACGGCGATCCCGGGGATCGTCCGTGACCTCTCGCATGGGGGACGCTGCTTCAGCGTGAGCATCGACATCAACGGGGGAGACCGGGTCGGCTATGCCGTGGACGGCAGCCTGGTCGTCTTCGAGGAGCACTGGGGGCCCGTCCACCCGCTGAGAGAGGGCGATTCCCGATGGGATCCGGAGTGGTGCCGCGATCTCATCGACACGGAGGATGAGAGCGAGATCTGGGGCGTGAAGATCTTCGCCCTGATGGACCGCGTGATGGGCGGGTCCGCCGACCCCTCCTGGTTCACACAGCCGTTGGACACCTTTGCCATACCGTGTGCGGCCAGCTACATGAACACGCCCGCTTGGGATGTCCCCTGATCGGAACCTGGGGCGCCACCGGTAGTAGCGACAGCCGTCCCGGCAGTGACTAGTCCAGCGTGCCGGGCTGGGGCATCAGTGCAGGTCGGCAGCGAACTGGTGGGTGTGGTCGCTCGGGCAAGCGAAGATCCGCAGTTCGCCCCAACAGCCGAATGTCTTCGACGACGACCGTCACATCGTCGCTGGTGATCGTGAACAGGAGCGTGCTGGGGGCGGCGTCGGTTCCTACCGGGGTAGCGGGGCAGAGAGGTGGTCAAGGTCGATCTCCTCGCTGCGCAGAAACCGCTCGTAGGTGAATTCTTCGGCTGTTAGGACCTCCCAGGCGAAGCCACCGCCGACAACTGCGTCGCGGGCAGAGTCCGGTGCGCCAGACTTGACGCGGCAGGCAGCTGCCAGGGCGTGACCGAATGCGTCCCACCACCACATGCGCTCCCCGGCCGGAGCGTCGGCGGGGAGTGCCAACAGCTTCGTTGCGATTTCAGCTGCGCTGCGTCGGAGCGTTTCGCCATCCGCTTGGTACAGCCAGGAGCTGACCCCAGTGCTTGGCTCCATGGGCTCGACATCGTCCAGGATTGGTAGCAAGTCAGGGCGAACGATCACAACGAGCGTGAGACGCCAAGGCGCGGAGGAGTCCCAAGACGGGTCACATTCAAGGCGAAGAGACTCGACCATTTCATCCAGGACCAGCCCTAGATCGCTGTTCGCGTTCCCGACCTTGTCCAGGACCACCCCCTTCAACGACTGAAGCCAGTAGTTGATGTCGTCGGGGAACGCAAAACGGGAGAACTTCCGGCCCACCCGGGCACCGAAGCGCTTCAGTTCCATTGTCGTCAACGCTCCCCGCTTCGGGGCGAAGGTGGCGATGTAGCGCTTGTCGACGGTGGCTACATGCTCCAAGTCTGCGAATACGCCGTCGCCTGCCCCAGGCACCCCCACTCTGCCCGGGACGGCACCCTTGGAAGCTTGCCTGGCCTCGTTGCCTTCAAGGTGCACAAGCGGTGCGACTTGGACGAAATGCTTCGTATCGACGACGATGTCGCAAGTCTGCGTGATCAACGCCACACCCTGCGGCGTCTCAATCCACACCTCTTGGCCATTCGCACCCTGGACGGGTAGGCGAACAGACTCGACGATGTCGCCTTGCTGAAAGTCATCCATCTGGGGAGCTGGTCCGCGCTGGGCGTCATCCATGTGCGGAGCTGGTCCGCTGGGGGACCCTCCCTTCTCGGATGTGTCTTCCGCGCGCCCAAAGGCGTCGCGAATCTTCTGCAAGGCTCGAAACACCCCTGGCCGCCTCACGTCAACGCTCCACGCACTTCTCAGCCCCGAGCATCAACGCCTAAGGCCGCCCTCGCTCATCCGCCATGATCCTCAGTCGTCGCTGATGTTCATGCCGAGCATCCCGGCCGGCGTGTACCCAGTGCCGGAGGCAGTCTGCTGGCCGTTGCGACGGTGAGTCGCCATGAACTCTTCCAGTGGGGTCACCCCTTCCCGATCTGGCGAGAAGAGCCACGCTCGACGTTCTTGAGGGTTGCCACCAGGAGCCTTGGAAACCAACTTCTCCAAGGCGCTCAGCAGTTCAATGTTACGGGCATTCATCTGCTTGCCCGATGCCCATAGATGAACTGCTCGCCGACTCACGCCGAAAAGCCGACCCAACTGATCCCACGTCAACCCCGTGTCGGCACGCAGCTGAGTCACACCCGCTGCCGTGCTGGTACGCGGATTCGGCGCTTCAGGGCGGGCCTGCTCAGGTGTCGGAAGTTGCACATCGCGCATCTGCGGGTTGACGGTGCCTGCCTCCAGGGGCACCGCGAACGCGGGCTGGGTGGCTCCCAGGGTCAAGGTACCGACCATTGTCGCGGCCAGTGCGGCCCCCGCGACCCAGCAGCGTACGCGGGTTCCAGAATCGAGGGGCCCTAGGAGGGGCATTCCCGATGGTTCCGGGTTTAGTGGACTGGGGCCGGGCCGGGGAGTGACAGGTTGCGGAGGGGTCAGGAGCATGTTCATAGCTGTGCTCCAAACTCTTGAAGGTAGGCATCCGTGACTGCCCAGCGAAAGAAGGTGTGCGCGTGCTCCGCGCAAGCCTCGGCCGTCTTGCCAACCTGGTCGAGAAGGAGGGCAGCACTGGCATCTGGGTACTCGATGAAGGCGTCCATGTCGAGTAGCCAGCTTGGCTCGCTGATTGGTGCCAGCGACGGGTCAATCGACGCGCCCGCAGGCATGCTGCCCCACTGGGCCAGCAGTCGCTGAGCTCCAGGTTCGAAGGCAAACAAGCCCTGCGACAAGGAGTAGAGCATCTGAGCGTTGGTGCTGTCTGCGGCCCCGACCACCCCTAGGAGCTCAGGGTGGATCATGTTCTGCAATTGATCGGCGCCGAAGCCCGTCAGTCGGTTGGTGTACCGGACGCCCAAGCGGGTGAAGGCAGGGAGCTTTGTCGCTGCCACCAGTGCGGTCGCAATGTCCTTAAGCTCCGCACAGAACGCTTCTCGGCCCTTGTAATCGGTGGTCTCCAGGGCGATCGAACCGTCGGTCAACGCCACTGACGTCCGCTGATCGGCAGACCGCAAGCGCCAGACACGCCCGACGTGGGACTGCTGGATCGGTTGGCCGATCGAGAACTGGATAACGGTGTCGGCGCCCTGCTCGCTGTAGGGGTAGCGATCGGCGAGTGCGCCGATGAACGACTGTGCTGCCTGATCCCCGGCCTGGAGCACGCTGAGTGCGCCGAACCGCAGCTGGCCGATGACTCGAACGATGGGCGGATTCGTCAGACGCACGTCTGGATAGGTTCGGCTGAACAACGTCTCCCGCTGACCAGTCTCCACGCTTCACACTCTACTTCCCAGTTTCGACGACGCTCAAGAGTGTTACACCAACCAGCGGAAGGTCTGGCGCACATCGCCGCGGCCCTGCTAGCGACCACCCGCAAGGCCTTATCGATGACCTGCGAGGCCAGCGACGGACGCCCCGGGGCGCTGTGATCTGCGTTCGGCGTCCTGTGGATCTTTGTTCTGGCGGGCAGACGCCCACTGGGCACGTGGGTGGATTTCTTGCCGCGCTTCGAGGTGCCTGGCCAGCGGACCCCGGCTTTCGGAGCTGAACACCAGTGCTGCAGGATGGCCGCCCATGGGATACACCTTTACGGGCGAACGCCAGGTCCGCGCCTTCGAGTGTGGCTGTTGCAGGACCCAGGCAGACCGCACCTGGGCCTACCTCGACCGTGACGGCGAGCCATGTGCGGTCTTCTTCGCCTCCTGCTACCACCACCAAGGCAGCCCAGAGATCTACTTCGACGTCATCCTCGGCACCTGGGGCACTGACGACCAAAGCGACCACGTCACCTTCGGCGCCCGCTACGGTGCAGTGCAAGGACAGCGGGAACCGGCGTGCTCCCTGGTGACAGGCGGCGCGGTCGCACCCGACAGTGCCATCTATGGGACCAAGCTGGACCGGGAAGGGGCTCTCGCCCATCCCCGGCTTGCCGAGTTCTGGCAGATCGTCGACTTCCTCATCGAGCACGACCCGGTAGTGAGCGACTTCATCGCCGCCCATTGAGTCTCGACCCAGCTCAGGGCTTCCGGCCAAGCAGGATGCCTCCGAGGCATGTGACACGGAATGCCTTGTGCTCGGTGATCACCGCGTCAGCCAGTTCCTCGGCCCTCATGACAGTGGTGTTGAAGGGGACTCCGAGTTGGTCTGCCCAAGCCTCGTAGGAAGCCAGGTGCGCGACGATCGGCTGGGACGTGGTGACCTCGATCAAGCCCGGCAATTCTTGGACGCGAACTTCCGAGAATGCGTTGCCGAGCAGGCGTGGTGCCGCTTCCATCGAGAAGCGCGAGCTGAGTGAGACGCGCGATGGCCCTTCAGGAAGCCCAAGTACGTCAGCGGCGGCTTGCCTCCAGAGCTGGTCGAGCTCGCGCTTGTCGGTGTCGCTGTTGGTGGAGGCGATCACGAGCCCGCCGGGCTTGAGGACGCGTGCCAGCTCATTGATCGCGGCCGGGATGTTGGGCACGTGGTAGAGCATGTGCATCGCCAGTACGGCGTCCATGGAGGCGTCGGCGAAGGGGAGCGCCTGGGCGTCGGCGACCACGACGGGGCGGGGGACGTCGGCGAGGATGCCGGCGGAGATATCCATCCCGATGACGCGGAGGTCGGGCCGGTCGTGGTGGAGGCGGGTGACGAACTTGCCGTTGCCGCAGCCGACGTCGAGGACGGTACCCGTGATCTCGGCGAGTTGCCCGACGACGATGCCGGGCAGGTCGTAGCGCGGCTGCTGCCACTGGTAGATCGACTGCCGTGCGGCGAGGTGCCGCTCGTCGGCGTAGGCGCTGGTGGCCAGACGGGCCTTATCGGTTACTGCGGCGTCCTGCTGTGCGGTGTTGCTCGTCACGTGCTTGGCTCCGAGGTGGTCGTGAGGGCAGGGCGAGAGCAGGCTTCCTGGACATTCTTACGGAGGCTCAGGAGCGCGGGCGATCCAGCGAAGGGCTGCGAGGCGAGGCTGCTGTTCAGGGCCTGGAGGCGCTTGGCGATGCTGGCGGTGAGACGCTCTGGGCCAGCCTGCATCACGACGTTGAGCGCTTCCTGCGCGCCGTCGGTGTCTCGGCTGGCGAGGTGCGCCTTGGCGAGGTCGAGGTGGGCGGCAAGCAGGTCACCGGACGATTGGTCGGCCTCTGGAGCCGCTTGGTAGAGAGCGATGGCCAGATGCGATGCCTCGATCGCTTGGGGTACCCAGCGCGTGCTGTCGAGAGCGAGCAGCGCGGTGCCGGCGTAAGCCCACTGCTTGGCCTCGGGGAAGTCGAAGACGCCGGGTAGATCCACGACTGCCGAGCCGGTGCGGGCCTCAGCAGCGGACTCGATGGCGCGCAGCGTTGCGGCCTGGTCGCCGACCGCGGCACAGGCGCGGGCTTCGAGGCTGAGGAGGCGGGCGCCGACGGTGCCGCCGTCGCTGTACGGCATTCCTGCTCGGGCGAGGTCGGCGGCCCGGGCATAGTCACGCTGCCAGTAGGCGATCAGTGACTGGATGGAGCGGACCCAGGCGCGTAGCCCGTTGTGGCCCGCGTGTTCGGCGCAGAGCCAGGAGGTGCGAGCGTGAGTGGCGGCGACGGCGTAGTGGCCGAGGTCGAGGGCGATGTGGGTGGCGAGTCCGCCGAGGCGGCCTGCGGCGAGGTAGAGCCGGATGGTCTGCTGCGGGTGCTGGCGGCCCTGGAGGAGATCGAAGACGCTGCGGCGGAGGCAGCTGATCTCGTGGATCAGGTCGGGGACCGGCTTGCTGACGTACTCCACCGCGAGGCGGGCGATGTCCGCCTCCAACTGCTCCAGCAGGATGTCGTCGACGTTGGTGCTGCTGGCGAACCGCAGGAACAGGGCTGATTCGGCGGAGTCGGTCGCGATGGCGGCGACCATGTCCCGTGGGCTCGCGGATCGCCGAGCTTCGGGTAACTGCACGGGAACGGCGATAGGTCGGGCTGCCTCGGTGTCCGTTCCGTCGAGTAGGTCAGCGAGTTGATCGACGGTGACGTCGAGAGTCCCGGCCAGCTTGGGGCGCATCCACGGTTGGGGCGCGGCATGGCCGCTCTCCCACCGCCCGACGGTGGTCCGGTCGACCTCCATCGCCTCGGCCAGCGACTCCTGGGTGTGTCCGACCGCCTTGCGGCGCTCGATGAGCCTGGGCCTCCTGGTCGCCATGCACGTCCTCCTCGACGAGCCGGACTCGCCTGGAGTGCGACGTCCCAGCTCAGCGGTCGGTTTGCAGCACGGATGCGTCCTGTGCGCATCAATTCTGCCGTGGTTCCGTGCTCTTGAGAGCGGTTTGGTGGAGACACCCGGGAGCGCCCGGGGTGAGAGAAGGCCGGCGGAAGTCGGTGCACGCTCCTCCTCGAAAGGCCAGCCATGTCCGTTCTTGCCCCTCCGCCGAGTCAGCTCGGTCCGGGCTTCCGCGTGGAGCCCGCCGCCGACGCGGTGTCCGCTGCGCGCCGGACGATCTCGGACCTGGTGATCGGGCGCGAGCTGCCGCTGACCGATGCCGCCCGCCGAGACGTGGCCCTGCTCTCGGCGGAGGTCATCACCAACGCCGCCCGGCACACGGGTGGTGCCTGCGTGGTGCTGGTCCTGTGGACCGGTGAGCGCCTGCGCGTCGAGGTCACCGACACCGACCCCGAACTGCCCACACCGAGGGGCTTCGACCCCACCGTGCCGCACGGTCGCGGTCTGCTCCTGGTGGCGGCCCTCGCCGCCGACTGGGGAGCCGAACCCGACCCCGCCGGCAAGCGGGTCTGGTTCGAGGTCGGCCCAGACTCGCGCCTCGACGGCGAGGAACGGCTCACCGCACTCGTGCGCGTGGCCGCGCCGATGGCCGCCGGCTTCACCCCGAAAGGCAGCACCTGACCCCCGGCTCCTGGCCCGGTCGCGACGCGGGCCAGGGAACGGAGCCCG
Source organism: Streptacidiphilus neutrinimicus (assembly GCF_000787815.1). Classification (GTDB taxonomy): domain Bacteria; phylum Actinomycetota; class Actinomycetes; order Streptomycetales; family Streptomycetaceae; genus Streptacidiphilus; species Streptacidiphilus neutrinimicus. The sequence continues at coordinate 12,597 of NZ_BBPO01000037.1, forward strand.
GCCCCGGCCTGGGTTCCCGCACCACGCGGTGGCTCCCGGTTTCACGCTCCCCCGCGACGGGGCCGCCGCACACAACCCGATGGACCGGGCAACCGGCCCGGTCCGCACTTCTCACGCAGGAGGTCTGCGATGCACGAGCACCTCACCAGCGCCACCGAGCAGGAGAGCGACGGCCTGCTCATCGCCCGCACCCGGGTCGCCGCCGCCCGCTCGCGTGCGGCCATGCAGGAGTCCGACGGCGGCTCCACCGGCGTCAGCGACAGCAACGACTGACGGCTGATCCGATGACCACCGAGCCCTTCTCGGTGGCCCAGCGCCTGGGCGGGGACGACTTCCTCGCCCAGGCGTTCGGCCGCAGCTACCTGGTCGCGCGCGGCGAAGCCGCGTCCGTCGCCTCTCTGATCAGCTGGGACGACCTGAACTCGATCCTGGCCCGGCACCGGCTCGACGCCCCACGGTTCCGCCTCGCCGCCGACGGAGAGCCCGTCCCCGCCTACCGCTACACCCAGCCCGTCGTCACCCGCCGCAGCACCGTCTGGCAGCGCCTGCAGCCCGACGCCCTGCACCAGCAACTGGCCGCCGGAGCGACGCTGGTACTCGACGCCGTCGACGAGCTCCACCCCGGTCTGCACCACCTCGCCGCCCAGCTGGAGCGCTGGCTGCGCACCTCCTGCCAGATCAACCTCTACGCCTCCTGGACCGGCACTGAGGGCTTCGGCACCCACTGGGACGACCACGACGTGGTCGTCGTCCAGCTCGATGGCGCCAAGCGCTGGCGTCTGTACGGCCCCACCCGCACCGCCCCCATGCACCGTGACGTCGAGGCGCCCGAGCCCCCGCCGTCCGAGCCTGTCGCGGACCTGGTCCTGTCCGCCGGCGATGTCCTCTACCTCCCACGTGGCTGGTGGCACGCGGTGGCCGCGTCCGAGGGCCAGCACTCCCTCCACGTCACCTGCGGCCTGCAGTCCCACAGCGGAGCCGACCTGATCACCTGGCTGTCCGAGACGCTCCGCGCCCACGAGGGAGTCCGGGCAGAGGTGCCCCGCCTGGCTGGTGACGCGGACCAGCGGGCCTTCGTCGACGAGTTGCGCAAGCTGCTCCTGGAGGAGCTGGACAGTCCCGACCTCGTCGCCCGCTTTGCAGCGGCCCGGGATGCGACCGAGTCCCCGCGGCTTGCACCCTCTCTCCCTTTCGTCAACGGGGCCCCGCCGCAGCCGGATCTGCCGGTCCGCCTGCTGCCGTCGCGCCCGGCCCTGTCCACGGACAGCGATGGGAACGTCCACCTGGTCGCCGGGGGAGAGGACTGGACGTTCGCCGCCCCCGTGCTGCCGCTCCTGGAGCAGCTCGCCGATGGCGGCCAGCATCGCCTCGCCCTCCTGGCCGACCGCGCAGGCCTCACCCTCACCCAGGCGGCCTCCGTGGTCACCGAGCTCGTCAAGGGCAACGCCGCCGCCCTCGGGGGCAACAGGTGAGAACTCGCATGGGGCTGGGTACCTACCGCTGCCCCGACGTCCGCCGGGCCGCCTCGATGGCGGCCCGGTGTGGCGCCGACTGGCTCGACACTGCCCCCAACTACGCCGCAGGCCAAGCAGAGACAGCCCTCGCCCCCGTCCTGGCCCGGCACTCCCGCGTCCGGGTCTCCACCAAGGTCGGCTTCATCGCTGAAACCGACCGGTCCGTCGCCGTCGCGGCAGGGGTCCTCACCGAGGTAGAAGCCACGGAAGGCCACAGCCTCAAGCCGGACTATCTGCGCTGGCAGATCGCACGCAGCCGCCGCCATCTCGGCCGGATGCCCGACCTTGTCTTCCTCCACAACCCCGAGCACCACTGCCCACCCGAGCACGTCAACGAGCTGCTGTACACGGCGTTCACCGTGCTGGAGGAAGCCTGCGCCGACGGTCAACTGCGTGCCTACGGCGTCGCCACCTGGAGCGGGTTCAGCGGCGGCCTGTTCGACATCCCCACCCTCCTGGGCGCCGCCTTCCGCGCTGGGGGAGCCGACCACCGCCTGCGTGCCGTCCAACTCCCGCTCTCCATCGTGCGCCTCGCCCCCATCGCCCAGGCGCTCGAAGGACGCGGTGTCCTCGCTGACGCCCGCGCCGCGGGCCTGGCCGTCTTCGCGTCCGCGCCGCTGCACGGCGGCCAGGTCCCCGAGCTGTTCACCCCGGAGCTGATCGACCTGATCGCGCCGGGAGGCACTCCGGCCCAGGCAGCGCTCGCCGTGATCGGGTCCGCGCCGGGCGTGCGCCGAGTCCTCATCAGCACCGGCAGCCAGGAACACTGGCACCAGGCCGTAACCGCGCTCGACGGCCCTGTGTTGAGCAGGGACCAACTCCAGAGGATCACGGATGTACTCGGAACCTGACACCGCCACTGCCGACCGCATGCGCAAAGCCCACGCCAACGCCGCGCGGACCTTCAGAGCCCGAGTCGTCGGCGAGGGTGAATCATGGGGCTGGCGCGGACGCACCCTCAGCAGGCGCGTCACCACCGAGGAAGGCGAGCGCTGGCTCCGCCTCGTCTCGGCACCGGCCGACAAGGCCGGCGGCAAGCTATGGGAGGGCCCCACCGAGGCGGAACTCGCAATGCCCGCGAGCGTCCCCCGCCCGCGACTACGCGCCTCTTCCGCCTGGACGGACGACACGGACGCCTACCTGGCCGAGCTCTATGACGTCGTCGCGGACACGACGATCGCCACGGACAGCCCCGTCCTGCGCTCTGCTCCGCGCCTCTCGGGAGAGTGGTGGGTCGGGCTGATGATCGCGCTCGACGCGGTCCGTGACGTCCCCACCGCCCGAGTCGCGCTGCGCCAGGAGTACCTGGAGCGGGCCATGCCGGAGTACCTGGGTTTCATGCCCGGTCAGGACGGAGTCGTCTGGGCCGCCGCTCACGGTGACCTGCACTGGGCCAATCTGACCGCTCCAGGGCTGCACATCCTCGACTGGGAGGGATGGGGCATGGCACCTGCGGGCTACGACGCCGCCATGCTCCACACCTACAGCCTCCTCGTCCCCGACGTTGCGGCGGACGTCCGGCACCACCTGTCCAACCAGCTCGACACGCCTTCGGGTCGCTTCGCCGAACTCGCGGTGATCACCCAGCTTCTGCAGACCAACAGGAGAGGTGACAACCTCGACCTCGCAGAGCCCCTCCGAGCCCGGCTGGCGATCCTGCGAGAGGCAGAGGACGTCGCGCTGGGGTAACCGTGTCCAGCCCGCTGTCCGGCCGGGCCGGACGTGCACGTACTCTCTCGGGCATGCGCCACCAGTACCACCCGGCTGAGCCCGTTGCCGAGGGCCTGTGCCCGTCCATATGTAAGGCCGACCTGGATGCGGTGCTCGCGGTGGGCTGGGTTGACCTTGGTCACCTCGCTCCTGGCGAGCGGCGCTTGGCCTCGCGTTTTTACGAGACGGCGGCTGTCGACCGCGCGCGTCTCCGGGCCGTGCAGGAGGTCGCGCGCTCCTCATATGAGGAGTGGACCGGGAGTCGCCCGCATCCGATGGGGTCGTCGTACGCGGGGACTGCGCTCGGGTGCTCGGATATCGATCTGTACGCCCCGATGCCCGAGGGCTGCGGGAGCCTGGGAGAGCTGGAGACGTTGCTGGCGGGGAGGGCGGTCTACCGCAAGACCCGCCCGGGGCCGACTGGTGAGGACCGGCATCTGTTCAGCTACCACGAGGGCGGAACCAGGGTAGACCTCAACTTCGTTCCGCCCTCCGACTACCGGCTCGCGCTGGCGGTCGTCCACGAGATCCGCAGGGGCCTGACCCGCGAGGACCGCGTCGCGCACACCTGGGTCAAGCACCTGCTCCAGGAGCGCGCGGCCGACGACAGCTACGACGCTTGGAAGACCGCCATGCGTCTGCGGTCCTCGGCGACGCTTCGGGCGCTGATGGCGACCGGCGCTGCTGACAGCCCGGGGTGGCTCCAGGACTGCGCTCCCCTTGGTTGTGGGTGAGTTGCCGGGGCTCGGCGGGCACCGCTGTTGGAGGGGCTTGGGGGTGGGAGCGAAAACACTCGTTGCACCCGTCGCACCGCAGGTCAGGTGGAGTACGGGTATCGAATCTGGGACGGGTGCAGCCGTCCCAGACCCGTCCGCCATGGTCGACACATGGACTGGTCGGCGGGCGCGGCACGTCAGCAGCGGCGGACCAGGAACACGCCGCGGCCCCACATCGCTCGGGTTGAGCGATGTGGGGCCGCCGTCGGCGGTGCGGCTCACGTTGGCGGCTACTCGTAGCGGAACTGGTCGTAGAGGTCGCCGAGGCGGTCGAGTTCGGCGCGGTCCTTGGCGCTCAGCCGGGACTCGACGAGGTCCAGGTCCGGCTTGCCGCCGTTGTTGCGCAGGTCGTCCGCGGTGATGTGACGGATGAGGATTTCCGCGATCTTGAGACTGATCTGCTCCTTGGTGCGGGTCTGCGCGCCACGGGTGTAGTCCTTGCGGATGCGGCGACCGCCAACGACGTCGGAGAGGTAGTCGTACTCGGCGCAGTCCTCGGCCGTCATGCGGGAGCGCATCATCGCCGGGGTGATGAGCGTGCCCGGCAGGTACACCTCGACGTAGGGGTCGATGAGGGTGTCGAGGCGGAGCTGGGCCTCGGGGCGGGTGATGTTGTCGCCCGGCTTCGCCCTGCGGGTCTTGATGTCCGCGATGGCCCCGTCGGTGGCGTCGTAGTCGCGCATGAGTCGGCTGGCGTTGTCGAACGCCTCCTTCTCGGCGCGCGTGGCGCTCTTGAGCAGCGCCATCTCGACCGGGGTGAACGCGCGGCCGTCGCGCAGGTGGGAGAAGGTTTCGGGGCCGCGCTGCTCGCGGGGGAGGAAGTCACAGTCGAAGAGCAGGTCGAGGACGTCGCGGCGGATGGCGGGCTTGGGCATGAGGGCTCCTTCGGGTGTGCGGCAGGGGTTCGGGGGCGGTGACGAGCTCGGGGGCCGACAGCGTGGAGGTGGTGATCGGGGCATGTGTTGATCCCTGCTGGTCATCGGTGACGGTTGCGGTCCGGGGTGATGCCCGGCGTCCGTGCACTGGACGCCGGCGTGCTGGGCCTAGTGGTGAGGCGGCTTCGGGTGAGGGCGCTGTGGGCGCGGCGGTGGTGCTGCTGGGCTTGCTGGTCGTGGATCCGCCACAGGAGCAGCGCGGCCGGGTTGTCGGCCTGGCCGAGGTCCTTTCGGTCGTCGTCCCCGAGGGCAACTGATCCGCTGCCGCTTGCGTCGGCGTGGTGGAGGGCGGTTGCCAGGGCGGGCCAGTGGGGGTCGGTGGTGATCCGCTCGGCCAGCCCGGGGGCATGGGCGTGGATCCAGGTCTGCCAGCGGGCGTTGACGCGCGGGTCGGGGGCCTGGCGCGTGAGGTGGGCCAGCGGCTGGGCGGCGGTCTGCTGGTAGGCGGCGCGCAGGTGGATGAGGGTCTGACGGGCGGCGTGTTCCTGCTGCTCGTGGCGGTGGGCCTGGTGCCAGCGAGCGGCGGCGAAGACGGCGTCGATGAGCACGCAGAGGAGCCAGGTGACGGCGTCGCCGGTGCCGTGGGTGTGGGTGAGCTGGTAGGCGAGTTCGCGTGTCGCTCGGCCGGCCTGGTAGTCGGCCTCCTTCCTGGAGCGGGTGGCGCGTTCGAACACGACGGTGGCGGCACGAAGTTCGTTGCGCACTGCCGCTGGTGCGGTGTGGGTGGTGGCGTCGAGGAGGGCGCCGAGGGCGTGTATGTGGTCGGCGGCCTCCTGGTCGGTGGCGTGGTCGAGTGTGCGCGGGTAGTGGTCGAGATGGCGGGCAGCGTGCCGCCACGGGTCGCCGGGCTGGTAGCCGCCTACGAAGTGCTCGGCCGCCGCGAGGCGGGTGAGGATCTTCGGGAGGGACAGGTCGGGAGCGAGGCGGCTGCCGGAGAACCACACCGGTTCGCGGCCGGGCTCGGGTTGGTGGGCGAAGGTGATGCCGCGGATGTCGCCGGACGGCTTGCGCGCCACGTTCGCGAGCACGCCCTGGACGGCGAGGTGGGCGACCAGCTCGTCCACCGAGGCGCTGGCCGTGAGGGCTTCGCGGACTGCGGTGCGCAGCCGGACGCTCGCGGCAGGCCGGTTCTGCCGGGTGGCCTTGAAGTGCTCCTTGTGTCCTGGGCGTTTTGCCGCGGTGCCGTCGCCGCGCCGCACCAACTGGAGGCCGAGGTCTTGCTCGATGCGGTCGACCTCGCGTCGCATCTCCTTGATCCAGTACTTGGGTTGTTCGGGGGCGCGGCCGTCCTGGCGGACCAGGCCGACCAGGAGGTGGATGTGGTCATCCGCGTGCCGCACCGCGATCCACCGCGGGCCTTTGGTGTCGCCGTCGACCAGTAGGCCGCCGGCCGTCAGGACGCGTCGGGCAACGCTCGCCCACTCGGCGTCGGTGAGCTGCCTGTCGCCGGGGGCGGTGCGGATGGGGATGTGCAGGTACTTCACCTTCGGTCGCTGGTCTGGGCGCAGGGCCTTGATGGGGATGTCGAGTCGGGCGGCGAGCTGGCCGACCGTGTGCTGGTCGGGGTGGCGGCCGGGGTCTGGGGCGCGGTCGATCCAGGCTGCGACCAGGTGCGGGTCGGTGTGCTCGTTGGAGCGGCCCGGCCCGAAGAGGTAAGCCACGGTGTTGTGGGCGTAGCTGCGGGTGGAGATGGGCTTGACGATCAAGTGCGGTTCTCCTCAGTCCCGCACGAGGCGGACGGCGGTGGTCTCGACGCGGTCGACGGCCTCGTCGATCCGTTCAAGCAGCCGCGCGTGCGCCTCGGTGAGCGTGCCGCCCTGGTGGAGGTAGCGGGTCCACTGGTTCAGCAGGTTGCCAATCTGGTCCAGGGCGGTGGTGGCCTCGTCGAGGCGCTGGATGCCGGCGCGGAAGTCAGCGACGGCGGCGCGTGGGTCGTCGTGTCCGGCGGCGAGGAGGGTGGCGAGCGCGGTGTACGTGCCCGGCATGCAGTCGTTGGCCTTGGCGGCGGCGGTGATCGCCGTCCACTCGGTGTCGTTGAAGCGCGGGTACGCGCGGTTCTCCCGCTGCTGCGGATCGCGCTTACGGCGGCGCACGCGTTCCAGGAACGGCACCCCCGGGCCGGACTCTCGCTCGGCCGTCCCGGTCGGGCGCGCCGCCCCCACCGGGGTGGCACCGGGATAGGGACGCCTTATCCCGCTACTTGCTCCCCCGTCAGGGGCCTCCCGGTCAGCCGACCAACCGTCACCATGACCGGTGACGGTCACCATCTCTGAACCGAGGTCAGTGCCCCGGTTGCCCTGGTTGGTCGGGTCGGTGCGGTCACTGGCGGAGGCCAGGGGAGTGCGGTCGGGCTGCTGGCCGGTGGGCATGGAGGTGCTCCAAATGTCGTGTGGAGGGGTGGGCCCGGCTCGGCGGCTGGCTGGCGATCTGACTGCGGGACGACTGCACTCGTCCCGGCTTGCGCTCGCGTAACGCTCCTGACCTGCGACGCGACGAGTGGGACGAGTACACGCGCAAGGAGGGGTAGCATCCGCAGTCCCGCGCGGTGCTCGGGGCGGGGGAGGGTTGCCGGGACGTCTGCACTCGTCCCGGCAGCCGCTCCCGTAACGGCCCTGACCTGCGATGCGACGGGTGCGACGGGTGTACGCGCAAGGAGGGTAGGCGGGGGGTCAGCGGCCCCGTCGGGGCCCGCCGTCGGCGGTCGGAGGCCGGTACCCCGCAGCAGGACCCGTGCCCGGCGTCCGGTTGATGGTGCCGATCGCCTCGCTCCGGCGGGTGGCGGCGGTGAGGCGCTCCCGGGTGGCGGCCATCTCAGCCGAGACTTCCCGCTCCCCGACCGACGCGCTCGCCTGCGGGGCCGGTTCGAGCTGCCGCTGCCCGGCGGCCTCCGGCTGCCCGGAGAGCTCCCCGCCGCGTGACAGATCGACCTCCTGCAGCTCCGAGTCGGCCGTCGCGGCAGAACCTGCCCTGGCCGTCCCGGCGGCCTTCAGGACGCTGGGGCAGTAGCGGGTCCAGGCGTCGAGGAACTGGGCGCGGGCGAATCCCTTGGCCTGACCCCGACCCTCGAAGCGGTAGTTCTTCGAGCTGATGTCGAAGTCCCGCAGCAGCATCTGCAGGTAGCGCGGCGTCAGCCCGCCACTGCGGGACCCGTAGGTGGGCCAGGGGCTCTCCTCGTCCGAGCACAGCAGCACGATCAGCTGCTTGGTCGGCATCAGCTCCGGGTGGCCCACGCTCGCGAACGCGCCATGGATGTCGACCAGGAGCTGCAGCGGATAGTCCTCCAGCCCCGGCCGCTCCGACTCGCGCGCCGTCATGACCCGGCACGCCTGCCGAGCCAGGTCCGGCCATGCCCCGCCGGCAAGGTCGGCGACGATGACCAGCGGTTCCCAGGTGTCCGCCGCGCGGTCCTCGACCGGCATCGCCGGATCCATGTCCTTCGCCCGCTCGGCGATCGTCGTCGCCCACGCGGCGAGGCGTTCGCGCAGCGGGGCGAGGGCGTCGGAGTCGCGGGTCCGGAACGACTCGACGGTTTCGGCGGCGGTGCGGCGCCGCATCCGGACCACGACCGAACGGTCCATGATCGTGTCGGGCAGGTCCCCAATCCCGGCCAGCGCGGCCATGGCGAACGTCTTGTGGGTCTCCAGCTCCATGCTCTTGCCGTTGATCCGCAAGGTGTCGCGCTTGCGCTGGTGGCCGCCGTTGAGGATGCCGCGAAGCGCCTCGGCGTCACCCGCGGCCTTGGGGCCGAAGATGGTGTCGGCCTCGTCCACCAGCAAGGTGGGCGGGTTCTCGCCGATGGAGCGGTAGATCGCCGCCACGGAGGCGTTGACCGTCATGATCGGACGGTGGCAGGTCGCCTCGACCACGTCCAGCAGCCGCGACTTGCCGCACCGCTTCTGCGGCCCGGTGATCGCCAACCGCGGTGCGTGCTGGAAGGCCGGCTGCAGGTGCGAAGCTGCGATCCACAGCGTGACCGCGTTCAGGGCGTGCTGGTCCGGTAGCACCACGTACCGGGCCACGATCGCGCGCAGCTCGTCCAGCATCACCGCTCCGTCCGGAACCTGATCCGGACCGGCGGCCGGGGCGGCCGGAACGTGGTCCGGGGATTCGGCGGCCAGACCGGAGGTTCCGGCGGGGATGAGGTCGAGCTGCCCGTCGAGGACGGGACGGGGCTGTTCGGCCTGCTTCAACAGGTCATCAGGGTTCAAGAGGGAGAACCACCTTCCGGTGATCGTGGCGTGTGCGGCGGCCACCGCGCATGCCAGTGAGGTGTCGCTTGCGAGAGAAGGGCGGTCCGCCCTGCGGCGTTGGTAGCGCCGGATTCAGGGCAGGACGGACCGCAGGTGGAGATAAGGCCCGCGGCTAGGGAGAGCTCGGCTGGTCCCGGCTCAGGTGATCAGGAGGCCGGCCGCCGGTGCAGCGGACGGACCACCGCGACCTCGGGACGGGGACAGCCCCCGGACAGTGATCTCCCGGCGGCCAGAGCGGAGAGTCGGTTGACCGCTTCGGTCTGGACCTCGGCAGGGTCGTGGCCGTGAACGGTGGCCTGGATCAGCCACTTGCCCAGGGCGTGCAGGCGCGCGGACCACGCCTGCTCGGCCACGATCGCCGCGTAGTGGTCCACCGCCGCGACCGAGTGGACCGCGCTCGCCAGCCCGGACACATAGGCCGGACCGCCCGCCTGGTGAAGCACGCCCTGGCGGCGCAGCTGATGCGTCACCAGCACCGGATCAACCGGGCAGTCCTCCTGGCGCAGGGCGAGCATCGCCGCCCACACCAGCCCGTGGGCTGGGGACGCGAAGTCCTCCGCCCCGAGCATCCCGCCAGCGGTGTCGAGGGCGGTGGGGCTGTGCAGGCACGCTGCCAGCACGGCGCGTTCAGCGTCCACAGCCTGTGGAGGCCGCGCCCACGACCAGGCCCCGGCATGGGCTTGGCGTTCGAGCGGCGGGGCCGTAGGGTGCACATGAACCTCTTCTCTTCCAGCGGGGCATGGCCGGCCAGCCACCCCGCCTGGGTGATCAGTGAGTTGTCGCTTGCTGGAGAGTTCTCGGGCCGTCGGTGTTGGTAGCACCGATGGCCTTCTCCATGTCCGGGGTCGCGGTCAGGCCGCGCGGTCGACCGCCTGGTCTTCCAGCCATGCCTCCACCTCCGCCCAGCGGTAGCGCAGGTGACGCCCGACCTTGTGGACGGGCGGCCCCTGGCGGCGGTGGTTCCACACGTAGACCGTGCTGATCGGCACCTGCAGGAACTCGGCGAGTTCCTGGGCGCTGAGCAGCGGACGATTGTCCGTGCTTGCGGTGGTGCGGCTGGTGCGGGCGGTGCTTCGGCCCAATGCGTGCTCCTTGGTGATGTGGCGTCAGCGGGGTGCGCTGCGTGGTTGGCATGTCGGCTGGGAGGGCAACGATCCCCGAAAACCGACTCGCGACCTAATTGGAAATGCCGGGCCGATGCGGCCTTTCGCGAGGGCCGGACCAATTAGGCCGCGAGTCGGAAGGCTCGTAGCGTGCTCCGGCATCGCGCTTGGCACGGCAGGTGGTTCGGCGCATCGGTTCATCCTTCGCGGATCGGCAGCAGGACCCTCTCGGCGACCGCCGCGAGGCGGTGATCACCGGTGGGACGCACACGATGCCCGAAGATTCCGGCAGCGCCAAACAGCGAAAACCGCTGACCAGAGCCCCGAAGATCCTGCATGTCCGAGTTGGCCCGATGTGACCGCTGGACTGGGCTGGACGATCCGACACTGGTGAGCACGATCGGGACCGTGTGGGACGATCCGACACTGGTGAAAGCTTTACCTTCCACCTGTCCCAACGTGCCCCGTGCGCCAGCCGATTTGGCGCGGCCGGGGGCCGATCGTAGGGTGCGACGTGCCCGCCTCGGCGGGGGCAGGCCGGCCAGCCCACCCCCTACCGACGGGACCTCAGGCCGCCGTTGGTAGCGCCCGGCCCACCCTGATCCCCACGACCGCCGCGCTCACGCGGCCCTGTCGACGGCCTGGTCTTCCAGCCATGCCTCCACCTCCGCCCAGCGGTAGCGCAGGTGACGCCCGACCTTGTGCGCGGGCGGCCCCTGGCGGCGGTGGTTCCACACGTAGACGGTGCTCAATGGCACCTGCAGGAACCCCGCCAGCTCCTCCGCGCTCAACAGCGGACGCCGGTCGGACTCCCCACGCAAACCTCCGCGGGAATGGGCGGCAGGACGAACCACGAACTCTCCCAACTACTCGCCGAACAGGAACAGGCGCCGCCGCAAAGCAATGCCGAAGACCACCTGGCGAAGACCATAAGCAGTGCGCAAGCGAAAGGGCAAGGGTTGTTGCCTTCCTTGGAATTATTTGCCAGATGCCTCTGAAGCGAGCATCATGTGCGGCCATCACCGCAGGTCAAGGCACACGTTCTGCACGCTGGTGCGCGGATTGCGCGACAGTACCCGGCATTCCCCGACGCATTCCGGCACGGCACTGCCGCCGCTGCTTAAAAGTTTTCATCCTTTGTAGGAGAACTGATTGACGCCGAGCGGCGTCTCGATTTAGATCAACCGCATGCCGACTGCTCGCCACGTGGGCAGTCGAGAGCCCCACTCTCACCCCAGTCGAAGGAGACACCCTTGGCGAACGTCTACGACCGCTGGCACAAGTCCCGTGCCAGCAAGGGGGATCAGCAGTGCCCCGAGCACAAGGGCAAGGTTGCCTCCTCGGAGCACGGTGTCGGCAAGCGCTGGCAGGTCCGCTACCGCGACCCCGCCGGCGAGCAGCGCAAGGAGAACTTCGAGCGAAAGGCCGACGCCGAACGCCGCGCGGCCGAGCTGCAGAGCAGCCTCGACGTCGGCACCTACGTCGACCCGGCCGCCGCCAAGGTCACGCTGGGCTCCTACGCCCAGCAGTGGCTCGCCTCGAACACGGCAGGGCCGACGACTGGCCTCCGGTACGAGGGCGTCGTCCGCAACCACATCGAGGCGCGGCTGGGCCATCACGAGCTGCGCGCGCTCAACCAGCCCTCGCTCATCCGGGCATGGATCAAGGAGCTGCAGGAGGTGCCCCTCGCTGCGTCAACGATCCTGGGCGTGGGCGACGTGCTCGCCGCCATCCTGGACGCCGCCGTTGACGACGGCAGGATGCCGCGCAATCCGTGCAAGGCGAAGACCGTCAAGTGGCCGACGACTCCCAAGAAGCCCGTCGTGCCGTGGACTCGCGAGCGCGTCGCCGCGGTGATCGAGGGGCTGCCCGACCGCTTCCAGGCCGGCGGCAAGGTCGGCATCGGCTGCGGCCTGCGCCAGGGTGAGATCTTCGCCCTGGCCGACGACAGCATCGACTTCAAGGGCGGCTGGATCCACGTCAACGCGCAGATACGTTTCGTCGGCAAGACCATGGTCTTCGCGCTCCCGAAAGGGCAGAAGATCCGCTCGGTCCCTATGTCACGCGGTCTGGCTCTCGCGCTCAAGGCGCACATGAAGGCGTTCCCGCCGGTGGAGGTCACGCTGCCGTGGGACGAGGCCGAGGGCGACCCGAGGACGCTGCGGCTGCTCTTCGTCGACCCGAAGGGCAACGCCTACAACCGAAGCGTGTTCAACCAGGGGGACTGGAAGCGTGCTCTGGTCCACGCCGGGGTGATCCCGCCCCGGACCACCGGCTCGCAGTATTTCCAGGCGGCCCCGGAGGACGGCATGCATGCCCTCCGTCACACCTACGCCTCGGCCCAGCTCGAAGGCGGGACGAACATCAAGGCCCTGGCCGTCTACCTCGGCCACTCGGACCCCGGCTTCACCCTCCGCACCTACACGCACCTCATGCCCAGCAGTGAAGGGCGGAGCCGTGACGCGGCCGACGCCTTCCTGCTCGGGACTGCGGGAGCCACGAGCCCGACGGGCGAGACGCAGGGCACAGCCGACCTCGCTTCCGAAGCCGTGTGCCCTCAATGTGCCCTGGCGGCCTGAGCGGGTGCTTCTGATGAAGCCTCAGCAGGCCCTCGCCTGATCCCGACGATCAAGCAAACACCCAGCTCAGGGCCACATCAGGCAGTACAGCTGGTGTCCCGCGTCGTGCAGGCGGTTCGCGAAGTCCTGCCACTCGTGCAGCATCTGGTAGATCACGAACGCGTCGCGGGGGCCCCGGCGGTCGGGGACCGTGGACCAGATGAAGGCCGCGGTGCCGAGGACGGCCTCGTCCGCCTTCAGCAGCGGCTCGACGACCGTCTGGGGGAGCTGGACCACGGCGTAGTCCGGGTGCAGGACCACCAGCTCCAGCGGGGGCACCTCGTTGAGGGGCATGCCGAGGATGCCGGTGAGGACCATCGCGCTGACGGTCTCCGGCTTGATCTTGGTGGAGAGGCTGCCGCTGATGGACTCCTCGGTGCCGCCGTCCAGGCCGAACAGCTCGCCGAGGCGGCCCAGGGTGGCCAGGTCACCGGCTTCGAGGCCGAGGCCGTCGCGACCCAGGGCGGTGGGGACGCGGGCGGCCGTGGCGCGGTCGGGTGCGCCGAAGTACTTGTAGGTCACCCCCACGCGGCCCGCACCTCCACCTCCGTCGCGCCGTCGCGACGTCGTCCCGTCCAACCCGCGCGCACGGCGCGCGGAGCGGCCACGCTCCGCGCCGCAGTCGGAGTCCTCACACTGCTCGGACACCCCGGACCATCCTTACCGTCCGTCGCCAATTTGCCAACAGGCCGCCGCGTACCTCCGCAGGACGGGCACACGCGTGCGCGCCGGGTGGCCAGATCATCGTCCCAGATGATCGGCGCGGACATGCCGTAAGTGAGGCTGCGATTTTGAAACGACGGCGATTTGAGACCATGTTCCCGTGAGCGATCCCGTGAGCAAGCACACCATCGGCAGTCCGTACCCGTACGAGGCACCCATCTCCCAGGCGTTGTTCGAACGCGCATCCGTCGTGACGCCCGGAGGGGTGAACTCCCCGGTCCGCGCCTTCAAGGCGGTCGGCGGCACCCCCCGCTTCATGGTCTCAGGCCAGGGGCCGTGGCTGACCGACGCCGACGGCCGAGAGTACGTCGACCTGGTGTGCAGCTGGGGTCCGATGATCCTCGGCCATGCCCACCCCGAGGTCATCGCCGCAGTTCAGGACGGTGTCGCGCGCGGCACCTCGTTCGGCACGCCCGGTCAGGGCGAGGTCGAGCTGGCCGAGGAGATCGTGGCGCGGATCACGCCGGTCGAGCAGGTCCGCCTGGTCTCCTCCGGCACCGAGGCGACCATGTCCGCGATCCGGCTGGCCCGCGGTTTCACCGGACGCGCCAAGGTCGTGAAGTTCGCCGGGTGTTACCACGGTCACGTCGACGCGCTGCTGGCCGCTGCCGGCTCCGGCGTCGCGACCTTCGCGCTCCCCGACACGCCCGGCGTCACCGGCGCCCAGGCCGGCGACACGATCGTGCTGCCCTACAACGACCTCGACGCCGTCCGGGCCGCCTTCGCCGCGCACCCCGGCGAGATCGCCTGTGTGATCACCGAGGCCTCCCCGGGGAACATGGGCGTCGTTCCGCCGCTGCCCGGCTTCAACAAGGGCCTGTTCGAACTCTGCCGCGAGAACGGCGCGCTGTTCGTCTCCGACGAGGTGATGACCGGCTTCCGCGTCTCCAAGGCCGGCTGGTACGGGTTCGAATCCGTGAACGAAGGGTGGTCCGCGGAGGTCAAGCCGGACCTGATGACCTTCGGCAAGGTCATGGGCGGCGGCTTCCCCGCCGCGGCCTTCGGCGGCCGCGCCGACGTGATGGCGTACCTCGCCCCCGCCGGCCCCGTCTACCAGGCGGGCACCCTCTCCGGGAACCCGGTCGCCACCGCCGCCGGCCTGGCCCAGCTGCGCGCCTGCACCGACGCCGTCTACGCGACCGTCGACCAGGTCGCCGCCGAGGTCGGCGCGCTGGTTGCCGAGGCGCTGCACAAGGAGGGCGTCGCGCACCGGCTGCAGACCGCCGGGAACATGTTCTCGGTCTTCTTCACCGAGCAGCCCGTCACCAACTACGACGAGGCGCGCGGCCAGGAGTCGTTCCGCTTCACCGCCTTCTTCCATGCCATGCTCAGCCAGGGCGTCTACCTGCCGCCCTCGGCCTTCGAGTCGTGGTTCGTCTCCGCCGCGCACGACGAGCGCGCGCTGGAGCGCATCGCCGCCGCCCTCCCCGTGGCCGCCCGCGCGGCGGCGGAAGCCACTGCCTAGGAGCACTGAGCTGTGAGCAAGAAGGACATCACCGTCGTCCACCTGATGCGGCACGGCGAGGTGCACAACCCGGAGGGCGTCCTGTACGGGCGGCTGCCCGACTACCACCTCTCCGAGCTGGGCCGGAAGATGGCCGACCGGGTCGCGGACCACCTCGCCGGACGTGACATCACGCACGTCGTCGCCTCCCCGCTGGACCGGGCGCAGGAGACCGCCGCGCCGATCGGCGCCGCGCACGGGCTGACCGTCGCCGCCGACGAGCGGCTGATCGAGGCCGCCAACATCTTCGAGGGCAAGACCTTCGGCGTCGGCGACGGCTCGCTGCGCAACCCGTCGCACTGGAAGTACCTGACCAATCCGTTCCGCCCGTCCTGGGGCGAGCCGTACATCGAGCAGGTCGTGCGGATGATGGGCGCGCTCGGCGCGGCCCGGGACGCCGCCCGCGGCCATGAGGCGGTCTGCGTCAGCCACCAGCTGCCGATCTGGGTCACCCGCTGCTTCGCCGAGCACCGTCGCCTGTGGCACGACCCGCGCCGCCGTCAGTGCTCGCTGGCGAGCCTGACGTCCTTCACCTACGAGGGCGACAAGATCGTCTCCATTGGCTACAGCGAGCCCGCCCGCGATCTTCTTCCGGCTCATCTGGCCGGGAAGAAGGGTCCGCTCACCAACAAGTCCTTCGGGGCGTAAAGATCAATTAAATATCCACTACACGAAGCGTCGTGGCAGGTCAAGGGCCTACCACGCCGCTTTCGTGGGGGTCGTGAAATCGGCCTAAACAAGCATGCGAAACTCTTCACATGACTCGCCGCCGCTCCGCGCTCGCACTCGCCGCCCTGAGCGGCGTTCTCATGCTGTCCGCCTGCAGCGGCACCAACACCGCCGAGACCGGCGGCGGCAGTGACAGCGGCTACGTCGCCGGCACCGGCGAGTCCGTGGCCGTCCCGGCGGCCCAGCGCGGCGCGGCGATCAACCTCACCGGCAAGGACCTGAACGGCAAGTCGCTCGACCTCGCGGCCTACCGCGGCAAGGTCGTCGTGCTCAACGTCTGGGGCTCCTGGTGCGGCCCGTGCCGCGCGGAGGCCGACGACTTCGAGAGCGTCTTCGCCGCCGACCAGGCCAAGGGCGTCGAGTTCGTGGGCATCAACACCCGCGACACCCAGATCGACCAGGCCCAGCAGTTCGTCGCGGCGCACAAGCTGACGTACCCGAGCTTCTACGACGAGGACGGCTCGCTGCTGCTGCAGTTCCCCAAGGGCAGCCTCAACCCGCAGGCCATCCCCTCCACGCTGATCCTGGACCGCCAGGGCCGCATCGCCGTGCGCGCGCTCCAGCCGCTGACCAGCGACCAGCTGAGCAAGATCCTCGATCCGGTGATTGCGGAGAAGTCGTGAGCGGGACGGTCCTGCACGGAGCCCTGCTGCTAGCGCTCCCAGTCGCGCTGCTCGCCGGACTGGTGTCGTTCTTCTCACCCTGCGTGCTGCCGCTGGTCCCCGGCTACCTCTCCTACGTCACCGGCTTCTCCGCCGCCGACCTCGCCGACGCCGACGGCCGCCGCCGCGGCCGGATGGCGCTCGGCGCGCTGCTGTTCGTGCTGGGCTTCACGGCCGTCTTCGTCTCGATGGGCGCGTTCTTCGGCTTCTTCGGCCAGACCGTCAAGCAGCACCAGACGCTGATCACGGAGATCTCCGGCGGGGTGATCATCCTGATGGGCCTGGCCTTCATGGGCCTGCTTCCCGGCTTCACCCAGCGTGAGCTGCGCAGCCACCGCAAGCCCACCATGGGGCTGATCGGCGCGCCGCTGCTGGGCGTCGTCTTCGGCCTCGGCTGGACGCCCTGCGTCGGCCCGACCCTGGGCGCGGTCCAGTTCCTGTCCTGGAACCAGTCCAGCGCCGGCCGCGGCGCGCTGCTGACTCTCGCCTACTGCCTGGGCCTCGGCCTGCCGTTCATCCTGGCCGCCCTCGCCTTCCGGCGGACGCTCTCCGCGTTCGGTTGGATCAAGCGGCACAACCAGTGGGTGATGCGGATCGGCGGCGGCATGCTCGTCGCCGTCGGCGTGCTGCTGGTCACGGGCCTGTGGACGGACGTGACGAACCAGCTGCAGTACTGGACCGACAACTACCAGGTGGGCATCTGATGACGACCGACCTCGACGCCGCAGAGCGGCTGAGCTCCGCCCCCGCGGACGACGACGGGGCCGGCGGCGAAGTCGGCATCGGCCTGCTCGGCTGGCTGCGCTGGGGCTGGCGGCAGCTCACGTCCATGCGCACCGCGCTGATCCTGCTGTTCCTGCTCTCGCTCGCGGCCATCCCCGGCTCGCTGGTGCCGCAGACCGCGGCGTCGCCGACCAGGGTCGCCCAGTTCGTCAGCAACCACACCACCCTCGCGCCGATCTACCAGAAGCTCGGGCTGTTCCACGTCTACAGCTCGTTCTGGTTCTCCGCGATCTACATCCTGCTCTTCGTCTCCCTCGCCGGCTGCATCATCCCGCGCACCTGGCAGTTCGTCGGCGTGCTGCGGGCTCAGCCGCCGGCCGCGCCCAGGCACCTGGTGCGGCTGCCCGTCTACGCCGCCTGGCGCTCCGGCGGCCAGGACGGCGAGGCCCGCGCGGAGAAGACCCTCGACGCCGCGGAGGCGCTGCTGCGCCGGCGCCGCTTCCGGGTCGCCCGCAACGGCGACGCGATCATGTCCGAGAAGGGCTACCTGCGCGAGGTCGGCAACCTGCTGTTCCACATCTCCCTGTTCGGCATGCTGATCACCTTCGCGGTCGGCAAGCTGTTCGGGGGGATGGGCACCGTCCTGGTCATCGAAGGCAAGGCGTTCAGCAACAACGTCGCCATGTACGACGACTTCATGCCGAGCACCTTCTACACGGCCGACAGCCTGGTGCCCTTCGGCTTCCGGCTGAACAAGCTCGACGCGTCGTACCAGACCAGCGGCACCCAGGTCGGCAACGCGCGCAACTTCCAGGCCAACGTCTCGTACTGGACCGGCAGCGACCCGAGCAAGGCCAAGCGGGCGTCCATCGAGGTCAACCACCCGCTCAGTATCGACAACAGCAACGTCTACCTGACCAACAACGGCTACGCGCCGATCATCAAGGTCACCGACGCCAAGGGTCAGGTCATCTTCGACGGGCCGACCCCGTGTCTGCCGCAGGACGGGAACAACACCTCGACCTGCGCGATCAAGGTCAACGACGGCTACGTCGACGACAAGGGCAACGCGACCCAGCTCGGCTTCTCGGCCCTGTTCACGCCGACCGCCGCGCCGCAGTCCGAGTTCAAGACGATGGGCCCGCACTCGATCTTCCCCGAGCTGCTCGACCCGCACCTGTACATCAACGTGTACCACGGTGACCTGGGCGACAACTCCGGTGCGCCGCAGAGCATCTACGAGCTCGACACCAAGCACATGAAGCAGTACATGCTGGACGGCCAGCCGCTGAAGTTCGACCGGACGCCGGGTCAGGGCTTCAAGCTGCCCGACGGCGGCACGGTGACCTTCACCGGGGTCGACCAGTGGGCCAACTTCACCGTCGCCCACAACCCGGGCACCGGCTGGGCGCTGGGCAGCGCGATGATGGCCGTCGTCGGCCTGATCGGCTCGCTGTTCGTGCAGCGCCGCCGCATCTGGGTGCGCGCCGTGGCCGGCCCGGACGGCACCACCACCGTCGAGGTCGCGGGCCTGGCCCGCAGCGAGTCGGCCCGCATCGCCGAGGAGCTCGCCGAGCTCGCCCTCGAACTCCAGGACACCGCGCCCGCCGACCAGCCGGACGACGACGCACCCGCCGACCAGCCGGACGACGACGCGGCCGCAGACGGCGCTCCCACAGGCGCCGCCGCCCCAGCAGACCCCGCCCCAGCAGACCCCGCAGCGGCCGACACCGCCGACACCGCCGACACCGCAGCCGAGAAGGAGTGAACGTGATCCTCGCCGAGGCGGCGATCGACACCAAGTTCGCCAATATCTCCAACATCCTGGTCTACTCCGCGATGGCGGTGTTCCTGCTGGCCTTCCTCGCCTACGCGGCCGAGTGGACCTTCGGCGGACGCAGCCGCGTCGCGCGGCAGTCCGCCGCGCTGGCGGCCAAGGCCGGCGCCTCCCTCGGGCAGGCCGTGGCCGACGCCGAGGCCGAGGGCAAGGCCGCGCGCACCGCGCCGACCGTCGCCGTCAAGGTCACCGGCGCGGGCGGCAGCACCACCACGCTGACCCGCACCGTCGCCGCCAAGGCCGGCAAGGTCGACGTCGTCACCCGCGGTGACGCCGCCCCGCCCGTCGACGGCGTGGGCGCCTCCGGCGGCGACGAGGGCGCGGACCGGATCGGCCGCATCGCCGTCTCGCTGACCACCCTCGCCGCGCTGCTCAACCTGTGCGCCGTCATCACCCGCGGCATCTCCGCGCACCGGCCGCCGTGGGGCAACCTCTACGAGTTCACCGTCGCCCTGACGATGATCGCCTCGCTGCTCTTCGTGGCGCTGCTCGCGGCCGGCAAGAACGTGCGCTGGATGGGCCTGCCGGTCACCCTCGGCGCGGTGCTCGGCCTCGGCATCGCCGTCACCGAGTTCTACGTGGACTCCGAGCAACTCGTCCCCGCGCTGCACTCGTACTGGCTGTGGATCCACGTCTCCGGGGCGATGGTCTGCGGCGGCGCCCTCTACGCGGGCGCGATCGCCGCGATCCTCTACGTCGCCAAGGACGTGTACGAGTCCCGCAAGGCCAAGGAGACGGTCAAGGCGGACGGCTGGTGGTCGGACGTCTTCGAGCGCCTGCCCGCCGCCGCGACGCTGGACAAGTGGTCCTACCGGATCAACGCCTTCGTCTTCCCGCTGTGGACCTTCACGATCATCGCGGGCGCGATCTGGGCCGAGGCCGCGTGGGGTCACTACTGGGAGTGGGACCCGACCGAGACCTGGGCGTTCATCACCTGGGTCGCCTACGCCTGCTACCTGCACGCCCGCGCCACCGCCGGGTGGAAGGGCCGCAAGGCGGCGATCCTGGTCTTCATCGCCTTCGCCTGCTACCTGTTCAACGCCTACGGCGTGAGCATCTTCATCAACGGCAAGCACAGCTACGCCGGGCTCTGAGGCCCGCGGGACGAGCCGAGGAAACGGGACGCCGGGTGACCACCCCGGCGTCCCGTTTTCGTCGCTGTCACCCGAACCGGGCAGAATGCGGCCACGGCTTTCTGCCACGGCTCTCTGCCGCGGCTCCAACGGGGACCGGGAGGACGGCATGACCGCCAGGACGGCTACGGACGCGTTCGGCACCGACGGCAGCGAGGGCGCCGACCCGTTCGGCACCGCCGCGCTGCGCAGGCGGGTGCTCGACGCGTGGGCGGCCGCGCCCGCCCGGTTCCGCGAGGACGCCAACGCCGAGGAGGAGCTGGCCCTCGGCGGCTACCGGGACCGGCTCGTCGTCGAGCTCGCCCAGAACGCCGCCGACGCCGCCAGGCGCGCCGGGGTGCCGGGCCGCCTCCGGCTGACGCTGCGCGGCGGCGTGCTGGCCGCCGCCAACACCGGCGCGCACCTGGACGCGGAGGGCGTCGAGTCCCTCTCCACGCTGCGCGCCTCCTCCAAGCGCGGGGACCGTGACGCCGGTTCCGTCGGCCGCTTCGGCGTCGGCTTCTCCGCCGTGCTGTCCGTCACCGACGAGCCGAGCATCATCGGCGTCCCGGGCGGGGTGCGCTGGTCGCTCGCCGAGGCGCGGCAGCTGGCCGCCGACGCGGCGCAGCGCCCCGGCGCGGACGCGGGCCTGACGGAGGAGCTGCGCCGCCGCGAGGGCCACGTCCCCCTGCTGCGCCTGCCGCTGCCCGCCGAGGGCACGCCGCCCGCCGGCTACGACACCGTCGTCCTGCTGCCCCTGCGCGACGCGGCCGCCCAGGACCTGACCCGGCGGCTCCTCGACGACACCGACGACGCGCTGCTGCTGGCCCTCCCCGGGCTGGCCGAGGTGGTCGTCGAGACCGAGGACGGGGTGCGCACCCTGGCCCGCCACGAGCCCGCGGGAGCCGCTGGAGCAGGCGGAACCCTCGGGGACGTGGACGAGGTCGTCATCGCCGACGACGGCTCCGAGACCCGCTGGCAGGTGCTCAGCCGCGGCGGCCCGCTCGACGCCGAGCTGCTGGCCGACCGCACCACCGAGGAGCGCCACCGCCCGTTCTGGTCGCTCACCTGGGCCGTCCCCGTCGACGGCGCGGGCGACCCGGTCCGCGTCCGCTCCGCCTACCTGCACGCGCCCACGCCCAGCGACGAGCCGCTCGGCCTGCCCGCGCTGTTGATCGCCAGCTTCCCTCTCGACTCCACCCGCCGCCACGTCGCGCCGGGCCGGCTCACCGACTTCCTCGTCGAGGAGGCCGCCGACGCCTACGCCGAACTGGTCCGCCGCCGCGGCGCGAGCCTCGGCTCGCTGCGCCTCGTCCCCGCCCCGCTCGGCAAGGGCGAGCTGGACGCCAAGCTGCGCCGCGCGATCCTGGCCCGGCTCCCCGAGACGCCCTTCCTGCCGGAGGCGGGACAAGGGCTCAGCCTGCCGGAGGCGGGACAAGGGCTCAGCCTGCCGGAGGCGGGACAAGGGCTCAGCCTGCCGGAGGCGGGACAGGAGCAAGCCCTGCCGGAGGCCGTCGAGGAGGAGCGGGAGGCGGCGCTGCGGCCGCGCGACGCCGTCCTGCTCGAGGGCGCCGACGCCGAGGTCGTCCGCGCGCTGGCCACCGTCCTGCCGGGCCTGCTGCCCGCCGGGCTGGAGCGCCGCCAGGAGCTGCGCTCGCTGGAGGTGCGTCGCGTCGCCCTCGCCGAGACCGTGGACCAGCTCGCCAACCTCGACCGCGAGCCCGAGTGGTGGCGCAACCTGTACGGCTCCCTTGCCGGCGCCGACCCGGAGGCGCTCGGCGCGCTGCCCGTCCCGCTCGCCGACGGTCGGATGGTCCGCGGCCCGCG
This sequence comes from Streptacidiphilus neutrinimicus, assembly GCF_000787815.1. Taxonomy (GTDB): domain Bacteria; phylum Actinomycetota; class Actinomycetes; order Streptomycetales; family Streptomycetaceae; genus Streptacidiphilus; species Streptacidiphilus neutrinimicus. The sequence continues at coordinate 34,620 of NZ_BBPO01000037.1, forward strand.
CCGCGTCCTGGTGCCGGTGACCTGGAGCGGTCCCGCCGCGACGGGGGACGCGACGGGGGAGGAGGGCGCCGTCCGCGCCGAGGACCTGGAGATCCTCGGCCTGCGCCTGGCCCACCCCGACGCCGCCCACCCGCTGCTGGAGAAGCTCGGCGCGGGCGTCGCCACGCCCGCCGGTGTGCTGGAGACGCCGGAGGTACGGGCCGCCGTGGCCCGCTCCGCCGACCTCGACGACGACGAGGAGGCCGAGGAGCTGGCCGAGGCCGTCCTCCGCATCGTCCGATCCGCCCTCGCAGAAGGAGAGTTGGCGGAAGGTCAACATCCGTGGCTGGCGAGGCTGGCACTCGCGGACGAGGAGGGCGAGTGGGCCCCGGCCGGTGAACTCGTCTTGCCTGGCAGCCCGTTGGCCGCCCTCGTGCACGAGGACGACGCCGTCTTCCTCGACGAGGAGCTGGTCGAGCGCTGGGGCGCGGACGTGCTGCGCGCCGTCGGCGTCGCCCACACCTTCGGCCTGCTGCGCGCCGAGGAGGCCGTCCTCGACCCGGACGACCTGGAGCGCTTCGACCCCACCGCGGCTGCCGACCGCGCGCTCGGCGGCGAGCCCGCCACCCTCCTCGACGAGGCGCCCGACGGCCTCGCCGAGTGGGCCGAGGACGTCACCGACCCGCTGTTGCGCGGCGACGAGCTGCCGCCCGGCATCCCGCCCGTCCCGCCCGTCGCCGCCGAACTCCTCGCGGTGCGCGACCTCGACCTCGTCGACGACGACGCCTGGCCCCAGGCCCTCGCGCTGCTCGCCCAGCCGCCGCTGCGCAGCGCCGTCGTCGACAAGGTCCGGCTGCTGCTGCCCGACGGCGGCACCGCCGAGGTCGTCCCCTACGCCGCCTGGTGGCTGCGCGACCACCCCGTCCTCGACGGCCGCGCCCCGGCGGGCCTGCGCGCCGCCGGCGGCGACAAGCTGCTGCGCGGCCTCTACGACGAGGCCCGCACCGACCTCGACGAGACCTTCCTGCACGCGCTCGGCGTCCGCACCACGCTCGCCGCGCTGCTGGAGGACCCGGACGGCCCCGACGACGTCCTCGACCGACTCGCCGACGCGGAGCGACCCGTGGCGCACCGTCAGCTCCACGGCATCTACACCGCGCTGGCCACCGTCCCGCTGGACCGCGTGCCGCTGCCGGACGAGGTCCGCGCCCTGCCGCCGCTCGACCCGGCCACCCACCGGCGTCCCGCGCACACCGTCATCGTCGACGTCGCCGACGCGGTCGTCGCCGACGCGCCGGACCTGGTGCAGCTGCTGGACGACTTCCCGTTGATCACCGTCGCGCCCGCGCTGGCCACCGCGCTCGCCGAGCGCCTGCACGTCTCGCTCGCCAGCGAGATCGCGGGTGGACGCGTGCTCTCGGAGGGCACGGTCCGCGCCGTCCCCGAGGAGATCCGCGAGTTGCTGCCCGGCTGCCCCGCCGTCTACGAGGAGCACGAGGAGCTGCTCGTCGTCGGACCCGACGGCGAGGAGGCGCCGGTGGGTTGGCGCTGGGACGCCGAGACCGAGGCCCCGGCGCTGCCGGAGGGCGAGGAGGCCTCGGCGGACGAACCGGACGAGTTCGCGCCCGTCGTCCCCTACGGCACCCTGCACGCCGCCACCCCGGAGGGCCTGGCTGCCGGCCTCGCCTGGGCGGCGGGCGCCTGGCAGCGCCGCTTCGAGGTGCTGGCCCTGCTCGGTGACCCGGACCGGGCCTACGAGCTCGGCGCCGCACGGGACTTCGAGGGCTGAGCGGGCTGCGAGGGCTGAGGGTGCTTCGAGAGCCCCGGGGCGGCGCGCCCCCGGGGCTCAGCTCACCTGCTCCAGCACGGCGAACTGCATCTGGTCCGTCAGGACCCGGTAGCTGTGCCCGGGGTGCAGCTGCGCAGCGTAGGCGGGGAGGTCGGCGGGCGGTGACGGGGACCAGCCGTAGGAGAGGTCCAGCACCAGGTACTGCGGCCCGGCCGTCGCGCCGCCCAGCCAGTACAGGTCGGTGCGGGCGGCCAGGCGCGACATCCCGGTGATGTTGGACTCCACCACCGCGCCGTCCGGCACCAGCGCGAGCGCGCGCGAGATCGCGTCGCCGCGCGGCGTCGACGTGTACGTCGAGGGCCGCAGCACCGACGCCGCGGGCAGCGACAGCGTCGCGCACAGCGCGAGCGCGACCGCCGTCACCGCCGGGACGACGGCGCGGTCCGCGTAGGCGCGCAGCCAGCCGGGCGCGTCCTCACGGTCCCGCAGCCGGCGGACCGCGTCGACCAGGGCCAGGAAGAGCACCGGCATCAGCACCGCGTTGTAGTGCCAGGCGGTGCCCCAGTAGTCCGGATCGGAGGAGACGAAGCGCCAGCCCAGCGTCGGCAGCGCCACCAGCAGCAGCGGGGAGCGCAGCGCGAGGAAGCCGGTGACGCCCAGGAGCATGCCGAGCGTGGTCAGCTTGACGTCCGCCGGGCTGAGCAGGCCCGTCAGAAGGTGCGTCCAGCCGCCGCTGGGCAGCTTGTCCCGGTAGCCGTAGCGGCCCGACGAGTTGAAGTGCGGGATCACGCCCCACACCGTCAGCGCCGTCATCCCGAGGCCGAAGACCGCCAGCATCGCCCCGAGCACGCGCTCCCGCAGCAGGAACAGCAGCAGCCCGATCGCGGCGACGGTGACGCCCAGATCCTCCTTGACCATCGTCAGCGGCAGCGCCCAGAACGCCGCCCGGTGGAACCGGCGCAGCAGCACGTTGCGCAGCACCACCGCCAGGATCGGCACCGCGAAGGCGATCTCGTGCAAGTCGAAGTCGACCGCGCGCTGCAGCCCCCAGGAGAGCCCGTACGCCGTGCCCAGGCAGAGCGCCTTGGCGCGGGAGACGAACCGCCCGGCCGTCGCGGACACCACCGTCACCGAGCTCGCGAACAGCGCGGACTGGGCGAGCAGCAGCGTCGCCGTCGACGGGAGGAGCCACCAGAGCGGGGCCAGCAGGGCCATGATCGGGCTGAAGTGGTCGCCGAGGATGTTCGCGTCGGCGCCCTTGACGTGCACGATCGGCGCGTGGAAGTCCGCGTACTGCCGGACCTCCTCGACGAAGATCGCGGTGTCCCAGGACATCGAGCCGTCGTGCAGGTACCGGCTGAGCGAGACGACCGAGTAGCCGACGCAGAAGACCAGCCCGAGCAGCAGGTACGGCCAGGTGGTCCGCTTCGGCAGCAGTCGGTGTCGCGAGCGCCCGGCCCCGCGCTGGGCGGGGATCCTGGCGGTCGCGCGGTCGGCTGCGGTGGCGTCCTGGCTCACCCGCCGCACGGTACCGGTGCGGCAGGCTCCGCAGAAGGGTCTACTCCTGTGAGCGCACCGGTGGTTCCGGCTGCGAGTCGTGCGAACGCCGGGCCCGCACGCTCGACGGCTGTGGCAGGCCGATGTTGATCCACCTCCAGACGATCTCCAGCAGCACCCCGGCCACCAGCGCGATCGCCACCCCCGTCAACGGGTCGCGCCAGCCCTCCAGATGCAGCTGGAAGAAGGTCTGCGCCCACGGCACGGTCATCACCAGCACGAAGCCGAGGCCCATCGCCGCCACCAGGACCAGCTTCCACAGCGCGTAGGGCCGCGCGATGATCGCCAGCACCCACAGCGCCACGATGAACAGCGTCAGCGTCGCCGTCGAGGTGTCGGCCACCTGGCCCGTCGCGTGGTTCGCGCGCGCCAGCATGTACGCGGTGAACGCCGCCGCGCCCGCGATCACGCCCGCCGGGATCGCGAAGCGCAGTACCCGGCGCACGAACCCCGGCCGCGCCCGCTCGTTGTTGGGCGCGAGCGCCAGGAAGAAGGCCGGGATGCCGATGGTCAGCCCGCTCAGCACGGTGGAGTGCCGCGGCAGGAACGGGTACGGCACCCGGCAGACGATCGTCGCCAGCGCCAGCAGCACCGCGTAGACCGTCTTCACCAGGAACAGGTTGGCGACGCGCTCGATGTTGCCGATCACCCGCCGGCCCTCGGCGACGACCAGCGGGAGCGTCGAGAACCGGTTGTCCAGCAGCACGATCTGCGCCACGGCCCGGGTCGCCTCGCTGCCCGAGCCCATCGCCACGCCGATGTCGGCGTCCTTCAGCGCCAGCACGTCGTTGACGCCGTCGCCGGTCATCGCCACGTGGTGGCCGCGCGACTGCAGCGCGCCGACCATGTCCCGCTTCTGCTGAGGCGAGACCCGGCCGAAGACCGAGTGGCCCTCCACCGCCGCCGCGAGGTCCTCCGGGTCCATCGCGGCCTTCGGCAGCCGCCGCGCGTCCATCGGGTCCTGCGCGCCCGGCAGCCCGAGGGAGTTCGCGACCGCGCCGACCGACAACGCGTTGTCGCCGGAGATCACCTTGGCGGAGACGTTCTGCCGCGCGAAGTAGCGCAGCGTGTCCGCCGCGTCCGGTCGCACCCGCTGCCGCAGCACCACCAGGGCCCGGGGCGCGAGGCCCACGGCCGGGTCCGGCGCGTCCAGCGGCGTCGGCGTCCGCGCCAGCAGCAGCACCCGCAGCCCCTGCGCCCCGAGCCGGTCCACCTCAGCCAGCGCCGGGCTCTCCGCGGGCAGCAGTACGTCCGGCGCGCCCAGCAGCCATGTCCCGACGCCGCCGTCGTCCTCCCGCAGTTCCGCCCCGGACCACTTGCGGGCCGAGGAGAACGCAGCCGCCTGCTCCACGGCCCAGCCCGCCCGCTCGTCGTCGGTCGCGGCCGGGTGCACGTCGATGATCGCCTGGAGGCTGGCATTGGGACGCGGGTCCGCCGTGCCGAGCGCGGTGAGCGCCCGCGCGATCTCCTCGGGGCCCGCGCCGTCGAGGGGACGGATCTCCTCGACGTCCATGCCGCCCTCGGTGAGCGTGCCGGTCTTGTCCAGGCACACCGTGTCGACGCGGGCCAGCCCCTCGATCGCGGGCAGCTCCTGCACCAGACACTGCCTGCGGCCCAGCCGGATCACGCCGATCGCGAAGGCCACCGAGGTCAGCAGCACCAGGCCCTCCGGCACCATCGGCACGATGCCCGCCACCATGCGCCGGATCGCCTCACGCAGATCGCTGCCCGAGACGTAGAGCTGGCTGAGGATCAGCCCGATCGCCGTCGGGATCAGCAGGTAGGTGATGAAGCGCAGGATGGTGTCGATGCCGGTGCGCAGCTCCGACTCGACCAGGGTGAACCGGCTCGCCTCCTCGGCCAGCTGTGCGGCGTACGCCTCGCGCCCGACCTTCGTGGTGGCGAACGAACCGCCGCCGGCCACCACGAAGCTGCCCGAGAGCACCGGGTCGCCCGGGTGCTTGAGCACCGGGTCCGCCTCGCCGGTCAGCAGCGACTCGTCGACCTCCAGCCCGTCGGCCTCGGCCACCTGCCCGTCGACGGTGATCTTGTCCCCGGATCCCAGCTCGACCAGGTCGCCGAGCACGATCTCGCTGTTGCTGACCGCGACGCTCGTCCCGTTGCGCCGCACCCGGGGCTTGGCCTCGCCGATCACGGCCAGGTTGTCGAGCGTCTGCTTGGCCCGCAGCTCCTGCACGATCCCGATGCCGGTGTTGGCGACGATGATGAAGCCGAACAGCCCGTCCTGGATCGGCCCGACCACGAGGATCACCACGAAAAGCGAGCCGATGATCGCGTTGAAGCGGGTGAAGACATTGGCCCGGACGATCTCGGCGGTCGACCGGCTGGACCGCAGCGGGACGTCGTTCACCTGACCCGCGGCGACACGCTGCGCCACCTCGGCGTCCGTCAGTCCGGTGAGGGTCGGCAGCGTGCTGGTCATACGGCCGACCCTAGGTTGGCTACTGCTCGGGCGCCCGCTGGGCACGCCGGGCCTCGTCGCGGCGCGCCGTGTCACGGCGGATCGCGTCGCGCCGGGCGCGGCAGTACCAGATGCCGATCAGCCCGAGCCCGAATCCGGCCAGGCAGATCCACTGCCAGTCGCCCCGGCCGTGGGCGGCCATGGAGGAGTGGAAGGGCAGCAGCACGAGGAAGCCGATCAACCACACCACTGTGCCGCCGGTCACGATGGCGACGTCGTTCGCCTCCATCGGCGGGGCGGAGGGCAGCTTGGTCGTCTGCTTCATCAGGCCGGGCATCTTCACCTTCACGTCGCTGAGCGTACCGCGACGCCTCGGAGCGCCCTTTGTTTAGAGGTTTGTACAGTCTACGCGCGCAGATGGCTAAAACCTTTTGTTTATTTGATACTGGACGCGCTCGAACCCCGCCCCAAATCAGGAAAGCCCCCTCCATGACCTCGGCCGCCCCTGCCACGACCGCGCCCGCCGATCCCGGACCCCACACGCCTCGCAACGGCCTGGACCGGTACTTCAAGATCTCCGAGCGGGGCTCCAGCTTCGGCCGTGAGATCCGCGGCGGCGCCGCGACCTTCTTCGCGATGGCCTACATCATCGTGCTGAACCCGATCATCCTTTCCTCGGCGACGGACAAATTCGGCCACCACCTGAACAGCGGTCAGCTGGTCACCGCCACGGTCATCACCGCCGGGTTCACCACGCTGCTGATGGGCGTCTTCGCCAACGTCCCGATCGCGCTCGCCGCCGGCCTCGGCGTCAACAGCGTCGTCGCGCTCCAGCTCGCGCCGAAGATGACCTGGCCGGACGCGATGGGCATGGTGGTCCTCGCCGGTATCGCGATCATGGTCCTGGTCGCCACGGGCCTGCGCGAGCGCGTCATGGCGGCGGTGCCGCTGAGCCTGCGCAAGGCCATCGCCATCGGCATCGGCCTCTTCATCGCCCTGATCGGCATGGTCGACGGCGGCTTCGTCACCCGCATCCCGGACGCCGCCCACACCACCGTCCCGCTCCAGCTCGGCGGCAACGGTCACCTCAACGGCTGGCCGACCCTGGTCTTCATCCTGGGCACGCTGCTCACCCTGATCCTGATCGTCCGCAAGGTCCCGGGCGCGATCCTGATCTCCATCGTGGTCGCCACGGTCTTCGCGATGATCGTCGACAAGGTCGCCACGATCCCCGCCGACAGCTGGGGCCTGACCGTCCCCGCCCTCCCGCACAGCGCCGTCGCCACCCCGGACTTCGGCCTGCTCGGCAAGGTCTCCCTCTTCGGCGGCTTCGGTCAGGTCGGCGTGCTGACCGGCGTCCTCTTCGTCTTCACCGTGCTGCTGTCCTGCTTCTTCGACGCCATGGGCACCGTCCTGGGCGTCGCCGAGGAGGCCCACCTCCTCGACAAGCAGGGCAACCTGCCGGGCATGAACAAGGTCCTGATGATCGACGGCATCGCGACCCTCACCGGCGGCGCGACCTCCAGCTCCGCCGGCACCTGCTTCGCCGAGTCCACCACCGGCGTCGGCGAGGGCGCCCGCACCGGCCTCGCCTCCGTCGTCACCGGCCTCCTCTTCGTCGCGGCGCTCTTCCTGACCCCCCTGGCCACCATGGTCCCCAGCCAGGCGGCCACCCCGGCCCTCCTGGTCGTCGGCTTCCTGATCATGGCCAGCGGGATCAAGGAGATCGACTGGTCGGACTACACGATCGCCATCCCGGCGTTCCTGACCATGATCATCATGCCGTTCACGTACTCAATCACTAACGGAATAGGGATTGGTTTTATCGTCTTCTGCATCCTGCGCATCGCGACGGGGCGTTGGCGTGAGGTGCCGGTGGCGCTGTACGTGGTGGCGGGCGTGTTCGCCTTCTACTACCTGATGCCGGCGCTGGGGATCGGGCAGTGACCTGCGGCTGAGCAAGCCAAAGGGCCCGCCCACCGGTGTCGAATCTGGTGGGCGGGCCCCGTCGCTGTTCGGCGTCGGGCAGCAGCGCTCAGGGGGTGGCTCCGATCGGTACCGCCATGGCTGCGGCTTCGGTGGCGTCGGTGGGCACTGCGGCCTCGGGGCGGCGCAGGTCGAGCACGATGAGGACGAGCCCTGCGGCGCCGAGGTAGATGAGCAGGTTGATCAGTTCCTGGCTGGTTCCGTGTCCGTCGAAGTAGATCGATTGGTGCAGCAGGATGTAGGCGTTGCGGGGCGGGAGGTAGGGCCCGAGGTCGCGCCAGAACGTGGGGAGGTAGGGCACTCCGCTCGCCCCGCCGGAGGACGGGTTGCCGAGCAGGATCACTACGATGACGGTGATCAGCGTGCCGATGGGCCCGAGCAGTTTTTGCAGGACCGCCGCGACGAAGGCGACCACGGCGACGATCAGTGAGCAGATGATCCAGAACCTGCTGCTGGGGAACGCCTGCAGCCAGTAGCACACGACCAGGTCGACGATCAGGCCGCTGACGATGGCGAATCCGGCGAGCTGTGCGGCGCGCCAGCGGCCGGCGGCCTTGCCGGTGGCGGCCATGAGCAGGGTCGAGCTCATGTATCCGCCGATAAGCAGGGGAACGAGCATGAGCCCTTGGACCAGGCCGAAGGGGTCCTTGGCGGCCAAGGGGAGCGGAGCGTACTGCTGCACCGCCAGCGTCTGGCCGGTGGTCTTGGCCGCCGCTTCGAATCGCACCGCGAGGTCGAGCGGTGCCAGGTCGCTCATGGACGGCACCACGATCAGCGTGGTGGTACCGCCGGACGAGACCAGCGCGCCGAAGAGTCGGGCCTGATCGATGGCGGTTTTCGCGGCCGACTCGCTGGGGTACTGGGTGACCTTCAGTGAGATGGTCTTCTCGGCTTCGGCCAGCATGGGCGAGGCTCCGACGACGCCGATGGGCAGGTTCGATGCCTTGGGCGCGTGCTCGGCGTCCATGTAGGTGGTCGCGAAGAGGCATTGCATGACGGCGCAGATGCCCAGCGCGACGAGCATCCCGATCGCGGCCCGCCGCCGGCCTGCAGGCTTGGCCGCGGGTGTGCCCTGGTCCGGCGCGTCGGCCTGGGCGCCGCCCGTCGGGGTGGCGCTCCTGGCGGGACGGATGCGACCGAACCAGGCGATGACGGCTGTACCGGCGGCCGCGTAGAGCAGCAGGACGATCAGCGGGGTCGTGATGCCGTTCCCGCCGAAGTACAGCACGCGGTTGATCAGAGTGATCGCACTCTGGGGCGGCAAGATCACGCCGATGTTGCGCCAGTAGACCGGCAGCAGGTAGGTGCCCAGCCCCCCAGCGGGTGGGCCGCCGACGACGATGAACAGCACCGCTACCAGCAGCGTGCCCATTTTGCCCACCAGAGCCTGCAGCGCGGCGGCGGCCAGCGCCACCGCGGAGGTCACGAGCCAGAAGCAGGGCAAGAGTGGCCAGAAGTGGCTGCTGGAGAACGCCGCGATTCCCAGCCCGGCGATCAAGTCGGTCAGCAGGGCGCCGGCCAGGGCGTATCCGGCAAGGATGGCCGCTCGCCAGGGCGCGGCGGCGACGCCGTGGGCTGCCTTGAAGACCAGCACAGCGGCCAGATAGCCGCCGATGAGCAACGGCAGCAGCAGCAACGACGTCACCGCGGCGACGGGGTCGCTGGCCGGAAGCGGCTTGACGTTCTGCACCGTGACGGGTCTGTCCAGCTTGTGTGCGGCGTCCAGAAACGCCGGCTCCAGCTCGGTCTGGGCGAAGAAGCTCTTCGGGGGGACCACGATCAGCGTGTCGGTGGAGCCACCGCTGATGTAAGCGCCGTACAGCTCGCCGCGGTCGGCCGCATTCGTCGCCGCCGACGCGTTCGGATACTCGGTCAGTGCGAGTCCCGCTCTCGACGCCACTGCGGCGACCACGGGTGAGGGCGGCCCGGACACGCCGAAGGGCATGTTCCGCGGCACCAGTAGCTGCTGGGCGCTGACCAGGCATAGGGCGAACAATGCCTGTGCGAAGAGCACCAATCCGAGGGAGATGACGATCTTCATCGTGATGCGCCGCCGCACGCCCCCAGCCGAAGCGGGATGTGCCGTCCGACTCGCCATCGCCGTCCTCCCAATGCACTCCGTGGCGACATCTGAGCTGTGAAAGGACTAGGCAGGGGTCGCCTGAGCCGTCATCAGCCCGACGCCTCTTCCGTGCAATCACCACACGGCGACGGAGCGTTGGCGCGAGGTGCCGGTGGCGCTGTACGTGGTGGCGGGCGTGTTCACGTTCTACTACCTGATGCCGGCGCTGGGGATCGGGCAGTAGAGTCTGGCGGCCTGAACGAGCAGAGGTGGCGGACCTTTGACCGGTCCGCGGCCTGTTGCGATCTCAGGCAGATCCCGGTCAGGTTCACTAGGGCTTCGATCGTGGCCGGGGTGGGGCGACCGCCGCGACCCCGCTTGTGTGGGGTAGCCACGGAACGCCCGTATTGATCGACGCGCGGCCAGGGCCCCTGTCGTAGCGCGTTGCGCGGCCGTCACTTGCAGGCCCTCGATACCTCGGGCGGTGCCGCATCCCTGGACCGCTTGGTGAACGCCTGCCAGGATGATGTTCAGGTCGGAGTTATCGGGGGGTACACATGGCCGGAGTGACGCAGCGCGTGACTGCAGATCAAGTGCTCCAAGCGATACGCCTACTTGGCATCGACATGCATCCCGATCCGGAAGTCCTGCCGAACGGGCCGACTGACGAGCACATCCCGAGTCTTCTGGGTGCCCTGAGCGCGACCGTGGATCAAAAGATCGCAGCCCTTGGCCCGGGGCAAGAGGTCCGCGAAAAGGTCATAGGAGCTTACCTGAGCCGTTTTGTGGACCCCGCCACGGAAGGAGTATTGGTCGGGGACTTCCTGACGGCGCAAGCGGCTGTTGTGTTCCGCGTCGCTGAACTGCTGGTGGCTTTGGAGGGCCACCGCGTCGGAGAGGCGGCCAACTACTTGGCAGCAGCCTTGTTCCGGTCACTCGTACTGATGTCGAGAATGGTGCGGCGACATGGGCCCGACTTCTCGCAGGACGCCCGAGCGCTCGAAGTCATCGAGGGGGAGATTCGGGCATCCCTGGATGCCATCGAGAGCAGCATCAGCATGCTGCGCGAAGGCGGCGCTGGCGCCTGAGTGCCTCGTGGCTGGGTGTCCTCTTCAGCGCGGTGACGGGGCGTTGGCGTGAGGTGCCGGTGGCGCTGTGCGTGGTGGCGGGCGTGTTCGCGTTCTACCTGATGCCGGCGCTGGAGATCGGCCAGTGACCTGCGCCTGGGCAAGTCAAAGGGCCCGCCTACCAGTCTCGAACCTGGTGGGCGGGCCCTCCTGTTGCCTGGTCTCAAGCAGCGGAGAGCAGGTCGCGGGCCCGCTCGTTGAAGTCGGCCACGAGCTGGTGTTTGCCGTAGGGGACCATCCGGCGCTTGAGGTCCTGCACCGCCTCGATGCAGCGGGAGGACTTCACCTGCCGAGAGAGCTTGATCGTCCGGATCCCGGCGGCGTGGGCCGCTTCTAGATCCCGGTTCTGGAGGTGGGATCCGGCGAGAGCGGCTTGGGACATCGCGCCACGACGGGCCCGCTGCTGAGAGGCGGCATGGGCGATCGAACGGCGGGCGAACTCGGCTGCCCGCTCGTTGTCGCCGACGTCCCGGAGCGTGTTCGCGTGCTCGCCGTTGAGGTACGCCGGGTCGATGAAGCGGGCCCATTCCGGCTCGGCATCCGGGTTGACGTTCTCGTAGATGCGCTCGCCCTCGGCCACGGCGTGTGCGGCGGCGCGCCTGTCGCCAAGGCGAGCCAGTGCGCGGCCTTCGAGAGTCCACAGGTCGGCCAGGCACGCCCTGGACTCGGGGTTGGTCTTGGACAGGCCGTTGCGCCCGGCCTGGGCCAGACGGCGACCCTCCTCGGGGTGCCCCAAGAGCGTCGCCTGATCTGCCATGCCGGCGAGCACGTGCGCGCCGAGAGCCGGATTGTGTGACTCCTCCGCGAGCCGCAGGGACTGGATCAGGTAGCGCTGTGCCGTGCCGTGCTCGCCGTTGTCGTAAGCCATCCAGCCGAGGAGATAGGTCTGCTCCGCGGCGGCCTCGCACAGGGCGCGTCGAACCTCCTCGGTGTGCGACTGGCGCAGCAGCGGGTAGACGTGCTCGTTCATGTAGGCGGCCAGTGCGAGGCGGCCGGAACCCCCGCCCTGGAAGATGTCCATCTGCTGGAACGCACCGAACATGTTCTTCACGGCGGTCACGTCTTCAAGCCGGACCTGTCGACCGGGCTCGGGCATCTGGTCCAGCGTCTGCAAGAGCCAATCGCGTGATGGCCCAACGGCAGCCGCAATGGCGAAAGTTGATCCTGTCAGGAACTTGCGACGGTCCACGTCAGCCCTCCCAAGGTCAGCGACCGCTTCCACGGTATCTGCGTAGGACTGGCTGTAGACGAGCGACCTGTCAGCCACCGATTCGCTCTCGAAGCCGAGATCGTAGGCCGTGACGCGGTAACCGAAGTGTCCGGAGAAGACATCGGCCAAGAGCTCCGGAACCGGCCACCGGGGGTTCTCCCCGCTCAGCCAGCGCCGGACGGTCGACGCGTCGGCGAACACATGGACCTGGCCACGCTCGACAGCGCGGGCCCGCACTCTGCGCGCGAGCTCGCTGCGAGACCAGCCAGTTCGCTTCAACCAGTCGTCTAACAAGCTATTCGCTGTGGCCATCTCGGCACCCTCGGATCTTGACCTGGCGGCCGTTCAACAGGCTTCAACACCCCAATAGACCGTACTCCCATATGCCGCACGGGTGTTGTCTGAATGTCAAGAACCCCAGCTGGGACCACATGTCGGCTCCAGCGGTCCGGAGGATGTGATGACGATCGAATCCGCTGAGATCCCGATGGCCGAGATAGGGCGCGTTCGGGTTGTCCTGTCCGAGATGGATTGGAGGGAGGTGCTCCGACAGAGCCACCGGTACCGCTGCTGGGCCTGGTCGACTTCGCAGGTTGCGGCGGAGGGTCTCGCCATCGCGGGCGTGGCACGGGGGCTCGTGGCTGAGGCGCTGGCCGACTGGCGTCTCGGTCCCATGGTGGATGACGTGGCCTTATGTGCCGACGAGCTGATCGGTAACGCCGTGACGCATGGGCGGGAGGCGGGGCATCCCGCTCTGTCGCTGGGGCTGCGCTACTTCCCGACCTCTTGCCTCTTCGTGGAGGTCGGGGATCCGAGCCCGGAAGCCCCGCTGCTGACCTGGCTTGACCCGGAGGTTGACCCGGCGGCGGTTCTCTTCACTGATGGTCGTGGGTTGATGATCGTGCGGGAGTTGGCGGATCACATGTGGTGGTCGCGCCAAAGTACGGGCGGAAAGATCGTTTACGCCCGGCTGGACGTCGCGCGGCACTTCGCACCGTTGGCGGGCGGTCGTCGTGGCTGAGGAGAGGCATTGGAAGCCGAGTCCGCTGGCTGGCTACACGTGGAGTACCTGGCTGGCTCCTGCGTACGAGCCGAGGCCCGCGGCTGCTTCTCCGGCTGATCCGCCACCGGATGCTGAGCCCGCGAGGGACGGCGAGTCGCACGGCTGGGAGGAGATCGACCTTGCAGAGGCAGGGGAGGAGAACTGATGTTCCGCTGGGTTGATCGCAGTTCGCGGGCGAGCCGGGCGCAGGTGTTCCGCTGTGGCTACTGCCACGGGAAGGTGCGCGCTGACAGGGCCCGCATCGAGAAGGTGCGCGGCGTGCAGCAGTACGTGCATGCGTGGCATCCGTCGCGGGGGCAGCAGTGATGGCTGCGTTCTGACGGCCCCCCGCTCCCGGCCGCACCTGGACCGCCGGTCGGGAGCCTCTCGCTTGTAGCAATCGAAGATTGTGCCGGACCACCCTCAGACCTTGGCGGGGAGTGGGTGGTCCGGTGGGTTTGCACCCGGTGCCAATGGTACTCGGGTGATCACGCATGTCTGGGCATATGCCCGTCAACTCCGGTCGTTTTTGGTCGGATTGGTCGCCGGAGTGGTGGTGCCGCAGGGTCAGCACTGGGACGTGGAACCTGGGGACGGGATGGCCATGGACGACGGCGGGGCACGCGCCGATGACGGAATGGAGGGGTACGAACTGGAGCTGGACGGCGGGGCTTTGGTGCATGGCGTGGACTACGAAGGGGAGTGGCTCCGTGCGCGGGCGGCCGCGTGCAAGCTGAATGCCGCGCTGGGGCGGCTCGGGGTCGCGCGTGAGCGGCTGCGGGCGCAGGCCGGTTGGGCGGATGACGGTTCCGGCGTGGTGCACGTACGCCTGGATACGGGGACGGCCACATGCCTGGCGCGGCTCCTGGAGCTGGCGGCGGGGCACGGTACGGCGGCTTGATGGTGTCGCCCTGCGCTTCTGCGCATGCCGGGGGCCTGAGCGGTGTGGTCCCTCGTCGATCGGGCAGCTTCGCCGAGCCGGGGTTCTTCGGGGGCCGCCAAGGCTCACGGGTGACCCTTGGGCTTGGCCTTGGCGGGCCCCGGAGGTTCCCGGTACGCCTCCGGTGTCCGGTCGGCGAGGGGGCGCGCCGCGACCCGGCCCACCACTCACTCGTTCGCTGCTGTCGCTGATGGGCGGTCCCTCGGAGGAGGGCCGGGGGCTCGGGGGCAGCGCCCCCGAAGAGTCGGTGTGGTGGTCGTTCCTGCTGCATGGCGCAGCTTGGGTCTGGGGCGGGTTGCCGCTCGGCCGGGACCGGCCGGAGGCCGCAGCCCGGCCGAGGGCGGCAGGTCCGCCCGGCGGCGCGAACGCGCCGCCGCTTGAGACAGTAAATGAACTCTCCAACAGCCTTTCCGGCGCGCTCCCCGCCCCCGCCCCCGTCCCCGGCCCCCGGTCATTGCGGCGGGGCGCCGCGGGTGGGGCAGGCACCGGAGCTGGTGGAGGGTGCTCGGTACAGCCGACTAGGGGAAGCTGGGCCGGTCTGGTCGACGAGTCAGAGCACGGCAGCGCGCGGTGTACGCGGGACCGTCCGCACGCCTGTCGGTCAGATGGTGAGCCTCGGCCGATATCTGCGTGCTGTCATCCGGAGCCCTGGAGCAGGCCCGAGGCTGCGTTCTGGCAGCTCATGTCGGGTCCGTCACGGTTCGGGGCCCGGGCAGATCCTTGCACTGGCTGGGCGCCTGGCGATGCTGGAGGAAGCGTCGCCCGATGCCCGTGACGCGGAGAAGAGCGTGATCGGGAAGGAAGACGGCGTCGGCGATGATCATCGCACCGGAGAAGACCGGTAGCCCGAGGAGGACGGCGATCCCGATGTGCATGCCGATCAAAAGGCTGAGGAGGACGTATTTGAGCCTGCTGAACAGGGCGAACGGAAACGCCACCTGGACCAGGACAGTCGCGTAGCCGGCGAGTGCGATCAGGAGCTGGTGGTCGTCGGCGAGGTGCGAGAGCGTGGGCCAGGGTCGGAACAGGTCGAGATTGACCACGTAGTGCAGCGCGGTGCCGTCCTGCCACAGGCCTCCTTGCACTTTGTAGAGGCCGGCCGACCCGTAGAGGATGCACACCTGAGCCGCGATCACGAACATGCCGCAGTTGTGCACAAGCGTGGTCAGCTGCGTCCGGACCACTGCCGCCTGCTGCCAGGCGGGCCGCGACCGGAGGCTGGCCGACTCGCGACCACGCTCGTGGGCGGACGCGCGGAGTCGTCGCCTGCGGGCGTCCAGGGACCAGCGGTGGCCACATGCCGTGAACATCAGGTAGATGGCCATCAAGACGATCAGGTTGTCCCCACCGTCGGTCATGAAGATGGCGCGGCCGTGGAACGAGGTCACCACGAGGGCGAACAGAACGGATGTCACCCTGGTGTGCCAGCCCAGCATGAACACGGTGCACGTGAGCAGGGCCAGGACGTAGCAGGCCTCGAAGTACGTACCGTTGTCGGAGAGTGTGAGCAGGCTGAACCAGCCGTTTTGGCGGAACAGCTCGCGGGCCAGATTCGGGGTCCAGGGGGATCCCGGTCCCCAGATCTCGTCGCGGTGGGGGAACTCCCGCAATAGAAACGTCAGGTAGAGCAGTCCGTAGCCGATGCGCAGCACGGCTGCCGCGTGGAGCGAGACCGCGTGTTCGGTCAGGAAGGTGAACGCCCTGGTGACGGGGTCGGGGCGCCTCGTTGCGCTGCAGGGGGCGAGCGGCGGCCGGCCCTCGTGACGGGTTTCGGTGTGGGATGTCCGGTCAGTGATCACGG
>NZ_BBPO01000037.1:51104-52772 GCF_000787815.1 Streptacidiphilus neutrinimicus
CGGCGCTCAGGTCGGTCCAGCCGGTGACCTGGGTGGATCCGTCGGGGGACGTGTGTGCTGTGCGTGCGGAAACCTGCTGCTGTACGGACTGCGGGTCCGGCGCGAAGAGGCGCCAGTTCTGCTCGAAGTAGGGGTAGATCCAGGCGTTGATCGGCTGCTCGTACTGGGTGGAGATCGTGTTTGAGGGCGCGACATAGAGGAAGAGCAGCAGGACGTGGGTGACGGCGATGATGACGCACACCGCGACCGCGCTGGCGACCAGGAGTCCAGCCGGCCGTGACAGCGGCGGGCGTTGATTGCTCCCTTGGTCGTCGATCCGGTGCTCCGCCGAAGAGGCGGTCAAAGGTGCAGTCAGCAGGCGGCCGGGCACCTGCCCCTCTTCACTGCGGGTCGCTGCGGCGTCGTGGTCGCTGCGGCTCATCTCGTCCTCCTCGCTCGTCCTTCGGCTCGTGCCGGTCGTTCGCCACCAGCAGCCACAGGGCGGGGAGCGCGGCCGGTGGCTCGCGCCGTCGTGCGCTGATATGCCCGGCAAGGACGGCCGTGGCGGCATCCTGCTTGTGTTCCGCCACGGCCGTCCTTCTGACTCCCGGCTCAACCCCCTTCGGTCAGGACTTCACCAAGCTGCGCGCGTCGGGCTGGTGGGAGTCGCACCCCTGGTCGCACGTGCCGCATGTGTGGTCACACGGCTTGCACTGCTCCCGGCACGGGCTGCACTCGTCGTGGCACTTGCCGCACTGGTCCTGACACGGGCTGCACTCGTCGTGGCACTTGCCGCACTGGTCCTGACACTGGCTGCACTCGTCGTGGCACTTGTCGCACTGGTCGTGGCAGGGGCTGCACTGGTCGTGGCACTTGCCGCACTGCTCCTGGCAGGGACCGCCCGTGGCGCCGCCCGACGTTCCAGCCGTGGCGCCAGCGGTGTTGCCGCCAGTGGTTCCGGCCGTGGCGCCGGCAGTGGTTCCGGCCGTGGTTCCGCCGGTGGTGCCGGCGACCACGCCGCCAATGAGTCCGGTGCCACCAATGAGGCCGGTACCGCCGATCAGGCCGGTGCCGCCGATCAGGCCACCGGTGGCACCAGCGGTCACGCCCGCGATCACGCCCCCGGTGCCGCCAGCGGTGGTTCCGCCTGTCGTACCGGCGATCAGGCCGCCGGTCGTACCGGCTGTGGTTCCGCCAGTCGTGGTTCCGGCCGCGCACGTCGCCCGGGTAATGACGTTCGTGTCCAAAGTGACTGACCCGTTGCGGGCGAGTGCCCGTCCGTTGATATTGGCTCCGGTGGTGACGGAGATCGACGTGAGGGCCAGGATGTTGCCCACGAAGGTGGAGTTGGTGCCCAGCGTGGCGGAACTGCCCACCTGCCAGTAAACGTTGCACGGCTGGGCGCCGTTGATCAGCACGACCCGGCTGGCGGAGGCCGTCTGCAGGGTCGACCCGATCTGGAAGATGAAGACCGCATTGGGGTTGCCTTGGGCGTCAAGCGTGAGCGTGCCCGAAAGGTTGATCGACGACGCGGCAGTGTAGACACCCGGGGCCAGGGTCTGGCCGACCAGGTCTCCCGGCGAGGTGAGCGTGAAATCCGATGCCTGACCCGCAGCGTTGTTGTACGCGCTGGTCAGGTCGCTCTGGGCCTGGGCTGCCACGGCGTCCGTCTGGTGGATGGCCCCATTC
>NZ_BBPO01000037.1:53142-54963 GCF_000787815.1 Streptacidiphilus neutrinimicus
GTGCGCGCTGGTCGGCACCAGTGCGATCCCAGCGGCTGCGAGTGACAGCATCAGGGCCCCGGAGATCCAGGCGGTGAACACGCGCCGAGAACGCGCAACAGAGACATTCAATTCCATCTAGGTGCCCAACTCCTTCAAGATGATTCTGTGAATATCGGGTGGTCCACCATGAAGCCCTGGCCCTAATCCATGAGTCGCATCAGCTGCCTTGGGCTATCGAGAGCATGCCTAATAGTCAGAGGTCGTGAAAGTCACTGGGACACGAAGAGATTAACGTCGGCCGCATCCGCCGAATCTGCACCGAGGGCCAGGCAGACGGGTGACATAAGAAGGATCGTTTCTTCACTCGGGATGGACCCTCGGGTCGATTCGAGCGAATCCACGGTCCTGATTCCAGAGGGATGGCCTGGCGATCCTGCGGGGATTTTGCCGTCGGGGCTGCTGGCGCTGCATCGGGCAGTCACTGGTCTGCCTGGCTTTTTCGCGGGTCAGGGTGCTTCGGCCCAGCCGATCCCATGCCGGGCCCTGGACGCGCAGCCGAGGGGACTTGCCGCGTCCGCTCGCTCCCCATTCCCGCCTGGAGTGTCCACGGACAGGCATTGCACGATGAGTGGGCCATCCGCATCGCCCCGGCGAGTCGCCGTCGGGGGCCGCACCCGCGCACTGATGGGCGTCTCGTCTGCCAGGTCATCCTGGGCACCACGGTGCAGGTCTTCGGTGCTGCGACCCCCAAGCAGGCCGCGTACGCAGTCCGAGGGCACGGTGCAACGTGACAGCGCCGTCGGGCCAGGCGGGAGCCTGCGAGGCTGTGAGGTCGGCGTCGGCCACAGCGGTCGCGCCGTGGGCGGTGTCGGGGTTCATCCGCGGGATGAACGCTCCGGCAGCCCTCGGTTTGCTGCGGCGTGCCTAGCGTTGTGCGGTGCGCCCCGACCGACGCCAGCGCCATCCGGCGTACACCAGGTCGAGGACGAGAATCACGGCGCCGATGACGAGGAGCCAGAGCAGCCCGTGCGCGACGGCGCCGATGATGCCGAGCGCCACCGCGACGATGATCACGAGCAGGAACAGGACCATGCCGGATGCCTCCTTTGCGTGGGCGGGCGGGTCAGCGGCGTGCGAGTTGCCGCTCACCACCGGTGCCGGTCTGGTAGTCCATGCCGTAGTGCCGGAAGATCGCTTCCTCGTCCGCAGCGGGGAGCACGTCGTCGGTGCCGATCGCGGGACAGTCCTTGACCAGGGACTTGTCGTAGCTGACCTTGACGTAGTCGGGTCCGACGACAGCGCCGTCCAGGGGGACGAAGACCAGGTGGTGCCGGGTGGGCAGGCCGACCTGAACGGTTGCCATGGCCGGTTCGTCGGTGCTGGTGTCCACGTAGATGGCCTCCAGAGCGCCGATCTTGTGGCCGCCTGCGTCGACGACGTCATGCGTGCGCCACTCGCGGATGTCCGCGGACTCGATCACGGCGCGACTCCCTTCGGCATGCTCAGTCACGACGACCTGTGCTCTTCCAGCCTGCGCCCGTGCACGGATTGACACCAGCCACGCCGTAGCGCGGCATGATCTCCAGTTCGGTCGAGGGCAGGCCATCGCCGGCTGATAGCCGCCGGGCAGGGCTCCGGAGTACTCGGAGGCCCGTTGTCATAGCAATCCAGCAGTCAGCAAGAACCCGGATCCAGGTGAGGGCAGGAGTGCAGCCTCGGTAAGGCTCCGGAGGGCCAGGAGACAGGGGCGCGAGCCTGTGCTCAGGTTCAGGCCACTGGCGAGGCCTGCTGACCGGAGGGCTACTGCATGGGGCGCGGGTTCCTGCGGCGGGGCGCTGT
>NZ_BBPO01000037.1:55238-79187 GCF_000787815.1 Streptacidiphilus neutrinimicus
GGCCGGGGCGGGGGTGAGGGTGTAGGTGTAGCGGGCGGCGTCGGCGGGGGTGGCGGTGGTCTCGACGGCCAGGGGCAGCCCTGACTCCGTCGCCACCGTGACGCGATTGGTAATCAGCAGGGGAGCGGGTTGGTCGAGTTGGAGTGCGGCGGTCTCGTCGGGGTGAGGCATGCGGGCGGTGACCGACTCGCGCCACTCCACGGGCCCGTGCGCCATGAACAGGGCGGTCAGCGTCTCGGCGAGTGTCTGGGCGGGCTTCTTCGCGAGCGTCGTGCCGGTGATGCGCTCCATGGGCAGGATCGTGCGGTGCAGTGCGCGGGCACCTGACTGCTCGTGGGTCATGAGGCGTTCGACGCAAAGGGCGGCTTCGCCTTCGTCGATTTCAAGGGCGACGGCCTGGTCGGCGTTCAGGCGCAGATGCGTGGCAGTCGGTTTGTCGACGACGGTCCAGCCCGCGGCGGCGGGGTCCGTATCGCGGGGGTAGGGGGTGTGCCCGGCTGCTGGCTGGGTGCGGACGAAGGTGCCGCGTCCCTGCTGGGCGTCGAGGAGTCCTTCTGTGCGCAGTGAGGCGACGGCTTGGCGGACGGTGGGGCGGGAGACGTCGTAGAGCTCGCACAGCTGGTCTTCGGTCGGGATCCGTTGGCCTGGCTGCCATTCGCCGGCGGCGATGGTGCGGCGCATCTCGGCGGCCACCTGCTTGTACAGCGACTGGGCCTTGATGATCGCCATGGCTGCTGCCCTCCTCACCTGCGTGGCCGCTCGGGTGGCCACGACACCTTGTTATCGAACGGTTATTCGAACACGTTCGCGCTGATCAGACGCCCTGCAACTGCCCTCATTCGTCAGTTGTAAGCATGAATCCCCTTGCGTCGGGGGTCAAGGCGGCGCATCCTCGACCTCGCCGATATTCATCATGACAACTGACGAATGTTGTCTGGGGTTCGAGAGGTTCGAGCTGTGTCGATCAAGAATCTGCCGCTGGACGCGGGCCGCCTGGGTACCGCGCTGTGCGTGTCCGTGGAGTGCAAGACCGACCCGGAGACGGGCGTGGTGAAGACGGACCGGGACGGGGTTCCGGTGTGGACGGTCGGGGTTGCGGTGCGCCCCGACGCCCGGCGTGCGGCGCTGATGGAGGTGGCCGTCTCGGGGGAGCCGGAGGGGATTCAGCCTGGGATGTACGTGGACTTGGTGGAGCCGGAGGCGTTCATGTGGGAGATGAACGGCCGGTCGGGGCTGTCGTTCCGCGCCGCCAAGGTGCTCCCCGCCGCCTCCCCGATCCTGACCCCGCCCCCGGCCAAGCCTGCCGCGGACGCGGCGGTCGCGACGAAGGCGGGCGCGAAGTGAGCGGGCGTACCTGGTGGCACCTGCAAGAGCGGTTAGCCGATCTCGCCTCGCTCGGGGCGGAGCTGCACGCGGGCCTCGAGCAGGGCGAGTACCGGTTCCTTCTCGCGGTCATCGCGCCGATGGCCACCGACGCCGCGCGCCTGGCCTCCGACCTGGAGACCGTGCTGCGCAACGAGATGGCGGAGAACGGCGTGGAGCTGCCCCCGCTCGACCTGGGCACAGGCGGTGCACCGTGATCGGGGCGGACGGGGCCGCCGGCTGCGGTGGCCTCGTCGGGGCGGCCTGCGAGATACAACGCCAGCAGGAGGAGAGTGGCAGCGGGGTCGGGGGGCGGATCTTCTGGACGATCGTGATCCTGGGGACCGCCGCAGCCATCAGCCTGCGCATCCTCGCCCCGACGCTGCGCGCTAGGTACCCGCAAGCCTGGTGGCGGCTGATCGGCTTCCCGCTCACCTGGGCGCGGGTGCTGTGGACCTGGCGCAAGCTCGCGGCCCTGCGGGACCTGTCGGTCGCCAAGCGCCCGCCGCTCGCCCTGATCGGCGGCGACGTCATGGTCCGCGGCCGGTCACTGCGCCCCGCCGCGCCCCGCCTCGGGGTGCCGAAAGTGGAGCACGGTGGCCTCGTGGTGCGCGTCAAGATGCACCCCGGGCAGGTCCCCGAGCAGTACGCGCAAGCCGCGGAGGCCATGGCACACGCCTTCAAGGTGTTCCGCGTGCTGGTCCACTCCCAGCAGTACGGCTACGTGCACCTGCGCCTGATCGCCTGGGACCCGCTGGCCAACCCGACCGTCCCCGCGCACCACCGGGGGCAGTTCATGCGCGCGTCGGTCGGGCAGTGGGAAGACGGCTTCACCTGGCACATCGACCTGCGCGAGATCCCGCACTGGCTCATCGTCGGCGCCACCCGCTCCGGCAAGTCCACCCTGCTCGCCGCGCTGGTCGCGGAGTGGGCCAGGCAACCGCTCGCCCTGGTCGGCATCGACCTCAAGGGCGGCATGGAACTGGGCCTGTTCGAACCCCGCCTCTCCGCGCTGGCCACCACCCGCGCGGAAGCGGCAGACCTGCTGGAGTACCTGGTCGACCTCGCGCTCGATCGGATGCGCATCTGCCGCGCGCACGCTGCGCGTTCCATCTGGAACCTGCCCGAGAACCTGCGCCCAGTTCCGGTCGTGGTCCTGGTCGACGAGGTCGCCGAGCTCTACCTCATGGCCAGCGGCGCCGAAAAGGCAGAGGTTGCGCGCGTCTCCACCGCACTGCTGCGCATCGGCCAACTCGGCGCGGCACTCGGGGTGCACCTGCTCATCGCCGGGCAGCGCGTCGGCTCCGACCTGGGCACCGGGGTGACCGCGCTGCGCGCGCAGCTCGGCGGCCGGGTCTGCCACCGCGTGAATGACCCCGCCACCGCCGAAATGGTCCTGGGCGACGTCAGCCCCGACGCCGTGATGGCGGCACAGCAGATCAGCCCCACCCAACAGGGCGTAGTCATCGGCTACGCCGACGGGCGCGTGATGCGCGGACGCTCGCTGCTGGTCACTCCGGACGAGGCCCGCCGCACCTCCGCCCGGTACGCGCACATGACCCCGCCCCTCCCCGCGCTCCAAGAGATCGAGGACGCGGTGTCGGCCGGGACGGTGGTGGACCAGTGACGCTCACCATCCCGCTCGTCTCGTTCCTCCTCGTGGTGATCTTCCTGATCGTCCGCTCCGGGGAACTGCGCATCTGGCAAGTCCTCCTGGTCGGCCTGGCGGGCTTCTACCTCGCCCGCAGCCCCATGGGGAACTTCATCGCCTTCACCACCCAGTGGCTCGTCTACGGCTTCACCCACAACCACTAGGAGGCCCGCATGCCACCCCTGCCACCACCCCCGCCTCCGTCCCTCACCGCAGCCCCCGGCCGATCTGCGCACACATGCGCGCCGTCGGGACTGCGGCCCCACCCGCCCTGGAGACACCCGCCATGACCATCCCGAACCCGTACGACAGCCCCACCGCGCGGCGAGCCTTCCTCGCCCACCTGGACCGGCTCGCCGCGCTCGACGACACCGAACAAGACCTCGTCCGCTTGGGCCAAATGCCTGACTTGCACCGGTGGTTGGAGCAGATCCGAAATATCGGCGGCTGCGCCCACCCGATCTACATCACCGGCCGCACCACCACCCGCGACACGCACACGGGTGCAGTGCTGCGCCACTACACCACCCACGGCGAACCCGGGGGCAGGCTTGCGATCCGCTGCGGCAACCGGCGTTCCGGCCGCTGCCCATCCTGCTCACGCCTCTACCAGGGGGACACCTTCCACCTCATGCGCGCGGGCCTGATCGGCGGCAAGGGCATCCCGGACGACGTGCGCACCCACCCTCGCGTCTTCGCCACCCTCACCGCTCCGTCCTTCGGAGCTGTGCACCGTGCGGGAACCTGCCACACCACCCGGCGCGGCCGATGCACGCACGGCCGGGCGCGCCGCTGCCGGATTGCGCACGCCGGCGGTGACGGGCTGATCGGGCAGCCGGTCTGCACGGATTGCTACGACTACGTTCTCCACATCCTGTGGAACGCGCACGCGCCCCGACTGTGGAACGCCTTCAGCATCAACCTGTACCACCACTTCGCGGCGGCGGCCGGGATCAAGCGTTCCAAGATCCGAAAGCACGTGCGCATCTGCGCCGCCAAGGTCGCCGAGTACCAGGCACGCGGAGCGATCCACTTCCACACCGTGATCCGGATCGACGGACCCAACGGCCCCGGCAGCACGCCCGCCGCCTGGGCAACCACTGAACTGCTGATCGAGACGATCCGGACTGCGGCCGGTGCCGTGAACCTCTCCGCCCCGCCCTCATCCGCCTACGGCGAACGCCAACTGCCTTACGGGGATCAGCTCGAAGCACACGCGCTCCGCGCAGACGCCGGCGGCACGCTCACGGACGAACAAGTAGCCGCCTACGTCGCCAAGTACACCACCAAGAGCGCCCACGAATCCGGTGCACTCGACCACCGGATCGGCCACCCCGACCGCATCCCACACCTGCCCCTCACCGCTCACCACCGGGCACTGATCGGGACCTGCTGGCGACTCGGCCACGTACCCGAACTTGCTCACCTCAACCTGCAAGCCTGGGCGCACACCCTCGGCTACCGAGGACACTGCCTCACCAAGAGCCGCACCTACTCCACCACCTACACCGAACTCCGCGCCGAACGCGCCCACCACCAAGGCGCGCTCTACACCCACGACACGGACGACGCTGTCACGGAGTCGGCTTGGGCTTACGCGGGGTCGGGGTACCGGGCAGGCGAACAGCTCGTTGCGGCTGCTATCTGGGAAGACGTGCTCGCGGTACGTGATCTCGCGGTGCCGTCTTGAATGGCAAGAAGGCAGAAGGGACGACATCCGCGGTGGGGCGGATGCGCGCGTCGGTCCCGACTCCCGAGGAGTGGGCACGGGAGCAGTTGCAAAGGGCTCCCGTGCGCTCTGAAGCTTGGATGAGGCGGATCGCGCAGATCTACGGTTTGGAAGCGGGCGCATCATCGCCCGACTCGTCCTCTTCTTCTTGAGTGCGCCAGACCGGTTCGATCTTGGAGGGATCGAAGGCACGTCGGCCACCGCCGACGGGGTGGATGATCACTGCTATCAGGCTCTCGGAGATGGCCGCCTGTCGCTGATCGAGAGTGAAGTCGGGGTCCTTCCACTTCTGCCGGAGGTCAGCCACCGCGGTCATCCTCCTGGTGCGCAGGCTGTCGATCTTCTTCCGCTCGGCAAGCAATGCGCGCTCGTCGTCCTCCAGCGCCTGGAGCAACGGGAAGAAGCGGCTTCCGCTGATGGCGTTGGCGCGGTACTGGTCGGTGAGTTCGCGGATCTTGTCCCGGACCGCCTGCAAGTCCTCGTGCCGGTCCCAGCCGGGCAACTCCTCAACCGCGCGGAGTGAGGCCCGCTCGTGGTCCTGGATCACCAACTCGGTGATGTAGCGATCCACAGGCTCCCCGGCACGCGAGCACCCGCCGCAGCCGCCCTCCTCCTTGGAGCGACACGAGTAGTAGTGCTCTTTGCCCCCATCCTTAGCCGTGCGTCGGCCGGCCTTCTGCCGTGCATTGCAGCGCCCGCATCGCACGAACGGAGAGAGCAGGTACTTCGTGGCGTGCCCGCGAGCGTCGCGTGGGGCGTCGCGCTCGTAGCTCGTCAAGTAGGGCTGGACAGAGGTGAACTCCTCTTCCGTGAAGATGGAGGGCCAGTTGCCTTGCACGGGCGTGCCGTCGCCCGAGAGCAAGATCTGTCCCTTGTACGTCTTGATCCCGTACAAGCGTGGGTTGGTCATGATCTGTTCGAACGAGCGGACCGTCCACGGGGCCCCGGTGACGGTCGGGACGCCCCGCTCTGTCCACTCCCTGACGATGGTCCTGGGAAGCTTGCCGCTGAGCAGGGACAGCCGAGCCTTCTTGAGATGCTCGACTTCGGCCAGGTTGAGCGTCTCCTTGTCGGCGTTCCATCCGA
This sequence comes from Streptacidiphilus neutrinimicus, assembly GCF_000787815.1. Lineage (GTDB taxonomy): Bacteria > Actinomycetota > Actinomycetes > Streptomycetales > Streptomycetaceae > Streptacidiphilus > Streptacidiphilus neutrinimicus. The sequence continues at coordinate 61,067 of NZ_BBPO01000037.1, forward strand.
AGGGTCGGTAGGCACCCCCGGAGTTGCGACCCTTGAGCGCGGCCTTGCGCTTGCCGTTCGAGATCCGGCGCGAGATGTTGCGTGACTCGATGTTGCGCTGATTCACCTCGTTCCGCGCCATGGCAATCCCGGCATCGGTGCTCAGGTCGAGGAACCCGGTCAGCGCCGTGACGTAGACCCCGTGGCGCTCGACGAGATCGATCAGGTCTTCGAGATCGCGGGGGTCGCGCATGCCTCGGTCGATGTTCACGACCATGAGCGCGTTGTGCTTGCCCTGGCGGAGGTCCGTCAGCACGGAGTCCCACTTGGGGCGGATCACGCGGTAGGCGAAGGTGCCGTCCGGCAGGCGCACCCGGCGCTTCTTGAAGGCGGACGTGTCGTTCTCGGAGACCCGCCGGCCGATGCTCCCGCCGACGGCTTGCGCCTGCTCTACGAGGTCTTCCATCTGGTTCTCTACCTGCTCGCCGTCGCCCTCGGCGTCTTCCGACTCGCGTGCGTAGAGAATCCAGGACAGGTCGTCGGGGTCTATGTCCAGCTCGGTCCTTCCGCCTGCCCGGCGGGGGGTTCGTAAGGCCATGCATCGAAAGTACACCTGACCGGATGCTGACTTCGATCACCAACGGCATCGGGATCGGCTTCATCGTCTTCTGCATCCTGCGCGTCGCGACGGGGCGTTGGCGTGAGGTGCCGGTGGCGCTGTACGTGGTGGCGGGCGTGTTCGCGTTCTACTACCTGATGCCGGCGCTGGGGATCGGGCAGTAGGGCCCGGTCTGAGAGCACCGGAGGGGGCGGCAGAAGCATCGGCTCTGCCGCCCCCTCGTCTTTCTAACCTTGTGCGGTGCCCGTGGGGGCGTCCGCGTACCGCCTTGAGTAGCCGGATCAGCTCGTTCCGCCGGATGACTGGCAATCGCGCCTCATCGATCGGGAGCCGCGGGTTGCGCGCGGCGATCCCGGTGCGTTCGGGGAATGCTGGGCTGGACGCGGCCTGCCTATGGCCGATGTGAGCGAGGGCGGCCATGGCTAGTGCGATCGAACAAGAGGGGAACCCGGCTCGTCGGGGCAAGGTCATGGGCTGGCTGGCCAAGGTGTTCGAGCGCAACCCCTCCGGGCTCCACTGGCCCCGCGCGGTCATGTTCCTGGATGTCGCGCTGGTCCCGCTGCTCATCTTCTGGGCCATCGGCCACGAGCAGTACCTGCTCAGCGCAGTATTCGGGCTGCTGTTCAGCGCGCTGGCCGACCCGGGAGGCGGCTATGGGCGCCGCGCGTCGCACCTGGCCGTCTTCGGGTTGATCGGCGCAGCGGTGACCGCACTCGCGTCCGGCATCGGGGCAGACGCCTGGGGCTGGCTGGTCCTTGCGTCCTTCGCCGTCACGCTGGTGGCGAGCTTGGCGATCGCGTTCGGGGTGCACCGTTTCATCGGTGCAGTGCTGCTCAACGTGTGGTTCATCGTCGCCCTCGGCCTCGCGGTCAGCCTTCACCATGCCGCCCACATCAGCGACCACGCCTGGGCGCAGACTGCCGCCTGGGCGGGTGGCGTGGCACTGTGGCTCGCAGTGACCTTCGTCGGATGGCTGTTCACCGGACGCCACGACGTGTCCCAGCCCATGGCGGAACTGCCGGGGGACACTTCGCGGCGGAGGCTGACCCCGCAGCTGATCACCTTCGCGGTGCTCCGCGCCGTGGTCATCGGCGTCACCGTGGCGCTCGCTTTCGGGCTGAACCTGTCGCACGGCTCCTGGATGCCGATCGCGGCCATCGTCGCCTTGAAGCCGAGCCTGGAACAGGCCACCCTCGCATCGGCCCAGCGCCTTGTCGGCGCGCTGATCGGAGCCATTGCGGCCGCGCTGCTGCTGCTCATTCCGACCAGCGAGCACGGACTGAGGGTGTTCGCGGTCGAGCGTGGGCTCGAAGTGGTCGCCCTGGTCTTCTTCATGCACGGGGCGGCACTTCGCTTCTGGAACTACGCCCACTACTGCGCGGCCATCGCGGCGGGAGCGCTCATCCTGGTGGACCTGCCACAGCCGTCCGACTACGCCGCCGAGGGCTACCGAGTGGCATGGACCTTCTGCGGGGTGGGCATCTCTTTGCTTGCGCTGCTCCTCGCCGGCTTGCTCGCCAAGCACACGGCCAAGCCGCCGCCGCAACAAGCGTGAATGGACCTGACTTGGCACCCGAAGAGTGCCGTCAGGGTCCAGGTGGCGCCGCTTTTCTGCATCCTGCGCATCGCGACGGGGCGTTGGCGTGAGGTGCTGGTGGCGCTGTACGTGGTGGCGGGCGCGTTCGCGTTCTACTACCTGATGCCGGCGCTGGGGATCGGGCAGTGAGCTAGCGCTTCTTGAGCCAAGGGGCGGCGGACCTTGACTGGTCCGCCGCCCCTTGCGATCCCAGGCAGATCCCGGTCAGGTCCGGCGTCGACGTGTATGCCGATCCGGAAGTGCTGCACCCTGGAGTGCCGTGACCTCGCCACCACTTCGGCGCAGTAGTTGGCTGTCCACCATCAGAGGGACGTTCGCTCATCGGCAGACGTGTCGACGTGGGTGCGGGCTCTGGTGCCGCCACATTGGCTACATGACCGCGAACTCGATGAGAGACCTGCTGCGGCGTGCGCAAACCGACATGGCCTTCGCCGAACTGGCACGGACGGCCCCTGACGCCGCGGCCGCCGAATACGACCTCACCGACAAGGAATTGGACAGCCTTCGTCGCCTGGACTGGGACCTCTATCGCTACATGGTCCCGAGTATCCGAGCTGACGACATGTCTATGACGGCTCCTCCGACGACCCTTACCGAGCCGATGCACCTGACGTACCACACGGGTCCGGTGCAGGAGAGCGGAGTGAGCGAACGTGAGGCCGAAGCGCGCCGTCGGGAACTGGTGGCCGACATCGCGATGCTGAGCGGACCCGAGCGTGTCGCGAAGCTCGAAGAACTGATGGAGTACGTGTAATGGCCTCGAACACCGCGCGTCGGCCGGTCGACATCTACATCGTCGGCCTCGGTATCCGCAACGTCCAGCAGATCACCCGCGAGGCCGAACAGGCCATCCAGCTCAGCAAGAAGGTCTTCACGGTACACGCCGGGTTCGGGCTCGACGAATTCCTGAAGACCCTGTGCCCCGACGTTCGCAGCCTGGTGGGCAAGTACGAGGAGGGCGGCGACCGGCTGCGCACCTACCGGGCCATGGCGGCGGAGGTCCTCAACGCGGCTCTCGACGATTCCCCCGTGTGCTTCGCGTCCTACGGGCACCCCAAGATCTACGTGTACCCCACGAACCTGATCGAGAAGGCCGCGCCGCTGCTCGGCCTGACCGTCAGGGTCCTGCCGGGCATTTCCGCCCTGGACACCATCCTGGCCGATCTGGGGCTCGATCCGGGACCGAATGGTCTACAGATGTACGAAGCAACCGACCTCCTCGCTCGTGAGCGTCCCCTCCAGCCCGATGTCCCCTGCCTGTTGTGGCAGGTCTCAGCCGTTGAGAGCGCGATGTACTCCACCAAGCGAGGCAACGCCGAGCGGTACCGCCGCCTACAGGATTTCCTGGTGCGCACCTACCCGCCCGGCCACCAGCTCACGATGGTCCTCAGCCCCACCTACGCACTCCTCGAACCATTGAAGGAAACCTTCCCGGTGGGCGAACTCGCCGAGCGGCTGGCTCGCGGCCTCCAGATCGGGACGCTCTACATCCCGCCGACGCATGAACGCGCGATCAGCAACCCCGACCTCCTTCGCGAAGCCTTCGAAGCCGAGCACCTTGATCGGATCACCACGGCCTCCTGAGCCGCGGGGAAGCTTCGGAGTCAATCGAACGGGTCGGGCACATTCACTGGCGCGGCCCGGGGCTCGCCGGCGCCAGCCGGAGCCCTCGCATTGCAGGCGGGAAGCGGTATCTCGCGTCGGCGTCGAGCGCGGAGCTGCAGTTCCGACACACCGGCAGGCCGGGAAGGTCCGGGCCGTCGGCGACCTTCCCACACCAGGTGCGGTTCTGCTTGCGGATGGCATGACGTACCTTCATGGCGGCGGCTGCGGTGGCGTATTCCAGATTGGGCACGTATCGGAAGCCTAGTTCGCCGACGCCATGACAGCTACTGCGTTGTTCGGTGGCAGGCCACGACGTGCGCCTCGGCCCCCCGCAGGGCACCATCGCAGGCGCCGGCTCAGCTACCGCAGGCGCACCCGGCGTCTGTCGACTTCGCTGCCTGGCTGGTGCAGCAGGCGTCGCCGATCATGACGGGAGCTTTGCCCAGGTGGTCGGCGTCGGCCTTGACGACGTAGACCTCCCAGGGCTCCTGGCCGGGGCCGTGGACCCACACCTTGTCCTGGAGGGCGTAGCAGCAGGAGGTGTCGTTCTCCTCGAAGGTTGCAAGGCCCGCGTCCTTCAGGCGGGCGGTGGCCGCGGTGACGTCGTCGGAGCTGGTGACCTCGACGCCGAGGTGGTCGAGGCGGGTCGCCTGGCCGGGCTCACCCTCGAGGAGTACGAGCTTCAGGGGCGGCTCGACGATGGCGAAGTTGGCGTAGCCGGGGCGGCGCTTGGCGGGCTCGGCGCCGAAGAGCTTGGAGTAGAAGGCCACCGACGCGTCGAGGTCGGCGACGTTGAGGGCGAGCTGGACGCGGGACATGCGAACCTCCACGGTCGGATCAGCTTGTTTTGATATCTGTCGATGCAGCTTCGAGCTTGCCCCTCTGGATCGATGGATGTCAACATAGACACATGTCGAAATCAGAGCTGACGGTCATCGACCGGGCGCACGCCGATCAGAACGCGGACGCATGCTGCTCGCCGATGGTCCGCGAACCCCTGGAGGAAACCGCGGCCGTCGACCTGGCGAAGATGTTCAAGGCCCTCGGCGACCCGGTCCGCCTGCGGCTGCTCTCGCTGATCGCGTCGTTCGAGGGCGGCGAGGCCTGCGTCTGCGACCTGACCGGCCCGTTCGACGTCTCCCAGCCCACCATCTCCCACCACCTGAAGGTGCTGCGCGAAGCCGGGCTGGTCGACAGCGAGCGGCGTGGCACCTGGGTCTACTACTGGGTGCTGCCCCCGGCCCTGGCCAGGCTCTCCTCGCTCCTCCAGGCTCCCGCCGACGCCCAGCTGCCGCTCGGAGAGGGCAGATGACCGTGTCCGCCCCGCTCGCCCGCCGCGCCGCCGCCGAGGCGATCGGGACGGCCGTGCTCGTCGCGACGGTGATCGGCTCCGGGATCCAGGCCACCAACCTGACCTCGGACGTAGGACTCCAGCTCCTCGCCAACTGCCTGGCCACCGTCTTCGTCCTCGCCGTGCTGATCGCCCTGCTGGGCCCGGTCTCCGGTGCCCACTTCAACCCGGCCGTCACGCTGGCCGCCTGGTGCAACGGCCGCCGCGACCGGACCGGCCCCGACGCGCGCGAGGCCGGTGTCTACACGCTCGCGCAGACCGCCGGGGCGATCGGCGGCGCGGTCCTGGCCAACGCGATGTTCGCCGAACCGCTCGTCGCCTGGTCGACCCGTCACCGCTCGGCGGGACATCTGTGGCTCGCCGAAGCCGTCGCCACGGCCGGCCTGGTGCTGCTGGTCTTCGGCCTCGGCCGGACCGGACGCGAACGCCTCGCCCCGCTCGCCGTGGCCGCCTGGATCGGGGCGGCCTACTGGTTCACCTCCTCCACCAGCTTCGCGAACCCCGCCGTCACCATCGGCCGGATGTTCAGCGACACCTTCGCCGGGATCGCCCCCTCCTCCGCTCCGGCGTTCATCGCCGCGCAGCTGGTCGGGGCCGTGATCGGCCTCGGCCTGGTCGCCTTGCTCTTCGGCCCCTTTCGCGCGGCCGAACCCGCTGCGGTCGCGGCTGCGGGCGAGCGTGAACTCGCGCCGTCCGGTCGCTGAGCCGTCCGCCCTCCTCCCCGAACTCATCGAAACGAGTCGCAGCGTGAGTCCGTCCCGCCCGTCCGTGCTGTTCGTCTGCGTCCACAACGCTGGGCGGTCCCAGATGGGCGCCGCGTTCCTGAACCACCTGTCCGAGGGCCGCGTCGAGGTGCGCTCCGCCGGATCCGCGCCGGCCGACGCCGTGAATCCGGCCGTGGTCGAGGCCATGGCCGAGGTCGGCATCGACCTGTCCGGCCAGAAGCCGAAGATCCTCACCGCCGACGCCGTCCAGGCGTCCGACGTCGTCATCACCATGGGCTGCGGCGACGCGTGCCCGATCTTCCCCGGCAAGCGCTACCTGGACTGGAAGCTGGAGGACCCCGCCGGGCAGGGCGTCGACGCCGTCCGCCCGATCCGCGACGAGATCGAACGGCGCATCCGCGGCCTGCTCACCGAACTCGACGCCCAGGCCCGCCCCTGACCCGCGTGGTGGAGCTGGCCACCCATGCCCGTCCCCATCCCGAGATCCGGTAGCGCCGCGGCTGTCCGCCCAGGGTGCTGGCCGCGGTCAAGGCGGCCTTCGCGTTGAGCCGCGACGACCTGTCCTCGATCTCGGTTGCGGCACCGGGCAGTTCGCTCTCCCGCTGGCGTCCCGGGTCCGCTCCGTCGTCGGCATGAACCCGGAGCCCGACATGCTCCGACTCGCCGCCGCGGCCGCCGCGGAGCAGGAGGCGCGGAACGTGACCTGGGTCCTGGGATCGGACACCGACCTCGCGGGCAGGGTGCCGCCGGCTCAGTGCTGTCCGAGGAGGGCGGCGGTGGCGGCAAGGGTGGCGAGAGAGAAGGTGGTGGTGACGAGGACGGCGCGGTTGGCGAGGGCCTCGCCGACGCCGTACTCCTGGGCGAAGATGAAGGTGTTCTGCGCCGTGGGCAGTCCGGCGCAGACGACGACCGCGAGCAGTTGCGGATGCGTCAGGTGGAGGAGCAGCCCTGCGAGGAGGGCCGCGCCCGGCTGCAGGACCAGTTTCAGCACCGTGATCACGCCGATCTCCGTGCGCGGGACCCTCTGCTGTTCGGCGTCGCTGTGGAGAGAGGCGCCCAGCGCGATCAGGGCGACGGCGACGGCGGCGGACGCCAGCAGGTTCAGCGAGCCCGAGAGCTGGTTCGGTACCGGCAGGTGCCAGGCCGACCAGATCACACCGAGCACGGAGCCGAGGATCACCGGGTTGCGCACCGGCAGGCTCGCGATCCGGCGCACTCGCACCCTGCCGTGTGCGTCGCCGTGCCGGTCGAGGGCGATGAGGATGACGGGTGTCACCACGAGGACCTGGAAGAGCACGACCTCGGCGAGGAAGGTCACGCTGTGCAGCACCTGCTGGGCGATGGGGATGCCCAGGTTCGCTGAGTTGACGTACCCGGCGGCTATGCCCCAGACCGGGCGTTCCCCCGCCTTGCGGTTGAACAGCCGGCCGGCGCCGAGCCAGGACGTGCCGACGACCAGGGCCGTGCTGACGCCGAACGCGCCCAGGGCGCGCACGTCGAAACCGGCCAGCGGCATCGTGGAGAGCGTCAGGAAGAGCGCGGCGGGCATCGCGAGATGGAAGACGAACCGACCCAGCACCACGGCGGCGGTGTCGCCCAGCAGCCCGCGGCGACGCGCCGCGTACCCGACCGCCGTCAGGACCCAGATCGGGATGAAGGCACTGACCAGACTCACGAGGCTGTGCGCCGCAGGCGCCGGCCTGCCGCTTGCGTCACGTGAACTACCGTTTCGCTGGGCAACATTGTGGCGGCGTCTCTCACGGCGAGCAGCTGATCATTCCGGGCCTCAGGGCGTCAATCGCTGATTGATCGAACTGGCGGATCCCCGATTGGACGCCGTGTCGAGGCCGTGCCCGGGCCGCGTCGGACGGGGACATCCGGACGGGGCCGTGCCCGGGACGGAGCAAGTTGCCGGGCAGTCGCGCGGCGGGGCTCTAGCGAGGAGTCAGTGACCGGCGCGAGGATGTTTCCATGACGGTTGCCGATCGCGCCATGGAACAGTTGGCGTCATGGTCCAGCCTGGCTCACGGCCCCTCCGACTGCGTCACGGGTGAGGCCCTGTGGGCCGGAACCCGCGAGATCGCCCATCTGCACGGCGACCGGCGGGTCGCACTCTGCCTCACCACGGACACGATCATCCGCCTGCGCGACGAGCTGGAGCTCTGCAGCGCGGTGCGGCTTCGGCCGGACTCCCCGTGGGTCACCGTCGTGGTCGAGTGCGACACCGACGCCGATCTGCTCATGACGCTGGTCAGCGCGGCACTCCAAGCCCACTTCGCACAGCGGCCGACGCCCGAGGCGGGGCCGTGCGACATCGAACAGAGCACGATCATCCACCTGCAGGACACGCCGACTCAGCGACCTGGCGCCACGGCTGGGAGGACGCATGCCCGAGGAATCGCCCGACGACGGAGCCATTCGCGACGTCACCCGGCGGCTTGAGGCCGCCTACCAGGACCGATGCAGCTCGGAGGAGGTTTCCACCGCGGTCTCCGCGGCCTTCGAGCACTTCAAGGACAGCAGGATCCGGGACTTCGTACCCGTCCTCGCCGAGCGCGTCGCCCGCGCGGCACTCGACGGCCGGGGCGGAGGGAGCGCAGGGAGCAGACAAGGACGACAGGTCGGACAGGTCGGACAGGTCCGACAGCCCGATGCGGCCGTCGATCCGGCTGCTCCGGCCGCCCCGGCGTGACCGGTGGACCCGGCATGGCCGGGATAGCGGGTTGACGGGGTGCGGGCTGAGCGGATCTCCTGCTGCCGTGTTCAGTCCTGTGCCTGATTCCGCGCCCGAGCCCGTGCCTGATTCCGCGCCCGAGCCCGTGCCCGAGTCCGTGACCGAGCCACTGTCCGATCCCGTCTCCACGACGCCCCAGCTCACCTTTGTGGAGCCGGCAGGCGATGACGTGCTTGCCGACTGGCAGCACGTCCACAACGTGATCATCCCGACGGGAGCCCTCTCGCTCGACGAGGTGCGAGAGCGGGCCGGGCGCTACCACCTGGAGGTCGCCTACCTCGACGGCGAGCCGGTGGGCTGCACGACCGTACGCCCGCCCGGAAGCGACAGCCCGGCCACCGGCACCGTGATCGCCCGGATCCTGCCCGGCCACCGTCGCCGGGGCTTCGGGGAGCAGCTCTACCGGCGCGCCCTGGAGCGGGCCCGCGCGGTTGGCGCCACCGTCGTCGAGACCGTCGTGCTGGCCTCCAACGAGGACGGCCTGCGGTTCGCCGAGGCCCACGGCTTCGTCGAGTTCGACCGCTACGTCCTGCCGGGCGACACCGTCGCCTACGTCGATCTGCGCCTCGGCTGACCCAGACCATTGTGCCGTTGGCGCGCACCGTCTGGCCCGGCCCAAGACGAGGGCGATCTGGCCTTCGAGGTCCCTGGTCGTGTTCGTCGCGTCGGCAGAGGGCCTTGCGCGCACCTTCACCCGGCGTCGTACAACGCCGCGAGATCGCGCCTGAGCCGACCTCGATGCGCTGCGACGCGCTGCGACGGGCGCGCTGCGACGGGCGCGCTGCGACGGGCGCGCTGCGACGGGCGCGATGGGCCGCGACACGCTAACCGTCGGCGTCCGTGCCCCCGTGCGCGGCGGCGGCTTCCCGGACGAGGTTCCGCTCCAGGCTCTCCAGTGCGTGCAGGGCCGTGGCGCGCTCCTCCTCGGACATGTCGCCGGTGACGAGGGACTCCAGTTCGCCCCAGACCTGCTCCACCTGGCGGCGCAGGGCCTGGCTGGCGGCCGTCGGTTCGATGATCGACGCGCGCCCGTCGGTGGGGGAGGGGTTGCGTCGGACGAATCCGGCCTGCTCCAGCCGCCGGATGGTGCGGGTCATGGTGGCGGCGTCGGAGTCCATCAGCCGCACCAGGTCGGCCTGCCGCTGCGGGCCGAGCTCCCACAGGTGCATCATCACCAGCTCCTGGCCGGGGTGCAGTCCGATGGGGCGCAGGAGTTGACCGGCGAACATGCGGTGCAGACGGGCCAGCCGGAAGATCGCGTGGCTGACCGGCCCGCCACCGGCCGCCGAAGGCACCGGCACGGTCGCGGTCGTCTCGGCGCCGGCGCCCGTGTTGGCCTCCCCCCGGGATTCCTCAGGCGGTCGCGTCATCTCTTCCCCTCATTCCTGTTCAGTCAAGTAATCCTACCGCAGAGGGTGCTCGCCCGGTGGCATTGCGGGCTGGTCCGCGCGTTTCTGCAGGGGAAATGGTGTGATGTAGGTCACATGGTCACCCGGAATCGATCCTCGAGCTTTACCTGTTCGAACAGCTATCTACTCCGTCGGCTCCCCCGAGCCGCCAGAGCAACACTCCTGCCGAACGAGGAAGAGACCATGACCACCGCTTTCGATCCGATCGACCTGGGCGGCCTCCGTCTCGCGAACCGCGTCGCGATGGCCCCGATGACCCGCAGCCGCGCCTTCGGGCCCGGCGCCGCGCCGACCGAGCTGATGGCCACGTACTACGCGCAGCGGGCGGGCGCCGGGCTGATCGTCACCGAGGGGATCCAGCCCTCGCCCGTCGGCCAGGGCTACCCCGACACCCCCGGGCTGCACACCGCCGCGCAGGCGGAGGCGTGGCGGACCGTCACCGACGCCGTGCACGCGGCGGGCGGGGTGATCTTCGCGCAGCTGATGCACACCGGCCGGATCGGTCACCCCAGCCTGCTGCCCGACGGCCTAGCCCCCGTGGGTCCCTCGCCGGTGGCCGCCAAGGGCCAGGTCTACACCCACGAGGGGCCCAAGGCCTTCGTGACGCCGGTGGAGCTGAGCGAGGCGGAGATCCGGCAGACGATCGCCGACTTCGCGGCCGCCGCGCGCCACGCCGTCGCGGCCGGGTTCGACGGCGTGGAGATCCACGGCGCCAACGGCTACTTGATCCACCAGTTCCTCGCCCCCAACAGCAACCGGCGCACCGACGGCTGGGGCGGCGACACCGAGGGTCGGATCCGGTTCGCCGTCGAGGTCGTCTCCGCCGTGGCCGAGGCGATCGGCAGCCACCGCGTCGGGCTGCGTGTCTCGCCCGGAAACCCGTTCAACGACATCGCCGAGGACAACCCGGGCGAGGTCTACCCCGCGCTGCTGGACCGGCTCGCCGGCTTGGACCTGGCCTATCTGCACGTGATGGAGGGTCCGGACCGGGAGCTGACCGCCCGGCTGCGCAAGGCCTGGTCCGGCGCCTTCGTCCTCAACCCGTTCACCCACCCGGACGCCACCGGCCCCGACGCGCTGGCGCTGGTCGAGGACGGCACCGCAGACATGATCGCCTACGGGGCGCTCTTCCTTGCCAACCCCGACCTCCCCGCCCGGCTCGCCGCGGGTGGCCCGTACAACACTCCCGACCCCGCCACGTTCTACGGCGGCGACCACCGCGGCTACACCGACTACCCCGCGCTCGCCGCCTCCGCCGGCCCCTCCGCCTGAGCGGCGGCCGCGCCGACCTCGACGCAGAGTGATTCAGAAGGGCGGATCACGCGTGCGCCGACATCCGGCCGCCCGCACGCCGCGGCACCGCAGCGCCGGCACCCCGCTGCGCGCACGCCAGGACGCGCACGCCGGCCACGACGCGCACGCCATGACATGCATGCCAGCCACGACGCGCACGCCACGACGCGCAGCCCACGACACGTATGCCACAACACACCACCCACTCCAGGCACCCCGCCACGTCCCTGACCCGCAAGGAGCTCGAGATGTCCAAGGCCATCGTCTTCACCGAGTACGGCACGCCTGACGTGCTGCGGCTGACCGAGGTCACCCCGCCGGAACCGGGCCCGGGCCAGGTCCGGATCCGGGTGCGGGCCGCGTCCGTGAACCCGCTTGACATGAAGATCCGGTCCGGCCGGATGGCGGCCGCCGCCCCGGCGCAGTTCCCGGTGATCCCGGGCCTGGACGCGGCCGGGATCGTCGACGCCGTCGGCGAGGGCGCCGACGCGGCCGTGGGCGACGAGGTCCTCGGCAGCACCCCGGGCGGCAGCTACAGCGAGTACGCCCTGCTCGACCGGCCCGTCGCCAAGCCGTCGGCCCTGTCCTTCGAGACCGCCGCCTCCCTGGTGACGGTCGGTCAGACCGCGCAGCGCGTGCTCGCGCAGCTGGGTGTGGAGCCCGGCCGGACCCTGCTCGTCCACGGAGCCGGCGGCAGCGTGGGCTTCGTCGCCGTGCAGCTGGCCGTCGCCGCCGGCGTCACCGTCGTCGCCACCGCTGGGGAGCACGACATCGAGCGCGTCACCGCCCTCGGTGCCACCGCGGTCCGCTACGGCGACGGCTGGGTGGAGCGGGTCGAGGCAGCCGCCCCGCAGGGGGTCGATGTTGTCTTCGACACCTCCGGCGCCGGGGTGCTCGCCGAGTCGGTCGCCCTGGTGGGGGACAGCGCGAAGGTCATCACCATCGCCGACATGACCGCCGCCCAGCACGGCGTCCGCTTCAGCGCGGGGGCCGGCGACCAGTCGGGCGTGTCCCTGCCGGAGCTGGTCCGGCTGGCCGCCGATGGCAAGCTCACGGTGCCGATCTGGCGCACCTATCCCCTCGCTGAGGCGGCCCTGGCCCAGGCCGACCTGGAGGCCCACCACAACCACGGCAAGGCCGTGCTGCTTCCCTGACCCCGACGGCCGGGCTCTGCGGCCCGGCCTGGAGCAGATCCCCACTCCTGGACGGTCTCGCCGCCCGGCACATCGTCGTCGGCGTCGACTATCCCGGCAGCGGCGGCACCCCCGCTCCACCACCCCGCTGCGGCTCGGCGGCCTCGCCGACCAGCCCGTCGCGGCCGCCGTCGCCGCAGGCCTGGAGACCTCCGCCTGCACGGTTACTCCCTCGGCGCCCCGGTCGCCGTCCGCGCCGCGGTCCGTCACCCCGAGCGTGTCGCCGCCCTCACGCCGACCGCGAACTTCCCCTATCAGGACAACCGGCTCAGCCCGGCCACGCCGATCTGGGCCAGGCTGGCCGAGACCGACCGCGACCTGCTGGCCCAGTTCCTGACGATGACGGCCCCGGGGGCGGACGCGCTGGAGGCGATGTCGGCCGCGGAGCTCCAGCAGGCCATCGGCTTCACCGCCGCCAGGCATCGTCCCGGGCCCTCCCGAGCACGCTGCGCCATGTGGCGTTTCGGCGGGGTGGTGGCGGCGCGCCGAGGTGGGCGGCCTGCGGGCCACCCGCGTTCCCCAGGCCCAGGTTTGATTGCTAGATTGCGCAACCGTGCAACTGACTGGCGGGGCTCCGGCGTCCCCAAGGTTGCCACCTGCCGTCGAGCGAGGGAAGTGACGATGACCGTGGACCGGGAGCAGGCCGTACCCGGCTCGCGCAGCACGCGCCGCGCCGCGTCGCAGAGCCGTGCCGTGCGGGTCAGGCCGCGCGGCCGTGCGAGGCGCGTCGCCAAGGTCGGCGGCATCGTCCTGGCCGTACTCGTGCTGATCAGCGCCGGCGCGGGCCTCTGGCTCTACAACAAGCTGAGCGGGAACATCAACACGGTCTCCCTCGGCGGCAATGCCAATCTCGGCACGGAGAAGGCGGACGCCTTCGGCCGGACACCCATCGACATCCTGGTGCTCGGCACCGACGCCCGGAACACCGCCGAGGACTGCCGGCTCGGCGGCGACTGCGGCAGCGGCGGCTACGGCAACGCCGATGTGGAGATGGTCGTCCACATATCCGCGGACCGCTCCAACGCCACGGTGATGAGCATCCCCCGCGACACCATGGTGCACGTCCCGGCCTGCGCCGACCCGAAGAACCCCAAGAACGCCACCCAGGGCTACTACGGGATGATCAACAGCGCACTGGGCTACGGCCCGCTGTGTCAGATGCAGACCATCCACCAGCTCAGCGGCGTCCCGCTGAGCCACTTCATGATGATCAGCTTCTCCGGCGTGGTGAGCATGTCCGACGCCGTCGGCGGCGTCCAGGTCTGCGTCGACAACAACGTCTACGACACGTACTCGCACCTGAAGCTGGCCAAGGGCACCCACACCCTCAAGGGCGTCGGCGCCCTGGAGTTCGTGCGCTCGCGCCACGGCTTCGGCGACGGCAGCGACCTGGGCCGCACCTACGCCCAGCACATCTACCTCTCCTCGCTCATGCGCAAGATGAAGAGCGCCGGGACCCTCGCCGACCCCGGCGCGCTCTACAGCCTCGCGGACTCCGCCACCAAGGCCCTCACCGTCGACAGCAGCCTCGGCAGCGTCGGCTCGCTGCTCGGCCTGGCTGCCGACGTGGCCAAGGTCCCCACGAACCGCATCACCTTCACCACGATGCAGACCATGGCCGACCCCAACAACTCCGCCCGGGTCGTGCCGGCCCCCGGCGCCCAGGCGATGTTCGCGGCCATCGCCAACGACCAGTCCCTCAGTGGCGGCTCGTCCGCCAAGCCCTCCGCGGCCCCCAGCACCGCCCCGGCCGAGCCCACCGTCTCGCCCGCCGACGTGTCCGTGCGGGTCGAGAACGGCAGCGGCGTGACCGGCCGGGCCGGGGACGTGGCGGCGGCGCTGACCGGCAAGGGCTTCGGCGGCGGCACCACCGCGTCCAACGCGCCCGTGCAGACGGCGACCACAATGCTGCGCTACCCCGCCGGGGACAAGGCCAAGGCGCAGACCGTCGCCTCCGCGCTGGGCATCCCGGCCGCGCACGTGTCCGAGGACGCCGCGGTCAGCCGGGTCACCCTGGTCATCGGCGCCGACTGGACCAGCGGCACGTCCTATCCGGGCGGCAGCGCCAAGCCCGCGCCCGTCAGCACGCACGAGGCGCTGTCCGACTCCCACGCCGAGACCGCGGACCAAACCGACACCTGCGCCCCGGTCAGCACGTTCCACACGGTCGAGCTCAACGGCGTCCCGATGACGCCCAGTCAGGCCTACGCCCGCGCCACCAACGTCCCCAACTCCGCGCCCTGAGTCCGGCGGCCGGCTGACCGGCCAGTGGGGCGACTCACCGGCCGTGCTCAGCGCCGTCGGCCGGGGCCGCTCCGTCGCCGGGGCGGCGCTCCGCTGGCCCGGTGCGGCGCTCCGTCGGCCTGCGGGGCGCTCCCAGTCGATGCCGTGGCTTATCGGTCGGCGCGGCGGGCGCGGTAGCACTCCGTGCGGTACGGGAGCTCCACGTGTGCGCGGCCGACCAGGGCGGGGTGGCGGTCGAACAGCTCGCGGACCTCGGCGAGGAGGGCCTCGCGATCGGCCGCCTGCATGGTGATCACGTAGCTGCGCGAGTTCACGAGGTCAACGAGCTGATCACCCGTCAGCGTGTGGCTCCACTCGACGTCGAACCGCTCGACCGGGCCGAAGAGGCCGGGGTGGTCGGCCAGCCGCTCCACCCCCTCGCCGCCGGTGGCCGGGGCGCCGTGCGGGGTGAGCAGCCGGCCGAGGGCGGCGACCCAGTCCTCGCGCTCGTCGCGGATGTTCCAGACCAGCCCGAGCGTCCCGCCCGGCCGCAGCACCCGGGCCGCCTCGGGGACGGCGACGGCGGTGTCGACCCAGTGCCAGGCCTGCGCCGCGAGCACGACGTCGGCGGACGCGTCCGCGAGCGGCATCGCCTCGGCGGATCCGGCGAGCACGCGCGCGCCGGGCGCGGCGAGCGTCAGTTGCTCCCGCATGCCCTCGGACGGCTCGACAGCCGTGACCGCCAGGCCCCGCGCGCACAGCGAACGGGTCAGCTTCCCCGTCCCCGCGCCGAGGTCGACCACGTCACGCGGTGCCGTCCGCCCCTCGGGGGCGACGGCGAGCAGCCAGTCCAGCGCCGCCGCCGGGTACTCGGGGCGTCCCCGCTCGTACGCGGCAGCAGCGGCGCCGAACGAGTTGGCCTGGACGGTGCGGTCGGTCAGGTTGTGCTCGGTGCGGCCGTGGTCGGTCTGGTCGTGGTCGGTCCGACTGTCGTCGGTCTGGCCGTGCGAGCTGTGCATGCGTTTCTCCCACCCTGGCGACGGTTCGCAGCCGATGCTTCCGGCACCCGCCGCGCCGGACAACCCCATACCGGCCGCATTGTTAGGCACGTCACTCCGGGCCCAGGGGCCAATCTGGTTTCCTTAGCAAAGGTAATGAGCTAGGGTAACTAATATGCCTGAGTTGCCGGAGTCGACGGACAGCGCGTCGGCCGACCACCTGACCGACGACGTGGCGATCGCCACGCTGCGGTCCGCGGTGATGCGTCTGGCCCGGCGGCTGCGCCATCAGCGGGTGGAGGAGTCCCTCACACCCACTGAGATGCAGGTCCTGGCCACGCTCGCGCGCTGCGGGAGCGCCACCCCGGGGGAGCTCGCGCGCCGCGAGCACGTGCAGCCGCCGTCGATGACGCGAATCATCGCCATGCTGGAGGAGAAGGGCCTGGTACGGCGCGAGCCGCACCCCCAGGACCGCCGGCAGGTGGTCGTCAGCAGCACCGAGCAGGCCGAGAGCATTCTCGACCAGAGCCGAGCCAAGCGTGACGCCTGGCTCGCCCAGCTCAGCTCGGGGCTGACCGAGGAGGAGCGGGCGGTGCTGCGCGCCGCTGCGCCCGTCCTGGAGAAGCTCGCACAACTCTGAACCGCACCGTCGAATCCGGCGCCCAGGCATCGAAGGAGAGAGAAGAGCAGGACAACCGCACAGGGGACGCGCAGCTTTGCATTCGTCGCACGGAGAGTCAGACACCACAGAAGCCCAGACGATCGAAACCCGGCCGACCGGCACGCGGACGGCCGAGGTCCGGACGGCCGAGGTCCGGCCGACGGAGGCCCGGACCACCGAGGCCCGGACCACCGAGGCCCGGACCAGCAGGAACGACAACTTCACACGCACCAAGCGCGGAGGCATGTTCTCCGCACTGCACAACCGCAACTACCGCTACTTCTTCACGGGTCAGGTCGTGTCCAACTCGGGCACCTGGATCTCCCGCATCGCCCAGGACTGGCTGGTGCTCAGCCTGACGGGCAGCGCCTTCGCCGTGGGCGTGACCACGGCCATGCAGTTCCTGCCGGTCCTGCTGTTCGGCCTGTTCGGCGGCGTCATCGCCGACCGCTTCCCGAAGCGGCAGCTGCTGATGGCCACGCAGGGCGCCATGGGGCTGCTCGCCGCGGGCCTCGCCGTGCTGACGCTGGCCGGGGTCGTCCGGCCCGAGCACATCTACGTGTTCGCCTTCCTGCTGGGCCTGGTGACGGTCGTGGACAACCCGGCCCGGCAGACCTTCGTCGTGGAGATGGTCGGCAAGTCCGACCTGGCCAACGCCGTCAGCCTCAACTCGGCCAACTTCCAGACCGCCCGGCTCGTCGGCCCGGCCATCGCGGGCGCGCTGATGGCCGCCGTGGGCGCCGGGTGGGCCTTCGCCGTCAACGCGCTGTCCTTCGGGGCGGTGATCCTCGGCCTGCTCGCGATGCGGAGCAGCGAGCTGCGCCGGCAGCCCCGGCTCCCACGCGAGAAGGGCCAGCTGCGGGAGGGCCTGCGCTACGTCGCCGAACGCCCCGACCTGATCTGGCCGATCGTCCTGATCGGCTTCATCGGCACCTTCGGCTTCAACTTCCCGACCGTGCTCTCGGGCTTCGCCTACTCCGTCTTCCATGTCGGACCCGGCCAGTACGGTCTGCTCAACACCGCCTTGGCGATCGGCTCCCTGGTCGGCGCGCTGCTCGCCGCCCGCCGCGCGCGGCCCCGGCTGCGCCTGCTGGTCGCCGCGGCGCTGGGCTTCGGCCTGCTGGAGGCGGTCGCCGGG
Organism: Streptacidiphilus neutrinimicus; assembly: GCF_000787815.1. GTDB lineage: Bacteria > Actinomycetota > Actinomycetes > Streptomycetales > Streptomycetaceae > Streptacidiphilus > Streptacidiphilus neutrinimicus. The sequence continues at coordinate 78,592 of NZ_BBPO01000037.1, forward strand.
CTGGCACCGGACTTCTGGGCCTTCGCGGTGCTGCTGACGGTGGTCGGCCTGCTCGGCCTCACCTTCAACACGGCGGCCAACGCGCTGGTGCAGCTCCGTACGGCGCCGGAGATGCGCGGCCGGGTGATGAGCCTGTTCATGATGGTCTTCGCAGGCGGTACGCCGCTGGGCGCACCGGTGGTGGGCTGGCTGACGCAGCAGTACGGACCGCGCGTCGGCCTGTTCGCCTGCGGCCTCGTCTCGTCGGGCGCGGCGGCGCTGATCGGGCTGGTGCTGGCGCGGATCGGGAATCTGCGGCTGCGGCTGGACCTCGCGCACGGGTTCGGCCAGGAGGGACGCGTGCTGGCGCTGGTGCCCCGGTGACGTGATCAAATCCCTTCTGAGCTGGGGGTTTTCACCCTTGTGAGTGATTGCTGGGGAGGGGATGGGGTGTCAAACTTGTTCTATGGACGCCTCGATGTTCGGGGGCGGGTGTGAAGGTGGAGAGGCGTCCATGGGTGGGGGTTTTGCCTCGCTCGGGGATGCTTTTCGGGCCGACCCGCTGACCCCTGTCTCTTCCCGTCAGTCTCCCCGCTCCCTGTCTGCTTCCTCTTCCT
>NZ_BBPO01000036.1:0-12227 GCF_000787815.1 Streptacidiphilus neutrinimicus
GATTCGGCGGAGAGGCCGACGGTTTCAACGCGCAAGATGCTGCGAACCCCGCCCAGCCGAAGCAGTGCCGTCCCTAGGCATGTGATGCCGGCCGCTGCCCCGAAGGCGCCCGGAGCCAGCAGCAGCCCCCAGCCCACCAGCCCCTGCACCGTCAGCGTGACCAGCACGACCGCAGCGAGGCGCGCCTTCGTAATCCCGGACGGCCCCACGGTTGTCCGAGCCCTGAGCACCGGGACAGGGAACCGGCGAACGACGAGGATCCGGCTGCTGCTGAAGGAGGTACGGAGCGCGGGCCCCAGCCCAAATGAGAGGAGCTTGGGCTCCAAGCCGAAGCGCCGCCCGAGCGTAAGAATGATCAGGGTCCACATCGTGACGGGCAGGGCTGCACCCAGGTAGGCGCCTCCGAGGGAAGCGCCGATCCGTCCCGGACTGACAGGCGCACCGAACAAGGCGAACTCGTACCCACCCAGGACGACCAGTGCTGAAAGCAGGCGAAAGCCAGCTGCGGTGCCAGCAGAGGACAAGCTTCGGTCAGCCATGGCGGAGATGCTCCCAGACGCACTTTGGATGGGGCTGCCGGGGTGTGCCGTTCAGATGGCAGCACTGTCGGAATGCGTCCACAGCCGATGCGGTTGGATGCAGGTATGGCATCACGTGCACGCGTTCGCGCCCCCGAGCTGGTCGGCAAGGGCAGATGGCTCAACACCGGCGGCAAGGATCTGACCCTCGCGGATCTGCGGGGGAAGATCGTCGTACTCGACTTCTGGTTGTCCTACCACTGAACTCAGGCCGCCCAGAGGACATTGCCCCAGAGGTCCCATGGGAGCCGCGGCAGGATTCGAACCTACGTCCACCTGGAAGTCGAGCCGGGCGCTCCACCGCAGAGCTTCGCGGTCCCATGGGCTGTAACGAGGGCAGGGCTCGAACCTGCGTCCAACCGGTCCCGAGCCGGCCGCTCCACCACTGAGCTTCCTCGTCGGGGCCGATCCTTGCCGTCGTCGACCGTTGTGGTCAACGCATTTCCGTGGGCTCCGTTCTCAACTCCTTGCCGGAGAAGACCCCGACCGCCCGGAGTAGCGTCGCCAGCATGGGATCAGCGACGGTCACCCCGTGTACAAGTTCTGGCGTGGCCCGGAAGGGTACCGCCTGAGCCGCCCGCCGAGCCCTCGTCCAACCACCACGCTCCGGTTCTACCCCGTGCCGACGGCACACCTGCTCGACGAGCCACTGCGGACACTGCGCATCACCACGAAGCACCTCCCACGGCAACGGCAGGTCTGCCCACACGTCGGTGTCCGGGTGAAGGCCTCGGCCCGACTGCCTGTGCCAGGCGGCGACGTCTGCCGCGACCAACATCAGGACCTTGCCCGGACATATCTGCTTGATGACGTCCTCGGCGCCCATGGCTTCGAGAAGTGCGAACCAATTCGCACGTGCCTTTGACCACGCACGGGCCGTCTGGTTCCAGGTCGTCGAGTCGTCTCCGCGCCGAACGATCATGGTTGTCCGGTCCGGCTCATGCGCCTGCCACAGCTCTTCCAGCTGATCTGCGACTTCGAGCAGGATGCCGTACCAGCGGCCCAGCAGCAGACCGCGCTGCTCGTCCCCCACGTGCTCCAGAACCTGGGCGACCGGGTGCACGTGGGCAATGGCGAACCAATTGGCCGTCTGCGGATCCAGGCGCTGGAACAAGGCGTCCGCGACCTCGTCGTAGGGACGCTGCTGCCCGTCGATCGTGAACTCGCTGCGCAGGTTGGCGCGCGCCGTCAGGTAGGCGATGAAAGCCGCGCTACCCGTGTCCGCCGCGAACTCCTCATAGGACAGCCGCGACGCCAGACCGCTCTTTCCGGTCATGGCGACCTCACGCTTACGCTGTCCATCCACGATCGCCGCGATCTTCGCCTCCATTCGTCGAAGAAGGCGGAAGCGCTTGTTGTACTGCCGTCTGGAGAGGTCGGCGAGTCCTACGGCGGCCCGCTGCTCGCGGTTGAGGCGATCGTCCAGGAAGTCACTCTCGCCGAACTCCTTGTGGATCTCGACGCCCGCAGCCCGGGCGATGGCCTCCACCTGCGCAGGGTCGTCCCCCACCTCAGTCGGCACAGGACCAACAGAGTCGAAGAGGTCGGCGGCTGTTGCCAGCTGCCTCTGTGCGCCGACGGGCCCGACGAACTCCTCGCGCATCGAGGTGTATCCGTGCCAAAGGCTGCGCAGAGACGTTGCCGTCGCCTTGTCGAGAGCTGCCTCTGTCGCGGCGTCCAGGTTCTCGTCCGCAGCCTGAAGCAAGGAGCGAACGAGCTCAGCCACGTCCTCAGGCCGCTTGCGCAGGCCCAGCGTGGCGTGCAGCTCGTGCAGAAGGTTCTCGATGCTCTCCGACATGCGGAGAAGGCTGGCAGGTCAGGCTCGACCGCTCCACTGGTTATCGTCCGGAATGCACTCACAGCCCGATGCGGTTGGATGCAGGTATGGCATCACGTGCACGCGTTCGCGCCCCCGAGCTGGTCGGCAAGGGCGGATGGATCAACACCGGCGGCAAGGACCTCACCCTCGCGGACTTGCGAGGTAAGTGCGTCGTCGTAGACTTCTGGACGTTCTGCTGCATCAACTGTCTGCATGTCCTCGACGAGCTCAGGGAGCTCGAGGAGGCGCATCGGGAGACGTTGGTGATCGTCGGGGTGCACTCGCCGAAGTTCGTGCACGAGGCCGAGCACCAGGCCGTGGTGGACGCGGTGGCGCGGTACGAGGTGGAGCACCCCGTGCTGGACGATCCGGAGCTGGCGACCTGGAAGCAGTACGCCGTGCGGGCCTGGCCGACGCTCGTGGTGATCGACCCCGAGGGGTACGTCGTGGCGCAGCATGCCGGGGAGGGGCATGCGCACGCGATCGGCGCGCTGGTCGCGGAGCTGGAGGCGGAGCACGGGGCGAAGGGGACGCTGCGGCGCGGGGACGGGCCGTACGTGGCGCCGGAGGCGGTGCCCGGCGCGCTGAAGTTCCCCGGCAAGGCGGTCAGGCTGCCCGGGGGCGGGTACCTGGTGGCGGACTCCGGCCATCACAGCCTGGTCGAGCTGGCCGCGGACGGGGAGACCGTCGTGCGGCGGATCGGCTCCGGCGACCGCGGGTTCGCGGACGGGAAGGCCGAGGCCGCGCGGTTCAGCGAGCCGCAGGGGCTGGCGCTGGTCGAGGGCCGGCCGTACGACGTCGTGGTGGCGGACACCGTCAACCACGCGCTGCGCGGGGTGAGCCTGGCGACCGGCGAGGTGACGACGCTGGCCGGGACCGGGCGGCAGTGGTGGCAGAACTCCGCGACCAGCGGCCCGGCGACGGACGTGGACCTGTCCTCGCCGTGGGACGTCGCGTGGTTCGACGGCCGGGTGTGGATCGCGATGGCCGGGACGCACCAGCTGTGGAGCTTCGACCCCGAGGCGGGCACGGTCCAGGTCGAGGCCGGGACGACGAACGAGGGGCTGGTGGACGGCCCCGCCGCCGAGGCGTGGTTCGCGCAGCCGTCCGGGCTGGCGGTCGCCGCGGACGGGGGCCGGCTCTGGGTGGCCGACTCCGAGACGTCCGCCGTGCGGTACGTGGAGGCCGGGACGCACGAGGTGCGGACCGCCGTCGGCACCGGGCTGTTCGACTTCGGCCACCGGGACGGCGACGCGGCGCAGGCGCTGCTGCAGCATCCGCTCGGGGTGACCGTCCTGCCCGACGGGTCCGTCGCGATCGCGGACACGTACAACCACGCGCTGCGCCGGTTCGACCCGGAGACGGGCGAGGTGAGCACGCTCGCCACCGACCTCCGGGAGCCGTCCGGCGCGATCGTCGACGGGGACGAGATCGTGGTGGTCGAGTCCGCCCGGCACCGCCTCACCCGGCTGCGGCTGCCCGAGGAGGCGGTGCAGGTGGAGGCCGCCGCGCACCGCACGCAGCGGCCGGCGACCGAGATCGCGGGCGGCACGCTCGCGCTGGACGTCGTCTTCACCGCGCCCACCGGGCAGAAGCTGGACGAGACCTACGGCCCCGCCACCCGCCTGCTGGTCAGCTCCACGCCGCCGGAGCTGATCCTCGAAGGCTCCGGCGCGGACACCGCGTTGCGGCGCGAGCTGACGCTGAACCCGGCGGTGACCGAGGGCGTGCTGCACGTCTCGGCCATGGCGGCGTCCTGCGACGCGGACCCGGCGATCGAGTTCCCGACCTGCCACGTGCACCAGCAGGACTGGGGCGTGCCGGTCCGGGTCACGAAGGACGGGACGGACCGGCTCGCGCTGGTGCTGGCCGGGATGGACCAGGAGTAGACCCCGCAGGACCCTGCAGTGGAACGGGCCTCAGCTCTCGAGGAACGCCTTGAGGGCCGAGGCCAGCAGGAACGGGTCGTCCGCCCCGCACAGCTCGCGCGCGGAGTGCATGGACAGGGCGGCGACGCCGCAGTCCACCGTGGCGATGCCGAGGCGCGCGGCCGTGATCGGGCCGATCGTCGTGCCGCAGGGGACCGAGTTGTTGGAGACGAAGCTCTGCCACGGCACGCCCGCCTTCTCACAGGCGGCGGCGAAGACGGCACGGCCGGTCGCGTTGGTGGCGTAGCGGTTGTTGACGTTGACCTTGAGGATCGGGCCGCCGTTCGGCAGCGGGAGGTGGCCCGGCTCGTGGCGCTCGCTGTAGTTGGGGTGGACGGCGTGGCCCATGTCCGAGGAGAGGCAGATGGTGGCGGCCAGGGCGCGGGCCCGGTCCTCGTGGGTGCCGCCGCGGGCGTAGACGGAGCGGTCCAGGACGTTGCCGAGCAGCGGGCCCTGGGCGCCGGTGTCGGACTCGCTGCCGTTCTCCTCATGGTCGAAGGCGGCCAGCACCGGGATGTGGTCCGGCTCGGCGTCGGCCGCGGCGACGGCCGCGAGCGCGGCCGTGCCGGCGTGCACCGAGAGCAGGTTGTCCAGGCGCGGCGCGGCCAGCAGCTCGCGGTCGCGGCCGAGGTAGGACGGCGGCTGCACGTCGTGGACCATCAGGTCCCAGCCGACGACGTCGCCCTCGGCGACGCCCGCCGCGGCGGCGACGTAGGCGATCAGGGAGCCCTCGTCGACCTCGCCGAGGCCCCAGATCGGCGTGAGGTGCTTCTGCCGGTCGAGCGTCAGCGCGTCGTTGACGCTGCGGTCCAGGTGGATGGCCAGCTGCGGGACGCGCAGCAGCGCCTCGTCGATGCGGACCAGGACGACGCGGCCGTCGCGCAGCGCCAGGCGGCCGGAGAGGCCGAGATCGCGGTCGAGCCAGGTGTTGAGCGGGACCCCGCCGTAGATCTCGACGGCGACCTGGCGCCAGCCGTCGGCCCCGGTGTCCGGGATCGGCTTGACGCGCAGGTTGGGCGAGTCGGTGTGCGCGCCGACGATGCGGAACCCGGTGGCCGGGGTGGCCCCCTCGGGCACGTACCAGGCCACGAGCGCGCCGCCGCGGATCAGGTAGCGACCGCCCGGGGCCGCGTCCCAGGCCGCCGTCTCCTCCACCTGCCGGAAGCCCGCCTTCTCCAGCCGTGCCGCCGCCTCGGCCACCGCGTGGAAGGGTGACGGGCTCGACTGCAGGTAGGCGATGAGGTCATCGGTGTGACTGCGGTCGAACGCAGGCGTGGCGGTGTGCGTGGAGGCGGCAGCGGGGGTCAAAGCGGGCTCCAGACGTGCTGAGAATTGCTGAGGGTGGCCGATCTCTGCGGTCGAGCATAGGGCCGAGGCCGAGGACGCGCGTTGATCGCGCTTCCGTTCACCATGGCGAAGGGTGGCGCGTGGACCCCTGCGAAGGACACCCCCGTGGCGGGCCGGACGCACGAGGGCCCGGACCCTCCCCGGGTCCGGGCCCTGCGCGCCGAGACGGCGCCCCGGCGATGCTCAGCTGGTGATCAGGCGGTGGTCGGACGTCGCTGTGACGTTCCGGCACCCGGCCGACCGGCGCGGACGCCGATCAGAACGCCTCCTCCGCGAGGTCCATGATCTCGTTGTCGATGCCCTCGGCGATCAGGCGCTGGGTGTGCACGGTCGGCAGCACGTTGCGGGCGAAGAACCGCGCGGCCGCGATCTTGCCCTGGTAGAACGGCACGTCCTTCTCGGAGGCGCCGGCCGCCAGCTTGGCCTGGGCGACGGCCGCGGCGCGCAGCAGCAGCCAGCCGAGGACCACGTCGCCGGAGGCGAGCAGCAGGCGGGTGGTGTTCTGGCCGACCTTGTACATGTTGCGGACGTCCTGCTCGACCGTGCCGAGCTGGGCCAGCATGGTGCCGACCATGGCCTCCAGGTCGCCCGCGGCGGCAGCCAGCGCGTCGCGCTCGGCGGCCAGCTCGTCGCCGCCGACACCCGCGGCGATCGACTTGACGATCTGCTCCGACAGGGCGGTCAGCGCCTGGCCCTGGTCCTTGACGATCTTCCGGAAGAAGAAGTCCTGGCCCTGGATGGCGGTGGTGCCCTCGTAGAGGGTGTCGATCTTGGCGTCCCGGATGTACTGCTCGATCGGGTACTCCTGCAGGAAGCCGGAGCCACCGAAGGTCTGCAGCGACTGGGCCAGCTGCTCGTAGGACTTCTCCGAGCCGTAGCCCTTGACGATCGGCAGCAGCAGGTCGTTCAGGCGCTCGGCGGCGGAGGCGTCCTCGCCGCGGGCCTTGAGCAGCTGCACCTCGTCCTGGACGGAGGCGGTGAACAGCACCAGCGCGCGCATGCCCTCGGCGTAGGCCTTCTGGGTCAGCAGCGAGCGGCGCACGTCCGGGTGGTGCGTGATGGTGACGCGCGGCGCGGTCTTGTCCAGGAACTGGGCCAGGTCCGGGCCCTGCACGCGCTCCTTGGCGTACTCCAGCGCGTTCAGGTAGCCGGTGGAGAGGGTGGCGATCGCCTTCGTGCCGACCATCATGCGGGCGAACTCGATGATGCGGAACATCTGGCGGATGCCGTCGTGCTTCTCGCCGACCAGCCAGCCCTTGGCCGGGTGCTTGGCGCCGAAGGTCATCTCGCAGGTGTTGGAGGCCTTGAGGCCCATCTTGTGCTCGACGTTGGTGGCGTAGGCGCCGTTGCGCTCGCCCAGCTCGCCGGTCTCCCAGTCGAAGTCGTACTTCGGCACGATGAAGAGCGAGAGGCCCTTGGTGCCGGGGCCGTGGCCCTCGGGGCGGGCCAGCACCATGTGGATGATGTTCTCGGACATGTCGTGCTCGCCCGAGGTGATGAAGCGCTTGACGCCCTCGATGTGCCAGGAGCCGTCGGGCTGCTGGATCGCCTTGGTGCGGCCGGCGCCGACGTCGGAGCCCGCGTCGGGCTCGGTCAGCACCATGGTGGCGCCCCAGCCCTTGTCGACCATGAGCTTGGCGATCTTGGCCTGCTCCTCGGTGCCCTCCTCGTAGACGACGCCGGCGAAGGCCGGGCCGGAGGAGTACATCCAGATGGCCGGGTTGGCGCCCAGGATCATCTCGGCGTAGGCCCACACCAGCGAGTTCGGGGTGGCCGTGCCGCCGATCGCCTCCGGGATGCCGAGACGCCAGTACTCGGAGTCCATGAAGGCCTGGTAGCTCTTCTTGAAGGTCTCCGGTATCGGAGCGGTGTTGGTCTCCGGGTCGAAGACCGGCGGGTTGCGGTCGGCGTCGGCGAAGGACGCGGCGAGGTCGTTCTCGGCGAGACGCGAGATCTCGGACAGGATGGACTTCGCCGTCTCGACATCCATCTCGGCGAACGGACCGGTGCCGTAGACCTCGTCGCGACCGAGCACCTCGAAGAGGTTGAACTCCAGGTCGCGGAGGTTGGACTTGTAGTGACCCATAGTCGTGAACCCTCAACTCGATCGACGAGATCTACAGCGATCTACCAGTGAGACCTTCTACCTGCTACCAGCAGGTAGCTGCCATGATGCTACCCAAGGGTAACTTAGATCAACCCCCTGCGGCCCTGGCGTAGGTCACATCGCTCGCTAGCCTTGACCTGTGTACGGCTACGAGCAGCCCCAGCAGGGGCCGAACCCCGGCTATCAGCAGCCCTACCCGGAGCCCACTCCGCCCTCGCTGGCGGACGCGATCCGGGCCTTCACCTCGGGTGCGATGACGGTCGAGGACTTTCAGTCGATCTTCATCACCTCGAAGATCTACTGCCCGCGAGGGGACCGACCCGGCTTCCTCGCCCTGCACAACACGCCCCAACCGGTGATCCCGATGTTCAGCTCCCTCAAGGAGCTGCGCCGCTACGCCGGCAAGGACTCGAAGTTCTTCACCGTGACCGGCGCCGAGGTGCTGGACCTCCTCCCCACCGGCTACGGCTTCGCCATGGACATGGAGGGGGAGCACCGGATGGTCTTCGACGCGAAGGCTGTCGAACAGATGGTCGATTTCACGATGCGCAGGATGTACGGATAGCCACCCGTGGACGCGGCGGACGGGGGGCCCGTCACAGGGGCGGGAATTAGTTGACGCTTCAACTTGCTTAGAGATTCAACGTTCAACTATCTTGGACGTGTCGAAGCAAGAGCAAGGAGGCAGCCATGCCCGCTGTGACCGTAGAGAACCCCCTGGTCCTGCCGCGCGTGGAGACGCCGGACCCGGCCACCACGACGCCCCGCCCGGTCCTGGGCGTGGTCACGGCTCCCGAGGGCTTCGAGGGTGAGGGCTTCCCGGTCCGTCGCGCCTTCGCGAAGATCAACACCAAGTACCTCGACCCGTTCATCATGATGGACCAGATGGGTGAGGTGGAGTACGCGGCCGGCGAGCCCAAGGGCACGCCGTGGCACCCGCACCGCGGCTTCGAGACGGTGACCTACCTGATCGACGGCGAGTTCGTGCACCAGGACTCGACGGGCGGCGGCGGCCACCTGGGCGGCGGGGACACCCAGTGGATGACGGCCGGCTCCGGCATCCTCCACATCGAGACCCCGCCGGAGTCGCTGGTCATGACCGGCGGCCTCTTCCACGGCATCCAGCTCTGGGTGAACCTGCCGGCCTCGGACAAGATGATCCAGCCGAAGTACCAGGACATCCACGGCGGCGAGGTCAAGCTGCTGTCCACCCCCGACGGCGGCGCGGTGCTGCGGCTCATCGCCGGCGACGTCGGCGGCCACCAGGGGCCCGGCACGACCTTCACCCCGATCACGATGCTGCACGCCACGATCAGCCCCGGCGCGCGGATCACGCTGCCGTGGCGGCCGGACTTCAACGCGCTGGTCTACGTCCTGAACGGCGAGGGCACGATCGGCGAGGAGAACCGTCCGATCCACATGGGCCAGGCGGCGGTCTTCGGCGACGGCGAGAGCATCGCGCTGCAGGCGTCCGCGCTGCAGGAGTCGCGCTCGCCGAACATGGACGTCATCATCCTCGGCGGCGAGCCGATCAAGGAGCCGGTGGCGCACTACGGGCCGTTCGTGATGAACAGTCACCGGGAGCTCCAGCAGGCGATCGAGGACTTCAACGCCGGACGTTTCGGGCAGATCCCCGTGACCAGGGATTAGTCGCCCGCAGTCCGCACCCCACGAGAACCCCGTTCACGAACTCCGTGGACGGGGTTCTCGCTCGGCTGTCACAGGCATGCACTAACGTTCACGTCATTCACACAGCATCACGGTGTGTGGAGCGACTGCAGCGCTCTGCCCGTGATCGCACATTCTTCGGCATGCGCGCCGTCGCGCGGGTGCCTTCTCTGGGGGTAGTTCTTCCGTGAAGTTCCGTACCACCGTGGCCACCGCCGTGGCCGCCACCGCCGCCGTCCTCGCCGTCGGCGCCGCCCCGGCCAACGCGGCCACCGCCGTCGCGAAGCCGACCTCGCTGACCCTCAAGGCCAGCACCAACCACGCCCGCTACGGCCAGTCGGTCGAGCTGACCGCCCACCTGGGCACCACGGCGAGCAACCGCACCGTCGAGATCGACAACGGCTCCTCGGTCCTCAAGAAGGGCCGCGTCGACGCCCACGGCAACCTGGCCGTCTGGGTCAAGTCGGCCAGCAACACGACGTACGTCGCCAAGTTCGCCGGCGACAGCCGCGACCGGGCCGCCAAGGCGAGCACCTACGTCACCAGCGCCGCCGTCGTGAAGGGCTGGCTGAACGCCGGCTACAAGAACGACCAGGGGTGGCAGCTCTACCACGTCGGCCAGAAGATCACGTTCAACGGCACCGTCGCCCCGCGCAAGGCCACCCTGACGGTCCACCTCCAGGGCTACTGGAACAACACCTGGCACACCCTCACCATCGACCCCAAGCTGGTGAAGGACCCGACCAACGCCTCCGGCTACACCTGGTTCGGCTGGCCGAACGGCATCACCACGGCCAACGTGGCCGCGCGGGTCTCCTTCACCTTCGACGGCGACTCCCGCAACGCCGCCGCCAGCTCCGGCTGGAGCTACTTCGCGGTCACCAAGTAACCCGGTAGCCGGGTAGCCGGATAACCGGGCAGGCGTCAGCGCAGAGCCGCGTAGAGGGCCGTGGCGTCGTCCTTGGCCTTGCCGCGCGGCCAGCGTGCGCACGCCGGGTCCGAGGCCTCGGCCTCGCGGACGCGGCGGAGCAGTTCGGCCGGGCCGCGCTGGTCCATCAGACGCATCGCGTCGGGCCAGCCGCCCAGGTCGAACCGGTCGACGAACCTCGCCGCCCCGTCGGTGAGCGCCGCGAACGCGCGGAGCTCGCCGAGCGGGGCGGCGCCCGTTTCCGCGTGCTCCGCCGCGCGCGGCAGCGCGGCCGCGACCCACGGGCCGTGGCCCGTGTTGCGGGCGGCCCGGACGGCGAGCGCGTAGCGCATGTGCAGGGAGGCCCGCTCCGGACTGCCGTGCGCCGCCGCGTGGACCTGGCGGCGCAGCCCCTCGCCCGCCGGGAAGGGCTGGTTGTCCCCCACGACCGCGTAGGTGCCCTCGCGGTCCAGCACCAGCTGCGAGTCGCCCAGCACCAGGTACTGGAGGCTGGGCCCGTGCGCGCGGGCCGCCACCACCATGGCCGCCGGGGTGTTGGGATGCCCGAGGTCGCAGCGGGCGCCGTGCAGGGACGCGGTCTCGGCGATGGCGTCGCTCAGGCACTGCGCCATCGAACGGTCCGGACGGTCGACCAGACGGGCCAGCAGGTGCACGCCCAGCCGCCGGACGAACCAGGCGGTGCCGTGCTCGCAGCCGTTCTCCATCGCGACGGGCGAGCTGCAGCCGTCCAGCAGCACGAACGCGTCGCCGCTGCTGGCGACGAAGTCCTCCGAGGGGCGGTCGCCCCGTTGCGGTTCCCCCGCTATCTCCAGGCGCATGCAGTCAGTGTGAGACGGCGCGGCGGGCAATGGCAGTCGTTTGACGTACCATCACCCACAATTCGGCTTGTTCGTACACTTGTCCCGAAAGCTGCTGATCTCTCCCACCGACTCCGCCGCGAGCACGGCGTGCCCGATCGCCCGGGTGACGGTGTCGGCGGCGGCGGCGTAGAGCTCGTTGAGCGCGCCCGCCTCGAGGTGGACGGCGAACGCGGGATCCCCCTCCGGGAGGGGCAGCGGACGGGCGCCGGATGCCAGGACGAACACGGTGTCGCCGTCCGAGAGCAGGTGCACCGGGCGCAGCGCGCGGGCCAGGCCGTCGTGAGCGGTGCCGGCCAGCTTCTGGGCCTGGGCCTTGGTGAGCGTCGTGTCCGTGGCGACGACGACGAGGGTGGTGTTGAGCGACTGACCCTCGGCGGGCGCGGACGGCTCCGCCCGGAGGTCGGGGAACTCGCCCGGCCGCCCGAAGCGGGCGGCGTAGAGTTCGCCGGTCGCCGGGTCGACCGCGGAACCGACGGCGTTCACGGCCGCGACCGCGCCGAGGGTCACCCCCGAGGGCAGCCGGACCGAGGCCGTGCCGATGCCGCCCTTGAGCCCGCCCACGACCGCGCCCGTCCCCGCGCCGACGTTGCCCTGCGCGACGGGACCGTCGGTGGCGGCGTCGGCGGCGGCGCGGCCGAGCGCGGCGTCGGGCCGGGCGCGCCAGTCACCGCCCCGCCCGAGGTCGAACAGCGCGGCGGCCGGGACGACCGGCACGACCTGCGCGGGCTCCGGGCCGACGCGGAACCCGCGGCCGCGCTCCTCCAGCCACGCGGTGACGCCTCCGGCGGCGTCCAGCCCGAAGGCGCTGCCGCCGGTCAACACGATCGCGTCCACGCGCTGCACGAGGTTGCGCGGGTCCAGCGCGTCCGTCTCCCGCGTCCCGGGGCCTCCGCCCCGCACATCCACGCCCGCGACCGCCCCGCCCTCCGGCGCGAGCACGACCGTCACCCCGGTCAGCGCGCCGTCACCTACCCGGTGTGCGTGCCCGACCC
>NZ_BBPO01000036.1:12538-81111 GCF_000787815.1 Streptacidiphilus neutrinimicus
CGTCACCCCGGTCAGCGCGCCGTCACCTACGCGGTGGGCGTGCCCGACCCGAAACCCGGGGACATCGGTGAGGGAGTCGGTCAGCGCGCGCTCATCTGTCATGCCGTCAGCTTGGCACCCATTACTGCTGACGGGCAGTCGCACTCCGCCCAGGGGCGCGGGGCTCTGCTGATCTGCGGCTTCGTCGCGTGGGCGCGATGAACCACCGAGCTGCGGATGGCCCTGCACGTCGGGGACCATCCGCAGCTCGGTGGGTTGTCGCACAGTTCCCTGAGCCCCAGGAGGGTGCTGCCGCCTGTCGGGAGCACATCCCACTCGATCTCGCGTACCTGGTGGGGCAAGCCGCGTGTGGGCGTGAACGGGCGGGCGGGGTGGGCGTGAGTACGATGAAAACCATGGTCTCCAGAGCCGCCGCGTCCGCGCACGACGCCCCCGCAGCGCCCGCGCTCGACGCGGTGGAGGCCGAGCGGGTGGCCGGGACCTTGCAGGCGCTGGCGACGCCGTCGCGGCTGCGGATCCTGTCGCGGCTGCGGCAGGGCCCCTGCACGGCGGGCGAGCTTGCCGCCGACGTGGACATGGAGCAGTCGTCCTGCTCCCACCAGCTGCGGCTGCTGCGCAACCTCGGGCTCGTGGTGCGGGAGCGCCAGGGGCGGTCGGTGGTGTACGCGCTCTACGACGACCACGTCTCCGCGCTGCTGGACCAGGCGGTCTACCACGTCGCGCACCTGCGTGTCGGCGGGGTCAGCGCTGGGGAGGAGTGAGCGGGCTGGGCTCACCGCGCCGGACGGCGCCGGGCGCGCGGCGGGCCGGACCGCCGCCGCGGCGGGAGGAGGCGAGCTGCCAGGGGACGCTGATGACCATCACGCCCGGCATGAACAGCAGCCGGCTCTTGAGCCACAGCGCGGACTGGTTGTGCAGCGGCTGCTCCCACCAGTGGCCCACGACGTACTCGGGGATGAAGACCGCGACCGCGTCCCTGGGGGACTCCTTGCGCAGGCCGCGCACGTACGCCACCACGGGCTTGGTGATCTCCCTGAAGGGTGAGTCGAGGACCTTGAGCGGGATGTCGATGTCGAACTCGTCCCACTGCCGCTCCAGCTCGATCGCCTCGTCGCGGTCGACGGCCGCCGTGACGGCCTCCAGCACGTCGGGGCGGAGCGCCTCGGCGTAGCCGATGGCGCGCAGCGTGGCCTTGTGCAGCTTGGAGACCAGCACCACGCCGTGGACGCGGCCCGGGCGGGTGAACTCCTCGGCCGGGAGGTCGACGGCGAGCTCGTCCGCGACGTCGTCGTAGTGGCGGTGGATGGCCTTCATGTTGACGAAGAGGAAGACCGCCGCGACCACGGCCAGCCAGGCGCCCTGGGTGAACTTGGTGGCCATGACGATGACCAGGACCAGCGCGGTGACGCACGCGCCGAAGCCGTTGATGATCCGGGAGCGTTGGGCCGCCGCCCGCGTCCGCTGGTCCGGTTCCCCGCGCAGCAGCTCGTTCCAGTGCCGGACCATGCCGATCTGGGAGAGCGTGAAGGAGGTGAAGACGCCGAGGATGTAGAGGTGGATCAGGTTGGTGACGTTGGCCCGGTAGGCGACCAGCAGGGCGACGTTCACCAGGGCCAGCGCCAGGATGCCGTTGGAGAAGGCGAGCCGGTCGCCGCGGGTGTGCAGCTGGCGCGGCAGGTAGCGGTGCTGGGCGAGGATCGAGGACAGCAGCGGGAATCCGTTGAAGGCGGTGTTCGCGGCCAGGACGAGGACCAGGGCGGTGGCGGCCTGGATGTAGTAGAAGAGCACGCTGTGGTCGCCGCCGAAGATCGCGGCGGCTAGCTGGGCGATGACGGTCTGCTGCGGCGCGGTGGAGCAGTCGGGGAAGCCGACGAGCTGGCAGCCGTCGTTGGTGATGTGGATCTTCGAGGTCAGCGACAGGACGGTGATCCCGGCGAACATCACCACGGCCGTGATGCCCATGGCGGCCATGGTCTGCGCCGCGTTCCTGCTCTTCGGCCTGCGGAAGGCCGGGACCCCGTTGGAGATCGCCTCCACGCCCGTCAGCGCGGTGCAGCCGGAGGCGAAGGCGCGTAGCGCGAGCATCAGCAGGGCGAAGCCGGTGAGCGTGTTGTTGTGGTCGGTCGGCGTGATCGGGTACTTCGCGCTGGACGCGACCGGGGTGTGGCCGAAGGCCATCTTGACGAAGCCCGTGATCACCATGAGCAGGATGCCCGCGATGAACAGGTAGGTCGGGGCGGCGAAGGCCTTGCCGGACTCGCGCACACCGCGCAGGTTCACCGCCGCCAGCAGCACGACGAAGAGCACGGCCATCAGCACGCGGTAGGGCGCCAGCCCGGTGAAGGCCGAGATGATGTTGTCGACGCCGGAGGCGACGGAGACCGCGACGGTCATCACGTAGTCGACGAGCAGCGCGGCCGCGACGACCAGGCCCGCGTTGGGCCCGAGGTTCGAGGAGACCACCTCGTAGGAGCCGCCGCCGCTCGGGTAGGCGTAGACGACCTGACGGTAGGACAGGACCACCACCGCCATCAGCAGGACGACGCCCAGCCCGATCCAGGGGGTCAGGTAGAGGAAGGCCGTGCCGCCGACGGTCAGGACCAGCAGGATCTCCTGGGTGGCGTAGGCGACCGAGGAGAGCGGGTCGGAGGCGAAGATCGGCAGCGCGACGCGTTTGGGCAGCAGGGTCTCGCCGAGCTCCTCGCTCCGCATCGCCCGGCCGATGATCAGCCGCTTCACCGCCTGAGGGATGTTCACCACGGACCGAGACTAGGCGAAAACAGACATCATGCACCTTTCCGGCACGCGGCCGGAGGCGGTGGCGGTCCGCATCAGGATCGCGTAGCGGCGCCGCCCGGCGACGTTAAGAGATCATCAGGACGTCCCTGCCGTGGCGCCCGGGCGCGCCAGCATGGGGATCCGTCAGAGCGACGACCACCACGCAGCACATCCCCGGGGAGGGGCCATGTCGGCAGCCACAGCCGCCACCGAGGAGTCCGCGCCGCATCCGATACCCCCGGCCGCCGACCCCGCGGAGAAGCACCGCCTCTCCGCGCTCGGCGGCCTGGCCGCGCTCTCCCTGGACGCCATGGCGTCCGTGGCGTACGGGCCCGAGGCGATCGTGCTGGTGCTGGCCACCGCCGGTGCGCACGGGCTCGGCTTCACCCTCCCGGTCACCCTCGCGATCGCCGCGCTGCTGGCCGTGCTGACCTTCTCCTACCGTCAGGTCATCGCCGCCTTCCCGGACGGCGGCGGCTCCTACGCCGTCGCCAAGACCCACCTCGGCCGGCGCACCGCGCTGGTCGCGGCGGCGTCCCTGGTCGTCGACTACGTGCTGAACGTCGCCGTCTCCGTGACGGCCGGCGTCGCGGCGCTGACCTCGGCGTTCCCCTCGCTCTACGGGCAGCGCGTGTGGATCTGCCTGGCCGTGCTCGTGCTGATCACCGCGATCAACCTGCGCGGTATCGCCGAGTCGGCACGCGCCTTCATGATCCCGACGGCGGTCTTCGTGGCGTCCATCCTGGGCGTCGTCGTGGTCGGCCTCTTCCGTGCCCACCCGGTCGCGCTGCTGGCCACCGGGCACGCCTCGGACGTCGCCTCCGACGCGACGTCCGTCGGCGTCCTGCTGCTGCTCCGCGCGTTCGCCTCCGGCTGCTCCGCGCTGACCGGCGTCGAGGCGATCGCCAACGCGGTCCCGTCGTTCCGCGTCCCGCGCGTCAAGCGGGCGCAGCACACCGAGATCGCCCTGGGCGGACTGCTCGGCGTGATGCTCATCGGGCTGGCGGTGCTCATCGGCCGCTTCCACCTGCAGCCGGTCGAGGGCGTCACCGTGCTGGCCCAGCTGACCGACGCCTCCTTCGGCCACGGCTTCTTCTTCTACCTGGTGCAGTTCGCCACCATGGTGCTGCTGGCCCTCGCCGCGAACACCTCCTTCGGCGGCCTGCCGGTGCTGCTGCGGCTGCTGGCCCGTGACCACCACCTGCCGCACGTCTTCGCGCTCCGCGCCGACCACCAGGTCTACCGCCACGGCGTGCTGGCGCTGGCCGGCGCCTCGGCCGTGCTGCTGGTCGCCTCCGGCGGCGACGTGGACAACCTCGTCCCGCTGTTCGCGATCGGCGTCTTCGTCGGCTTCACCATCGCCCAGGTGGGCATGGTCCGGCACTGGTGGCTCTCCGGCTGCGCCGGCTGGCGCGGCAAGGCGGCCGTCAACGGCTTCGGCGCGCTGCTG
Source organism: Streptacidiphilus neutrinimicus (assembly GCF_000787815.1). GTDB lineage: Bacteria > Actinomycetota > Actinomycetes > Streptomycetales > Streptomycetaceae > Streptacidiphilus > Streptacidiphilus neutrinimicus. The sequence goes on from NZ_BBPO01000036.1 coordinate 16,767, forward strand.
ACCGCGGCGGCGACGGTGGTCGAGACGCTGACCAAGTTCACCGAGGGCGCCTGGCTGGTCGTCACCCTGCTGCCGCTGTTGGTCCTGCTCTTCACCGCCGTCCGGCACGGCTACGCCAGGATCGGCGAGAAGCTGGAGCTGGGCGTCGTCCCCGACGCCCCGGAGCCCCGGCACTCGCTGGTCGTCGTCCCCGTCGGCGCGCTGTCCCGGCTGACCCGCGAGGCGCTGTCGGCGGCGGTCTCGCTGGGCGACGAGGTCCTGGCCGTCACCGTCGTCCCCGGTGAGGCGGACGAGGAGGAGCGCGCGGCGGCGGCGTCGCTGCGGCGCGACTGGGACCTGTGGCAGCCAGGCGTCCCGCTGGTCGAGATCCCCTCGGCCCGCCGCGAACTGGCCCGGCCGCTGGTGCGGTACCTGCGCGAGCTGCGCGCGGAGGACGGCGGCCACGCCTACGACCGCGTGACGGTGCTGGTGCCCGAGGTCGAACCGGAGCACTGGTGGACCTGGCCCCTCCACAACCAGCGCGGCGCGCTGATCAGTCGTGCGGTACGGCGCGGCACGGACGCGACGGTCTGCCGGCTGCGGCTGCGGCTGAACGGGTAGATGACCGCCCAAGAGCGGACGTGACGCACGAATCTGACGCTTGGGCGCAGGCGGCGCACGCTCAGGAATGGGCATGGCGGTTTCACCGCGAGCGGCGCGGTCGGCGGCAACGCCTGGGAGCGCTACGCCGGGCTGAGCCGAGCCCGGGCCCACCGGCCCGCAGACGCCCCGGGGCGCGGATCCTCCGCCCCCCGGGGCGTCTGCGCTAGGGGGCCGTATGGATGCGGCCGACCCGCGTATGGAACCCGTCAAGACTGCACAGCCCACCCGCCCGGCGCGGGTGTGATGGCGGGGTGTTCGAGGACTCCGCTCCCGCGTCGATGCCGACGCCCCTGCTTTTCGTCGTCGCCTTCGGCGTCGCGTTGGCGGCGTCCGTGTTCGTGGGTGCCGTGACGACGCCCAAGCACGCCGTGGTGGGCCTGGTGCTGGTCGGCGCCGCCTGTGTCGGCGTGGCGCGGCGCGGCAAGGACGTACGGGCGGCGCTGATCGTGGCGCCGGTCTTCTGGCTCTGCTTCGACGGGTTCGTCGAGCACCGGGACGGCGTGCTCGGCTGGGGCGGCTGGACGGAGGCGTGGCGGCTCGCCGCGCTGTTGGGGTCGGCGCTGCTGCCGCTGGTCGTGCGCGGGGCCCAGGGGCTCTGGACCGCGCGGACGCGGTTCCGGCGGGCGTCGCTGGAGTGGTTCGAGCCGGAGATGCCGGAGCGGAAGCACCCCTCGGCCTGGAACTGAGCCGCAAGCGGCGAAGAGGTCAGCTCGCGCCGACGATCCGCGCCCGGCAGGAAGCGGGCGTCCCCCACGCGTCCCGGAGCGGACGCGCCTTGCGCAGCCAGAGGGACAGCTCCAGCTCGTCCGTGTAGCCGATCGCCCCGTGCAGTTGGAGGGCCGCCCGCGCCGACGCGCAGGCCGCCTCCCCCGAGGCGACCTTGGCCATGGCGATGTCGACCGGATCCAGGGACAGCGCCGCCGCGTGAACCAGCGGCCGCGCGAACTCCAGCGCGACCAGCACGTCCGCAAGGCGGTGCTTGACCGCCTGGAAGGAGCCGACGGCGACGCCGAACTGCCGCCGTTCCCGCACGTAGGCCACGGTCCGGTCGAGCAGCGCGCGGCCGACGCCCAGCGCCTGCGCGGCCGTGGCGAGGGCCGCCCACGCCCGGGCCTCCCCGGCGGCCGCCGCGACGTGCGGCCCGCGGGCGAGCAGGTCGCCCCGCGCGGCCGGGGCGAAGAGACGCCGGACGGGGTCGTGGGAGGGGACGGCCGGGCCGGGCTCGTCGACGAGCCAGAGCTCCTCGCCCGTGTCCCCGGCGACGACGAGGACGGCGTCGGCGACGTCGGCGTCCAGCGCGTAGCCGCCGTCGCCGCGGAGGGTGGCCAGCGCACCGCCGGAGGCGAGGCGCGGCAGCCACGCCTGGGCGGGCGCGGCGTCGCCGAGCCCGGCGAGCAGTACCGACGCGGCGACGGTCTCCACCGCCGGGCCAGGAACGGCGTGGCGGCCCAGGGCCTCGAAGGCGAGCGTCAGCTCCAGCGGGAGCCGCCCCGCACCCTCGGACTCGTCCGGAACGGCGAGCGCGAAGACACCCGCCTTGGCGAACCGGTCCCACAACGCGCGGCCGGGCGCGTGGTCCCCGCGTGCCCAGGCGCGGGCGGCGGACGGGGCGTCGGCGGCCGCGAGCAGGGCCTCCAGGGTGCGGGCGAACTCCCGCTGCTCCGCGTCGAGGAGGAAGCGCACCGTTACCGCCGTCCCTTGGGCAGGCCGAGCAGCCGCTCGGCGATGATGTCGCGCTGGATCTCGTTGGTGCCGGCGTAGATCGGCCCGGCCAGGGAGAAGACCCAGCCCTCCGCCCACGGGCCGTCGGCGCGTTCCGCGTCGGGGCCGAGCAGGTCGAGCGCGGTCTCGTGGAGGGCGATGTCGTACTCGGACCAGAAGACCTTGTTCAGGCTGGACTCCGCGCCGATCACGCCGCCCGCCGCGAAGCGGGAGGCGCCCGCGTAGGTGAACAGCTGGTAGGCGCGGGCGCCGATCAGTGCGTCCGCGACGCGGTCGGCGAGGGCCCGGTCGCGGCCGGCGGAGTCCCACAGCGCGGCCAGCCTGCACGCGGAGGCGAGGAAACGGCCGGGTGAGCGCAGCGTCAGACCGCGTTCGTTGCCCGCCGTGCTCATCGCGACGCGCCAGCCCTCGCCCGGGGCGCCGACGACGTCCTCGTCCGGCACGAAGACCTCGTCGAGGAAGAGCTCCGCGAAGGCGGGCTTGCCGTCCAGCCGCCCGATCGGACGTACCGTCACGCCCGGTGCGCGCAGGTCGAACATCAGGTAGGTGAGGCCGAGGTGCGGCCTGTCCAGGCCGGGTTCGCTGCGGAAGAGGCCGAACGCCCGGTCTGCGAAGGCCGCGCGGGACGACCAGGTCTTCTGGCCGCTGAGCAGCCAGCCGCCGTCCGTGCGGACCGCGCGGGACCGGAGCGAGGCGAGGTCGGAGCCGGAGGCGGGCTCGGACCAGGCCTGCGCCCAGATCACCTCGCCGCGCGCCATCGGCGGCAGCACGCGAGCGCGCTGCTCCTCTGTGCCGTGGTCGAAGAGGGTGGGCGCGAGAAGACTGATGCCGTTCTGGGAGACCCGGCCGGGGGCGCCCGCCGCGTAGTACTCCTCCTCGAAGACCAGCCAGCGCAGGATGTCGACGCCGCGGCCTCCGTAGGGCTCCGGCCAGGAGACCACCGACCAGCGGTCGGCGGCGAGCTCGGCCTCCCAGGCGCGGTGTGCGGCGAATCCCTCACGGGTCTCCAGCGAGGGCGGCGGCGTCGGCGGGACGTGGGCGGCGAGCCAGGCGCGGGCTTCGTCACGGAAGGCCTCGGTCTCCGCGTCGTGGGTGAGATCCACGGTCTAGGCCCCCGCCTGCTTCTTCATCGCGGCGACGTCCATGCCGCCGAGGGGGTCGGCGGCGACCTCGGCGTTGTGGGCGTGGGCGAGGTGGTGCAGGCCGAACACGGAGTCCATGCCGGCGTGCAGGCCCTGCAGGTCCTCGGCCTGGTTGACGGCGCGCTTGGCGAGGGCGAGCCCTAGGCGCGGCATCTGCGCGATGCGCTCGACGAGTTCGCGGGTCCGCGTCTCCAACTCGGCGCGCGGGACCACGCGGTTGACCATGCCGACCTCGTAGGCGCGGCGTGCGTCGATGCGGTCGCCGGTGAAGAGGAACTCCTTGGCGACGCGCGGCGGCATCACCCAGGGGTGGGCGAAGTACTCGACGCCCGGGATGCCCATCCGCACGACCGGGTCGGCGAAGAAGGCGTCCTCGGACGCGACGATCAGGTCGCAGACCCAGGCCAGCATCAACCCCCCTGCGACGCAGGCGCCCTGGACGGAGGCGACCACCGGCTTGGGCAGCTCACGCCACCGCCGGCACATGCCGAGGTAGACCTCGGACTCACGGGCGTAGCGGCTCTCCGCGCCCCGCTTGTCGGAGTGGTCCCACCACAGGCCGGCGCGCCGCTCGAAGGGCAGGTGCGCGTCGCGTCCTGGGGTGCCGATGTCGTGCCCGGCGGAGAAGTGCTCGCCCGCCCCGGCCAGGACGACGACTTTGACCTCGCCGTCCTCTGCGGCCCGGTAGAAGGCGGCGTCGAGGGCATATGTCATCGCCGAGTTCTGCGCGTTGCGGTACCGGGGGCGGTTCATGGTCACCCACGCGACCGCGCCGCGCCGCTCGTAGAGAACCGGGGGCTCGTCGTCGACGGCACCGGAGGGTTCGGGGGCGGCACTCATCTCGGGACTCCTTCCCTAACAAGTGTTTGGTAGGTTAACGTACCCACATGGGTGACGTCGACGGTCTCCGCACACCTCCTCCCTACCTGCCCGCGCACGGCCTGCTGGTCGGACGCAGCGCGGTCGTCACCGCCGCCGCGGGCGCCGGGATCGGCGGCGCGACCGCCCGCCGCTTCCTGGAGGAGGGGGCGAACGTGCTGGTCAGCGACGCGCACGCGCGTCGGCTGAAGGAGTCCGCCCAGGCGCTCGTGGCCGAGTTCGGCGCCGAGCGCGTCACCGCGCTCCCCTGCGACGTCACCGACGAGGCCCAGGTCCGGGAGCTGTTCGCCACCGCCGAAAGCGCCCACGGGCGGCTCGACGTCGTGGTCAACAACGCCGGGCTCGGCGGCACCGCCGAGCTGGTCGACATGACCGACGACCAGTGGGACCGCGTCATCGACGTGACCCTCGGCGGCACCTTCCGCTGTACGCGCGCCGCCCTGCGGGCGATGAAGGCGGGTGGCCAGGGCGGCGTCGTCGTCAACAACGCCTCGGTGATCGGCTGGCGCGCTCAGGCCGGGCAGTCGCACTACGCCGCGGCCAAGGCCGGCGTGATGGCGCTGACCCGCTGCGCGGCCCTGGAGGCCGCCGCGTTCGGCGTCCGCGTCAACGCGGTCGCGCCGAGCCTGGCCATGCACCCGCACCTGGCGAAGGTCACCACCGGCGAACTGCTCGCCGAGCTCACCGAGCGTGAGGCGTACGGCCGTTACGCGGAGCCGTGGGAGGTGGCCAACGTCGTCGTCTTCCTGGCCAGCGACTACTCCTCCTACATGACCGGCGAGACCGTCTCGGTGAGCAGCCAGCACGCCTAGAGCCCCACAGCTGCCTAGAGCCCCACCGCTGCCTAGAGCCCCACCGCTGAAGGGAGTTCCGTCCACCATGGCCGAGGCCTACATCATCGACGCGGTCCGCACCCCCGTGGGACGCAAGGGCGGCGGCCTCGCCGCCGTCCACCCGGCCGACCTCGGCGCGCACGTGCTCACCGCGCTCATGGCGCGCACCGGCGTCGACCCGGCGGCCGTCGAGGACGTCGTCTTCGGCTGCCTCGACGCGGTCGGCCCGCAGGCGGGCGACATCGCCCGCACCTGCTGGCTCGCGGCGGGACTGCCCGAGGAGGTGCCCGGCGTCACCGTCGACCGACAGTGCGGATCGTCCCAGCAGGCGCTGCACTTCGCCGCGCAGGGCGTCCTGTCCGGCACGCAGGACCTGGTCGTCGCGGGCGGCGTGCAGAACATGAGCATGGTCCCGATCGCCTTCGCCAGCCGTCAGGCCGGCGAGCCGCTGGGGCTGACGGACGGCCCGTTCCTCGGCAGCGCCGGCTGGCGCGCCCGGTACGGCGACGCCCCGGTCAACCAGTTCCACGGCGCGGAGCTGATCGCGGCCAAGTGGGGCGTCTCGCGGCAGGACATGGAGGAGTTCGCACTCCGGTCGCACCAGCGGGCCGTCCGCGCGATCGACGAGGGGCGCTTCGCGCGGGAGGTCGTCGCGTACGGGGACGTCACGGTCGACGAGGGGCCCCGGCGCGACACCTCGCTCGCGAAGATGGCCGCGCTGAAGCCCGTCGTGGAGGGCGGGACGATCACGGCGGCCTGCTCCTCCCAGGTCTCCGACGGCGCGGCCGCGATGCTGCTCGCGAGCGAACGGGCCGTCCGCGAGCACGGACTGACCCCCCGCGCCCGGGTCCACCACCTCTCCGTCCGCGGCGAGGACCCGATCCGCATGCTGTCCGCGCCGATCCCGGCGACGGCGTACGCGCTGAAGAAGGCCGGGATGTCGATCGGCGAGATCGATCTGGTCGAGATCAACGAGGCCTTCGCCCCCGTCGTGCTGGCCTGGCTCAAGGAGACGGGCGCGGACCCGGAGCGGGTGAACGTCAACGGCGGAGCCATCGCGTTGGGCCACCCGCTCGGCGCGACGGGGGTGAAGCTGATGACCACGCTCCTGCACGAACTGGAGCGCACGGGCGGCCACTACGGCCTCCAGACGATGTGCGAGGGCGGCGGCCAGGCCAACGTCACGGTCGTCGAGCGGCTCTCCTGAGCCTGCCGCGGTCAGCGCGGCCTCCCGTCCCGGGGGCGGCGACCTCGCGTACGGCCGCCGCGACGGCCGCGAAGTCCTTCCTGAGGATCGCGCCGTGGTTGCCGGCGACCTTCGTGCTGCGGATGTTGTCGTTGCGGACGGTCACGGCGTCGAGGCTGGTGCGGATCCGCTCCTGCTCGTCGCCGCGGCTGCCCAGGTTGCCGCCCGCGTGCTGACCTGCTCGTTCATCGCCGAGGGGACCGCGCGGCAGGGCGTCACCGTCCTCGGCCGCGACAGCCCGGCCGCCGCCCGCCTGGAGAACGTCGCCCCCTTCAGCGACTTCGTCAGCGTGCTCCGCGCCGCCGAACAGGTCCGCGACGTCCTCGACACCAAGCCCGCCCCGGCCTCCGACGGTCCCGCCCCGGGCGCCGGGGGTCAGTGACCGGACAGGCGGCCCAGCACCTCGACCGCCTCCGCCATCACCCGCTCCACCAGCTCCGCGCAGCTCGGGAGGTCCTCGATGACTCCGGCCACCTGGCCCGAGGCCATCACGCCGAGGTCCGTCCTGCCCTCCACCATCGAGGCCCGCAGCAGCATGGGCGTGTTGGCGGCGAGGAGGACCTGGCTCCAGGAGAGCTCCCTGCCGTGCCTCATGGCGAGGCCGTCACGGATCATCCTCGACCAGCTCAGCCCGGAGAGCCTGCGGAAGCCCGCGGCGTGACGGGCGGCCCGTGCCAACGCGCGGGCACGGCCCGCGTTCTCCAGTGACGAGACGAGATCCGTGCGCAACATGCGGTGCGGCAGGCCGTCCACGGCCCGGGTCACCGTGACGTCCTTCACCTGCGCCGCCAGGTACTTCGCCTTCACCGCCTCGGGGACGGTCGAGTCGGAGGTCAGCAGGAAGCGGGTCCCCATCGCCGCGCCCGCCGCTCCGTAGGCGAGGGCGGCGACCAGCCCACGCCCGTCGAAGAAGCCGCCCGCCGCGACCACCGGGATGTCGACCGCGTCCACGACCTGGGGAAGCAGCACCGTCGTCGCCACCTCGCCGGTGTGACCGCCACCCTCGCCGCCCTGGACGACGACCGCGTCCGCGCCCCAGGCGGCGACCTTCTCCGCGTGGCGGCGCGCGCCGATCGACGGGATCACGACGACGCCCGCGTCCTTGAGGCGCGCGATCAGCTCGCGCGAGGGGGCCAGGGCGAAGGAGGCCACGCGGACGCCCTCCTCGACGATGATCCGGACCCGCTCGTCCGCGTCCCCCGCGTCAGCACGCAGGTTGACCCCGAAGGGGGCCTCGGTGCGGGACTTGACCTCCCGTACGGCCGAGCGCAGTTGCTCGGGGGACATGGTGGCCGAAGCGAGGATGCCGAGCGCCCCGGCCTCGGCGGTCGCCGAGACCAGGCGCGGGCCGGCGACCCAGCCCATGCCGGTCTGCACGAGCGGATGGCGGACGCCGACGAGCTTCGTCAGCGAGGTCTCCAGGGACGGCGTCGTCACGACCGCACCTCCTTCTCGCGCCAGCCACGCGGGTCGATCACCTCGTGGAGCAGCCGCCGCTCCTCCGGCGTCGGTTCACGCGTGACCGCCACGTCGTCGCCGACGGCGAGCGGGAAGCCCGTCGCCGCGACGACCTGTTCCACGCTGACGCCCGGGTGGACCGAGACCAGACGCATCGAGCCGTCCGTCGTCGCGAAGTCGAAGACGCCCAGATCGCTGACCACCCGCCGCAGCGCGTGGTAGGGCCCGGCCGCGCGGTCGTTGCCGACGCCGCAGACCACGTCCACGCGCTCCACGAAGACGCGGGCGCTGTGCCTGGGGATCCAGTAACTGGTCGGGTTGTTGAGCGTGTTGGTGGGCGCGCCGCGGAAACCGAGGAGCTGGCGGGTGGGACGGGCCCAGTCGCCGATGCAGGAGATGTTCTGGTTGCCGTAGCGGTCGATCTGGCTCGCGCCCATCATCACGTGGCGGCGGCCGCCCATGGCCAGGCTCAGGTGCTGGCGGTAGGGCAGCCAGCCCTCCACGGTCTGCGGGCGCGCGCCCATCGGCGCGACGTCGGCGACGAGCAGCGCCTCGCCGTCGGTGAGCAGCAGCTCGGGGGCGAAGGTCAGCTTGGCCAGCCGGGCGCCGATGGCCGGGACCGTGCCCATGGGGCTGGCCAGGACCTCGCCGTCGCCGCGCCAGGCCTCCGCGCAGGCGACGACGCAGTACTCGGCCCGGGTGACGACGCTGGTGACGGTCACTGCTGCTCCTCGTGCCAGGCGGCCACGGCGGACCGGTAGTCGAGCTCGCCCCCGGCGAGGTAGCGCTCTGCGAAGGCGGACCACTCGGTGGTCGCGTAGTGGCGCTGGAAGGCCTCGTCCCGCTCGTAGTCGGAGGTGCAGGAGGTGAAGTGGGCGCCGTTCGGGGCTTCCACGACGCCCGCCACCGACAGCCGCTTGACGAGCAGCGTCTGCGGGCCGCCGGCCTTGGCCAGCTCCTCGGTGTCGACGACGCGCTCGCACGAGACGTAGGCGTGATCGGCGGCCTCGCAGTACAGGTCGTCGAAGTACGGGTCCGGGCCGAGGTACTGGGCGTTGCCGTGCCGGTCGGCACGGTTGAGGTGCACGAGCGCGGCGTCCAGCCGCAGCGCGGGCATCGCGACCAGCTCCTCGCCGTCCTCGTACGGCGAACGCACCGTCCGCAGGAACGGGTTGACGCGCATGACGTCCGAGCCGAGGCCGGACCGGATCGGCAGGAAGGGGAGCCGGTGGACGGCGGCGGTGAGACCCCACATCAGCATCGCCTCGTCCAGCTCGACCAGTTCGAAGGCCCCGCGTTCGCGCGCGGCGCGGTAGTGGGGCTCCAGCGGGATCGAGTCGAGCGTGCCGAAGGCGGTGACCAGGGTGCGGATCCGGCCCGCCGCCGCCAGCATGCCGACGTCGGGGCCGCCGTAGGAGACCACGGTCAGGTCCGTCACCTCGGACCGCAGCAGCGCGCGGACCAGCGCCATGGGCTTGCGCCGCGAGCCCCAGCCGCCGATGCCGATGGTCATGCCGCTGCGCAGCCGGGCGACGACCTCCTCGGCACTCATCGTCTTGTCGTGAACCCCTGGGTTCGTCACGTCAGTCGCCGTCCTCACTGCCGAAGCCGTCACGAAGCCGGTCGGCGAGACCGCTCAGGTTCGCCTCGAAGGTGAAGCCCTGCTCGAAGCGGTAGCTGCGCCGCACGTCCACCGGGTCGATGCCGTTGATCGCCGCCTTGGCCATCCGGATCAGCGCTCCGTCCTTCGCCGCCATCTCCCCCGCCAACCGCAGCGCGGCCGGAACGAGTTCGGCCCGCGGGACGACCTCCCACACCGAGCCGTGGCGGTGCAGCTCGGCGGCGGTGACGGTGCGGGAGGTGTAGTAGAGCGTGCGCATCAGGTGCTGCGGGACGAGCCGGGCCAGGTGCGTGGCCGCGCCGAGCGCGCCGCGGTCCAGCTCCGGCAGCCCGAAGTAGGCGTCGTCGGCGGCCACGATGGCGTCGGCGTTGCCGACCAGGCCGACGCCACCGCCCAGGCAGTGGCCCTGCACCGCCGCAACGACGGGCACCTCGCACTCGTAGACGGCCGCGAAGGCCTCGTAGCAGCCGCGGTTGGCGCCGATGATGGCCGTGCGGCCCGGGTCGCGCCGGACCTCCTTGATGTCCACGCCCGCGTTGAACCCGCGTCCCTCGGCGGCGAGGACGACGCAGCGCACCTCCTGGTCCCGTCCGGCCGCGCGCACCGCCTCGGCGAGGTCTCTCCAGCCCTGCACGGGAAGGGCGTTGACGGGCGGATAGGAGACGGTCACCACGGCGATCGACTTCTCGGGACGTGAGGTGGAGACACTCATCGGCGAATCGGCCTCTTTTCACCAAACGTTTGTTAGGTTCATCCTGGGATTGACGGTAGCAGCGCGAGCCGGGCCGCGGGAGAGCACGGGAAAACGCGGAGGGGTGTGACGGTATGAGCATCACTCTGGATCTCGACGGACGGGTGGTCGCCGTGACCGGCGGCACGCGCGGCGTCGGCGCCGGGATCGCCCGCGCCTTCCTGCGGGCCGGGGCCCAGGTGCTGGTCTGCGCCCGCCGTCCCCCGGCGGAGCCGGTCCAGGAGGCGGGCCGCACAGCCGAGTTCACCGCCGTGAACCTGCGCGACGCGGGGGCCGTCGCGGCCTTCTTCGACGCGGCGGCTGAGCGGCACGGCCGCCTCGACGTCCTGGTGAACAACGCGGGCGGCACCCCCTTCCGGCCGCTCGGCGCCGCCGCGGACACCGCACGCCATCTGTGCGTCCTCGAACTCAACCTGCTGGCCCCGCTCACGGCCTCGCTCGCCGCCCTCCCCCATCTGCGGCGCAGCCGGGGCTCCGTGATCATGATCGGGAGCGTCAGCGGCACCCGCCCCTCCCCCGGCACCGCCGCCTACGGCGCGGCCAAGGCCGGACTCGCCAACCTGGCCGCCTCGATGGCCGTCGAGTGGGCCCCGGACGTGCGAGTGAACACCGTCGTCCCCGGCATGGTCCGCACCGAGCTCTCCCACCTGCACTACGGCGACGAGGCCGGAGTCGCCGCCGTCGGCGCGACGGTCCCGCTGGGACGTCTGGCCGAGCCCGGGGAGATCGGCGCTGCCTGCGTCTTTCTCGCCTCCCCGCAGGCCGGCTACATCACCGGCGCCGCCCTGGCCGTCCACGGCGGCGGGGAACGCCCCGCCTTCCTGGCTGCCGCAGACGTGAACCGCCCGCCGAGCGGGGCTGACGGCGCGTCGGGCGCGCCGAGCACCGCCACGGAGCACTGACCAGCGAAGGAGCACCGCCATGAGCAACTCCCGAACCCCCGACGGCCTGTGCGCCGGTCGCGTGGTCGTGGTCACCGGCGCGGGCCGGGGCCTCGGCCGCGCGCACGCGCTCGCCTTCGCCGCCGAGGGCGCGAGGGTCGTGGTCAACGACCTAGGGGTGGCACGCGACGGCGCCGGATCCTCGACCGGCCCCGCACAGGAGGTCGTCGCCGAGATCCGCGCGAACGGCGGCGAGGCCGTCGCCCACGGCGGGGACATCGCCACCACCGACGGCGCGGCCTCCCTGGTCGCCGCCGCGCTGGACGCCTTCGGCCGACTGGACACCCTGGTCAACAACGCGGGCTTCCTGCGCGACCGGATGCTGGTCAACCTCGACGAGGACGACTGGGACGCCGTCATGCGCGTGCACCTGAAGGGCCACTTCCTGCCGCTGCGTCACGCCGCCGCACACTGGCGGGCGGAGGCCAAGGCGGGCCGCAGGCCCGACGCCCGCGTGGTCAACACCAGCTCCGGCGCGGGCCTGCTGGGCAGCGTGGGCCAGGGCAACTACAGCGCGGCGAAGGCGGGCGTCCTCGGCCTGACGCTCGTCGCCGCGGCGGAGCTGGCGGGCTACGGCGTGCAGGTCAACGCGATCGCGCCGGCCGCCCGCACCCGGATGACCGAGCAGGCCTTCGCCGCCGCCATGGCCGCGCCGGACGGCCCGGACGCGTTCGACGCCATGGCGCCGGAGAACGTCTCGCCGCTCGTGGTCTGGCTCGGCTCCGCCGCGTCGGCCGGGGTGACCGGCCGGGTCTTCGAGGCGGAGGGCGGCCGGATCACCGTCATGGACGGCTGGCGGCCGGGCCCCACCGCGGACATCTCCGCACGTTGGTCGCCGTCCGCGGCCGGTGAGGCGACCCGTGCGCTGCTCGCCGCGAGCGCGCCGCCGCTCCCCGCGTACGGCTCCCGGTGAGCTGTTGTTGGCCCTCTGAAGAATGAAGCCTTTTTCGCTGAATTCCAGGTTTAATCCAAACAAACACGCAGGTCAGATGGGGTCAAAGAAATTCTTACACCCCTCTTGCCCGGCCGGGTCGCTCTTATATGCTGTGCCCGCCGTGACCGCATTGCAGAAAAATCTTGATTGGCATGCGGAAACGCCTGTTACTTCATGCTTTCTGGAGAGGAAGCACAGGTGCCGGAGCAAGAAATGATCCAGATCGCCGTGGCCAAACCGGTGATCGGCGAAGCCGAGATCGAGGCCGCAGTCCGAGTCCTGCGCAGCGGGAACGTCGTACAAGGACCGGAAGTCGCCGGATTCGAGGAGGAGTTCTCCCGACTGGTGGACGGCCGTCACTGTGTGGCAGTGAACTCCGGCACCTCCGCGCTGCAATTGACGTTGCTCGCGATGGGCATCGGTCCCGGCGACGAGGTCGTGGTGCCGTCCTTCTCCTTCGCCGCCACCGCCAACGCGGTGCGGCTCGTCGGCGCGGAGCCCGTCTTCGCGGACATCGAGCGCGACAGCTTCTGCCTCGACCCCGAGGCCGCCGCCGCCGCGATCTCGCCGCGCACCGCCGCCATCATGCCGGTGCACCTCTACGGCCACCCGGCCGCCATGGACCGCATCGGCGCTCTCGCCGAGCGCCACGGCCTGGCACTGGTCGAGGACGCCGCCCAGGCCCACATGGCCTCGCTCGGCGGCACGCCCGCGGGCGCCTTCGGCACGGCCGGCTGCTTCAGCTTCTATCCCACCAAGAACATGCACGCCCTCGAGGGCGGCATGGTCACCACGGCCGACGCGGAGCTGGCCCGCAGGGTGCGGCTGCTGCGCAACCAGGGCATGGAGCAGCGCTACGCCAACGAGATCGTCGGCGCCAACATGCGCATGACGGACGTCGCCGCCGCGATCGGCCGGGTGCAGCTGGGCCGGCTCCCCGAGTGGACCGAGCGCCGCCGGGCCAACGCCAAGGCGCTGGACGCGGGCATCACCACGCTGGTGACCCCGGTGCTCGCCGCGGGCGCCGAGCACGCCTACCACCAGTACACGGTGCGCGTGCCCGAGGCCGTCGGCCGCGCCGAGGCTCAGCAGGCGCTCGCGGCGGCCGGCGTGGGCAGCGCCGTCTACTACCCGACGCCGATCCACCGGCTCGTCCCGTACGCGACCCAGGGCCCCGCGAGCGAGCGGACCTGGGACCTGCCGGAGACCGAGCGCGCGGCGGCCGAGGTGCTGTCGCTGCCGGTGCACCCGTCGCTGACCGAGGCCGACCTGGACCGGATCGTCGCCGCCTGCAACGCGCTGGACACCACGACGGGAGCCGAGAAGTGACCACCACCGGGGACCGGCCGCTGCGCGCCGGACTGGTCGGCGTCGGCGCCATGGGACGTCACCACTACCGGGTGCTCAGCGGCCTGGCCGGCGTGGAGCTGGTCGGCGTGGTGGACCCGGCGGCCGACCCGGCCGGCGTGGTGCGCGGCGTCCCGGTCGTGCCGGACGTGCACCAGCTGATCGCCCTCGGCGTCGACTACGCGGTGGTGGCCTGCCCGACCGCGCTGCACGAGGAGGTAGCCCTCGCGTTCGCCGAGGCGGACGTGCACGTGCTGATCGAGAAGCCGCTGGCCGACACGGTCGAGGGCGCGCGCCGCGTGGTGGAGGCCTTCGAGTCGCGGGGGCTGGTCGGCGCGGTCGGCCACATCGAGCGGTTCAACCCGGCCCTGCAGAACCTGCGCGGGCGCCTGGAGGCGGGCGAGCTGGGCGAGGTCTACCAGGTGGTGACCCACCGCCAGGGTCCGTTCCCGCACCGGATCGCCGATGTCGGCGTGGTCAAGGACCTGGCCACCCACGACATCGACCTCACCGGCTGGGTGACCGGCCAGGAGTACGAGTCGGTGGCCGCGCACACGGTCTCCCGCAGCGGCCGTCGGCACGAGGACATGGTCGCCGTGGTCGGTCGGCTCGCCGACGGCACCATGGTGAACCACCTGGTCAACTGGCTGAGCCCGCTCAAGGAGCGGCGCACCGTCGTCACCGGCGACAAGGGCTGCTTCGTCGCCGACACCCTGACGGCCGACCTGACCTTCTACGCCAACGGCGCCATCGACACCGAGTGGGAGGCGCTGCGCGCCTTCCGCGGCGTCGCCGAGGGCGACATGATCCGCTTCGCGATCCCCAAGCGCGAGCCGCTGCTGGTGGAGCACGAGAGCTTCCGCGACGCGGTCTCGGGCAAGGACGCCGACATCGTGACGCTGCGCCAGGGCCTGCGCACGGTGGAGGTCTCCGCCGCCGTCCTGGCCTCGGCCGAGTCCGGCGGGACGATCCGCATACCCTCGTCCCGGACCCCGGCCGCGTGAACGCGCGGACGAAGGTCGCCGAGGAGGGCGCGACGGCGGCCGAGGGCCGCCCCGCGCCCGAACGGGCGCCCGGCGCGGCCTCGGGACCGGCGGTCGGCCGGGCGGTCGGACCGGCAGCTGGGAGCGCTCCGGCCCCGACGGCCCTGCCGAACGCCGGAACCGGGGCGGCGGCCGGCGCGGCCGCCCTGGTGCCCGCGCAGGCGGGCCCGGCCGGGCCCGGGCAGCCCGACGTCACGGTCATCGTCGCGGTGTACAACACCATGCCGTACCTCAGCACCTGCCTGGAGTCCCTGCTCGCGCAGACGCTCGGCACCGCTCGGATGCAGATCGTGACCGTCGACGACGGCTCGACCGACGGCAGCGGCGAGGCGCTGGACGCCTTCGCCGCCGAGCACCCCGGCCTGGTCGACGTCGTCCACCAGGCCAACTCCGGCGGCCCGGCCGCCCCGAGCAATCGCGGGCTGGAGCTGGCCCGCGGGCGCTACGTCTTCTTCCTGGGCGCCGACGACCACCTGGGCCCGGAGGCGCTCGAACGCCTCGTCGCCGCCGCCGACACGCACGGCACCGACGTCGTGGTCGGCCGGATGGTCGGCCTCAACGGGCGCTGGGTGCCCAAGGCCGCGTTCCAGCGGCAGCGGCACGACGCCACCCTCGGCAACTCCCCGCTGGCCTGGGCGCTGTCGAACACCAAGCTGTTCCGCCGCGCGCTGATCGAGCGGCTCGGGCTGCGCTACGACGAGGACCTGCCCGTCCTCAGCGATCAGCCGTTCACCCTGGCCGCCCTCTTCGCGGCCGGGCCGGTGTCGATCCTGAACGACTACGACTACTACTACGCGGTCCGCCGCTACAACGCCGGGAACATCACCTACCGGGGCGGCCCGGAGCCGCGCCTGCTCGGCACCGAGCGCATCATGGCGCTGACCGGCAGGCTCGCCGACTCCCCCGAGGCCCTTGAGCGGGTGCACCGCCGCCACCTGGAGGGCGAGCTCGCGGACATCCTCGGCCCGGCGCTGCTGGAGCTGGACCGCGAGGCGCAGGAGCGGATCGTCTCCCGCGTCGGGGTGCTGGTCGCGGCGCACGCGAGCGACGACCTGCTGCTCAGGGTGCCCGTGGCGGCCCGGATCCGGCTGCTGCTGGCCCGCGCCGGCGAGGTGGACGCCGTGCTCGCGGCACTGCGCTTCGAGCAGGCCGACCGGCGGCCGCCGCTGCTCGTCCGCGGCGAGCGCGCCCTGCTGGACCACCCGGCCCTGGGCGACGCCCGGCTCGGCATCGACGAGCGGTTCTTCGAGACGGACGACTCGCTGACCCGCCTCGACGGCCTGACCGCCGAACTGGCGCTGGACGCCCGCCGCCGTCCCTGCCTGACCCTCACCGCGCACAGCCCGCTCCCCGGGTACGGCGGGCCGGTCGCCCGCGTCTGGGTGGAGACCTTCCGCTCCGGCGGCGCCGGAACCGCGGGCGAGCAGTTCGTCGCCCACCAGGCCCTGGTCTCCTACGCCGCCGCTCCCGACGGCGGGACCGTGCTCACCGCGCGGGTCCCGCTCGGCCTGCTGCTGCGCCAGGCCCACCTCGGTGCGGCCAGCGGACCGTGGTCGGTGCGGCTGCGGCTGCACGGCCGGGCCAGTACGGGCGGCCGCACGCACGAGATCCAGCCCGTCCGCTGCGCCAAGCCCGTCAAGCTGCGGGCCTGGCGCGGTCCCCACCTGTTCCGGGTCTCCGCGAACGTCGGCGCCGAGGGCGAGTTGCAGCTCTCGGTCGGCGCGCTGAGCCTGGTCCGCTCGTTGAAACGACGGCTGCGCCCCACCCCGCGCGCCGCCCAGGAAGGAACAACCGCGTGAACGTCTGCGTAGTCGCCCTCGGCAAGATCGGCCTCCCGCTGGCGGTGCAGTTCGCAGCCAAGGGCCACCGGGTCGTCGGCGCGGACGTGAACCCGGCCGTGGTCGAGCAGGTCAACGCCGGGACCGAGCCCTTCCCCGGCGAGGCGGAGCTCGACCTGCGCCTCAAGCAGGCGGTCACCGCCGGCCTGCTGACCGCGACCACGGACACGGCCGCCGCCGTGGCAGCGAGCGAGGTCGTGGTGCTCGTCGTGCCGCTCTTCGTCGACGGCGAGGGCACCCCGGACTTCTCGCTGCTCGACGCCGCCACGGAGGCCGTCGCCGCCGGGCTGAGGCCGGGCACCCTGGTCTGTTACGAGACCACGCTGCCGGTCGGCACCACCCGTGACCGCTGGGCGCCGCTGCTCGAGCGCGGCTCCGGGCTGACCGCGGGGCGCGACTTCCACCTGGTCTTCAGCCCCGAGCGGGTGCTCACCGGCCGGGTCTTCGCGGACCTGCGCCGCTACCCCAAGCTGATCGGCGGCATCGACGCCGCATCGGCGGCGGCCGGCCGCGCCTTCTACGAGGCCGCCCTGGACTTCGACGAGCGCCCGGAACTGGGGCGTCCCAACGGCGTCTGGGACCTCGGCTCGGCCGAGGCCGCCGAGCTGGCCAAGCTCGCCGAGACCACCTACCGCGACGTCAACATCGGCCTGGCGAACCAGTTCGCGCGCTTCGCCGACCGGGTGGGCGTGGACATCGCCCAGGTCATCGCGGCCTGCAACAGCCAGCCGTACAGCCATATCCACACCCCCGGCATCGCCGTCGGCGGGCACTGCATCCCGGTCTACCCGCGGCTGTACCTGTGGAACGACCCGGAGGCGACGGTCGTCTCCTCCGCGCGCGCGGCCAACGCCGCGATGCCCGCCTACGCGGTCGACCTGCTGGCCGAGGCGTACGGCGACCTGGAGGGGGCGCACGTGCTGGTCCTCGGCGCGGCCTACCGCGGCGGGGTCAAGGAGACGGCGTTCTCCGGCGTCTTCCCGACGGTGGCGGCGCTGCGCGAGCGCGGCGCGGTCCCCTACGTCAGCGACCCGCTCTACACCGAGACCGAACTGGTCGCCCTCGGCCTGCCGCCGCACCGCGGCGAGCCGGTGACGGCGGCTGTGATCCAGGCGGACCACGCCGAGTACCAGATGCTCGGCGCCGCCGACCTGCCCGGCGTCCGGGCGCTGGTCGACGGCCGCCGCACCACCGACCCCGCGCGCTGGGAAGGCGTGCGCCGCGTCGTCATCGGCGGCTGAGCCCGAGGCGGCTGACACCGGCTCCGCCGGCAGGGGGGACAGGCTGTGACATCAAGCGAGAGGCTCGACCGCAGGTGAACGCGGAGCAGCAGGACGAGGTGGAAGACCTCGACGACCGGCCGAGGCTGGCCGTCATCGTGGGCAACGGCATCACCGGCGACTCCCGGGTGCAGAAGACGGCGATCGCCGCCGCCCGGGAGGGCTGGCGGGTCCTGCTGCTCGGACGCAGCCGCAGCGGACGCGTGGAGCGTTCCTGGATGGGTCCCATCGAGGTGGTCCGGGTGCCGGTCTGGCACAACGTGCGCCGCCAGGTCGCCCACGACCGGGGGCGCAGCCTGCGCAGCCTGGTCACCCGCTTCCGCCTCGACGACGGCGACGCGCTCAAGCGCTACCAGGCCGCGCACCGCACCTGGGACCGCGCGCAGAGCGCCGAGGTCGGCACCCTCGTCCGAGAGGGCCGCGCGGGGCTGCGCCGCAGCACCCTCAAGGCCGTGCTGCGCGCCCGCCGCACCGTCTACCGGGCCCGCAACTGGGCCTACCGCTGGGAGGGCCGCCACCAGGCCGACCCGGCCGAGCCGGTCGGCGAGTGGCGCCTGGACTGGCCCGAACTGCTCGACCTGGACCTGGCCTTCGGCCCTGCGATCGAGAACTTCCGCCCGCACGTCATCCACGCCAACGACGTCACCATGCTGGTCCCGGCCGCACACAGCGCCGCCCGTCTGTGGGCCTCCGGACACCGCTGCTCCTGGCTCTACGACTCGCACGAGTACGTGGCCGGCGTCGAGTGGGGCAACCCGCTGCGCCAAGCCGCCTACCCGGCGCTGGAGTCGGAGTTCATCGGCCGGGCCGACGCGGTCGTCACCGTCTCCCCGGAGATCGCCGAGCTGTTGCGCGAGGCGCACGGCCTGTCCGAGACGCCGATGGTCGTGGCCAACACCCCGGTCCGCGAGGCGGTCGGCGTGGACGTGCCCGGCACCGGCGTACGCGGGCTGTGCGGGCTCGACGAGAGCGTCCCGCTGCTCGTCTACGCGGGCTGGGTGGACCGGCAGCGCGGCCTGGAGACCGTCGTCGCGGGCCTCGGCGAGCTGCCGGAGGTGCATCTCGCCCTGGTGACCAACCGGCAGAACCCTTTCGTGCAGGAGCTGCTGGACCAGGCGGCGGAGGTGGGCGCGGCGGACCGCGTGCACGTCCTCCCCTACGTGCCGCAGCACGCCGTCGCGGACTACCTCGCCTCGGCCGACCTCGGTCTGATCCCGTTCCGGCGCACGCCCAACTGTGAGCTGTCGCTGCCGACGAAGATGGCCGAGTACCTGCACGCGGGCCTGCCGGTGCTGGCCAGCGACGTGAAGACGGTCCAGGCCTTCACCGAGGAGCACGGCATCGGCGAGATCTTCACCGCCGGCGACGCGGTCTCCTTCGCCGAGGCGGCAGCCAAGGCCGTCGCCTCCCGGGACACCCTCGCGGAGCGGATCACCGAGCCGCTGCTCGCCGAGCTCTCCTGGGAGGCCCAGTCCGGCGCGCTGCTCGACCTCTACCGCAGGCTGGCCGGCGCCGGCCCCGAGGTGGCCCGCCCCGACGTCCCGTGGACCGTCACCGAGCAGGTGCAGCGCCCCGCGCAGAGCGAGGACGGCACGACGGCCTCCTTCAACCGCTGGCGCCCGCTCGCGCCCGCGGGCGCGGAGGGCGTCCGGCTGGGCATGGGCATCGCCAACTACGCGGGCCAGCTGGCCGCGTTCGCCTCGGCGGTCAGCCGCGAGCGGGAGGACGTCTCCTGCGAGGTGGTGATGGCCAGCAGCGCGACCGGCTTCGGCTACCCCGCCGACGCGTACCTCGACAACGGCCGGCTGGGCTCGGTCGACGTCCAGGTCGAGCAGGTCCGCAGGGTCCTGTCCGGCCGCTACACCCACCTCCTGGCGGACGCCTTCCGCCCCGTCCTCGGCACCCTCAACGGCGACCACATCGGCGCGGATCTTCCCGCCCTGCGGTCCGCCGGTCTGAAGGTGGCCCTGCTGGCCCACGGTAGCGAGATCCGGCACCCCGGCCGCCACCTGGCACGCCACACCGAGTCGCTCTTCCTCGACGCCCCCGCCGACCAGGTCGCCCTGATGACCACGATCGCGGAGCGCAACCGCAGGACGGCCGCGGACAGCGGCCTCCCCGTCTTCGTCACCACCCCCGACCTGCTGGTCGACCTCCCGTGGGCGACGTGGGCCCCGCTGGTCGTCGACGTCGAGTCCTGGGCGAGCGGCGCTCCCGTGCTGGAGCGCAGGCGCCCGGTCGTGGTGCACGCGCCGTCCAAGCGCTGGACCAAGGGCAGCGGCCGCATCCTCCCCGTCCTTCAGGAGATGCACGACAAGGGCGCGATCGACTTCCAGCTGCTGGAGGGCGTCCCGTGGGAGGAGGTCCGCCGCCGCATCAAGACTGCCGACATCGTGGTCGACCAGTTCGCGATCGGCGCCTACGGCACGTTCTCCTGCGAGGCGATGGCGGCCGGCCGGCCGGTCCTCTGCTACATCTCCGAGGAGGTCTCCGCGCTCACCGGCCCGCTCCCGATCGTCAACGCCACCAGCGCGACGCTCCGCGACGCGGTGGAGTCCCTCCTCGACGACCGCGCCGCGGGCGCCCGCATCGGCGCGGAGTCCCTCGCCTTCGTCCGCGACAACCACGACGGCCGCAGGACCGCGGCGGCGCTGAGCACCTTCCTGCAGTAGCGCGTGGCCCTCCCGCGGTTGCCCTACTGAGGGGCGGGGGGAACTGCGCGGACGAGCCACCCGCGCCCGGAGGGTCCTCAACGTTCCGGGCCATCCGCACACGGGTGGTTTCTCGCGCAGTTCCCCGCGCCCCTCGAGGGTCGTCGCTCAGAGCTCGACGAGCGATCCGTCGCGCTCCGCGTAGCGGGAGGCCGTCCGGGGGCAGACCCACTCGCCCGTGGCCGCGTCCTGCTCCAGGCGGAGGCCGGCGCGGCCGACCCAGCCGATGCGGCGGGCCGGGACGCCCGCGACGAGGGCGAAGTCGGGGACGTCGCGGGTGACGACCGCGCCCGCGGCGACGAGGGCCCAGCGGCCCACGCGGACGGGCGCCACGCAGACCGAGCGCGCGCCGAGCGACGCGCCCTCGGCGACGGTGACGCCCACCGGCTCCCAGTCGCCGCCGCGCTTCAGCTTGCCCTCGGGGTCCACCGAGCGCGGGTAGTGGTCGTTGGTGAGCACGACCGCCGGGCCGACGAAGACGCCGTCGCCCAGTTCCGCGGGCTCGTAGACCAGGGCGTGGTTCTGCAGCTTCACGTTGTCGCCGATGCGGACGCCGGGGCCGACGTACGCGCCGCGGCCGATCACGCAGCCGGTGCCGAGCCGGGCCTTCTCGCGGATCTGGGCCAGCTCCCAGACAGTGGTGCCGTCGCCGAGATCCGCCGTCGGGTCGACCTGGGCCGTGGGTTGGACGCGTGCGTTCATGCGCCGACCGTACGGCCTTCCGGTGACCAGGAGGGGAAGTCAGGCCTTCAAGCGGGTGACGAGGTTCCGCGTCACCAGCTGCACCTGCGGCTTCTCCAGCGCCGGGCCGCCGCCCAGGGCCAGCGCCCAGCCGAAGGTGCCGGCGTTGAAGACCCAGCCGCCCGCCGTGGACCGGTACAGCGTGGTGTTCTGCTGCTGCGGGCGGTCGCGTCCGGCCGCGCGGAACGGGGAGTCCGACAGCAGCAGGTACTGGCTCGCCGCGGGCAGGGCCACGCCCTTCTGCCGGCCGTCGGCCTCGCCGCTGATCAGGTCGGGGATGAGGTCCCCGTCGATCAGGCCGGTGCCCTGCCAGAACCAGTGCGCGCTCTCGCTCACCACGAGCGGGGACGTGCCGACCACCGCGCCGGTGTACTGACCGCCGAGCAGCCGCTGCTCGGCCCGCGCCGAGTTCGGCGCGGCGCGGCGCCAGAACGTGCTCGGGCCGGTGGGGTCGCGGACCGGGTCGGGGTCGGTCTTGTAGCAGGTCATCAGCGGGAAGCCGGACGGGTCCCGGTCGATGCGGACCTTCCAGTAGCAGTCGTTGGCCGCGAACGTCGCGAGCGAGAGGCCCCCGGCGACCGCCTGCTCGACGGTCTGCCGCATCTCGGCGGACCAGTACTCGTCGTGGCCGCTGAACAGCAGGGCCTGGTGCCGCGTCGGCGCCACCCGGCCCTCGTGCAGGTCGAGGTTGGTGGCGTAGGTGACGTCCAGGCCCTCCCGCTCGGCCCAGGTGACGAAGGCCAGGTCGAGCGCGAACTCCGCCGGCATGCCGTCGTGCTGGTAGGGCCGCTGGAAACTGACGGCCCGCGAGCGCTGGGGATAGTGGCGGACGTACTGCTCGTGGGAGACCGGCTCGGCCGGGTAGGCGTGCCCGTCGGGCGACTTGGCGCTCGCCGCGGGGTCCGCGGCCGAGGGCAGGAAGCCGTAGTAGAGGCTGCGGCCCAGCACGCCGTCGAACGGGTACTGGTTGTAGGCCTGGTAGGTGTTGAAGGGCAGCACCACCAGGAAGGCGCTCGCCCGGCTGTCGTCGCGCACGGCGAACGGCACGGCGGTGCGCTCGCCGTGCTCGGTGGTGAACGAGGCGAGGTACAGGCCGCTGACCCAGTCCTGCGGGATCTCCAGGGACCAGCCCGGCTCCCACTGGGTGCGGACGGTGGCGGTGGGCCCGTCCACCTGCGGAGCGGACTGCGGGACCCCGCGCTGGGTGGGGCTGGTGGTCAGCAACCGCCCGCCCGCGCCGTTGTAGTGGCCCATCCGGAACACCGCGACGGAGTACGACCGCGGCACGGCGGTGGCGACGTGGAAGGTGATCCGCTCGCCGTGGGCGACGCTGGTGGTGTCGGCGAACGCCTTGATCTGGCTCAGGGCGTCGTCGACCGGGGTCGCCCCGCGGTCGTTCGACCTCCAGGCCCGGCTGCCGGCCTCGTTGTTCTCACGGGTGACCGGGTTCCCGGTGCGGACGTCGGCCGGCCGCGCCGTCGCCGCGCCGCCGCCGACGCCCTGGCTGTCCCCGGCGCAGCCCGCCAGGCTTCCCAGTCCGGCCGCACCGGCGGCCACCCCCGCGGTCGCCGCGGCGGCACGACCCATCCCGCGCAGCAGGCCGCGTCTCGTGACTTCCCGCATCCGCAGGTCCCTCGTCCTCGCAGGCATTGCAGTCTTCCGGCGGGGAGTCTAGGACGCCGGCGTGATCTCCCAGCGGCCTGCGGGGGCCTCGGCGGGC
This sequence comes from Streptacidiphilus neutrinimicus, assembly GCF_000787815.1. Lineage (GTDB taxonomy): Bacteria > Actinomycetota > Actinomycetes > Streptomycetales > Streptomycetaceae > Streptacidiphilus > Streptacidiphilus neutrinimicus. The sequence goes on from NZ_BBPO01000036.1 coordinate 39,616, forward strand.
ACTGTGACGCGATTGCGTCCGCGCGGCCCCCCGGACCTCATGCCGTGTCCAACTCCCGTTCACGGCTCGAAGCGGTAGCCCATCCCCGGCTCCGTCAGGAGGTGCCGGGGGCGGGCCGGTTCGCGCTCCAGCTTCCGTCGCAGCCCCGCGAAGTAGACCCGGAGGTAGTTGGTGTTCTCCTCGTGGCCCGGCCCCCAGACCTGGCGCAGGATGTGCCCGCCCGTCACCAGTCGGCCCGGGTGCTGCAGCAGCACCGCGAGGATCCGCCACTCCGTCGGCGTCAGCCGGACCGACGGACCGCCCTTTTCGGCCGGGTCGACCACGCACCGTTCGAGATCCACGAGGTGGTCGCCGACGCGGATCGGCGCGGAGGACGGCTCCTCGCTGGTGGGCCGGCGCAGCGCCGCCCGGATCCGGGCGAGGAGCTCGTTCATCGCGAACGGCTTGGTGACGTAGTCGTCCGCGCCGGCGTCGAGCGCGGCGACTTTCTCGCGGGAGTCGGCGCGACCGGACAGGACGATGACGGGGGCCGAGGTCCAGGTGCGCAGCGAGCGCAGCACCTCCATGCCGTCGAGCCCGGGGAGGCCGAGGTCGAGGACGACGGCGTCCGGAGGGTTGTGGGTGGCCTCCTGGAGCGCGCGGCGGCCGTCGGAGGCGGTGGACACCTCGTAGTGGCGGGCCCGGAGGTTGATCTGCAGGGCCTTCAGCATCTGCGGTTCGTCGTCGACGACCAGGATCCGGCTCATACCGGCTCGTCCTCCCTCTCGCTTCGCACCGCCGGCTCCGCGTCGTCCTCGTGTTCCAGCAGCTCTGCCGCCGCGGCGGGGAGCGAAAGCACCATGGTCAGACCGCCACCGGGGGTGTCCTCGGGCTGCAGCGTGCCGCCCATCGCCTCGGTGAGCCCGCGCGCCAGCGCCAGGCCGAGTCCGACGCCGGTCGCGTTGTCGGTGTCGCCCAGCCGTTGGAACGGCTGGAAGATCTGTTCGCGGTCCTGCTCGGGCAGACCGGGACCGCGGTCGACGACGCGCAGTTCGACCCGGTCGCCGAGCGCGCTCGCGCTGAGCAGCACCGGATGGCCAGAGGCGTGCCGCAGGGCGTTGCCGACGAGGTTGGCCACGACGCGCTCCAGCAGCGGGCCGTCCACGACCACGTCGGGGATCCCGTCCAGGCCCCGGGTCGCGACCGGCGTCTCCGCCTCCGCGGCGTCGGGGCCGAGCGAGTCGAGGGCGGTCACCACCACGTCCTCCAGCGCGGTCGGGTGCAACTGGAGCGAGAGCGCGCCCGCCTGCAGGCGGGACATGTCGAGCAGGTTCTCCACCAGGCGGGTCAGCCGCTCCAGCGAGACCTCGGCGGTGCCGAGCAGCTCGCGCTGGTCCTCCGGGCTGAACTCGACGTCGTCGCTGAGCAGCGAGGAGACCGAGGCGAGGGCCACCGCGAGCGGGGTGCGCAGGTCGTGGCTGACGGCGGCGAGCAGTGCGGTGCGCAGCCGGTCGGCGGCCTTGACGGGCTCGACCTCGGCGGCCGCCTCGGCCAGCCTGGCCCGTTCCAGGGCGACGGCGACGTGCGCGGCGAAGGCCGCGAGCACGCGTCGGTCGGAGGCGGGCAGAGGCCGACCGCGCAGCACGAGCGAGGCTCCACCGCCGACGGGGACGACCTCCGCGCCGGGCCGGTGCGCCGGCTCCTCGGAGGTGACGGCCCTCCCCCAGCCCTCGTCCGGCAGCGCCCCCGTGACCAGCTCGACGCTGTCCTGGCCGAAGGTCTCCCGCAACCGTGCGAGCAGCGCGGGTACCGCCTGGTCGCCGCGGAGCACGCTGCCCGTCAGGGCGGAGAGGGTCTCGGCCTCGGCGGTGGCCCGCGCGGCCCGGCCGGAGAGCTTGGTCGCCGTGTCGACGATCCCGGCGACGAGCAGGCCCACCAGCGCGAAGACGGCCAGCGCCAGCACGTTGTTGGGCTCGGCGATGGTGAACCGGTGGATCGGCGGGATGAAGTAGTAGTTCAGCAGCACGGAGGCGGTGACCGAGGCCACCAGCGCGGAGACCAGGCCGCCGAGGGTGGAGATGCCGACCACGAGGGCCAGGAAGAGCAGCGTCTCGCTGGTGAGGTTGATGGCGCCCCTGGTCTGGCACAGGATCGCGGTCAGCACGAAGGGCAGCACGAGGCCGCAGGCCAGCCCGGCCCGGCGGCGCGTCGTCGACCGGCCGGAGCGGGGCCGCCCGCCGAGACCGTCGGGGACGTGACGCCCGCGACCGGACCCCTCGTGGGTGACCATGTGGACGTCGATGTCGCCGGAGAGCTCGATCGTGGTCTCGCCGATGCCGCGCCCGCCGGTCAGCGCGCGGCGCAGCACGCCGCGTCGGCTGGTGCCGAGCACCAGCTGGGTGGCGTTGGCCGCGCGGGCGAAGTCCAGCAGGGCGGTGGGCACGTCGTCGCCGACGACGGAGTGGTAGCTGCCGCCGAGCGACTCGACCAGCTGGCGCTGGGAGGCGAGCGCGGCGGGGTCGGCGTCGGCGAGGCCGTCGCTGCGGGCGACGTGCACGGCCAGCAGCGCGCCACTGCCCGCCCGGTCGGCGATGCGCGCGGCGCGGCGGACCAGCGTCTCGCCCTCCGGCCCGCCGGTCAGCGCCACGACGACGGTCTCGCGGGTCTCCCAGACCTGGCTGATCTCGTGCTCGGCCCGGTAGCGGCGCAGGCCCTCGTCGACGCGTCCGGCCAGCCACAGCAGCGCGAGCTCGCGCAGGGCGGTGAGGTTCCCGACCCGGAAGTAGTTGGAGAGCGCGGCGTCGACCTTCTCGGCGGCGTAGACGTTGCCGTGGGCCATGCGCCGGCGCAGGCCCTCGGGGGCCATGTCGACGAGCTCGATCTGGTCGGCGCGGCGCACGACCTCGTCGGGCACGGTCTCGCGCTGCGGCACGCCGGTGATCTTCCTGACGACGTCGTTGAGCGACTCGAGGTGCTGCACGTTGACGGTGGTCAGCACGTCGACCCCGGCGTCGAGCAGCTCCTGGACGTCCTGCCAGCGCTTGGCGTTGCGGCCGCCGGGGATGTTGGTGTGCGCGAGCTCGTCGACGAGCACGACCTCCGGCCGCCGGGCCAGCACCGCGTCGACGTCCAGCTCGCCGTAGCGGCCGCCCCGGTACTCGCGTTCGACGAGCGGCAGCACGGGCAGGCCCTCGACCCGTTCCTCGGTGTGCCGGCGCCGGTGGCACTCGACGAACCCCACGACGACGTCCTGGCCGCGCTCCACCCGCCGGTGGGCCTCGTCCAGCATCTTGTAGGTCTTGCCGACCCCGGGTGCCGCGCCGAGGAAGACCTTCAGTCTCCCGCGACCCGTACCAGTGCTTCCCGCCATCGCGCCGTGCCTCCTTGCCGCTCTGCCCGGCGTCCACCGTTCACACAAGCGCAAGCCGACCCGGCCACGGACGGCCTTGACGGCTCCTTACCGGTCCGGACCGCCTCCCATACGCAATCTTGACGCCTCTTCCCGAGACGCCGACTTCCGTCGATCCCCAGGTGAACAGCGCATGGATGCCGTCAAAACAGATGCAAGAATGGCATGCGAGTTGCTAATCTGAAGGCGTCGAGGCCACCGGGGCCTGGGATTCACGGAAAGAACCGATACGCCATGTCCGAGACCGCCACCGCAGCAGTGACCGCCCGTGTCGTCGTCGGTGTCCGCGACTCCGCGAAGGGCCGCGCGCAGCTGCGCCGGGCCGCGGCGGAGGCCCGCCGCAAGGGCGCGGTCCTGGTCCCGGTCCTCGCCTGGTCCCCCGCCGGCGGCGAGCCGCTGTACCGCACCCGCCCCTGCCCCGAGCTGGCCCACGCCTGGGAGCGGCGCGCCTGCGCCAAGCTCGACGCCGTCGTCTCGGAGACGCTCGGGTCGGAGCAGCTGCCGACCGCGGTCCGCCCGGTCACCGTCCGCGCCGCCTCCCTGGCCGACGCCGTCACCGCGACGGCGACCGCCCCCACGGACCAGGTGTTCGCCCCGGCGGCCCGGCCCACCCTGCGCGCCCGCCTCGGCCGCCGGCACCCCCGGGCCCTGGCCCACTGAGCGACAGGCCGCGCCTACCGGAACTCCCGCAGGCGCGGCCGCACGCCCGCTCCCAACAGGACCAGCGCTCCGGCCACGCAGCCCAACTGCACCCACAGCGCCGTGTCCGCGCGCTTCGCGCCCGTCGTCGAGGCGGAGACGTAGGCCTGCTCGTTGATGCCGATCAACCGCCGCAGCGCGGCGTCGTGCGCGTCGAAATCCGCGTTCGAGCCGCCCGGGGCGAGGCTGGTGCAGTAGGCGATCGCGTCCTCCAGGCGGCCCGAGGCGACCAGGGCGCGGATCCTGCGGTCGTCAGCCTGGTATGCCTGGAACGCCAGCAGCGTGTTCATCGCCGCCGCGCCCTCGCCGGGGAAGGTGATGTTGTGGAACTCCCGCCCGTACTCCCCGCCGAAGCGGATGTCCGCGGGGTTCTGCTTGACCGCCGCCACCGCGGACGCCAGCGCGGTGTCGTACGCGCCCAGCTGCGCGCCGTCGAGGGAGAGGATCTGGTCGGTGTCCGCGACGAAGTCCGACTGGTACTGGGCGCGGCGCTCCACGTCGAGGACGTAGCGGCTCTCCGCGGCGTTCGAGTCGGCCACGATCGCGCGGGCCTGCGTCAGGGCGACCACCGAGTCGTACGCGTCCTTGCGCGCGGTGAACAGGTCCTGCCGCTCCCCGTCGAGGAACGAGCCGGCCACCGAGAGCAGCACCGCGACCAGCACGCTCGCCGCCGCCAGCGCGGGGTTGACGACGCGTCGGAACCGGATCGCCAGCCAGACCTGCGTGGCGACCAGGGCTGCCAGCAGGCCGCCGCCGAGGAGCGTCAACCACAGGGCCGCGGTGCCGAGCGCGCCGCGCTCGTCCGTGTAACTCTGCTCGAAGGCCTGGTCGTTGGCCTGGACGAGGGAGTGCGCGGCGGGGAGCAGCCCGCCGCGCATCAGGTCCTCGGCCTGACGGTACTCGGCGAGCGCCGACGGGTCCGGGTGGCCGGCCGGGGCGTTCGCGTGGCTGTCGAGCTCCAGGGCGCGGGCCGCAAGGTCCTGGTAGCGGCCCATCCCGTCGAGGATCGCGGCCAGCGCCGTCTGCGCGGCGGTGTTGCCGGAGGCGTCGAGGGTGGCCTGCTGCAGATCCTTGTCGGCGTCGGTGCGGTCGGTGGCGTACTGCTGCCGCGCGGTGGCGAGGTTCGCGGCGAGCTTCGGGTCGTCGCCGAACATCAGCTGGTTCGCCGCCTGGGCGTCCAGGTCGGTCAGCGACTGGTAGAGCGCGCCGGCATCGGTGACCTGCGGCGCCTCGTGCCGGGTGATCCGGTCCCAGGCGTCACTCGCCCCGGTCGAGGCCCCGACGAGCGCCCAGCCCAGCAGCAGCGCGAGCACCGCGCACCCGGCGGCGGCCCAGCGCAGCCGGGCGGGCGTCGTGAGCGGCTTCCGGACGCGACCGCGCCCGGGTGACCGCGCCGGGCCTCCCACCTCCGCGGCGGCCCCCGCCCCCGAGGACTCCTGCTCCTGCGGCCGCTCGAGAACCGCGACCCGTTCCCCCACCGTCGTCATCCCCGCCGAGCCTTCTCCCCGTTTTCGGCCTGTCGGCCTCGGGCGTCAACTCTCCCGCCGCACACGGGTACACGGCGTCGCCCTGACGCGCTCTTAGCGCGCGCAGTCCCGTTCTTGACGACTTGTTGTCGCGCTCAGGCGGGCACGCTCTCGGGCATCGGCAGCCGCTGTCCGCCGGTCAGCAGCGTGCACACGGGCGTGTGCGGGCGGTTGCCGCCGTGGTGGGGGTGGTCGATCCGCACGCTGATCGGCGTCGGCGGGTCACCGGGCAACTCCGCTTCCAGCACGGTCGTGCCGGTGCCGCGCTGGTGGTGGTAGCCGACCTCCTTGCCGTCGACGAGCAGGAGCAGGTCCTCGGTGCGCCAGGTGAAGCCGGTGCGCACGTCGAGGGAGACGGAGTGGCCGTCGAGGTCGAGGTGGTAGTGGTGCCGCGTGCTCATCCTGGCCTCCCGGGCCGCCGGAGGACGCCCCCCTCAGCTACCACCATAAGCCCGGGGTCCGCCGCCTACCCCTGGCGCTTGTGACGCCGCCAGGCCCACACCCCGACGACCAGCAGCACGATTCCCGCGATCACGCCGGCCACCACCTGACCGGCCTGCTTCTCCACCCGCTGGTAGGCCTGCCCGGCCAGGTATCCCAGCAGCGTGAAGCCGATCCCCCAGGTGATCCCGCCCAACGCGTTGAAGAGGAGGAACTTGCGGTACGGCATCTTCGAGATGCCCGCGAGGGCCGGCATCACCGCGCGGAAGAAGGCGATGAACCGGCCGAAGAAGACCGCGGCAGCGCCGCGTTCCCGGATCATCTCCTGCGCCGCGCCGAGCCGCTCGCGGTGCCGCTGGAGCGGCCGGATGCCCAGGATCCGGTCCCCGAAGTGGTGGCCGATCTCGTACCCCACGCTGTCGCCGAGAATGGCGGCGACGACCACCACCAGCGCGATGCCCCAGTACGTCACGTGGCCCTGGTTGGCCAGCACCCCGCCGAGGACGGCGGCGGTCTCGCCCGGCAGCACGAAGCCGACGAAGATCGCGTCCTCGAAGAAGACCAGCGCGCCCACGACCGCGTACACGACCGGCCCGGACAGGCCGGCCAGCCAGTTGGTGATCGCTCCCATGGCTCCCAGTCTGCTCCACCGGCCCGGCGCGGAGGCGCCCATCCACCCGGTGTCCTCCCCTGTGCCTCGGGCCCGCCACCTGCCCGCCGCCTGCGCCGCCTGCCCGCCCCCTGCGCCGCCTGCCCGCAGCGGCGCATACCGGCGGCCTGCGTAGCGGCGGGCTGCCTACGGTGGCCGCATGAAGATCTTTCTTGCCGGGGCGGGCGGGGCCCTCGGGCGGCGGGCGGTCCGGTCGCCGCCGCGCTGCGCGGCGAGGAGGGCGGCCCCTACCTGGCCGGGCTCACCGCCACCGCGGGCGTGAGCTCCTTCGTGCACGTCGACGACGCGGCCGCGGCGGTCCTCGTCGCGCTGGACTGGCCGGCGGCCCGGTCAACATCGTCGACGACGAGCCCGCGCCGGCCGCCGCCTGGCTGCCGGTGCTCGCCGCGGCCCTGCACGCGCCCGCTCCCGCAGCCTCGCCCGCCGCGCCCGCCGCCTGAGAGCGGGGCGCGTCGAACTCGCTGGCCCGCAGCCGAGGTTGGACGCCGCGACGGCCGTCCTGACGCACCGGCTTCGCCGACCAGTCGGGCTGAGCGGCAACGAGAACGGCAGAGCCGGACAGAAAGGACCCGGACAGAAAAGGACGAGGCGCGAGGGGTGGACAGTCACCCTTGCGCCCCGTCAGCTCATGTGCTCAGCACGGCTGCTGGAGCCGCCTAGCGACGCGCCAGCGCGTCGACGAAGAGCGGGCCGTTGATGGTGCCCCAGCCGCTCGCCAGGTCGTAGCCCTTGGTGGCGTTGTAGCCGGTGACCTTGTTGAAGGAGTTGTTGCCGGAGGTCACGTCCACGATGCCGTTGCGAGCCGCGTCAACCTGGCCCATCCGGTACAGCTTCGGGTTGATCAGGCCGAGGTCGTGGCCCGCCTTCTGGTCCGCCATCGCGACGATGCCGGAGAAGATCGGGGTCGCCTCGCTGGTGCCGCCGACCAGGCCCCAGCCGTCGTTCTTCGGGTTCGGGTCGAAGGTCTGGTAGACCCAGGCCGCGCCGTTGACCGCCGCGGTCATGCTGATGTCCGGGGTGCCGCGGTGGTCGCCGGTGACCTTGGCCTCGCCGTTCTGGAAGAACGGCCGGCTGAAGACGCCGGAGACGCCGCCGCCGCCCGCGCCGTAGCCGTCGTTCCACACCACGTCGGGCTTGAGGCGGTTGCCGTTGTCGTCCAGGGTCAGCTGGGTGCCGCCGACGGAGGTGACCATCGGATCCGCGGAGGGCCAGGAGTCGACCCGCTGGGTGTAGAGGCTTCCGGCCGCGTCCGAGTCGGTGGCGCCCGCGTCTCCCGAGGCGCCGAGGACGGTCACGCCCCTCTTGAGGGCGTCGGCGAACGCGTAGCGCAGCGCCTGCAGCGAGGGCGTGCCGTTCTTGCCGTAGCCGGGGAAGGTGTTCTCGGTGGCGCCGAAGCTCTGGGATATGACGTCACCCCAGTGGTGGTCGACCGCGTACTTCTCGGCGGCCATCATCTCCGGGAAGCCGGTGGTGCCCTCGGTCTCGGCGACGCCGGTCTCGACCAGCACGATCTTCGCACCGGGGGCGATCGCGTGCGCGTACTCGACGTCCAGCGTGGTCTCGCCGGCCCAGCCGAGCTGGTCGGGGGTCCCGGTGAACTTCGGGACGCTGCCCCACTGCTTCACGTCGACCTTGGTGTCGGGCAGGCCGAAGTTCTTGTCGAAGGCGGTCAGGTCCTTCTGGATCGTCGGCGACCCGAAGGAGTCGACGATGACGATGGTGCGGCCCTTGCCCGTGACGCCGGACTTGTAGAGCGGCGACAGGTCGTAGGCCTTGCGGTACTGCAGCGGGGTGTAACAGCGGATGTGGATCTTGGTGAGGCAGGTGCTCGTCGGCAGGACGGAGCTCATGCCCGACGCAAGCAGGTGCCCCTGCGAGGCGGGGACCGGCTTCGGCAGCGCGGCCGGAGCCGCCGAGGCGTCGGCGGTGCCGGGGGCAGCGCCGGCAAAGGTGAGCAGTGCTGCGGCTCCCGCGGTCACCGCGGAGGCCGCACGGAGAGTGCGCGAACGTGCGATGGAACGACCCATGCTTCTCCTCAGGCTCACAGTGGCGTGCACGCGAGCACCGGGGGAAAGCCTGGAAAACCGAAAGCTGCTGAAAGCACGTCACCCCCACCCCCGAGCCGCGGCGCCGCCGCAACAGTGCGGACGATGCTGCCGCATGGCCGGCTGATCCCACCACCCCCCGACCGGGGGGGTGTAACCCCGCCCAGGGGTGTGATCTTCGAAGGCGCCGACTACCCGCGCTCGGACCGGATCGCGAGCGCGCCGCAGAACGCCCGCAGCACGCCCGCCTCCAGCAGCGCCGCCCACAGGAGCGACGCGGACGCGTGGCCGGGCTGGGAGGTGAAGGTCTGTCGGACGGCCGCGTTCACCGGGAGACCAAGGCGCCGGCCAGGGCGCGTCGGGCGTGCCCGCCAGCAGCATCACCGCCATGGCCAGGCCGAGGGGAACGGCCCGCGCCGCGTGGGCCTGCGCGCACAGCCCCTGTCCCCACGGTAACCGGCTCCCCCTGCGCCAGCAGCAGCCCGGGCCGGACCACCCCGGCGACGCTGACCCGGCGCCAGCGACGCGAGCGCGTTGGCGACCATCAGAACCGCCACTGAATCCCCACATGAATCATTCTAGCTATGAACGATATGCGCGAACGTACCATTCACGGCGCGGGCGATGCCAAGACTCCCGCCGGGTCGCGAGCCTGGCCCACCCACCGCCGCCCTCCCCAGGCCGGTCGACTAGGCTCACCAAACTCATATGAAATGACCAACGAGCTGTGAAGGACCTGTCGCATGCGGCTCACGGTGATCGGCACCGGCTACCTCGGCGCCACCCACGCGGCGTGCATGGCCGAACTGGGGCACGAGGTCCTCGGGGTCGACGTCGAACCCGACCGGATCGCCGCCCTCCGCTCAGGCAGGCTCCCCTTCTACGAGCCCGGGCTGGACGAGCTGGTCGCCAAGCACGTCGCCTCCGGCCGACTGCGCTTCACCACCTCCTACCAGGAGGCCGCGGCCTTCGCCGACGTCCACTTCTGCTGCGTGGGCACCCCGCAGCGCGCGGACGGCGACGGCGCGGACCTGCGGTACGTCGACGCCGTCGTGGAGACCCTCGCACCGTTCCTGGAGCGCCCGGCGATCGTCGTCGGCAAGTCCACGGTCCCGGTCGGCACCGCGGCCAGGCTCTCCGCACGCCTCGCCGAGCTGGCGCCGGCGGGCGCGGCGGCCCGGATCGCCTGGAACCCCGAATTCCTGCGCGAGGGCTACGCGGTGGAGGACACCCTGCGCCCGGACCGGCTGGTCTTCGGCATCGACCCGGCCGCGCCCGGGACGGAGGCGGTGCTGCGCGAGGTCTACGCCACGCCGCTCGCCGAGGGCGTGCCGGTCGTCGTGACCGACTTCCCCACCGCCGAGCTGGTGAAGACCGCCGCCAACGCCTTCCTCGCCACCAAGATCTCGTTCATCAACGCCATGGCCGAGGTCTGCGAGGCGACCGACGCCGACGTCACCGAGCTCTCCCGGGCGCTCTCCTTCGACACCCGTATCGGGGGGCGCTTCCTGAACGCCGGCGTCGGCTTCGGCGGCGGCTGCCTCCCCAAGGACATCCGAGCGTTCCGGGCGCGGGCCGAGGAGTTGGGCGCGGGCCGAGCGCTCGCCTTCCTGGGCGAAGTCGACGCGATCAACCTGCGCCGACGCGACCGCGTGGTCGCGCTCGCGGAGGAGCTCTGCGGCGGCGAAGTGACCGGACGCCGGGTGGCCGTCTGGGGCGCGGCGTTCAAGCCGGAGTCGGACGACATCCGCGACTCGCCCGCGCTGGACGTCGCCGCCCGGCTGCGACGCCGCGGCGCGCAGGTCAGCGTCCACGACCCCAGGGCGCTGGACAACGCGCGCAAGCGCTACCCGGAACTCGACTACGCCACCGGGGCGTTGGCGGCGGCCCAGGGCGCGGACTTGGTCGTCCACCTGACCGAGTGGGCCGAGTACCGCACCCTGGACCCGCACGCGGTGGCCGAGGTCGTCTCCGCCCCGCGGCTCATCGACGGCCGCAACGCCCTGGACGCCCCGTCCTGGCGAGCCGCCGGCTGGACCGTCCGCCCCCTCGGCCGCCCCTGACCTCGGCCTTGACCGAAGCGCCGGGCCGGGGCGACGACGCGCCCCGGCCGCGGCCGGCCGGTCAGCTGTTCTGCTCGATCTTGAGCAGCGAACTGAGCACGTAGCTCGCGGCGGCGTGCCCCGCGGTGTTCGCCAGGGCGTCCGGCTTGCTCGCCGAGGTGCCGGTCAAGCCGGACTCGGCGATGTACACGAAGCGGCCGCTGACCGCGTGCGTCACGGCACAGCCCGCCTTGCCGACGCAGAACGAGTCCACGTTGTCGCCGTAGAGCGGGGTTACCTTGCCGACGAACGACGCGCCTGCGGCCTGCGCGTCCGACTTGCTGTGGAAGACCACCACCGCCACGGTGACCGCGTGGTTGCCCAAAGCGTAGGTGCTGCGCAGCACCTGGGCGCACCCGTTCTTGGTCAGCACCGTGCCGAGGCCGTCCATGCTGGCCTTCCAGCACGGGTCGGCGTTGTCGTCACTGGTCTTCGTGAAGGTCTTGCCGTCGATCGTCAGCGTCTTCTTGGTGAAGACGTCGGCCGGGGCGAGCGGGGGCGTGTGACTGGGCGACGGGTCCGACGAGGCCGAGCCCGGGGCGGAGGGGGAGGAGCTCGCCGAAGCCACGGGGGCGGGCGAGGTGGACGACCCGGCATCGGTGGGACCCTTGGAGCCCGAGAGGCCGTACCAGACCACGCCGCCGATCACGGCCAGGCCCGCGACGAGCGCTCCGGAGAGGATCACCAGGCGCTTGCGCTTGCCGGTGCGCTCGTAGTCGGCGGCCATACCGGCCCAGTCCGGCTCTCCGTGCACCCCGGGACCGCCAGGACCGCCAGGACCGCCAGGACCGCCGAAGGCGGCCCCGCCCTGCGGTGGCGCGTACATCTGCTGCGATGGCGGGTTGTTGGACTGCTGGGGCTGCGGATAGCCGTAACCGGACGCGCCGAACTGCTGCGCCGGGGCTCCCGGCTGCGTCGGGGCGCCGTGCGGCGCGGGCTGGGCGGGCGCGGCCGGCTGGACCCGCTGCGTGGGTATCGGCTGCTGCGGCGCCGGCTGTACGTACTGCTGCGGCGGCACCGGCGGCGGAACGGGCTGGGGCTGCTGGGGCTGCGCCGGCACCGGCGGCTGCTGGTAGAGCCGCGGATCCGGCGGAGAGGACGAGCCTGACGAGGCTTCGGACATGGCGGTTCCTCCATCGATGACATTCGGTGCCAGGACGAGTCTGACTGATACCGGTCCTGATGAAGGCGATCGGGGAGCGATCGGGCTTGCAGCGAACCCCTGTCACCCGTCGCCCTCGCCCGCTCCGTCCAACGAGTCTCCCGGGTACCCGCACTGACGACGCGTCCGCGTCGGAGGTGAATTGGCAGGAAAGAGCGGCAGGGACCCCAATCCCACCGTCTTCATTCCGAAATCATGCCCTGACCCTTCATCACCGATGCATAACAGTTCGCTGAATGACCTTTGATCTGCACAGATTTGTCCAAGTTTGCCACACGTCACCGTCATACCATCCTGAGGGCCGCCGGTCGCGGCTTCGGACTCAATGCGGTCAGCCGCAGGCAAGAACGGACGGACATGCTGGCCTTCCTGCTCGAGCTCGGCAGGTGGTGGACCGACGGCTCGGTCTACCCGTTTGCCTTGTTCATGGCGCTCATCTGGTTCCTATGGGTCGTCAGGATCGTGCTGGCACGCCGTTACAAGCCGTGGAAGCAGCCGTACTCCGCGACCACCTCGGTGATCATCCCGGTGGTGGACGAGCCGGAGGAGCTCTTCCGCGACGTCCTACGACGGATCCTGGTCCAGCGTCCGACCGAGATCATCGTGGTCATCAACGGCCGCCGCAATCCCGCACTGGAGAAGATCTGCGCGGATGTCGGCGTCCACTGGGTCTGGACGGAGATCCCCGGAAAACGCAACGCGCTGAAGATCGGCCTCGAGGAGTCCAGCGGCGAGATCGCCGTCCTCGTCGACTCCGACACGATCTGGACCGACAACACCCTGAGCGAGCTCATCAAGCCCTTCCGCGACGCGGAGGTCGGCGGGGTGACGACCCGCCAGCGCATCCTCGAACCGAGCCGAGCGGTGCTGACCCGTTGGGCCGACTGGCTCGAGAGCGTTCGTTGCCAGTACTCGATGCCCGCGATGAGCGTCCTCGGCACCGTCGGGTGCCTGCCCGGCCGGACCATCGCCTTTCGCAGCAGCATTCTCTTCGACTGCCTCGACGATTTCCTCTCCGAGAAGTTCCTCGGCGTCTTCCTCGAAGTGAGCGACGACAGAACGCTGACCAACTACACACTGAAGCGGGGATATCGGACGGTTTACCAGTCCACCTCCCTGGTCTACACCGACGCCCCGCTGCGAGTGACCAAGCTCGCCAAGCAGCAGTACCGCTGGGCGCGTGGTTCGCAGTACAACACGCTGCGCATGCTTCCCTGGATGCTGCGGCACGCAAAGGTGCTCTGCCTCTTCTACCTGACCGACATCGCCGTGCCGTTCGTCCTGCTGGGCACGTTCGGCTCCTGGGTGGCCGCGGCCTTCCACCGCTCCCGGCCCGGCATCTACAACGCGCTGCCGCTGCCCGGGGACCCGACCAGATCCCTGGTGCTGGTCATCGTGCTGGCCGCGGTGATGTCGCTGCTGTCGATCGCCATCCGGTTCGGGCGCCACTTCGCCTACCGGCCGCAGGACCTGCTGTTCCTGCCGACATTCATGATCATCAATACCCTGCTGCTGCTCCCGGTGCGCCTGCTCGGGTTCTTCCGCTGCGCGCACAACGCGAGTTGGGGTACCCGGCAGGACAGTTTCGCCGGTGAGAAGAGCCGCAGCCCCCTCGTTCTCGTGCCCTATCTGATCGGAGCCGTCATGCTGGCGGGCTCGGTGGTGATGAGTGTCTAGGTCCGCCCAGCGCCGCAGCAAGCGACTGCACTGGTGGAACCGCGGCAGCGGCATCCGCCTCCGGGTCTGGATGGCGGTCAACGTGCTACTGCTGGCCACCATCAGCTACGGCGTCTACGCCGCCGTCCAGACCAAGGCAGAGGGAACGTCCTTCGCCGGCCTCGGCGTCACCCCCACCGCGCCCGGTCTGCTCCAGCGGCTGGGCGGCGGCGGAGCCAAGCCCCAGAACACCGTCCCGGACAAGTCCGTCTTCCTCGACCCCAAGGGCGTGTACTTCGGGGCGGCGACGCCGGGTGCGCCGTACAGCTCCACCGAGGTCTCCGACGTGGCCGAGGCAGCCGGCGGGGTGCGTCCGACGATGACCGAGTTCTTCGTCAACTGGACCCAGTCCTTCCGTCCGGCGATGGTCACCTCGGCCTACGACCACGGGACCCTTCCGGTGATCTCCTGGGAGCCCTGGGCCGGCGGCAGGGAGAACAACATCGGGGTCGGCCAGGTCCCCAAGAACAACGCGGACCAGCCCACGTACCGGCTCGCGAACATCATCGACGGCTCCTTCGACTCCTACATCACCGCCTTCGCGCAGGGTGTCGCCGCCGCCAAGTGGCCCGTCGCGCTGCGTTTCGCGCACGAGATGAACGGCACCTGGTACCCGTGGTCGGAGAAGACCAACGGCAACAAGGCCGGCCAGTACGCCGCCGCCTGGCGGCACGTCCATGACCTGTTCGAGAAGGCCGGGGCCACCAACGTCATCTGGGTGTGGAGCCCGAACATCATCCGGCCGGCGCCGCACACGAAGCTCAGCAGCCTCTACCCCGGTGACGCTTACGTCGACTGGGTCGGCCTGACCGGCTACGGCGTGCGCGAGAGCACCCCCGCGACCACGTTCGACCCGACGCTGCGTCAGGTCCGGGCGCTGACGAAGAAGCCGGTCCTGATCACCGAGACCGGCGCCGAGCCCGACCGCGACAAGGTCTCCTGGGTGCAGTCGTTCTTCCCGTGGCTCGAGCAGAACCACGACATCATCGGCTTCGTGTGGACGGAGAAGACCAAGACCTCGGGAGCCCTGTCCGACTGGCGCTTCAACGGCGACCCGCAGAGCGAGGACGCGTTCCAGGCCGGTATAAGCACCGCGCCGCTGGTGACCGGTCTGGGCAGCCTCACCCAACCTTCGAGCGGGAGCACCCGATGACCCCCGAGTCCGAGGACGGCTGGTTCACCCGCACCCGCACGGACCACATCCCCCCGCAGCAGCCGTACCCCGAGCAGGAACAGAACTCCGGCCCCTCCCGCGCGATCGGCGGCGCGGAGACCGTCGGCAGCGGCGCCGTGGCCACCGAGGCTGTCGCGGGCGACGACGCGTACATGTGGACCCACCCGGACGAGGAACCGCTCTATCCCGTCTCGGAGTCGGAACCGGAGCCAGAACCGCTCGACGAGAACGACGCCGCGGAGCAAGGCGCCACAGGCGGTGCCGCCCGTGCCCGGCGCACCGCCGCGCTGCTGCTCGTCCCCTCGGCGGTCACCCTCGTCGTGGCCGGCTATCAGCTAGGGCACCGGCAGCTGTGGCAGGACGAGTCCGCGTCCTGGTGGGCCGCCACCCTCTCCTGGTCCCAACTGCTGCACCTGCTCGGCAACATCGACATCGTGCTGGCGCCCTACTACGCGCTGATGCACCTGTGGGTCTCCGTCGCGGGCACCTCGGTGGTCGCGCTGCGGATCCCGTCGCTGGTGGCCATGGGCCTCTCGGCCGGACTGCTCGCCCTCCTGGGCCGCCGGATGTTCAACTCCCGGGTCGGCATGGTGGCCGGCCTGATCTTCGCAGTGCTGCCGGTGACCAGCCGGTACGGGCAGGAGGCGCGTCCCTACGCGCTGACCGTGCTCGCCGTGCTCGCGGCGACGCTGCTGCTCTACCGCGCGCTCGACGACCCGCGCGCGGACC
Source organism: Streptacidiphilus neutrinimicus (assembly GCF_000787815.1). Classification (GTDB taxonomy): domain Bacteria; phylum Actinomycetota; class Actinomycetes; order Streptomycetales; family Streptomycetaceae; genus Streptacidiphilus; species Streptacidiphilus neutrinimicus. Next base: position 55,268 of record NZ_BBPO01000036.1, read on the forward strand.
GGTGGGGCGGTTACGCCCTGTCCCTGCCGTTCACGGGCATGTTCCACCTGGTGGCCGCGCTCGTCCTAGTGGCCCATCTGATGCTGGTCCTGGTGGTCGCCAGGAAGCGCTGGGGCGCGTGGGCGGCGGTGGTCGGCTTCTGCGTCGTCCCGGTGCTGCTGATCGCGCTGCTCGGACACAGCCAGTCCGCGCAGGTCTCCTGGATCTCCACCGATCTGAAGGACCTCCCGCAGTTCCCCGGCCAGTTCTTCCTGTCCACCTTCGGGATGTACGTGACGGTGGGCGCGGCGATGCTGGGCGTGTTCTTCGCGCGGCGGTACACGTTCGTACTGCTGACCTGGACGCTGGTGCCGCCGGTGCTGCTGTTCCTGTCCCGGTCGGTGCTGAACCTGTTCCTGCCCCGCTACCTGCTCTTCACGCTGCCGGCCTGGGCGTTGCTCGCGGCCGTGGGCGTCTGCGGGCTGGCCGGTCTGGTCGGTCCGCGGCAGAGGGGCCTGACCGTCCGCCAGTTGGTCGCCGGGGTGGCGCTGGTCGGCGCGCTCGTGGCGGTCTGCCTGCCGGACCAGCGCGCCGTCCGGGCGGACCCGCTCGCGGGGCAGCCGGACTTCAGGACCGCGGCCGCCTGGCTGCTGGGCCAGCAGCGACCGGGCGACGGGATCGCCTTCGCGGGCACCCGTGGCGTGCCGATCCGCACCATGGCCTACGACGTGCGCGGGTCCGGCGCCCAGCCCCGGGACGTCTTCCTGCAGCAGTCCCCGGCCGCCTCGGGCACGTACGAGGGCAAGCCGTGCGCGGTCCCAGCCTCCTGCGCGCTGGGGATGCAGCGGATCTGGCTGGTCTCCACGTCGACCACCGCCTCCTTCTACGACGGCCTGCCGGACAAGCAACGGGCCGTGCTGACCCAGCAGTTCCGGGTGGTGAGCGAGCAGCGCTTCACCGGCGAGCTGCGGGTGGTACTGCTGGAGCGCCGCCCACCGGCACACAAGCCCCCTACGGTCAGGCCGCCGACGGTCAAGAAGGCCCGCGCCGCGGCCAAGCGCTGACGCCCGATGCCCCCCTCAGCCGCTCGACGCGGCGGCGGAGGGGAGCACGGAGGCCACCGGCCACGTGCGCAGTGCCATCCCCGCCAAGCCGGCCCGGAACGCCGACTTCGTGGCCGGGTCGACGGTGAAGCGGTAGTCGTGCCAGGCGCCCTCGGCGACGCTGTGCTCGAACCAGACGAACCCGATGACCTGCTGATGCCGGTGCAGCCAGGTGAACAGACTGGCCGTCCAACCCGCCTGCTCCGCACCGGGCTGCGCCCCGGTCTCGGCGATCAGGATCGGCCTGCGGGTGAGCTGTTCCAGCTGCACCACCGTCGGGTCGAGCACCTCCTGCGCGGTCTTCTCGCCGAACCCGTACGCGTCGACGCCGACCATGTCGACGTAGCCGACGCCCGGGAAGTACGGCTCCACCGACTGCTCCGGGGTGCCCCGGACGGTGTTCGGACTCCACAACCAGATCGCGTTGGTGACACCGGCGTTGGTGAAGACGTCGTGCACGTGGCGCCATGCCTTGACGAAGTCGCCCGGGGCGTTTCCGCTGTTCTGCTCGGCCCAGGGGTACCAGTTGCCGTTCATCTCGTGCGCGAAACGGATGATGACGGGCAGTCCGACCGCCTTCACGGCCAGCGCGTACTGGGTGATGTAGGGGTCGAACGCGCCGTCGGCGATCCGCTTGAGCGCGTACTGCGGCTGGTCCGACGCCTTGGACTCCGACGCGGGCTCCCACGTCAGCAGCGGTACCGCGCCCTCGTTCCAGCTCTCCCGCACGGCGTCGGCGTCGAAGGGCTGTGTCCAGTTCCGGAAGTATTCCAGGATCGTCGGATGCTGCCCGGCAGCGGCGGCCACCGACGCCGTCTCCTGCGGCTGCGGCGAGCCCACCGTGCTCACCCCGAAGTAGTCCCCGTCCGGACGCAACAGCTGCGCCACCGTCGGCACGTCCGGCTTCGCCGCCGTCGCACTGGCCGCGCCACCGGCGCCCCATCCCCGGCCCCCGCCACGAGCCGCCCCGTCCGCGGACTGGGCACAGCCCGCACAGAACAGGAGCAGCAGCGCGAGCAACGCCGCACGGGTGGTGCGCAAGAAAACCCCCAGGATCTCCGTTTCGCGGGGGAGTCTAACGCTCCGCCCAATGAACCGACCCTGGGCGAGATGAACCGACCCTGGGCGAGCGGCCCACGGAACGACAAAGGCCCAGGCTGGGGATCATGTCCCTGACCTGGGCCTTTACTGCTGGAGCGGGCGACGAGAATCGAACTCGCGCTCTAAGCTTGGGAAGCTCATGTTCTACCATTAAACTACGCCCGCCTGATCACCCGTCAGAAACGGTCGATCCATCTTCACTCTACCCCATCGTGTACCTCACGTGCAGCGGTGGTGTCTCCGTGTGCCGTGGGCGTACTGTGACGCCCTGGGCGGCCGGGGGACGGGTCGGCGAGCCTGTGGGCGGTATGTCCGGAAGATCCCCTAATGTGGCATGGCTGGCCTACGGCTTGGGGAGAGGATGCAATGGAGCGCACTGTCGTCCGTTGTGCCGAAGGGCACCTGTTCAGCACCGCGAGTTTCCCGCTGCAGAATCTGCGACCCGCGCGAATCGGCCCTGGACGGCTGATGCGGTGTCCTCAGTGCGCACGACTGCGCAGCGCGGTACCCGCGGACCTGGCGGTGCTGTCGACGGAGCAGATCACGCAGGCGCTGCGGCGGGAGGCTGTGGACTTCCTCGCGTAGCGCGCGTGGCGAGAGGGAAACGAGAAACGGACCCCCGTGCCGGATTGGGCGGGGGTCCTGCCATGCACGTAGGCTCGACCCGTGCTGCTCTCAGACAAGGACATCCGGAACGAGATCGAGTCCGGTCGTGTGGTCATCGACCCCTTCGACCCGGAGATGATCCAGCCGTCCAGCATCGACGTGCGTCTCGACCGGCTCTTCCGGGTCTTCGAGAACCACAAGTACCCCCACATCGACCCGGCGGTCGAGCAGCCCGACCTGACCCGGCTCGTCGAGCCGGAGGGGGACGAGCCGTTCATCCTGCACCCCGGCGAGTTCGCGCTGGCCTCCACCTACGAGGTGGTGACGCTGCCGAACGATATCGCGTCGCGCCTGGAGGGCAAGTCCAGCCTCGGCCGGCTGGGCCTGCTGACGCACTCCACCGCGGGCTTCATCGACCCGGGGTTCAGCGGCCACGTGACGCTGGAGCTGTCGAACGTCGCCACACTGCCGATCAAGCTCTACCCGGGCATGAAGATCGGCCAGCTGTGCATGTTCCGGCTGACCTCGCCGGCCGAGTTCCCTTACGGGTCGGAGCGCTACGGTTCGCGCTACCTCGGCCAGCGTGGCCCGACCCCGTCCCGGTCGTACATGAACTTCCACCGGACCAAGGTCTAGGACCGACGCCTCAGGCTCGCTTCGGCGTGGTGGTCACGGTCAGCTCGGTGCCGTCCTCGTTCAGGCGCAGCTCCGCGCTCAGTGCGGCCAGTTCGCCCAGGTGGTGCAGGTGGGTGCCGCCGCAGAAGATCGACGCGTGGCCCTCGGGCAGCTCCGCGTGCCACTCGCGGCGCGCGGTGAGCTCCGGGCCGGGCGCCTCGATGCGGACGGAGGAGTCGGCGGCGACCCAGGCGGCCAGGCGGGCGTTGACGGCGTCCGTGATCGCCGGGAGGTCCTCGGCGAGGCCCTCGGCCGTGAAGCCCTTCTTCCGCAGCGACTTGCCGATCCGGTACACGTCGTAGCTTGCGGCGGTGTCCATCCGCGAGGTGTCCATGGCGAGCGAGTCGAAGTCCGGGTTGCCGTGCGAGTCGGCGCGGCCCGGGTCCTTGCGCCAGCGCGGCGCCAGCGCCGCGTTGAGGGCCAGCGCCAGCAGGTGGCAGCCGGTGTGGGAGGCGCTCAGCGCGGCCCTGCGGTCGGCGTCGACGAGCAGCTCGACCTCCTCGCCCACCGCGACCGGCTCGGCCAGCACGTGGACGACCAGCCAGGCCCAGTCGGCGTCGCCGCGTCGCACCGGGATGTCCGCACCGACCGCGAACTCGCCCTCGGGGCCGACGCCGCCGGTGACGCAGTCCAGCACCGCCAGACCGCCGAGGGTGCCGGTGTCGGCGGGCTGGTCCGGCCAGGTGTGGTCGAGCGGGTGGAACGGCGTGCGCTCGACCACGACGCCGTGGCGGCCGTCGGGGAGCGCCAGGCAGGCCACGACCGTGGACCGGTCCGCGACGCCTCCGGCGGGGAAGGTCACCTGGGTGGAGGCGGCGGGAAGGGACGGCGCGGTCATGAGCGGGCTCCGTTGCACGGTCGGGGTGGCACGGTCGGCGGCTCGCACGGCGGGGTCGCCGCCGTGCGATCGTACGATCGAGGGTCTGCCGACCATTGAACAACAATCCGCGCCGACCGGGCGGCTCCGGCCTCAGCCCAGGGTCGGGAGCTTGATCAGCAACAGCAGCATGATCAGCTGCAGCGAGCCCGCCGTCAGCGCCTTGCCCCAGGGCAGGTCGTGCAACTGGCGCACCATGGCCGCCAGCAGCCACGCGCACAGCACCCAGGTCGCCCAGCCGAGCGTCTGCACCGCGCCGTTGCCGGTGCCCAGGAAGAGCGCGAGCAGCAGGCGCGGCACGTCCGTGAGCCAGGAGATCAGCATGGCCAGGGTGACCGTCGGCGCGTAGGCGCCGTCCCCGCCGAGGCGGCGGGCCAGGGCGTGGGTGACGGAGCCGAGCATCAGCCCGCACAGGACGAACCCGACGGCGCTGCTGAAAAGGATCATCAGGGCGACGGTGAACGTCGAGTGCAGCACGTCGTCGCTGGTGCCGCCGAAGGCGAACCCGGCCAGCAGCCCGTAGCCGGCGGAGACCGCCAGCGCCGGGCCCCACGCGTGGTGGGTGCGCATCTGCGCGAAGGTCCGGGTGGGGTGCCGCACGATGCCGCGCAGCAGCTCCCGCCACGGCAGCCGCTCCGAGCCGACCTGCGGGTGCGGCTGCCCCGCCTGGTAGACGGCGACGTGCTCGTCGGCCCCCTGTCCGTCGGGACCGGCGTAACCGTCGAAGCCGCGGTACCCGTCACGGCCGTCCGGTCCGTAACCGTCGAAGCCGCGGTACCCGTCACGGCCGTCCGGTCCGTAACCGTCCCGTCTGTACCCGTCCGGCCCGTAACCCTCCGGGCCGTAGCCGGCGTAGCCGGCCGCCGGCATCTCGGGCACGGTGAAGGCACGGGTGTGACCGCGCTCGTCGGCCGGATCGACCGCGACCGGCTGCGGGGCGGGCTCGGCCTGCCGCCGGCGCTCGCCCCCGCCGATCTTCATTCCTCGTAGACGCACAATCCGACGGTACCCGCCCGGGGGACGGCCGACCGATCGCGGGATCACCCGGAACACAGCTGTGACACGGGCGGGACGGTGTGCCCGCGCCCTCAGTTGACCAACCAGGAGTGCACCGGCTTCACGCCGGAGGCGTCGTGCACGGCCTCCGCCACCTGGCTCGCACTCAGTGCCCTGTCCCAGATCTGGACGTGGGCGATCGCCCCGTCCCAGTTGTTGCCCCACACGTTCTTGTAGCGGATCCGGCCCAGCTGGAGAGCCCCGTCGTTCTGCCAGACGCCCGGCGCCGGGCTCGTGTCGGCGAGCTTGCCGTTCACGTACAGGTCGAGCGCGTGGTGAACGGCGTCGAACGTCCCGGTCAGGAAGACCCAGGAGTCGAGCTTCGCCTCGCCGGGGCTGTAGGCGGCGCGCGTGTACGCGTCCGAATTGCCCGCCCGCGTCTGGACCTTGAAGACCCAGCCGTGGTGGCCGGGCCAGTAGTCGCGGCCGAGCGCGAAGGTGTAGTAGCCGCCCGCGCCCTGGCTGAGCACCATGGCCGCCCCCTGCGCCTGCTTCAGCAGCACCCACGCGGAGACGGTGAAGCTGCGGGTGGTGTCCACCACGGGCCCCGGCGCGGTCGCGTAGGCGTCCGGGGAGCCGTCCAGCCACAGCACCTTGCTGCCGTTGCCCGGACGCACCTGCGCGCCGGCGGCGTACGTCAGCGGCACCCCGCCGAGCGAGTCCTCGAGGACGGTGGCGGCGGGAGCCGCGCTCGCCGACGCGCTGGGTGCGGCGCCGGCCGACCCGGACGCGCGCACCGGGGCCTGGGACGCCGACGCCACGGGTGTGCTGCCGCCGCTGCCGTCCACGGCCTTCATCCCCGCCCCGCCGACCACCGCGCCGAGCAGGAACGCACCGCCGACGCCGCCGATCAGGCGCAGACGGTTGCGCCGCCGCTCCTCGTCGTGCCGGTCCGCGAGCGCGTTCCAGTCCGGCTCCGGGGGCCGGACGGACGGAGGGGGCTGATAACCGCCGTAACTCATGGGGAAGATCCTAATGAGCAGTCACGAACGCACCGACGGCCCCCGACCGCTCGAGCGATCGGGGGCCGTCCATGGTGCGAGCAGGGCGCTCCGGGCTCAGGACGAGACCGGCTCCGGTGCCTCGGCCTCGGCCTCCGGCGCGGCCGGGTCGGCCTTGACGGACTCCAGCAGCAGCTGGGCGACGTCGACGACGCGCAGGGTCTCCTTGGCCGCGCCCTCGTTCTTCTTGCCGTTGACCGAGTCGGAGAGCATCACCAGGCAGAACGGGCAGGCGGTGGAGACGATGTCGGGGTTGAGCGACAGCGCCTCGTCCACGCGCTCGGTGTTGATGCGCTTGCCGATGCGCTCCTCCATCCACATCCGCGCGCCACCGGCGCCACAGCAGAAGCCGCGCTCCTTGTGGCGGTGCATCTCCTCGTTGCGGAGCCCCGGCACCTTCTCGATGATCTCGCGCGGCGGCGTGTAGACCTTGTTGTGGCGGCCCAGGTAGCACGGGTCGTGGTAGGTGATCAGGCCCTCGACCGGGTTGACCGGCAGCAGCTTGCCCTCGTCGATCAGGTGCTGCAGCAGCTGGGTGTGGTGGATGACCTCGAAGTGGCCGCCCAGCTGCGGGTACTCGTTGGCGAGGGTGTTGAAGCAGTGCGGGCAGGTGGCGACGATCCGCTTGACCGGCGCGGCGTTCAGCGTCTCGACGTTCTGCGCGCCGAGCATCTGGAAGAGGAACTCGTTGCCCAGACGGCGCGGGGAGTCACCGGTGCAGGTCTCCTCCTTGCCGAGGATCGCGAACTTCACGCCCGCGGTGTGCAGCAGCTCGGCGAAGGCCTTGGTGGTCTTCTTGGCCCGGTCCTCCAGGGCGCCGGCGCAGCCGACCCAGTAGAGGTACTCGACCTCGGCCGGGTCGATGTCCTCGCCGATGACCGGCACCTCGATGCCGGTCTCCTTCTTGAGCTCCTTGACCCAGTCCAGGCGCGCCTTGGTGGCCAGGCCCCAGGGGTTGCCCTTGTTCTCCAGGTTCTTGAGCATCGTCCCGGCCTCGGTCGGGAAGTTGCTCTCGATCATCACCTGGTAGCGGCGCATGTCGACGATGTGGTCGATGTGCTCGATGTCGACCGGGCACTGCTCGACGCAGGCGCCGCAGGTGGTGCAGGACCACAGCACGTCCGGGTCGATGACGCCGTTCTCCTCGGCGGTGCCGATCAGCGGGCGCTCGGCCTCGGCAGCGGCGGCGGCCGGGACGTTCGACTTGTCCTCACCGGCGAGCAGGTAGGGCGCCTTGGCGTAGGCGTGCTCGCGCAGGTTCATGATCAGCAGCTTCGGCGACAGCGGCTTGCCGGTGTTCCACGCGGGGCACTGTGACTGGCAGCGACCGCACTCGGTGCAGGTGGAGAAGTCGAGGATGCCCTTCCAGGAGAACTCCTCGACCTGGGAGACACCGAAGACGGCGTCGTCGGCCGGGTCCTCGAAGTCGATCGGCTGGCCGCCGGAGTGCATCGGCAGCAGCGCGCCGAGCGCGACCTCGCCCTTGGCGTTGCGCTTGAACCAGATGTTCGGGAAGCCGAGGAAGCGGTGCCAGGCGACGCCCATGTTGGTCTTGAGCGAGACGACGATCATCCAGATGAACGAGGTGGCGATCTTGATCATCGCCACCAGGTAGACCAGGTTCTCGACCGTGCCCGTGGACAGGCCGCGGAAGGCGACCGTCAGCGGGTAGGAGAAGAGGAAGTTGACCTCGTAGGAGTGCACGCCGCGGAGCACGCCCTCCAGTCCGCGCAGGGTCAGGATGGCGAGGCCGATGATCAGGACGACCGACTCGACGAAGTAGGCCTGACCGGCGTTGGAGCCGGCGAAGCGGGACTTGCGGCCCGGCTTGTTCGCCTTGCTGAGCTGGCGGATCACGATCAGCACGATGATGCCGAGCGTGGTCAGCACGCCGATCAGCTCGGTGAAGACCTCGTAGGGCGCCCACTTGCCGATGACCGGGAGGGTGAAGTCGGCCGAGAAGAGCTGGCCGAAGGCGTTCACCAGGGTCAGCACCAGCGTGTAGAAGCCGACGGCGACGAACCAGTGGGCGACACCGACGATGCCCCACTGGTTCATCCTGGTGTGGCCGAGGAACTCGCGTACGACGGTGACCGTGCGGTCCTTCCAGTCGTTGGTGCGCGAGCCGGCGGGCACGTTCTGTCCGAGCCGGACGAAACCGTAGATCTGGAGGAACGCGCGCGCGAAGAGCGCCACGCCGACCACGGCCAGGACCAGCGACACGATGATCGCGGCGATTTGCATGCGGGCTCCTCAAAGGACCACGGAGCGACAACTACCCAGCAGTAACTTATCTCAGTTCAAGCTGAGCGTAGCGATTCAGGTACCCAATCCCCAGTCGAACCAGAGGTGACATAGCGCACCACCGCCCATGCGGCGTAGGGGCGACATAAACTTGAGCCGTTCCCACTCATGTCTGTTGACGAACCGCGAGGCGTCAGGCACTCTTGAGTCTGTTCAGCTCAACTTCCTCTCTTGGAGGGTTCCACGATGGCTCGTGCGGTCGGAATCGACCTCGGTACGACGAACTCTGTCGTCAGCGTCCTCGAAGGCGGTGAGCCCACCGTCATCACCAACGCCGAGGGCGCCCGGACCACACCGTCCGTCGTCGCCTTCGCGAAGAACGGCGAGGTCCTCGTCGGCGAGGTCGCCAAGCGACAGGCGGTCACCAACGTTGACCGCACCATCCGCTCGGTGAAGCGCCACATGGGCACCGACTGGAAGATCAACCTCGACGGCAAGGACTTCACGCCGCAGCAGATCTCGGCCTTCGTGCTGCAGAAGCTGAAGCGCGACGCCGAGTCCTACCTGGGCGAGAAGGTCACCGACGCGGTGATCACCGTGCCGGCGTACTTCAACGACTCCGAGCGTCAGGCGACGAAGGAGGCCGGTGAGATCGCGGGCCTCAACGTCCTGCGCATCGTCAACGAGCCGACCGCCGCCGCCCTGGCCTACGGCCTCGACAAGGACGACCAGACCATTCTGGTCTTCGACCTCGGTGGTGGCACCTTCGACGTCTCGCTGCTGGAGATCGGCGACGGCGTCGTCGAGGTGAAGGCCACCAACGGTGACAACCACCTCGGTGGTGACGACTGGGACCAGCGCGTCGTCGACCACCTGGTCAAGCAGTTCCAGAACGGCCACGGCGTCGACCTGTCCAAGGACAAGATGGCGCTCCAGCGTCTGCGCGAGGCGGCGGAGAAGGCCAAGATCGAGCTCTCCTCGTCCAGCGAGACCTCGATCAACCTGCCCTACATCACGGCCTCCGCCGAGGGCCCGCTGCACCTGGACGAGAAGCTCTCCCGCTCCCAGTTCCAGCAGCTGACCTCGGACCTGCTGGACCGCTGCAAGACTCCGTTCCACAACGTCATCAAGGACGCCGGCATCGCGCTGTCCGAGATCGACCACGTGGTCATGGTCGGCGGTTCCACCCGTATGCCGGCCGTCGCCGAGCTCGTTCGCGAGCTGACCGGCGGCAAGGAGCCCAACAAGGGCGTCAACCCGGACGAGGTCGTCGCCATCGGCGCGTCCCTCCAGGCCGGTGTCCTCAAGGGCGAGGTCAAGGACGTCCTGCTGCTCGACGTCACCCCGCTGTCCCTCGGTATCGAGACCAAGGGCGGCATCATGACCAAGCTGATCGAGCGCAACACCACGATCCCGACCAAGCGCTCCGAGATCTTCACCACGGCCGAGGACAACCAGCCGTCCGTGCAGATCCAGGTCTACCAGGGCGAGCGCGAGATCGCGGCGTACAACAAGAAGCTCGGCATGTTCGAGCTGACCGGTCTGCCGCCGGCGCCCCGCGGTGTCCCGCAGATCGAGGTCACCTTCGACATCGACGCCAACGGCATCATGCACGTCTCCGCCAAGGACCTCGGTACCGGCAAGGAGCAGCGCATGGCCGTCACCGGCGGCTCGGCCCTCCCCAAGGAGGACATCGAGCGGATGATGCGCGAGGCCGAGCAGTTCGCGGAGGACGACCACCGTCGCCGCGAGTCCGCCGAGACCCGCAACACCGCCGAGCAGCTCGTCTACACGACCGAGAAGTTCATCAAGGACAACGAGGACAAGGTCCCCGGCGACATCAAGGACGAGGTCAACGCGGCTGTCGTCGACCTGAAGGACAAGCTGAAGGGCGAGGACAGCGCGGCCATCCGCGAGGCCTCCGAGAAGCTGTCCACCGTCTCCCAGAAGCTCGGCCAGGCGCTCTACGCCCAGGCCGGCGAGGCTTCCGCCGCGGCCGGCGGCCCGCAGGACGCGCCGCACGCCGACGCCCACGTCGAGGACGACGTCGTGGACGCCGAGATCGTCGACGACGAGAAGCGCGAGGGCGGTGCCAAGTGACGGAAGAGACGCGGGGCAACGCTGAGGAGCCCGGCGCCGCTTCCGGCAAGGCCGCCAAGGGTCGGGGCGCGGCGGGCGAAAAGCCCGCCGCGGCCCCGGCCGCGGCGGAGGAGACGGAGGCGGGCACCGAGTCCGTCGCCGACCTGCGCAAGCAGCTGACCGAGCGCACCGCTGACCTGCAGCGGCTCCAGGCGGAATACCAGAACTACCGCAAGCGCGTCGAGCGCGACCGGGTGACGGTCCGTGAGATCGCCGTCGCGGCGATCCTGGAGAACCTCCTTCCCGTCCTGGACGACATCGGCCGCGCCCGCGACCACGACGAGCTGACGGGCGGCTTCAAGTCCGTCGGCGAGTCGCTGGAGACGGTCGTCGCCAAGCTGGGCCTGCAGCAGTTCGGCAAGCAGGGGGAGGCCTTCGACCCCCAGCTGCACGAGGCGCTGATGCACAGCTACTCGCCGGACGTCGAGGAGACGACGTGCGTGCAGATCCTCCAGCCCGGGTACAAGATCGGCGATCGGATCATCCGCCCCGCGCGGGTGGCCGTGGCCGAGCCGGAGCCGGGCGGCTCCTCCGTCTCGGAGGGCGCCAAGGAGGAGAAGACGGACGCCAAGAGCGACAACTCCGTCGGTGCAGCCAAGGACTCCGAGGGCGCCAAGAGCGCCAAGGGCTCCAAGGACGAGAGTGACGCAGAGAAGTAGCCGACCGGGGTCGGCCGCGGGCGCGCGAGAGCGGGCGTCCCGGCCGGCCCCGGACCGTACGATCACGATCAGCAGCGGTGAGGAGGGAGCGCGTTGAGCGGCAAGGACTACGTGGAGAAGGACTACTACAAGATCCTGGGCGTGCCCAAGGACGCCTCCATCGCTGAGATCAAGAAGGCCTATCGGAAGCTGGCCCGGGAGAACCACCCCGACGCCAACAAGGGCGACAAGGCCGCCGAGGAGCGCTTCAAGGAGATCTCCGAGGCCAACGACGTCCTGTCCGACCCCAAGCGCCGCAAGGACTACGACGAGGCGCGCGCCCTCTTCGCCAACGGCGGCTTCCGTCCCGGCGGCGCCGGCGGCGGCTTCAACTTCGACCTCGGCGACCTCTTCGGCGGCACCGGCCAGACCACGACCCAGAGCGGCGGGGGTTTCGGCGGCGGCGTGGGGGACCTGTTCGGCGGCCTCTTCGGCGGCCGCGGGCGCGGCACCACGACGCAGCCGCGACGCGGCGCGGACGTGGAGTCCGAGGTGACGCTCAGCTTCGTCGAGGCGGTCGAGGGCGCCACCGTCCCGATCCGGATGACCAGTCAGGCGGCTTGCAAGGTCTGCTCGGGCACCGGCGCGAAGGCGGGCACCACCCCGCGCGTCTGTCCGACCTGCGTCGGCACCGGCTACGTCAGCCGCGGCCAGGGCAACTTCGCGCTCAGCGAGCCCTGCCGGGACTGCAAGGGCCGCGGGCTGCTGGTCGATGACCCGTGCGAGGTCTGCCACGGCAGCGGGCGGGCCACCTCGGCGCGCACCATGCAGGTGCGCATCCCGGCCGGTGTCGGGGACGACCAGCGGATCCGGCTCAAGGGCAAGGGCGCCCAGGGCGAGCGCGGCGGCCCCGCGGGCGACCTGTACGTCACGGTCCACGTCACCGCGCACCCGGTCTTCGGGCGCCGTGGGGACAACCTCACGGTGACCGTGCCGGTCTCCTTCCCGGAGGCGGCGCTCGGCGGCACGATCCGGGTACCGACGCTCGGCGGCCCGCCGGTGACCATGAAGCTCCCCTCCGGCACGTCCAACGGCCTCACCATGCGGGCCCGCGGCAAGGGCGCCGTGCGCAAGGACGGCACGCGTGGCGATCTGCTGGTGACGGTCGAGGTGGCCGTCCCCCCGAAGACGGAGGGCGAGGCCAAGGAGGCCCTGGAGAAGTACCGCGACGCGACCTCCGCGGAGGACCCGCGGGCGGCGTTGTTCAAGGCGGCGGAGGAGGCGTGAGATGCCAGGCATGACGGACGGGCCCGGCGGCGGCCGGAGGGCGGCGTACCAGCTGACGGAGTACACCCCGGTGTACGTCATCTCCGTGGCTGCGGAGCTGAGCGGTCTGCACCCGCAGACCCTGCGGCAGTACGACCGGCTCGGCCTCGTCTCCCCCGACCGCACGGCCGGTCGCGGGCGGCGCTACTCGGCCCGGGACATCGAGCAGCTGCGCGAGGTTCAGCGTCTCTCTCAGGAAGAGGGCATCAACCTCGCGGGCATCAAGCGCATCATCGAGCTGGAGAACCAGGTCGCCGCGCTCCAGGCGCGGGTGGCTGAGCTGCAGGGCGCGGCGGAGGCCGCGGCCGCCGCGGTGCACGCCTCGTACCGTCGTGACCTGGTGCCGTACCAGCAGAGCTCCGCTCTGGTCGTCTGGCGGCCCAAGCCGCGCCCGGACGGCGGCGCACGCTAGACATGCAGGCGACAGGCATGCAGAACCGAGGGACCGTGTCCGGGGAGGCACGGTCCCTCGGTCTTTGCAGACCCCGGTCGTCGAGGAGGATCGACCGGGGAGACTTTAAGGTTCTAGCGAGATGCGGTGGCGGTCATGTGGCCGCCGTCCCACACGCTGTCCGCAGAGGCCGTGGCGACGCCGCCGAACAACACCGCAGCACTGAGGGACAACGCCACAACAGCAAATCTCAAACCGCGACGCGTGGAACGCATGACACAACTTCCTTCCGAGCGCAGGTCACCGGATCTTACGATGCTTGACCAAAGCTGCTCCCCCGAGACCGTCATCCATCACAATGGGGCACGAACGTGACAGGACGGGCTGCGGGTCAGTGGCAACAAGTGGCAGGTCTTGAAATGGCCAGAGGAGATTCCGGGATCAAAGTGGACGAATCAAGGTCGCCCAGTGAACTGCTTCCCCCGGAGCTCAGTCCGGCCGCGGTGAACGTCTACCGGCGGGCCCTCGAGGAGGGAGAGTTCCGCTTCGAGGACGCCGTGGCGGTGTCCGGTCTGCCCCGTGACCAGGTCGCCGAGTGCCGGGACGCCCTCGTGGCCAGCCAGCTGCTCCAGCCGTCCTCCGAGAGCCCCGGGACCTTGGTGCCCGTCAATCCCGAGCTCGCCATAGCACGATTGGCGGAGCCTATCGAGAGCACGATCCGCTCCTACCGCCAGGCCATGGAGAGCACCCGGGAACGGCTCCTGCTGCTCATGCCCGCCTACCTCGGACGGACCGCGTCCGGCTCCGCCTCCGGCGGCCTGGAGATCATCACCGAGGCGGCCGAGGTCCAGCTCCTGGTCAACCACGCCGTCGACACCTGCAGCAAGGAGTGGCTCTCCGTTCAGCCCGGGGGCGCCCGGGACCCGATAGCGCTGCAGCAGGCCCTCCCGCGCGACCTGGAGGCCGTGCACCGCGGGGTCCGGGTGCGCTCGCTCTACCAGCACACCACCCGCACCCAGCTCAGCATCCGCTCCTACGTCTCCGCGATGGCCGAGGCCGGCGCCCAGATACGCACCGCCGACCAGCTCGCCGAGCGCATGTTCATATTCGACCGCGAGCTCGCGTTCATCCCGCGACGCAGCCAGCCCGGTCAGCCGCCGGGCGCCGTCGTGGTCCGCGAGCCGGTGCTCATCTCTTTCCTGTGCACCCTCTTCGACCAGTTCTGGGCGAACGCCATGCCCTTCATCACCGACGGCCCCGGCTACCAGAACGTCTCCAGCGAGCTCCGGGTCGCCCTGCTCGGCCTGCTGGCGCAGGGCCTCAAGGACGAGGTGGTGGCCAAGCGGCTCGGCATGTCCGTGCGCACCTGCCGCCGTCACATCGCCTCCATCATGCAGGAGCTCGGCGCGGAGAGCCGGTTCGAGGCGGGGGTCAAAGCGGCACAGTTGGGGCTGCTCACAAGCTCAGAGCTCGAGTGACCGTGCATCTCATGCCACTACCCGGCAGTTTGATGTCACAGGCGGAATCTGGACGCTCACGTGTTCTCCCCAGCACCATCGAAGCATCCCCCCAAGGGTTGCCGGCGCCGGCACCTGATTCCCCCGTCTGACCGAGCAACACTCATCCCGCAACGTACGGGAGTTGTCGTTGCGCGGTCAACCATGTCGATGGAGCCGATCGTGATGACCGAGCTGTCCGACGCGGAGCTCGCGGCTGACGCACGCCGCACCATGCGCGTCTTCCTCGCCGCCCCGTCGCTGCGCCTCACCGGTCCTGCCGACGGCGTCTTCAGCCTGGCTCTGCGCGGCAAGATCTCCTCCCTGCGCGAGGCCCTGCTCGACGCCGGCGTGAGCGTCTTCAGCACGCACCACGACGACGTGTGGACCACCCGCGGCGTCGGTGTCGGGCTGCGCGTCCCGTCCGCGTTCCGCGCCATGCAGTCCGCCGACCTGGCCATCGCCTATGTCGGTTCGCCGCTCTCCGCCGGGGTCGGCATGGAGCTGGGCTGGGCCACCGCGCTGCGCAAGCCCGTCGTGCTGCTGGTCGACAAGGCCGTCGCCCACAGCCCGATGATCTCCACGCTGGAGGAGGTCTCGCCGGTGCTGCCGCTGGAGTTCGACACCACCTGGACCGACCAGCAGCTCCGGCACACGATCATCACCGCGCTCGACTGGGCGGACACGTCCCTCACCTACCCCGAGGCGTCCTGACGAACGGCGGTAGCGACCGGGCCGTGCGCACCGCCGCCACGGCCCAGGCCGCGACCAGCAGCGCGTAGAGCGCTGCCGACACCACGGCGAAGGCATCCGATCCGGTGCGGGCGTAGAGGCCGGCCGCACCGGTGACGCAGGTGCCGACCGGGAAGGTGTACGCCCACCAGGTCATCGCGAAGGGCATGCCCTGCCGCAGCCCGCGCACCGTCGCCGCGCCCGCCACCGCCAGCCACAGCAGGGCGAAGCCGAACACCGGCACTCCGTACAGCA
Source organism: Streptacidiphilus neutrinimicus (assembly GCF_000787815.1). Classification (GTDB taxonomy): domain Bacteria; phylum Actinomycetota; class Actinomycetes; order Streptomycetales; family Streptomycetaceae; genus Streptacidiphilus; species Streptacidiphilus neutrinimicus. Next base: position 70,887 of record NZ_BBPO01000036.1, read on the forward strand.
GCGCGAAGCCGCCGAAGACCGCGGGACCGTGCGCGGCGAACTGGCTCACCGCGGTGACCGACTGCCCCAGCGGACCCAGCACCAGGAAGAGCGTGGGGATCAGCACCGGCGGCAGCGGGCCCTCGTGGGCCAGCCGCGCGAAGATGCTCGGCAGCAGCGTCAGCACGGCGATCAGGCTCATGCCGAACATCGCGACACACGCGAACAGCATGGTCTGCTGCGCCTGCCCTGCCGGCAGATGGGGGATCAGCGCCGGGCCCAGCGCGGCGGACACCATCGGCGCGACGACCGGCAGCAGCCAGGTGGGCACGGCGTCCGCGCGGGCGACGTCGTAGCGGGTCACCAGCCTGAACATCACCGTGCCGGCGGCCCAGAGCCCGTAGAGCGTCCCCAGGGTCCACAGCACGGCGTCCACGGCCAGGCCCGGGCCCGGTCCCAGCAGCGGCTCGCCCGCGCCCAGCGCGCCGAAGCCGACGGCCGTCAGCGCCATCGGCGGGCAGCCGAGGAAGACGGCGACCGAGGGCTCCTCCAGCGGCCGGACCCGGGCGCGGTCCAGGCGGCCGACCAGGCGGACCGCGACGAGCGCGAGCAGCCCCGCGAGGCCCAGCACCCAGAACAGCTCCGCCCACACCGTCGGCAGCCCGCCCGGCAGGACGTGCGCCCCGTTGGCGACGATCGCGGTGCCCATGACCGCCGCGTACCAGTTCGGGCCGAAGCGACCGGCGGCCCCGACGGCGGGACTGTCGGCGAAACGGTCGGTGAAGCGACCGGTGAGGCCGGTGAACCGCCTGGTGAGCGGCATGCTGAGGGTGCTGGTAGCCATGCCTCCATGCTCGTTCCGGCCCGCGCCCGCCAGTAGGGACCGATCTTCGATGGGGACATAAGCTGGATCTATGAGCTCGACCCCAGGCGGCCCGGTCACCACCCCTCTCTCGCCGCGCGTGCCCGAGCTCGGCGCGCTGGAACTGCTGCTCGCCGTGGTCCGGCTGGGCAGCCTCGGCCGGGCGGCGGCGGAACTGGGCGTCACCCAGCCCGCCGCCTCGGCGCGGATCGCCGCCATGGAGCGGCAGATCGGCGTCACGCTGCTGGAGCGCTCGCCGCGCGGCTCCCGGCCGACCGAGGCGGGCGCCCTGGTCGCCGAGTGGGCGGCCCAGGTGGTCGGCGCCGCGCGGGCGCTGGACGCCGGGGTCGCCGCGCTGCGGGAGCGCCGGGACGCGCGGCTGCGGGTCTCCGCGAGCCTGACCGTCGCCGAGTACCTGATGCCGGGCTGGCTGCTTGCCCTGCACGCGGCGCTGCCCGACACCGCGGTGACGCTGCGCGCGGCGAACTCCACCGAGGTGGCCGCGCACGTGCTCGACGGGGAGGCGGACCTCGGCTTCGTCGAGGGCGTGCGGATCCCGGCGGGCCTGGACGGCGTGGTCGTGGCGCGCGACCGGCTGCTGCTGCTGGTCGCTCCGGCGCACCGCTGGGCCCGACGGCGCACCCCGCTCTCGCCCGCCGAGGTCGCCGCGACGCCGCTGATCCTGCGGGAGCAGGGCAGCGGCACCCGGGAGGTGCTGGACGCGGCGCTCGCCCCCTCGGGCGGCCTCGCCGAACCGCTGCTCACCCTCGCGTCGACCACCGCCCTCAAGTCGGCGGCGACCACCGGCGCGGGGCCCGCGGTGCTGAGCGAGCTGGCCGCGGCCGACGACCTCGCCTCCGGTCGTCTGGTGGCCGTTCCGGTCACCGGCCTCGACCTGGAACGACCGCTGCGCGCGGTGTGGCCCAAGGGCGCCAAGCCCAAGGGCCCGGCCCGCGAACTGCTTTCGCTGATCCGCGCCCAGCGCGCTCCGAGACCGGACCAGCGCGGCTGAGCCCCGCCCGGGGACGCTCGGGACCGCGGGGGGCGCAGGGTGGGGCGCCGCGCAAGCCGACAGGGCCCGCCCTGAGGCGTCAGGCCTCGGGGATGTCGCGCCAGCCGCGCAGCGGGGAGGCGAGGAGCCAGAAGCCGGTGGCGGCAAGGAAGGCGGTGGCGACCCAGAGGGCCGTGTGCAGACCCAGCCAGGTGCCGACGATGCCGCCGAGCAGCGCGCCCAGCGGCATCGTGCTCCAGACCATCCAGCGGATGCCCGCGTTGACGCGGCCGAGCAGTTCCTTGGGGATGGTCGACTGCCGGTAGGCCATCTGCGCGGTCTGGTAGACCGCGCCGCCCGCGTTGAAGACGGCCCAGCCAAACGAGTAGAGGATCAGGCCGTAGCCGGGCGAGGCCAGCGGCATCATCATCGCGAACGGCGCGCAGACGATCAGCGACAGCCACATCACCCTGGCGTTGCCCACCCGGGCCGTCAGCGGCCTGGCCACCAGGCTGCCGACGAAGCCGCCCAGCACGCCCGCGCCGAGCACGACGCCGACCACCGGGGCCGGGGCGTGCAGGCTGCGCACGAGGTAGACGACCTCGAGGCTGCCCACCGCGACGATGCCGAGGTTGGCCGTCGCGGTGCAGCAGGCGATCGCCCGCAGCACCGGGTTGCGCCAGGCGTAGCGCAGACCCACCGTCATCGCGACGCGGAAGCTGACGGGCGTGGTCCGGCTCCGGTCCGGCTCGCGCGCCGGGTCCGGCGAGCGCATCAGGACCAGCGTGGCCGCCGCGATCACGTAGGAGACGCCGTCGACCGCGACGGCCCGCGCGGCCGTCACCACACCGGCCAGCAGTGCGCCGAGGGCCGGGCCCGCGGCGTCGGAGGCGGTCTCGGTGGCGTTCAGCTTCGCATTGCCGTCGACGAGTTGGTCGCGCGTCAGCACGTTGGGCAGGTAGCTGAGGTCGGCGATGCCGAAGAAGACGCCGACGCTGCCCACCGCGGCGGTCACGACGTACAGCTGCCAGAGGTGCACGTGCCCGAAGAAGGCGACCGCCGGGACCGACCCCATGGCCACCGCGCACAGGACCTGACACCAGATCATCAGCCGACGCTTGCGCAGGCGGTCGACGGCGACGCCGGCGGGCAGCGAGAGGACCGCCGCGGGAAGGCGGCGGGCGAGGCTCAGCATGGCGATCTGGAAGGTGGTCGCACCCACGTCCTGAACGGCCATCAGCGGGATCAGCAGCGTGGAGACGGCCGAGCCGAGGTCGCTGGTCGCGCCGCCGCCCCAGAGCAGCAGGAAGTCCCTGTCGCGCCACAGCGATGTACGCGCCTGTGAGGGGAGAGGCGTCGCGGTGGACGCAGTTTTGTCAGGCACTCATCACATTTACCGCATAGTGCCCCACAGGCCAACCAGAATGCGGTGTGAGCGCTGATCACCATGTCTGCTTTACGGAACCCTCACCACATCTGCCACCACGAGCGTCGGTGACAGCTTCCTGCCACCGCCGGATTTCCGGTTCCGGTCACCGCGCCGACACCGCACCGAGCGTCGCGGTCACCACTTCTGACGGTCCCGCAGCACCGGGAACTCCGCGCGGGTGCGCTCGACCACGGCCGGGTCGAACTCCACCGTCAGCACCTCCTCCGCGCTGCCGGACTCGCCGCCGTTCGCCTCGCCCAGCACCGTCCCCCACGGGTCGACCACGACGCTGAGGCCCGCCTGCGGCACGCCTGTGTGCGTGCCCGCGTTGTTGCACGCGAAGACCAGCGCCTGCTCCTCCACCGCACGCGCCCGCGCCAGCAGCGACCAGTGCGCGGCGCGGCGGGCCGGCCACGCCGCCGGGACGACGAACAGCTCCGCGCCCTGGTCGATCATCGCCCGGAACAGCTCGGGGAAGCGCAGGTCGTAACAGGTCGCCAGACCCATCCGCCCGAACGGCGTGTCCACCACGCACAGCTCCTGCCCGGCCGCCATCAGCGCGGCCTCACCGCTGTCGAAGCCGAAGCGGTGGATCTTCCGGTACCAGGCGTGCAGTTCGCCGTCCGGCGCGAAGAGCAGCGAGGTGTTGCAGAGCGGACCCTCCGGGTCCCGTTCCACGATCGACCCGGCGTGCAGCCAGACGCCCGCGTCGCGGGCGGCGGCGGACATCGCCTCGGCGGTCGGGCCCTCGAGCGTCTCCGCACCGGTGGCCCACGCCTCGTAGGCGAAGCCGCCGAGGGGCCACAGCTCGGGCAGCACCACGAGGTCGGCGACGCCCCGCTGTGCGCGGACCAGATCGGCGATCCGGGCCCGGCGTTCGTCGGCGGACTCGCGCTCGTTCACATCGATCTGGACAAGAGAAGCGCGCACGGTACCACCCGTTTCGTCAAGAGCCCTACGATCAACACCGGAAAGCGCTGCCTGGGGACACCAGGCAGCGTAACGTGCCGATAGCGAAGTTGGCTGCTCCGCCTGAGGGGTCGTGAACGTGACCGACAAGCAGACCGTCCAGGCGTACGCCGATGCCTGGACCCAGTCCATCGAGGCCATATCCGAGCTGGTCGCCCCGCTCCCGGAGGGAGCGTGGAACCGGCCGACCGAATGCCCGGGGTGGTCCGTGCGGGACGTCGTCTCGCACATCATCGCCATGGAGTCCGAGCTGCTGGGCGACCCACGCCCGATCCACACGCTGCCACGCGATCTGCGGCACGTCGTGGACGAGTTCAGCCGCCACTGCGAGGTGCCGGTGGACAAGCGCCGGTGCCACACCGCGGTGGAGATGGCCTCCGAGCTGGAGTACACCATCATCCGCCGCTCGCGTGCGCTGCGGAGCGACCGCTACACGCCGACGGACGAGGTCCGCTGGCCGATGGGCCCCTACAGCCGGGACGTCCCCTTCCACCAGCTGCTGCGCACCCGCGTCTTCGACGTGTGGACCCACGAGCAGGACATCCGCAGGGCCCTCGGCCGGGCGGGCGATCTCGACTCCGCGGCGGCCGCCATCACCCGCGACTACCTGATCGAGATGCTCCCCCGCGCCGTCGCCAAGCTGGCGGGCGCCCCCGCCGGCACGACGGCCGTCTTCGACGTTCACGGCGAGCAGGAGTTCATGCGCACCGTCCACGTCGACGCGGACGGCCGCGGCCGCGTCGACGGCGAGGTCCTCCTCGCCCCCGCGGTGGCCCTCAGCATGGACTGGGAGACCTTCTCCCGCCTCGCCTGCGGCCGCGTCACGGCCCACGCGGCCGACGTCAAGGTGGAGGGCGACGAGGACCTCGCCCGCCTGATCCTGGACAACTTCGCCGTCACACCCTGAGCAGGCTTCGCTCCGGCGGGACACCCCGGGGCGCGAGGAACTGCACGAGAAGCCACTGACGAGCGGGTGGTCCTCATCGAGCAGGGCCATCCGCACGCCGGTGGTCGCTCGCGCGGTTCCTCGCACCCCCGGGCAGTGCAGCGACCTGCGGGAGCGAACTGCGCCGCTGGGCGCTCGGGCCCTAGGCCGCGGCGCGGGCGACGGGGACGGCGGTGGCGATGAGTTCGCGTTCGCGCGCGAGCGCGCGCTTGCGGAGGCGGAGGATCTGGAGGATGCCCAGCGCCATCGGCAGGTACAGCATCGCGAACGCCGCGCGGAAGCCGTTCGCGGTGTAGTGCGTGCCGCCGCCCGGGGTGTTGAGGTCCAGGACGAGGCCGATCAGGAAGAGGGCCAGGACCGCGGCGACGAAGCCGCCCATGTTGACGATGCCGGAGGCCGTGCCGACCCGCTCCGGAGGGTTCACCGGGCGGGCGTAGTCGAGGCCGATGAGGGACGCGGGGCCGTTGCTGCCCATCACGACCGCCAGGACGACCAGCAGCCACATCGGGACGTGGCCGGCCTGCGGCCAGGTCAGGACCGCGGCCCAGGCCGCGCCCGTGGTGAGCACGACCGCGAAGACCGTCGGCGTCCGCCAGCCCGGTCGGCGGGACATCAGCTGGCCGAAGAGGACCGCGAAGCCCATGCCCGCGACGATCACCAGGCTGAGCAGCGCGCCGGAGAGCGCGCGCGAGAGGTGCTGGCCGGACATGAGGAAGGGCATGCCCCACAGCAGCAGGAAGCTGGACGCCGGGAACGCCGTGGTGAAGTGGACCCACATGCCGAGCCGGGTGCCGGGCTCACGCCAGGACGCGTGGATCTGGTCGCGCAGCGAGAAGCCCGGTGCGGGCGGGGGCGAGTCGGGGACGCGTGCGCTCCGGCGCACGAGCAGCGGCTCGCGCGGCGCGCTGTCCGGCGTCTCGCGCAGGACCAGCACCACCAGGGCCAGCACGCCGAAGCCCAGCAGCGCGGTCGTGCCGAACGTCGCCGTCCAGCCGGCGCTGTGCAGGACCTGGGAGAGCACCAGCGTCGAGACCAGGTTGCCGACCGTGCCGACCAGGCCGGTCAGCTGGGCGATGAAGGGGTTGCGGAAGATCGGGAACCAGCGCGAGCCGATCCGCAGCACGCTGACGAAGGTCATCGCGTCGCCGCAGCCCAGCACGCCGCGCGCCAGCAGCGCGGGGGTGAAGGAGGTCGCCAGCGCGAAGCCGAGCTGCCCGGCGGTGAGCAGCACGAGGCCCGCGCTGAGGATCCGGCGCGGGCCGTGGCGGTCGACCAGGAGGCCGACGGGTATCTGCATCCCGGCGTAGACCAGGACCTGCAGGATGGAGAAGGTGGACAGCGCCGAGGCGTTGATCCCGAACCGCGCCGCCGCGTCCACCCCGGCCACGCCGAGGCTGGTGCGATGGATCACCGCGAGGACGTAGACCGTGACGCCGATGCCCCAGGCCAGCCAGGCGCCCCGGCCGCCCGGCGGCTCGCGCCGCACCGGGGCGGGGGGTGTGGAGGTGTCGGGTGCGCTGGTGGCGGGGTCGGCTGTCATCGTGGCCGCATCCTAATTGGTAGGACGAATCATCCCGGCCGGTGTCCACCGTGTGAAACTTGCAGGCACCAACTAGTGAGACTCGGCCCAGTTGAACAGCGTGAAGATCCGACTGTCGAAGAACGGGCTGTAGCTGGTCCAGCTGTTGGGTCCGCCCTCCTCGTACCCGCCCGTGATGCCGACCAGGTAGCCGGTGTTCCCGTTGAAGCCGAGCAGCCACGGGCCGCCGGAGGTGCCGCCGAAGAAGCCGGTGCACAACAGCACCAGCTGGCGGTAGCCCGAGAGCCGGCTGGTCGGGTAGTTCGGGTGGCAGCGGATCGCCTGGTCCGCGGAGTCGGCGGTGATCTTCGGGTAGCCGAGAGCGGTCACGTTCATGCTGTAGGTCGTCGGATGGCTGAGCCAGTTGCCGCCGGTGACCTTCTGGATCTCCTGGCCCTCGCCGTTGGGGGCCACCTGCGCGAAGGCGTAGTCGTAGTCGCTGGTCGCGGCGGTCCCGGTGTAGTGCGAGTCCTTGAAGACCTTGGTGACCGCCCAGATCCCGTAGGGCTGCTGGGCCGCCCCGTGCTGGTACTTCGGCACGTACGCCATCCAGCTGCCGGGGTTGCAGTGCGCCGCCATGATGATCAGGTTGCCGTGGGTGCTGTCCACGACGCTGGCGGTGCAGTAGTGCGTGGTCATGTCCTTGGAGGCGTAGAAGATGATGCCCGTGCTCGACGCGCCCGCGAAGTGGGACGAGCGGGCGATCGAGGCGCTCGTCGCCGCGCGGTAGCCGGTCGTGGCGGCTGTCCGCGGCGCGTCGCCCGGGGTCGCCGCGTCCAGCCGCGCCGTGGTCCAGAAGCTGGCGGCAGCCGCGGCGTTCCAACTGCCGGCGGAGGTGACCGCGACCCGCGGGGACACCGCCATGGATCCGGTCCCGGGTGCTCCCGGCGCCGCGGACGCGGACGACTGGGCCGAGGCTGCGGCGGTTGCGCCGCTCCCGCTGATCTCGGCCAGTGCGGAGGGTGCGAACACGGCACCCAGCACGCCCACCGTCACCAGCGCCGCGACGCCGGTCCTGACCCCTCCGAAGCGGCGCCGTCTGCGCTCACCCACGTGGAACTCCCCACCCTCTGATTTTCGTCTTTACACACTCTCATATGACTGCTCGTCCGCTGATCACGTCACCGCCTGCCGTTAGCAGGACGTGACCTGTGCGTTTCCTCTGCGGGTGATGAGAGGCGACGTCAGGACCGGCCGACCGGCCAGGCCGCCCGGCCCTGCATCCGCGCCCGTCGGAACGCCTCGTCGCGCACCCATGACGTCTCGTCGGTGACGACGGCCCGGACGACGACCCCCGCACGGGGGCGCAGCCCGAGCGCGCCGGTGTCCAACGCCAGGCCGCCCTCGCGCACCGCGCGCGACGGCGCCGGACGGCCGTCCACCGTCCAGCTGACGGTCAGCCGGCGGCCGTAGCCCGGCAGCAGCAGCGGTCGGACCCGCAGGATCCGGCCCGCCCGCACCGGCCCGGCCTGCGGCGTGGGAGCGAGGGCGTCGAGCGGGCGCAGCTGCCGGTAGAGGGACTCGATGATCGCCTCACGGCAGGGCAGGTTGTAGACGCCGCCGAGGGTCCGCATGATCGAGTCCTGGGTGGGCCGGTACAGCCCGTTGGCGCCGCGGTACGCCCCCACCACCCCGCCCGAGGGGTCGGCCGCGCCGAGCCAGCGCCACCACTTCGCGTGCGCTGCCGCCATCGCGTCGGCGCCCTGGTCGGACAGGTTGGGGTAGGCGGCGTCCCCGCCCGGCGCGGCGTCGTACTCGTCCCCGAGGCCGCCGACGGTGTGCCCCATCTCGTGCTCGATGATGCGGGTCGCGTCCGCCGCCCCGCCGGACAGCGTGGTCACGCCCCTGCCGCCCGCGCCGCCGTAGTCCGTGGAGTCGGCCAGGGCGATCACGTACCGGGGCCCGGTGGCCGGTCCGGCCCAGTGGTCCACGGCGTCGTCGTCGGCGCAGAGCAGGCGCGGCGTCCCGCCGCAGCCGAAGTGCATGCCGAGCGGCGAGCCGACGCCGATGCCGGAGTGCGGCGAGACCAGATCCACCCGCCTGACGTCGAAGAACCGCGCGTAACTGCGGAACGGCTCCACGGAACTGATGGCCCGCCAGGTGGCCTGCGCCTGCGCGCGGAAGCGGGGCAGCTCCGCGGCGGTGTAGCCGTCCCCGATCAGCACGATGGTGATCCGGTTGCCGGCCGGGCCGTTGTCGACGAGGTCGACAAAGTCCGCGACGTGCGCCGCGCACGCGGAGGCCGGGACAGGGGCGACGCCGAACAGCACCGTGAACAGCAGCAGGAGAGTGGCAGAGAGCTTCACTCAATGCAGAACGAAGGCGCAGCGCGACCGTTGTTGCACCATTCGGGCAATTCGGAACAACGGGCGGCCCGGACAAGGTCCCGGACAAGCACAACGCGGGGAACGGCATGGTGCCGTTCCCCGCGTCGGGGCCGGCTACTGCCAGCTGATCAGCTTCTTCGGGTCCTGGAGGATCGCCGCGGTGTCGGCGAGGACCTTCGAGCCCAGCTCCCCGTCCACCATGCGGTGGTCGAAGGAGAGGGCCAGCGTCGTCACCAGGCGCGGCACGACCCGGCCCTTGTGCACCCACGGCAGCTCCCGGACCTGGCCGAAGGCCAGGATCGCGGCCTCGCCCGGGTTCAGGATCGGGGTGCCGGAGTCGACGCCGAAGACGCCCACGTTGGTGATCGTCACCGTGCCGCCCTGCATCGCCGCCGGCGAGGTCTTGCCCTCGCGGGCCACCTCGATCAGGCCCGTCAGCGCCTGGGCCAGCTCGGGGAGCGCCATGCTGCCCGCGTCCTTGATGTTCGGGACGATCAGGCCGCGCGGGGTGGCCGCGGCGATGCCGAGGTTGATCGCGCGCTTGAAGACGATCTCCTGGTTGGCCTCGTCCCAGCTCGCGTTGATCTCCGGGTGGCGCCGGATCGCGATCAGCAGGGCCTTGGCGACCAGCAGCAGCGGGCTGACGCGGACGCCCGCACCCAGCTCGCCGGTCTCCTTCAGCTTGGCGACCAGCTTCATCGTGCGGGTGACGTCCACCTGGACCCACTCCGTCACGTGCGGGGCGGTGAACGCGGAGGTGACCATCGCCGCCGCCGTCGCCTTGCGGACACCCTTGATCGGGACGCGGGTGTCGCCCTGCGCCGAGACGACCGGCGCGGCCGGGACCACGGCGGGCTCGGCGACGGCAGCGGCCGGAGCCGAGGCGGCGGGCTCGGTCGCCGCGGCGACGTGCGCGTGCACGTCCTCGCGGGTGACCGTGCCGTGCGGGCCCGTCGGGGTGATCGCGGCCAGGTCCACGCCGAGATCCTTGGCGAGCTTCCGGACCGGGGGCTTGGCCAGCGGACGCTCGCCGGAAACCGGGGCGGCCGGGGCGGGAGCCACCGGAACCGCGGGCGCGACCGGTGCGGGCGCGGCGACCGGGGCCGGCGCGCTGTAGACGGCCTCGCCGGCGGTCTGCACGAC
>NZ_BBPO01000035.1:0-83634 GCF_000787815.1 Streptacidiphilus neutrinimicus
CGCCTGCGCGGGCGCGGCCGCGGCCGCCGGACCGGCCGCGACGGCGGCCGGGGTGAGCAACGCGGCGGTGACGAGCAGGCTCTTCCATCGTGATCGCTCGGGTCTGATGGCCACGCGTGTCCCTCCTGGGGGCGGCTCGTCGGTGAGGCGAGCCAGAACTTACTGGCGACCGCAAACTGCCGCAAGATGTTTCAGCAAGATGCTGAAAATGTTTCCACAGATGCCTTGACGCTCAGGATTTGAAAGGCGCACAGTCTCTCGTCGGCACCATCTCCGCACCACCACCCCACCCAACTCCTTTACGGAGACGCAGATGCCGAGAGAAACCGGCCGATGGCGCGCCCTGCTCGCGTCCGGCGCCCTGCTCGCCGCCGGCACCCTCGTACCCCTCACGCTGACCGCCGGCACGGCTCATGCCAGCGCTCCCGACGGCGGTGACGTGATCGCCAACCTGTTCATGTGGAACTGGCCCTCGGTGGCCTCGGAGTGCACGAACGTCCTCGGGCCCAAGGGCTACGGCGCGGTCCAGGTGGCCCCGCCCCAGGACTCGATCCGCCTCTCCGGCTCCCACCCGTGGTGGGAGATCTACCAGCCGGTCGGCTACGACCTGAACAGCCGCATGGGCACCGAGGCGCAGTTCCAGGCGATGGTGACGGCCTGCCACAACGCGGGAGTCAAGGTCTACGTGGACGCAGTGATCAACCACATGTCCGGCACCGACCAGACCAGCACCGACTCCTACGGCGGCGACAGCTTCAACGTCTCCTCCCGCAGCTACGGCGAGGTCCCGTACACCTCGGCCGACTTCCACACCTCACCCGCCGACTGCCCGAACGCGGACCTGTCGATCCAGGACTGGAACAGCCAGACCCAGGTCCAGGAGTGCGACCTGGAGAACCTGGCCGACCTGCACACCGAGACCGACGACGTCCGGTCGAAGATCGCGGGCTACCTCGACAAGCTGATCGGCTACGGCGTCGACGGCTTCCGCGTCGACTCGGCCAAGCACATCAACCAGTCCGACATGGCCAACATCGAGTCGCGGCTGAACAACACGCAGTGGGGGCAGCGCCCCTACGTGCTCCAGGAGGTCTACCCCGGCGGCAGCGGCAACCTCGCGCCCTCGGCCTTCGAGAGCAACGGCAGCGTCATCGGCTTCGACTACGCCGACAACCTGAAGAACCAGTTCACCGGCAGCATCGCCAACCTCAGGACCTTCGGCCAGTCCTGGGGCCTGGAGCCGGGCGCCGCCGACGGCGCGATGGTGGCCAACCACGACACCGAGCGCAACGGCAGTACCCTCAGCTACAAGAACGGCGCCACCTTCACCCTGGCCAACGAGTTCATGCTCGCCTGGGGCTACGGCGTCCAGCCCTCGGTCTACTCCGGCTTCACCTGGAACAGCACCGACGACTCGCCGCCCGCCGACGGCAGCGGCTACGTCACCGCCACCGACTGCTCGAACGGGTGGTATTGCACCGACCGGATCCAGGGCGTCGCGAACATGGTCGGCTGGCACAACGCGGCCCAGGGCGCCGCGGTGGCCAACTGGTACGACGACGGCTCCAACCTGATCGCCTTCTCACGCGGCGACAAGGCGTGGATCACCCTCAACAACGAGAACGCCACGCAGACCCGGACCTTCCAGACCGGCCTGCCGGCGGGCGCCTACTGCGACGTCATCCACGGGAACTACACCGCCGCAACGGGCGCCTGCTCCGGTCCGACCGTCGCCGTGGACGCCAGTGGCGACGCGACTGTCTCGGTCGCGGCCAAGGACGCGGTCGCGCTCTACGCGATCTCGTCCTCGACGTCCACCGGCACGCCGACCCCGACGGCCTCCGCCTCGGCTTCGGCGTCCGCGTCTCCCACGGCCTCCCCCTCGGCCACCGCCACCGCCACCGCGCCGGCCGGGACCGTCGCGGAGACCTTCACCGTCAGCGGCGCTCCGAGCAGCGCCCCGATGTACCTGGTGGGCTCCATCGCCGGCCTGGGCGGCTGGGCGCCCGCCTCGGCGCTGCCGATGACGCAGTCCGGCTCGACCTGGACCGTCACGGCGGTCCTGCCGCAGTCCACGGCGATCCAGTACAAGTACGTCGAGAGGGACTCCTCGGGGAACGTCACGTGGGAGCCTGGCGCCAACCACGCCGCCACCACCGGCGCGGGCGCCACCGCGGCGCTGACGGACAGCTACAACGGCTCCGTCGCGGCCGTCGGCGAGACCTTCGACGCAAACGCGAGCACCTGGTACGGCCAGAACGTCTACGTGGTGGGCTCGCTCCCCGCCCTCGGCGACTGGAACACCGCGAACGCCGTGCCGCTCTCCTCGGCCGCATACCCGGTCTGGTCCGCCACGGTCTCCCTGCCGGCCGACACCGCGTTCCAGTACAAGTACATCAAGAAGGACCCCGACGGAACGGTGGAGTGGGAGTCGAGCGGCAACCGCAACGCCACCACGGGCACGAGCGGCGCCACACTCACCGACACCTGGAACACCCCGGCGACCAGCCCCGTGGGAGTGAGTTTCGACGAGACCAGGACGACCGTCACGGGTCAGCACGTCTATGTCGTCGGCAGCGTCGGCGCGCTCGGCTTCTGGGACCCGACCAAGGCGGTCCCGCTCTCCTCCGCGAATTACCCCGTTTGGTCTACGACCCTGAGCATCTCCCCGAACACGAACTTCCAGTACAAGTACATCGTGATCGACTCCGCCGGGAACGTCACCTGGGAGTCCGGTGCCAACCGGACCTACACGACCGGTTCCTCCGGCGCGGTCACCCTCGACGACAGCTGGAAATAACGCAACGTGACCGGCGCGGGAGCCGTCGCCCCGAGGGGCGACGGCTCCCGGTATTTGGTCCACTAAGACCTGAGGGGTATTTCGGTCGACGAATCCCCGACCAGAGGGTGATCAGGAGACCCCAGGCCGCATGGCAGACTACTCACCCATGGGGAAGGCAACAGGAGCACGCACCAGCAACAGGAGGCCCGTGGGCAACCTGCTCTGGTCGGTGCGCGGCCACTTCCATTCACCGGGCCGCCCCCGCCTCTGGATCGAGCTGCTGCTGATCGCCGTGAGCTACTGGATCTACTCCATGGTCCGCAACGCGGTCCCGGAGATGGAGGCCCGCGCGCAGCGGAATGCCCACGACATCTGGTCACTCGAACAGATGCTTCACATCGATGTGGAGCGTTCCATCAACCACGGCCTCGACTCCGTCACATGGTTGATCACGGGCCTGGACTACGACTACGCGACCCTCCACTTCATCGTCACAATCGCGGTTCTGGTGTGGTTGTTCCGGGCCCATTCCGGGCGCTATGCGGCCGCCCGTCTCTCACTTTTCGTGACCACCGGCTTCGCGCTGTTCGGCTACTACTTCTATCCGCTCGCGCCACCCCGCCTGATGACCGACGGCGGATTCGTCGACACCGTCGAGAAGCACCACACCTGGGGCTCGATGGCCTCCGGCGACATGGCCCACGTCTCGAACCAGTTCGCGGCGATGCCGTCCATGCACATCGGCTGGTCCCTCTGGTGCGGCGTCACCATCTTCTTCCTGGCGAAGCGCACGTGGGTGCGGGCGCTCGGCGTCATCTACCCGCTGACGACGCTGATCGTCATCGTGGGGACGGCGAACCACTTCTTCATGGACGCGATCGCGGGCGCGTGCTGCACGTTCATCGGCCTCGGCACCTCCCGCCTGGTCTACCGCCGCTGGCCCTACAGCTTCCCGAAGGCCGCCCCCGCGCCCGTCCCCCAACCCGAATCCGAGCCCCAGCCGGTCGGCGCGACGCGCTGAGCTGGGCAACCACGCCCGGTTGCACTATCCAGGGGCGCGGGGCTCTGGATGTACGGCGCCGCCGCGTGGGCGCGACAGGGTCCGATTCGCTCTCCCACACGATTGCACCCGTCCAGGGGCGCGAGGAACTGCGCGAGGAACCACTCGCGTGGGGATGTCCCCGCGCGTTCGGGGCTCTACCTGGGTGGGTGGCTTGTCACGCAGTTTCTCGCGGCCCTGACGGGCTACTCGCCGTAGACGACGAGCTCCATCACCTCGCGGGCGCGCCGGGCCGTCCTGCGGTAGTCGTCGACCATCTCGCCCGCGTGGCCCTCGGCGTAGCCGAGGTAGCGGGCGACGCCCGCCAGCTCCCGCGGCTCCGCGGGGAAGCTGTCGCCCGCGCGACCCCGCACCAGCATGACCGCGTTGCGCACCCGCGTCGCCTGCACCCACGCGGCGGCGAGCGCATCCGCCGCGTCCGCGTCCAGCAGCTCCGCCCCGACCGCCGCGCGCAGCGCCCGCAGCGTGCGCGTCGTACGCAGCTCCGGGACCGTGTGACCGTGCTGCAGTTGCAGCAGCTGCACCGTCCACTCCACGTCGGCGAGCCCGCCGCGCCCCAGCTTCGTGTGGGTGGTCGGATCCGCGCCGCGCGGCATCCGCTCGGCCTCCACCCGCGCCTTGATCCTGCGGATCTCCCGCCGCTCGTCGGCGTCCAGCCCCTTCGCCGGGTACCGCAGCGGGTCGATCAGGGCGACGAACTCCTGTCCCAGCCCGGTGTCGCCGGCGACCGGCTTGGCCCGCAGCAGGGCCTGGCTCTCCCAGGTGTGCGACCACCGTCGGTAGTAGGCCGCATAGGAGGCGATGGTGCGCACCAGCGGCCCCTGGCGGCCCTCCGGCCGCAGATCCGCGTCGATCTGCAGCGGCGGCTCCGTCGAAGGCAGCTGCAGCAACCGGCGGAGCTCCTCGAAGACCTGACGGGCGGCGTTGCTCGCCTTCGACTCGTCGGCGTCCGGCAGCGGGTCGTGGACGAACATGACGTCGGCGTCCGAGCCGTAGCCGAGCTCGTCGCCGCCGAAGCGGCCCATGGCGATGACGGCGAGGCGCGTCGGCAGGGGCTCGCCCGCGGCCGCCTCCGCCGCGGCGACGCACGCCGCCAGCGCGCCCGCGAGGGTGGCGCGGTTGAGGCCGGTCAGGGCCAGCCCGGCCGCCTCGACGGACTCGGCCGGGGCGTCCCCCAGACGGCCCAGCACGTCGGCCGCCGCGGTGCGGAAGAGCTCCCGGCGGCGTACCGAGCGGGCCGCCGCGACCGCGGCGGGCGCGTCGTCGGCGCGGCCCACCGCGGAGGCGACCTCGCGGTCCAGCATCTGCGGGGAGCGCGGGTCCAGGCCGTCGGAGTCGCCGAGCAGCGCGACCGCCTCCGGCGCGCGCAGCAGCAGGTCCTGGGCGAGGCGGCCGGACGAGAGGATCCGGGCCAGGTTCTCGGCCGCGGCGCCCTCGTCGCGCAGCAGCCGCAGGTACCAGGGGGTGGAGCCGAGGCTGTCGGAGACCTTGCGGAAGCCGAGCAGGCCCGCGTCGGGGTCGGCGGACTCCGCGAACCAGCCGAGCATCACCGGCAGCAGCGTCCGCTGCAGCGCGGCGCGGCGGCTGACGCCGGTGGCGAGCGCCTGCAGGTGCCGGAACGCGTCGACGGGCGCCCGGTAGCCGAGCGCGGCCAGGCGCGCCTGCGCGGCCTCCGCGCTGAGCGCGTTGCCGTCCAGGCGGGAGGTGAGGCCGACCTCGTCCAGGTCCAGATGGGCGACGGCGTCCAACAGCGGACGGTAGAAGAGCTTCTCGTGCAGGCGCCGCACCTCGCGCCCGTGGCGCTTCCACTCGGCGAGCAGCTCGGCGACCGGGTCGGCGCGCAGCCCGAGGGAACGGCCGAGGCGGCGCAGGTCCTGCTCGCCGGTCGGCACCAGGTGGGTGCGGCGCAGTTGGAACAGCTGGATGCGGTGTTCGAGGGTGCGCAGGAACCGGTAGGCGCTGTCGAGGGCGGCGGCGTCGGCGCGGCCGACGTACCCGCCGGCGGAGAGGTCGGCGAGAGCGGTGAGCGTGGTCGCGCTGCGCAGCGTTCCGTCGGTGCGTCCGTGGACGAGCTGTAGCAGCTGCACCGAGAACTCGACGTCGCGCAGCCCGCCGGGGCCGAGCTTGAGCTCGCGCTCGACCTCGCCGACCGGGATCGCCTCGACGACGCGGCGGCGCATCTGCTGCACGTCCTGCACGAAGTTCTCACGCTGGGAGGCCTGCCAGACCATCGGCGTGACAGCGTCGAGGTACTCCCGCCCGAGCTCGGCGTCGCCCGCGACAGGGCGGGCCTTGAGCAGGGCCTGGAACTCCCACGTCTTGGCCCAGCGCTGGTAGTAGGCGAGGTGGCTGGCGAGGGTGCGGACCAGCGGCCCGTTCTTGCCCTCCGGGCGCAGGTTCGCGTCGACCTGCCAGATCGTGCCCTCCCGGGTGCTGTCCGAGCAGAGCCGCATCATGCGCGAGGCCAGCCGGGTGGCGGCCTTCAGGGCCGCGTCGGAGTCGCCCGGCTCGTGGTCCGCGGTGTCGCGGGGCTCGGCGACGAAGACGACGTCCACGTCGGAGACGTAGTTGAGCTCCCGCCCGCCGCACTTGCCCATCGCGATCACGGCGAGCCGGCAGGCACGGGCGGCGTCCGGGTCCTCCTCGGCCGCGATGTCGAGGGCCGCCTGCAGCGTCGCCCCGGCGAGGTCGGCCAGCTCGGCGGCGGTCTGCCCGAGGTCGGCGGTGCCGGTGAGGTCCCGGGCGGCGATGCTGAGCAGCAGGCGACGGTAGCCGGTGCGCAGCGCGTCCGCGCGCGGGATGCCGGGCTGCTCCTCCCAGATGTGCTGGTAGAGCCGCCGAATGAACTCCTCCGGCCCAGGGTGGATGTCGTGCAGCTCGAAGGTGACCAGCTCGTGCCAGTCGTGAGGGTGCCGGGCGAGGTGCTCCCCCAGCGCGGCGCTGGCGCCGAGGACGCCGAGGAGGCGGTCGCGCAGCGGCTTGGCGGTGGTGAGCGTGTCGAGCAGGGCGTGCCGCTCGGCCTCGTCGCCGCAGGCCTCGACGAGCCCGGCGAGGCCCTTCAGCGCCTGGTCGGGATCGGCGGTGGCCGCGAGGGCGTCCAGCAGCACGCTGTCGGCGGCGTGCGCCGCCAGCGCCGGCTCGGCGAGCCGCGCCGCGGCGGTCTCGGGGTCGGTGAAGCCGCGCCGCACCAGCCTTCCGACCGGGCTGCTCCGCCGCGACCCGCCGCGCTCCGTCTCCAACGCCACTCGCCTCCGCGCCGCCGCAGTCCGCACCCTCGAGGATCTCCCGCACACGATCCTCCCCGACCCTACGTCCTTCGAACACCCGAACCGCGCCGGAGAAGGACGTGAACTGCACCGCGGGCGTCTCCCGTCGTGGCCGCAGGACTACGAGGAGCGTCGCCAGCGGCCCGAGCACCAGTTCTTCGACCGCCCGGCGGCTGACGTCGCGTCCGCACTCGCGCCGTTCCCTGCCCTCCGCGACGGCATCACGTTCCTGCTCCCCACGCCCTCGACCGCAGCGGCGCCGACCTCGCCATCGCCTCCCGCGCGCGAGGTCACCCTCGTCTACGCCGGGTACAGCGGGCTGCTGCGTCCTCGCCCCGTCCCTCCGCGGCCTCGAACTCTGCGCCGCTCCCGACCTGGTGTCGCTGCTGGCCGGGCCGTTCATCTGAGTTCCGGGTTCACGGCCCGCGGACGGCCCGGAGGTCGCGTGCAGGCCGAAACGGGCGGGTGCCCGGCGGACAACATCCGCCGGGCACCCGCCCGTTGTACGGTCGTTCGAGGTTCTTGACGTGCCGTTACAGCACCGGGAGGCCGCGCCGCAGTTCGAACGGGGTGACCTCGGAGCGGTACTCCTCCCACTCCTGGCGCTTGTTGCGCAGGAAGAAGTCGAAGACGTGCTCGCCCAGGGTCTCGCGGACGAGTTCGCTGCGTTCCATCAGGTCGATGGCCTCGCCGAGGTTCTGCGGGAGGGGCTCGATGCCGAGGGCGCGGCGCTCCAGGGAGGTGAGGGCCCAGACGTCGTCGTCCGCGCCCGGAGGGAGTTCGTAGCCCTCGGCGATGCCCTTGAGGCCTGCGGCGAGGATGACGGAGTAGGCCAGGTAGGGGTTGCAGCCGGTGTCGAGGCTGCGGACCTCCACGCGGGTGGAGCCCTGCTTGCCCGGCTTGTACATGGGGACCCGGATGAGGGCCGAGCGGTTGTTGTGGCCCCAGCAGATGTAGGAGGGGGCCTCGCCGCCCGCGCCCGCGGCGCGCTGGCTGCCGCCCCAGATGCGCTTGTAGGAGTTGACCCACTGGTTGGTGATCGCGGAGGTCTCCGCCGCGTGGCGGAGGATGCCGGCGATGAAGGAGCGGCCGATCTTGGAGAGCTGGTACTCCGCGCCCGCCTCGTGGAAGACGTTGCGGTCGCCCTCGAAGAGGGACAGGTGGGTGTGCATGCCCGAGCCCGGGTGCTGGGAGAAGGGCTTCGGCATGAACGTCGCGTGGACGCCCTGCTCGAGCGCGACCTCCTTCATGACCAGGCGGAAGGTCATGATGTTGTCGGCCGTGGAGAGCGCGTCGGCGTAGCGCAGGTCGATCTCCTGCTGGCCCGGGGCGCCCTCGTGGTGGCTGAACTCCACCGAGATGCCCATGGACTCCAGCATGGTGATGGCCTGGCGGCGGAAGTCGTGACCGACGCCGCGCGGGGTGTGGTCGAAGTAGCCCGACTGGTCCGCCGGCAGCGGCGGGGTGCCGTCGCCCGGGAGATTGTTGAGAAGGAAGAACTCGATCTCGGGGTGGGTGTAGAAGGTGAACCCGAGGCTGGAGGCCTTCTCCAGGGTGCGCTTGAGCACGTAGCGCGGGTCGGCGAAGGACGGGGAGCCGTCCGGCATGAGGATGTCGCAGAACATGCGGGCCGTGCCCGGGGCCTCCGAGCGCCACGGCAGTATCTGGAACGTGCCCGGGTCCGGCTTGGCCAGCATGTCGGACTCGTAGACGCGGGCGAAGCCCTCGATCGCGGAGCCGTCGAACCCGATGCCCTCCTCGAAGGCCTGGTCGAGCTCGGCCGGTGCAACCGCGACGGACTTGAGGAATCCGAGGACGTCGGTGAACCAGAGCCGGACGAAACGGATGTCTCGCTCTTCGAGAGTGCGGAGCACGAACTCCTGCTGCTTGCCCATGGCTACAGTCTCACCTCTGCGGTTTACGGATGCGTTAAGCGCGGAAGCCCGAAGCGCACGCGTCGCCCGCCAGGCCCACTGTTCGCATCATCGCAGATAAGTGCAGATTGTGGGCCTGCCGGGATGATCAGCTGACGAACGCCGCTCGCCCGGCGGAATCGCTCAGGAGACGCGGCCGAAGAAGTCCGGGTAGTAGCCGCTGGAAAGGACGGAGATCCGCACGTCCGCGCCTCGGTGCGGGGCCTCGATGTAGCGGCCGCCGCCCAGGTAGATCGCCACGTGGTGGATGCCGCTGGAGCGGCTGCTGGAGGACCAGAAGATGAGGTCGCCGCGGCGCAGCCGGCCGGGCGCGACGGGGGTGGTCGCCCGGTACTGGTCGGCGGCGACGCGCGGAAGCTTGATCCCGGCGCGGAAGAAGGCCTGCTGGACCAGGCCCGAGCAGTCGTAGCCGTAGGGGCCGTCGCCGCCCCAGACGTACGGCTTGCCGAGCTGCGCCTCGGCGAAGCCGATCGCCGCCTCGATGCCTGCCGTGACCGGTCCCGGCGTGGGTCCCGGCGTCGGCACCGGGCTCGGGTTCGGGGACGGGGACGGGTCGGGGTTCGGATCGCCCGGGCCGGGCCCCGGAACCGGGTGCCCGTGGCCCGCGTACTTCAGGTAGATCGCATAGTGCGTCGTCCAGCGCCACTCGCCGTTCTTGCGGAACCAGTACCGCTCGCCGTCCCAGCCCTGGCGTATGCCGCCGGTCGCGCTCGCTCCGCCGCTGTCGCCCCCGCTCCCGACGTGGCGCAGGTAGACGGCGTAGTGGGTGGTCCACCGCCACTCGCCCTCGGCGCGGAACCAGTAACGGTGTCCGTCCCAGCCCGCGTGCGCGAGCGCCGGTTCGGCGCTCGCTGCGGGCGCGGCTATCAGGGCCGCGCTTCCCCCGACCGCGAGCATCGCGGTGGTCGCGGCGGCGCGGAACAGCGGGCGGCCGGGGGCGCGCCGCTCACGGGCGGCGCCGCCCGGTGACGCGGCCTCAGTCGTACGGCGGCGGTCGCCGCAGTAGGCACAGGCGCAGACGGCTGTGTCCAGGTCGAGCTCGGCGAAGGCGGTCATGGCGCACGGACTCCGTTTCTCGTTCCTCGGCGGCGGTTCGCGGTGGTTCGGAGGATGCGGCGGCAGGCGTCACGGAAGGTCTGCGACGGGCTCCGGACGCGGCGCGGGGGGCGCGGACCCCGCGGATGCCGCGGACGGCGCGGACGGCGCGGAAGGCGCGGACGGCGTCGCCGGGGAGCCGCCGGGCGCGGCCGGGGACGGTTCCGCGACGCGCGAGCGGCCGTCCGGCAGCAGGCGGCTACGGGAGGAGAGGGCGGTCGCCGAGCGGAGCAGGACGGGGTGCCGACCCGCCTCGTCCGCGCGTCCGGCGCCCGGGACCGCGGTCGCGGAGCCGGGAGCCGGACGGTCGGCGACCACGTGAGCGGGCGCGGGCCCGGAGCCGGGAGCCGGACGGTCGGCGACCACGGGAGCGGGCGCGGGGGCCGGACGGTCGGCGACCACGGGAGCGGGCGCGGGCGCAGAGCCGGGAGCGGGGGTGCGGGCCGGATCGGAGACCGGGGAAGAACCGGCGCCCGCGTCGACCCTGCCGGTCCCGTCCCCTGCCGTTCCGGCGGTCTCCGCCGCCCGGGCGCCCGCCCCGTGGCCCGGCACCGGCACGGACAGGAAGGCCGTCACGAGGTCCCGCGTCAGCGCGGCGCGGAAGGTGTCGTCGAGCGCGATCCCCTGGGAGCACTCGAGTCGGCGCAGCGTCAGCGTCGCGGTCTCGACGGCGTCGCCGACGACGACCTCGCGGGTGCCCGCGTCCAGTTCGGCGAGCCTGCGGCGGCGCATGCTGTCGGCGAAGTCGGCGCGGTAGCCGAGGCCGACGGCCTGGACGGAGTAGACGGCGACGCCGACCGGGGCCATCTCCGCACCGAGCAGGCGGGTCAGCTCGCCGCCCAGCCACTGCCCGTCGCGCAGGGAGGGGCCGGGGCTGGCGAAGCTGTCGCAGGGCAGCGTCGAGGCCGTCCGGGCGAAGACCGACTCCGCACTCAGGGCCAGATGACGGCCATGGTCGTCGACGGAGAAGCGGGCCCGGGCGGTGTCCCTGACCTGCCAGACGATGATCAGCTCGGCGGTGATCGGGGAGCCCTCGCGGTCGGTCGCGAAGATCGGCTCGCTGCGCCAGTGGCGGATCCGCACGTCGATCGGACGGCGCTTCAGCAGCGGGTTCACCCAGAGCAGCCCGGTGCGGCGCACCGTGCCGCGGTAGCCACCCCACCGGCTCAGCACCCGGGCCGTGCCCAGCGGGTTCGCCATCAGGCCGGAGACGGCGACCACCACGACCGCGCCGCAGAGCGCCAGCAGCGCCACGGCCGGGTGCTCCGGGACGACCGGGCCGGTGCCGTGCAGGGTCCGGCCGCCGGGGACCCAGGGCGGCAGCCCGGCGACACGCCGGGCCTGCACCAGCAGGGCGAGGACGACGGCGGCGAGGGCCACGAGCAGAGCCGCCCAGCCGGGCAGCGCGGCGCGGGCCGGACGTTCCCTCAGATCCGCGTCGGAGCGGGGCGGTCGGCGCACCGCCCAAGGAGCGGTGTCCTGTCGCTCGGTCTGGTCCACGAGGTCCATCCCCTCTTGCGGGCTCTTTCGGGAGTTCGTACGTACTCGCACCCTCGCCCAGGAGCTCGAAAGTACCTTTATTTCGGACATACCGTCAATACATCTATATTCAGGTCATATCAGAGCATCTATCTCATCAGCCAACGGGTCACCGCACATCTCGTCGGAGAGACGATTACTCTGTGGGTATGCCAAGCCTGCGCCTCGCGTTGAACCAGATCGACAGCGTCGTCGGCGACATCGACGGCAACGCCGAGCTGATCGTCAGCTGGACCCGTCACGCCGTGGAGCAAGGCGCCCATCTGGTCGCTTTCCCCGAGCTCGCGCTCAACGGCTATCCCATCGAGGACCTGGCGCTGCGCCCGTCCTTCATCGAGGCGTCGCGCTCGGCGCTGGTCGCCCTGGCGACGCGGCTTAAGGCGGAGGGCCTGGGCGCGGTCCCGGTCGTCGTCGGCTATCTCGGCAAGTCCCTCCAGGACACCCCGCGGCTCGGCCTGCCCGCCGGCTCCCCGCAGAACTGCGCCGCCGTGCTCCACCAGGGTGAGGTCGTCACCCGGATGGCCAAGCACCACCTGCCCAACTACGGCACCTTCGACGAGTTCCGCTACTTCGTCCCCGGCGACACCCTCCCCGTCGTCCGCCTGCACGGCGTCGACGTCGCGCTGGCCATCTGCGAGGACATCTGGCAGGACGGCGGCCGGGTCCAGGCCGCGCGCCAGGCCGACGCCGGGCTGCTGCTGGTGATCAACGCCTCCCCCTACGAGGCGCGACGCGGCGAGGAGCGCCTGGCCCTGGTCCGCAGGCGCGCCGCCGAGGCCGGCTGCACGCTCGCCTACGTCAACCTGATCGGCGGCCAGGACGAGCTCGTCTTCGACGGCCAGTCCGTCGTCGTCGAGACCGACGGCACGGTGCTGGCGCGCGCCCCGCAGTTCGAGGAGGGGTGCCTGCTGATCGACCTCGACCTGCCCGCCGCCACCGCGGCGGTGGACGGCGCGACGCGGATCGTCGCCGACGGCCTGGAGATCAGGCGCTCCGTGCTGTCCGAGGAGCCGCTTCCCGCTCCCGAGGCGCCGGTCGTGCCCGGCGAGGCCGCGCCCCTGGCCGAGCTGGAGGAGGTCTACGCCGCACTGATCTGCGGCGTCCGCGCCTACGTGCGCAAGAACGGCTTCAAGTCGGTGCTGATCGGCCTCTCCGGCGGCATCGACTCCGCGCTCGTCGCCGCGATCGCCGTGGACGCGATCGGCGCCGAGAACGTCTACGGCGTCTCCATGCCGAGCGCGTACTCCTCCGAGCACTCCCGGGACGACGCCGCGGAGCTGGCCCGCCGGACGGGCCTGAACTTCCGCACGGTCTCCATCGCGCCGATGTTCGACGCCTACATGGCTTCGCTGGGCCTCACCGGCCTCGCGGAGGAGAACCTCCAGTCGCGCCTGCGCGGCACGCTGCTGATGGCCCTCTCCAACCAGGAGGGCCACATCGTCCTCGCCCCCGGCAACAAGAGCGAGCTGGCGGTCGGCTACTCCACCCTCTACGGCGACTCGGTCGGCGCGTTCGGCCCGATCAAGGACGTCTACAAGACGCTGATCTTCCGGCTCGCCCGGTGGCGCAACGAGATCGCCCGTGAGCGCGGCGAGACGCCGCCGATCCCGGAGAACACCATCTCCAAGCCCCCGTCCGCGGAGCTGCGCCCCGGCCAGGTCGACACGGACTCCCTGCCGGACTACGACACCCTGGACGCGATCCTGACGGCGTACGTGGAACGGGATCTGGGCCGCGCGCAGATCGTCGCCGAGGGCTACGACCCGCCGCTGGTCGAGCGGGTGATCCGGCTCGTGGACACGGCGGAGTACAAGCGCCGGCAGTACCCGCCGGGCACGAAGATCAGCGTCAGGAACTTCGGCAGGGACCGCCGCCAGCCCATCACCAACCGCTGGCGCGAGCACTAGGCAGTCGAGGCAGCTGCAGCTACCTCAGGGTTCTCACAGCTCGAAGTGCGCGCCGATCGGCCGGTGGTCGCTGCCCGTCTGCGGGAGGGTCCACGCTGCCGTCGGGGTGATGCCGCGGGACATGATCTGGTCGATCCGGGCCGAGGGGAACGACGAGGGCCAGGAGAAGCCGAAGCCCGCGCCCGCGCTGCCCTGCGCGGAGCGCAGCTGCATGGTGATGGGGGCCAGCGCGCGGTCGTTCATCGTGCCGTTCATGTCGCCCAGCAGCAACACCCGCGTGAGCGACTCGTGGCTTATCGCCTCGCCCAGCGCCTCCGCACTGCGGTTGCGCTGGTTGGCGGTGAAGCCGCCGTCGAAGTGGACGCGGACGGACGGCATGTGGGCGACGTAGACCGCCAGCTCCCCCTGCGGGGCGTGGACGGTCGCCCGCAGCGCCCGGGTCCAGCCGATCTTGATGTCGACGGGACCGGTGTCGGTCAGCGGGTACTTGGACCAGAGGCCGACCGTGCCCTCGACGACGTGGTAGCGGTAGGTGCCGTCCAGCACCTGGCTGATCGTCGGAAGCGCGGGCCCGGTGATCTCCTCCAGGGAGATGACGTCCGGATCGGCCTGCATCAGCGTCCGCGTCGTGCTCGCGACGGACGTGTTGTTCGCGTCGATGTTGTGCTGGACGGCGGTGAAGTCGTAGGAGCCGCCGCTCTTGTCGGGCAGCAGCGGGGCGAAGAGGACCGACCAGATCACCACGGGCACCAGCAGAGCGACCAGCGCTGTCGCGGAGCGGCGCAGCAGCGCGAGGACCAGCAGGACCGGGACGGCCAGGCCGAACCACGGCAGGAAGGTCTCGATCAGGCTGCCGAAGTTCCCGAAGTCGTCCGGGATCTGCCGGTGGAAGGCGAGGACGCAGGCGAGCAGCAGTGCGAGCACGGCCAGGACCCAGCCGCGACGCCATGTGGAACGGCCCTTGCCGTCCCGGCCGCGCCAGTGGTTCCCCCGAAAACCGCGAAGCATGTGCCGTTCCTCACCTTTGCCCGGATCGGTCCCGTTTGCCGGGACTCAGCCTATGGGTGAGGAGACGCGCCCCAGCAGACCTCAGGTTCCGTCGGCGTTGTCGTGAACCGGGTGAGTGTTCGATGAGACCTCGGGCTTGGTCGCGGGCTTGATCGCGACGCCCTCCAGCACCGCGTCGACGATCGTGGCCGCCAGCGTCGGGTCGTCGATGGAGGCGTCCGGGTGCAGCACGGCGCGGGACAGCATCGGGCCGACGACCAGCTCACCGAGCAGGTCCGGGTCGATGTCGTCGCGCAGCTCGCCCCGCAGCTGGGCCGCGTGGACCAGCTCGCGCAGCGCCCTGCGGCGGGGCTCGATGACCGTCTCGTGGTACCGGCCGTAGAGGTCGGGGATGGCCCGGATCTCCGCGCCGATCATGGCGAGATCGCTGCCGGAGCGGCGGTTCACGGCGTTGAGCCGGATGCTGTCGACGGCCGCGATGAGCGTCTCGCGCAGCGTGGGGAGCTCGCAGATCGGGTCGATCTTGGACTCCAGCTGCGTCAGCAGGTGCAGCAGCAGGGCGTCCTTGTCGGACCAGCGGCGGTAGATCGTCGCCTTGCCGACGCCCGCCTCGGCGGCGATCGCCTCGACGGTGAGGCTGGCCAGGCTGGAACCCTTGGCCAGCAGGCGGAGCATGCCCTCGACGATCGAGGTCTCGACCGCCTCGCTGCGCGGCCGACCACGCTTGGCCGGCACCGGCACCGGCACCGGCGCAGGCACCGGTCGCGCGGCCGCGTCGGGGGCGGAGGGTGGGGCGGCGGGACGCCGGCGGCCGAGCTCGCGACCGATCAAGTCCTCGAACTCACTGTCCACGGCTTCGGCCTTGCCCGCGCTGCTGCTCACCGCCCCATCCTCCCTCACTCGGCTTGAGCCCCGGTAGCGTCCGCGGCCGCCTGGGCCTTTGCCTCGGAGCCCGCAGGCTCGGAGGTGTCCGTGCCCGCCGCGCGCGGCGCCATCGCGCCGCCGTAGGACGCGGCCTTGCCGGGCAGGAAGGCCACCGCGACGATCAGGCCGAGCACCGCCGCGACCGCCGCACCGAGCGCCGTGACGTGCATGGCGTGGACGAACGCGTCCTTGGCCGGGTCGACCAGGGCGGAGGCGTGGAGCTGCGGCTTCTCGGCGATGCCGAGCGTGCCCTCGATCGACTCGCCCGCCGGACCGCGCAGCGCGGGCGGCAGGGTGCTCAGGTGCCCGCTGATGCCGTTGCGGTACGAGGTCGACAGCAGCGCACCGAGCACCGCGACGCCGAGCGAGCCGCCCACCTGGCGGAAGGTGTTGTTGACGGCGGAACCCGAGCCCGCCTTCTCCCGGGGCAGGCTGGACATGATGGTGACCGACGCGGGCGGCATCACCAGCGCCATACCCGCGCCCTGCACGAAGGCGACGACCTCGAGCACCCATATGCCCGTCGTGCGGCCCAGCGTCATGAAGCCGACGAAGGCCGCCGCGATCAGGAACATGCCGAGCGCGACGGTGATCCGCACGCCGAAGCGGTCCACGACGAACCGGGCCCGCGGCGAGAAGATCAGCTGGGCGATGGCCAGCGGAAGCAGCAGCAGGCCGGCCTGGAGCGGGCTGTAGCCGCGCACGCTCTGGATGTAGAAGACGCCGAAGAAGGTGACGCCCATCAGCGCGAAGAAGGCCAGGCCGATGGCGACGACCGAGGCGGAGAAGTGCCGGTTGCGGAACCAGGAGATGGTGAGCACCGGGTGCGCGGCGCGCTTCTGGTACAGCACGAAGGCCACCAGCACCAGCACACCGCCGACGATGGGCGCCCAGCTCTCGGTGGCGCCGAAGTCGGCGTCCTGGCCGCCCTTGATGATGCCGTAGATCAGCGCGACCAGGCCGACCATCGAGAGCAGCACGCCCAGCGGGTCGAGCTTGCCGGGCTTCGGGTCGCGCGAGTCCGGCACCAGCCAGACCATGCCGATCAGGGCGGCGACCACGATGGGCACGTTGACCAGGAAGACCGAGCCCCACCAGAAGTGGGCCAGCAGCAGACCGCCCGCGATCGGGCCGATGGCGATGGCCAGACCGACCGCCCCGGACCAGATGCCAATGGCCTTCGGGTGCTCCTCGCGCTCGAAGACGTTCATGATGATGGCCAGCGTGGCCGGCAGCACGAAGGCGCCGCCGAAGCCCATGACGGCACGGAAGGCGATCAGCTCAGCCGGGCTGCTCGCCATCGAGCAGAGCAGCGAGCCCGCGCCGAAGATGACCATGCCGAAGAGCAGCACCTTCTTGCGGCCGAGCCGGTCGCCGAGAAGCCCGGCGGTGAACAGCAGGCCGACGAAGACCAGGGTGTACGAGTTGATCGCCCATTCCAGCTGGCTCTGGGTGGCGCCGATGCCGATGGGCTTCGGCGAGGCGATCGTCTTCATCGCGACATTCAGGATGGAGTTGTCCAGCACCACAACGAGGAGGCTGAAAACCAGGACGGTGAGGATCGCCCAACGGCGCTTGTGTATCGCCTCGGGCACCCGCGGCGGGGCAACGGCAGGGGCAGTCGTCGTCATGGAGGTAGCGTAGCCCATTTTCGATACGAGAACGTCTCGTATCGTAAATGAGACCGGGAGGCTGCGGGGCTGGAGGAGTGACGCGCGCGACTCCGCCGCGCCGCGCGCTCCCCTTTCCCTCTCTCGCGCGGGCGTGCCAGCATGGACGTGATCCGGGGACGCCGTACGGCGCCACGAGACCACGACACAGGAGACACGTCATGCAGAACGGTTCGCTTCCGCCTGCCCAGAAGAGCGCCCAGTCCCTGAAGAAAGACAGCACCCCCTCCCTCTACGGCGGCGTCACCTCGCGCCGCGTGACCGTGCGCGACCTGGCCGCCGCCAAGGCCCGTGGCGAGCGCTGGGCGATGCTGACCGCCTACGACGCGATGACCGCCGGCGTCTTCGACGAGGCCGGCATCCCGGTGCTGCTCGTCGGCGACTCGATGGGCAACTGCCACCTCGGCTACGACACGACCGTGCCGGTCACCATGGACGAGATCGCGATGCTGTCCGCCGCGGTCGTCCGCGGCACCCAGCGCGCGCTGGTCGTCGCCGACCTGCCGTTCGGCAGCTACCAGGAGTCCCCCGCGCAGGCGCTGCGCAACTCCGTACGGCTGATGAAGGAGGCCGGCGTCCATGCGGTGAAGCTGGAGGGCGGCGAGCGCTCCGCGCCGGCCATCGAGATGCTGGTGCAGGCCGGCGTCCCGGTCATGGCCCACCTGGGCCTGACCCCGCAGTCCGTGCACGCGCTCGGCGGCTACCCGGTCCAGGGCCGGGGCGACGAGGCGGCGCACCAGCTGCTGCGCGACGCGAAGACCGTCCAGTCCGCGGGCGCGTTCTCCGTGGTCCTGGAGGCGGTGCCGGCGGAGCTGGCCACCCAGGTCACCCACGAGCTGCACATCCCGACCGTCGGCATCGGCGCGGGCGTCGGCTGCGACGCCCAGGTGCTGGTGTGGACGGACATGGCCGGCATGACGAGCGGCCGGGTGCCGAAGTTCGTCAAGAAGTACGCCGACCTCCGCACCGAGCTGGGCCGCGCGGCGACGGAGTACATGGACGAGGTCCGCGGCGGCTCCTTCCCCGCCGAGGAGCACAGCTTCCACTGACGGAACATCCGGGGATCTTGAGGACCAACCCGTAGGTCACCACCGCTGTGCAGGTGCGCGGCCTGGCCGGGCACCACGGCGGGACCAAGGCCCTCGGCGGCGTCGACCTCGACGTCGCCGAGGCCACCGTCATGGGCGCGCTCGCCGAGGACGAGTGTGCTGCCGGGGATCCTCGTGATCAGGAACCGGATCCCCCCGGGGGCCGAGGCCCTCCTCGCCGCAGACCGCCCCGGAACCGGGCCGCGACCCCGCGCGTTGAGCCCAGCGGGGCGGAGGGTTTCGCGCCGGGCTTGGCGTGGACGGCGACGGCACGACATCATCGGCAGGCACTTCCGCCCGCCCGCCGCCGCCCCCCGACCGGAGCTCCGTCACCCATGAGCGTGTTCTCCTCATCCCACTCGCACTCGGACCGCCGGATCAGCACCGTCTTCTGGGTCCTGCTCGCGGTCTTCGCCACCACCGGCTGGGCGCTGTGGGTCGGCTGGGGCAATGCCAGGCTCGGCGTCTTCCTCTTCGTCTGCGCGGGCTGGCTGATCTCGCTGTGCCTGCACGAGTTCGGCCACGCACGGGCGGCGCTGCACGGCGGCGACATCACCGTCGGCGCCAAGGGCTACCTGACGCTGAACCCGCTGAAGTACACGCACCCGGTGTACAGCTTCCTGATGCCGCTGATCTTCATCATCCTCGGCGGCATCGCCCTGCCGGGCGGCGCGGTCTTCATCGAGCGCGGGCGCATCCGCAGCAAGGCGAAGAACGCCCTCGTCTCGGCCGCGGGCCCCGCGATCAACGCGGTGTTCGCCCTGGTCGTGCTCATCGTCCTGGCCGCCGGGGCACCGGCGTTCGACGGCACGACCGCGGTGCCGCACCTGGAGTTCTACTCGGCGCTCGGCTACCTGGCGCTGCTCCAGGTGATGGCGACCCTGCTGAACCTGATCCCGATGCCCGGCCTGGACGGCTACGGCATCATCGAGCCCTGGCTCTCCTACGAGACCCGCCGCTCGCTCGCGAACATCGCGCCCTACGGCATGATGATCGTCTTCCTGCTGCTGTGGAACCGCACCATCAACGGCTGGTTCTTCAACAACCTGGTCGACCCGATCCTGGGCTGGTTCGGGGCCGACTGGTACGCCGCCTACGGCAACAACCTGTTCCACTTCTTCAGCCTGGGCTTCCCCGGCTTCGGCAGCTGAGGCCTGGCAGACCGGGATCAGCCGCCGATGCCGGAGGCCGATCCCGGAGGGTCAGGCGTCGGCGGCCGCGAGGCGGGCGCGGCGCCAGTGGACCCAGCCGACGTTGCTGGCCACGCCCGCGAGGAGGACGAAGGCCAGGCCCAGCCAGAACTGCGCCAGGACCGACACCACCGCGGCGACGACGGCCAGGACGGCGAGGGTGAAGGCGAACAGCGCGAAGCGGGGCATCGGGGATCTCCCACGGACGGAAGCGGACGGGCCGGACAAGGATCCATTCTCCCTCTCCGGCCCCGGTGCTCCCGACGCGGGGTCCGCCGCGTCCCCGGCCCCGACGCGGGACAGGCTCAGACGTCCGTGATGCGCAGGCCCGCGTGGGCCTTGTAGCGGCGGTTGACCGAGATCAGGTTCGCGACCAGCGACTCGACCTGGTGGGCGTTGCGCAGCCGGCCCGCGAAGACGCCACGCATGCCCGGGATGCGGTTGGCGAGCGCCTGGACGGTGTCCGTCGCGGCGCGCTCCTCGCCCAGGACCAGGACGTCGATGTCGATCTCCTCGACCTCGCGGTCCTCCAACAGCACCGCCGAGAGGTGGTGGAACGCGGCCGTGACCCGCGACTCCGGCAGCAGCGCCGCGGCCTGCTGCGCCGCGCTGCCCTCCTCGGGCTTGAGCGCGTAGGCGCCCTGCTTGTCGAAGCCGAGTGGGTTGACGCAGTCGACGACGATCTTGCCCGCCAGCTCCGTACGCAGCGCGGCCAGCAGCTCGCCGTGGCCCTCCCAGGGGACGGCGACGATGACGACGTCCGCGCGCGCGGCGGTGCTCGCGTTGTCCGCGCCCTCCACGCCGTGGCCCAGCTCGGCCGCGGCCGCCGCGGCCCGCTCGGCGCTGCGCGAGCCGATGATCACCTGCTGGCCGGACTTGGCCAGCCGGTAGGCCAGGCCGCGGCCCTGCGGGCCGGTGCCGCCCAGCACGCCCACCACCAGGCCGGAGACGTCGGGCAGGTCGAAGGGCGTCCGGGCGGGCGTGGCGCCGGCACCGGCCGACGCTGCATCAGGGGTACTCATGACCCGATCCTCCCATTCCGCCGTCCGCGTGGGGCAGCATGGCGTGCATGGATGCGGTGAGGGTCACAATGCTGCGGGAACTGCTCGCGGACACCCCGTGGATCGGCCGCACCCGCGGCTTCGCGGGGACGCTGCGGGAGACGGCGCGCCCGGGCGGTCTGCTGCTGGTGGGCACGGAGGCCGATGAGCCCTGGCATCTGGCGGCGCACCTCTCCGACGGGGCCGCCTACGCGGACCTGCCGGAGCTCTCCCCGGTCCTGGTCCGGCACCACGTCCCGCCGGGCGCGCCCGCGCATCTCGCCGTACCACTCGCGCGCCTGGAGGAGGCGCGGCGCGGCGAGACGGTCTTCGTCGTCGCCCCGGACGCGGCGGGCGAAGGTCTGCTGGAACGCGTGCACGACGCGCGCCGGGTCGGCGCGACGGTGCTCGCGCTGGAGGCGGCCGACCCCGAGCTGCGCGGTCTGGCACACGAGGCGCTGACGGTCGCCCCGGATCCGGGCGCGCCCTCCTTCGAACTGGTCCAGCACCTCGTCAGCGCGGCGGCGGGCGAACCCGCGACCCCCCGCCGTCGCGGCACCGCCCTCCGCGGCCGGCTGTCCCGCCTGATCGACCACCTGACCTCCCCGGCACCGCCGTTGGGTTGGTGACCGCGCAGCCGCACGCCGGTGTGGGCTCCACTCCGGGCGGAGCTGCGCGCACCTCTGTCCCACCTCGGATGAGCGTGTCTCATCTCGGATGAGCGCGCGGGGCGCCTGGCCCTCGGCGGGGTCGCGTACGCCGGGTGGCGGAGTCCGGCGTGCCGTCAGGGCGGGGGCGTCGTTGGCTGAGCGTAGTGGACGGACGTGCGGGAGGTACGGGATGAGTCGGGCCGCCACGAGCCCGCGGCAACGGGACGGGCAGGCCGTGGTCCTGGACCTTGCACTGCCGCACGGCAGGCTGCGGGCGGCGTGGACGCATCCGGAGGCGGACACGATCCGCACCGCGCACGACGCGTGGTTCCGCGAGGCGCTCACGGGTCTGCGTCTGCCCGGCGCGGAGCGGCTGTTCGGGGAGTGCGAGGGCGTCAGCCTGATGTGCGCGGTGCTGCCGCAGGCGGACGGGGAGCGGCTGGTCGGGATCTGCGTGGCCGCGTCCGCGCTGTTCCTGCTGGACGACGTCGCGGACGACGAGGCGGGTGAGCGGGCCAGGGCCGCGGACTATCTGGCCGTGCTGCGCGGCGAGGGGCCGGTCCCGGCGGGCTCCGCGCCGCTCGGGCTGCTGGCCCGGACGCTGACGCGGGTGCGCGAGGGCGTGCCGGACCGGCTCTGGGCGCGGTTCGTGGCGGGGTTCTCCGAGGTGATCGCGGCCGGAGCGGGCAAGGAGCGGACCGCGCGCGAGGCGCTGCGCAACTACGACGCCTACCTCGCCGCCCGTTACGCCGACTCCGCGTTCGACCTGGTCGGCGTCGCCGTAGAGCACGGCCTGGGGCTGGACATGACGGACACGCAGAAAGCCGCCGCCCCGGGCCTCTGGACGGAACTGCACCGGGCCTGCTTCGTGCACACGATCCTGGTCAACGACCTGCTCTCGTTCCGCAAGGAGTACTTCGCGGGCGAGCCGATGAACGCGCTGGCCGTGCTGCGCGACGCCGAAGGCCACAGCTTGCAGCAGGCCGCCGACACGGTCTGCGCCCGCATCGCCGCGGCTGAGGAGAACTTCCTCGCTGCGGCCTCCGGCCTGCGCCGCGACGCCGACGACCCCGCCCTGGAGCGGTACCTGACGGCGTGGGAGCTGATGCTCGTCGGCAACCTCAGCTGGTCGCTGGGCTGTTCGCGCTACCACGGGGCGGTGCAATCACCGTCGGCCGGATCCACGACGGCTGCGACGGCCGCAATGGCCGCGACGCCCAGGACGTTCCCGACGCGGATGACCCTGCACCGGGACCGCACCGTCTTCGACTAGAGGAGGCCCTCGAGCAGGCTCAAACCCGGCGGCGGCGTACGGACAGCGTCACGCCCACGCCCACCGCAAGCACCAGCGCCGCCGCGGTGGCCCGCGCCCAGGAGTCCGACGTGGCGACGGAGACCACCGCGCCGACCAGCACCAGACCTTGGGCCGCCACCGCGGCCACCAGCAGCGGCCAGTCCCGCAGTTGGGCCGCGCCGGGCGGGCCGGCCGCAGCCGCGTCGACGAAGAGCAGGTAGGCCAGGAGCAGCGCCGCGTCGCAGAACATCATCCAGGTCGGCGGCGATCCGATCGCCACCACCACCACGAAGCCCACCGCCAGTACGGTGTTGCGGTGCCGGGAGAGCTTGGACGCCCAGCGGGGATCGCCGGTGACGGGCCGCGCCACGACCGGCGGCGCGGCGAACCAGGCGATCAGCACCATGACCGCGAGCAGGATCAGCCGGACGATGGAGGAGACCAGCAGGTAGCCCGCGTGCGCCAGGCCCGCTGGGTCGGCGGCGGCCAGGGCCAGCGCCGCGCCCAGGCCGCGCCCGGCCCACAGCTCGGACTCCCGCCGCGCGACCTCGGGGTGGACGGGCGTGGCGTCGTCGTCGGACGGCGACAGGACGGGTTGTGCGGCCATGTCGGCGGTGGCGTCGCTCATCGCAGCCTCCCTTGGATCCGGGTGCGCAACAGCGGCGCGAAGGTGAGGTCGAGGGTGCCGCCCTCCCACGGGACGACCGGGATGCCCTTCTCGGCCAGGCTGAAGCGCAGCGCCTCGCGGTCCAGCCGCCACAGCCGCAGCGCCAACTCCTCGGTGTACTCGGCCTTGCTGATCCGCGGGTCGCCGATGGGGATCTCCACGACCACCACCGGGTTGCCGCGCTCGGCGAGGCCGCCCAGCACGCCCATCATCCGGTTGTCCGCCAGCGGGGTGACCGCGTGGACCAGCGCGCCGTGCGGCAGCGCGGGCGGGGGCAGCCGGTTCAGGTCGGGCGTCTGGTAGGCGAGATCGCGCCGGACGTCGAGGACCATCTGCACCAGCCGGTAGAAGTACTGCTCGCCCTGGCCGGGCTGGAGCCAGTGCAGCCGTCCGCCGACGGAGACCACGCCGACCCGGTCGTGGCTGCTCAGGTACGCGCGGACGATCCCGGCGGCCACGCGCAGCGACTCGTCCAGGCTGGAGCCGCCGGTGGCCGGATCGCGAAGGTCGGCGAAGGCGTCGAGGAGCACGACCACGTCGGCGGCGCGCTCGGAGGCGAACTGCTGGAGCTGGATGGCGCCGCGGCGGGTCGTGGCGGGCCAGTTGATCCGGCGCTGCCGCTCGCCCCAGACGAACGGGCGGGTGCCGACGACCTCGACGCCCTCGCCCTGCTGGCGCGAGGTGTGCTCGCCGAGGTTGCCGGGCAGCCGCACCGGAACCGGTGTGAGCCCGCCGTCGGCGGGGTTCGGGAAGACCTCGATCTCCCCCAGCTCCACGCGCAGCGTGCGGCGCAGCAGACCGCCGCGGTCGTGCACGTCCACGTCCGCGGTGCCCAGCGTCCAGCGGCCCCAACGCCGGGCCACGAAGCCGAAGGTGAGCTGGTTTCCCGCCGACTCGACCGAGACGAGCTCGCATCCGGCACCGACCACCACACCGGGGTCGAGCCAGTCAGCCGATCCCGCGAAGGCGACGCGGAACCGGACCGTGACCGGCTCGCCCTCGAAGACACGCAGGCTGGACCGCTGGACCCGGCCGTCCGCCGGCACCGGCTCCCCGACGACCCGGTGCAGGCTCAGGGCCGCGAACAGCAGCAGGCACAGCGGCCCGACCGCCAGCGCGAGCAGCCACGCCTGGGCCGTGAGCAGCGCGAGCACCACCGCGGCGACGGAGACCGAGAGCAGCCGGACGGCCCGCTCGGTCAGCCGGACGCCCGGCTCCGGCGCGCCGGGGATCTCCTCGTGCTCGGTGCCCTGCGCCTGGCCGCCGAGGACCCGGTCCAGCGAGTGGATCATGCGCCGACCGGGTTCGCGGGGTTCGGGACGGCGGCGTTCGGGACAGCCGACGCGGAGTCCTGCGGCCGCCCCTGCGCGGGCACCGGAGTGGTCTGCGGCGTGGGCACGCTCTGGACCAGCCCCGCGATCACGTCGTCCGCGGAGATCCGACGCACCCACAGCTCCGGCTTGAGCGTGACGCGGTGCGCGAGCGCGGGCAGCGCGACGGCCTTGACGTCCTCCGGGATGACGTAGTCGCGACCCGCCATCACGGCCCGCGCGCGGGCCAGTTGCACCAGCGCGAGGCCGCCGCGCGGCGAGGCGCCGACCTGGATCTGCGCGTGCCGCCGGGTCGCGTCGACCAGGGCGACGATGTAGTCGACCAGGTCGTCGTTGACCTCGACGCGCTCCAGCGCGTCGCGCATGGCCACCACCTCGCCGGGGTTGCTGAGGGTGTTCAGCACCGCCTCCGGCGTGTCGCGGTCCAGGCGGCGACGCAGCATCGCCGCCTCCTCGGCGACCGGCAGGTAGCCCATCCGCACCCGCAGCAGGAAGCGGTCCAGCTGCGCCTCGGGCAGCGCGTAGGTGCCCTCGTACTCGATCGGGTTGTTGGTGGCGATGACCACGAACGGCTTCGGCAGCGGACGGGTGACGCCGTCGGTGGAGACCTGGGCCTCGGCCATCGCCTCCAGCAGCGCCGCCTGCGTCTTCGGCGGCGTGCGGTTGATCTCGTCCGCCAGCAGCAGGTGGGCGAAGACCGGGCCGGGGCGGAAGACCATCTCGCCGGTGCGCTGGTCGTAGAAGGGCGCGCCGGTGACGTCCGAGGGCAGCAGGTCGGGGGTGAACTGGATGCGGCGGAAGTCCAGGCCCAGCACGGTCGAGAAGGACCGCGCCAGCAGCGTCTTGCCGAGGCCCGGCAGATCCTCGATCAGCACGTGGCCGCCGGCCAGGACGCCGAGCATGACCAGCTCCAGCGCGGCGCGCTTGCCGACGACGGCGCGCTCGATCTCGTCCAGCACCGCATGGGCGCGCGTCCCCGCCTGCTGCGGGGTCAACTGGTCCGTCACGGTCGCGGTCACGGTGCTCCTCGATGGCGATGCAGAGACGTCTCTGCTGTCACTACTGCTTCTGCCGGTCACAGGGTCTCCAGGCGCTCCACGAGCAGCTCCAGCAGCGCGGGAGGCAGTGGCCTGGGGTCGGGGACGTTGCGGTGGCCCGCCAGCCGGGCCGCGCGGATCGCGGCCGGGGTGCGCGGGCGGAACGGGTCGAGCCACGGCCACAGCTGCGGCCCGAGGATCGCCGCGGCCTGCTCGGGCTGCATCCGCAGCGAGACGCCGTGACGTTCCGCCAGCCGCACTTCGTACAGGCGCAGCAGCAGCGGGTACAGGTGCAGGGCGTAGCCCTCGGGGGTGCGGGCGGCGTCGGAGAGCGCGGCGTCCCAGTAGCGCAGCGTCGGTTCGCGGGTCCCGACGAGCCGGCTGCGACGCCGGAACCCGCTGTCCATCACGCCCGCGCCGGCGACCCACCGGGCCGCCCAGACGCCGGACGCGACGAGCGCGACAGCCCCGACGGAGAGCCCCGCGGCGCCGCCGACGGCCCACAGCGCGACAAGACAGACGATCCCGAAGCCCGCGAACGTGACCAGCGCGAGCCGGTCGGGGCCGAGCCTCGGCTCACGCTCGGGGGACGCCGCCGGCCCCCGGAGCGGCCCGCCCGCGGGCGGCCGCCCGTGGTCGTAGCCAGGGAAAGCGGAACGAAACGCCCCCGGCTCCTGCCGCTGCCGGCCCGGCGCCCAGATGTTGGCCTGCGGCTGAGCCGAAGACTGCGGCCAGGCCTGCGCTGGGGGTCGAGACCCAGCCTGCGCCTGGGGCTGCGTCGGGGGTTGAGACCAGGCCGGGGCCTGGGCCCGCGCGGACGGCTGCGCCCCAACCGGGGCCTGGGCCTGGGCCGGCGGCTGCGCTGCGGCCGGGGTCTGCGCCTGCGGCGCTGGGTTGAGGCGGGGTCGG
Organism: Streptacidiphilus neutrinimicus; assembly: GCF_000787815.1. GTDB lineage: Bacteria > Actinomycetota > Actinomycetes > Streptomycetales > Streptomycetaceae > Streptacidiphilus > Streptacidiphilus neutrinimicus. Next base: position 26,392 of record NZ_BBPO01000035.1, read on the forward strand.
GGGTTCTGGGGGTTCGGCTGGACGGGCATCAGATCTCCAGTTCCTCGCGGGCGCCGAAGCGGGCCGCCGAGGCGGCCGTGGCGGCGGCGAGGTGGGCGCCGATGGACTCCAAGGCGGCGCGCGCCTGGTCGCGTTGGTGCTCGCCCATCGGGTGGGTGGAGTAGCGCGCCTCGCCGAAGAGGTCGGTGAGGGTCTGCGCGGCGTGGCCCTGGACCAGGCCCGCGTCGGCCGCGCGCTGGAGCAGGTCGGTCGGGGTGTCCGCCTTGCGGCGGCTGACGCCGCCGTCGGCGAGGGACTTCTCCATCGCCGCGTAGCAGGCGATGATCGCCGTGCGCGGGTCCGGGTCGTCGGCGAGGGCCTCCCGCCCCGCCTGCACGGCGCCGGCCAGGGCCTCTCCCGTGCCGTCCTCGTCCAGGCCGCCGTCGACCGCGCCCTCCGCGGCCCCGCCGACCCGCCGCCGGGCGACAAGCCAGCGGGAGAGCACCACGACCAGCACGACGACGAGCGCGACTCCGAGGAGGACCAGGAACCCGATCAGCAGGTCCTGGAAGTCGATCGGGCTGCTACTGCTGTTCGAGTTCGGCTGGTCGACCGATCCGGCGGACGGCAACGCCGTGGGCGTCCGGCCCGCGCCGGTCGCGCGGTCCACCGCGACGCCCTGGTTGGGCTGCGGCATCGAGAACTGGACGCTGCGCGTGCCCAGGATCGTCACGCCGATGACGGTAGCCAGGGTCATGAGGATGAAGCCGGGCAGGACGAGCGAGGCGATCCGCGACTGGGTGGGCGTTCCGCCCGCGGCCAGCCGGTCCTGACGCCGCCGCACCTGGACGGCGAGCGTCCAGCCCACGACGACGACCCCGAGCGCGAGCAGCGCCCACATGCCCTTCGCCGGCCCGTCACCGGCCAGGGCGGTCCCTCGCGCGGCGTTCATCGCGACGGCGGCCATCCCCAGCACGACCGCGGCCCCGAGGGCCGCGGCGAGCCGCGCACCCAGGCGCGGATTGTCGTTGCCACGTGCCACCGGTGTCCCCCACAGTGCGAGTTGCTTCGGGACACCCTGCCACAGCCCTCCGCACCGCGTCAGGCGCCTGCCCGCCTTGTCGCACTTCGTACACGGTTTCAGGGACCTCGCCGCGGCCCCGCGCGTCGACCCCGCACGTCACAGGCGCACGTCGGCAGCACGCGGGGCCGCGGGCGCGCGGTCACTCCCAGCGGGGGTCGTGGTCCCACTCGTCGTTGCGGGCCGCGACGCGCTCGAGCGCGTGGGAGGCGGCTTCGGCGGTCGGGTACGGGCCGAGCCTGTTGCGGGCCGGGCACTCCGGGCCCTCCTCGACCTTCTTGTGCTTGAGACAGTAGAACCACTCACCGGGCTTGCCCGGCTCCTGCTTGGCCATCGTCGCTCCTTCGGTCCGTACCGAGGGTCTACCCGCTGATTAGGATGGCCACCATGGCACCCCTCGTCCCTGGAACGCTCTCCCCCACCCGCAGCGTGCCGGCGCACATCCCGCGCCCGGAGTACGTGGGCCGCAAGGCCCCCCGGCCCTACGACGGGCCGGAGGTGCAGACCGCCGAGACGATCGAGAAGATGCGGATCGCGGGCCGGATCGCCGCGCAGGCGATGGACGCCGCCGCCGCGGCGATCGAGCCGGGGGTGACCACGGACGAACTCGACCGCATCGCGCACACGTACATGTGCGACCACGACGCCTACCCGTCCGACCTCGGCTACCGGGGTTTCCCGAAGTCCATCTGCACCTCCGTCAACGAGGTGATCTGCCACGGGATCCCGGACTCGACCGTGCTGCAGGACGGCGACATCGTCAACCTGGACGTCACCGCCTTCATCCACGGTGTGCACGGCGACCTGAACGCCACCTACCTCGTCGGGAACGTGGACGAGGAGTCCAAGCTCCTGGTGGAGCGCACCCGCGAGGCGACCCGGCGCGGCATCGCCGCGGTCAAGCCCGGTCGCCAGATCAACGTGATCGGGCGGGTGATCGAGTCCTACGCCAAGCGCTTCGGCTACGGCGTCGTGCGGGACTTCACCGGCCACGGCATCAACACCGCGTTCCACTCGGGCCTGATCATCCCCCACTACGACAGCGAGTTCGCCACCACGGTGATGCAGCCGGGGATGACCTTCACCATCGAGCCGATGCTGACGCTCGGCGACTACCACCACGACATGTGGGCGGACGGCTGGACGGTGGTGACCAAGGACCGCAAGCGCACCGCGCAGTTCGAGCACACGCTCGTGGTCACCGAGGACGGCGCGGAGATCCTCACCCTGCCGTGACGGCCTGACCGGCCGGCGGCCAGCGGGTGGTGGGTAGCGGGTAGCGGGCAGCGGGCAGCGGGCAGCGGGCAGCGGGCAGCGGGCAGCGGGCAGCGGGTGGTGGCTAGCGGATCAGCCACTGCTCGCCGAGCGCCGGCGCGCCGACCTCGGCGCAGGCGTCGGTGAGCACGTCCAGCAGCCGCAGCGGGTCCGGGAGGGGATGCTCGGGACCGCGGACCCAGGTGACCTCGGCGCCCTCGGCGAGGCGGGCCGGCGGCAGCAGCACGTAGCTGCCGCGGGTGTGCCAGCGCAGGCCGGGGTGCTCGTCCGCGTCCTCGTCGGGGTGGGAGTCGAGCTCGGAGGTCCACCACTCGTCCTCGTCGAGCGGGGAGCGGGTCGTGGTGAAGAAGAACCAGCGTTCCTCGCCGAGGGCGGCGACCGGACCGGCCACGACCCCGGACTCGGCGAGGCGCTCCAATGCGAGACGACCGGCCTCCGCCGGGACGTCGAGGACGTCGTGGACGCGGCCGGTCGGGGTGATCGCGTTGGCGTCCGGGTCCCGGGAGAGCCAGCGGGTGATCTGGTCGAAGTCGGTGGTGGCCTGGGACTGCCAGGCGAAGGAGAGCGGGTGCTGCGCGGGGGCCGGACAGCCGACCCGGTCGCAGGAACAGCGGAAGTCGACCGGGTGCGCCGCGGGCGCCAGGGGGAACCCCGCGCGGGCCGCGTCCAGCAGGACGCGCAGGCGTCGGGCGCGCTCCGCGGCGACGTCGGTCTCGTCGACACGACCGCCCAGCCGGAGCCACCTGCGCCACCAGGCGCCGACCTTGCCCGCCGAATCCACTGGTGCCCCTTCCTGCCCGCTCCCGGGGTCACCGGGACGCGTACAGAGCAGGATACGGCCGCGCGGCATGTGGTGTGCGCCAGGGGTGACTTCCGGGGTGATTCAGTGGCGTTCCCGTGACATCCAGGCGACGCGCCGTGCTAAGCGGTGACGGGCGGGAAGGCCACCGGAACGGGGGCGCCCCGGAGCCGGAGCGGCCTCAGCTGTTGACCATCTGGGTCAGCTGGCTCGCGCTGGGGACCTGGTCGGTGACGGGAGCCCCTGCGGAGGCGCCCGCATTCTTGATGTTGTCGGTCACACTGCTGAACTGGTTGAAGTCCGCGTCCGAGGCGCTGCCGTTCCGGATCTTGCTGGGCAGGTTCTTCAGACCGTCCACCGCGTTCGACAGCGCGGTCGTGGCCTTGGACAGCGTCGGGTCGCCCTTCGCGTCGTTGAGCGCCGCCTTGGCGCGGTTGTAGGTGAAGGCCGCCGCCAGGGCGCCCTTGATCAGGCCGGCGGTGCGGCCCTTGGCGCCCTTCTTGAAGGTGCCGGCCTTGAACGGCTTGTAGATCCACTGGTAGGTCGCGCCCGCGGCCAGACCGGCGTTGAGCACGAACCTGGTCTTGGCCAGCTTGATCCGGTCCGCGCTGCCGGTCGGGCTCACCGCGGCCGCGGCCGCGGCCGCCGCCGCGCCGGTGACGTTGGCGCTCGCACTGCTCGACTTGTTGGACGAGCAGGCGGGCAGCACGAGCAGGACGCCCGCCATGGTGGCGGCGACGACGGACGTGCGGATGCGGGCGCCGAGCGGGATCGGGCGGGCCAAGGACACGGAAGCCTCCGGGCGGATCGGACATGTCAGTTGCGTCATGAACTTCGTCTCAGTCGCCCACGCTCACACGCACCCGTCCGGCGGGCGACCGCGCACACGCCGAAAGGGTGGGCAACCACCCGAAGGGCCGAGTTCCTTGGAATCTCAGGCGCAGTCCCGGCCCAGGCCGGATCGCGAGCCGGTCAGGCGCCCAGGTAGCGGAGCACGGCCAGCACCCGGCGGTGGTCTGCTGCGGAGACGGGGAGGTCCAGCTTGAGGATGTTGGCGACGTGCTTCTCCACCGCCCGCTCGGTGACCACGAGCTGCGCGGCGATCGCCGCGTTGGAGCGGCCCTCCGCCATCAGGGCCAGCACCTGGCCCTCACGCGGGCTGAGCGCGTCCACGGTGCCGCGAGCCGGGCTCGCCCCGACCAGCTGGGTGACCACCTCGGGGTCGAGCGCGGTCCCGCCGGCCGCGACCCGCTCCAACGCGTCGACGAAATCTTGGGTGTCCAGCACCCGCTCCTTCAGCAGGTAGCCGACGCCCGCCGAGCCTCCGGCCAGCAGGCGGGAGGCGTACTGCGGGCGGCGCGTCACGGCGACGCGGACGGTGGTCGGCAACGGCGCCCGCGCGGCGAGCGTCGTGAGCGCGGCCTCCAGCCCGGAGTCGAGGGCGGGCGGATGGATGCCGGCGACGAGCTCACACAGCTCCTGCACGATCTCCCACGGGTGGGGCCAGCACGAACGTCAGCGATGGGGGCGCGGGGAACTGCGCGAGAAGCCGCCCACGCGGCGGCGCCGCACATCGGCAGAGCCCCGCGCCCCTGGGTGGTGCAGCTATTCGGCGAGCACGGGCTCCGGCTGATCCGTCTCCGCCGCCTGGCGGCCCAGGCGGGAGTGCTTGCGGCTGTAGCCGAAGTAGACGCCCAGGGCCAGCACCAGCCAGCATGCGAACAGCACGAAGGTGTCCGCCGGCAGGTTCCAGATCAGGTAGGCGCAGAAGACCACCGACAGGGCCGGGACCACCGGGTAGCCCGGGACCTTGAAGCCGCGCTTCAGTCCGGGCTCGCGCACGCGCAGGACCACGACGCCGACCGAGACGACCGCGAAGGCGACCAGCGTGCCCATGGAGGTGAGGTTGGCCAGCCAGTCCAGCGGGACGAACGCGGCGAGCAGGGCGATGAACCCGCCGACGATCAGGGTGTTGCCCACGGGCACGCCGCTGCGCGGGCTCACCTTGCGGAAGACCGCCGGGAGCATGCCGTCGCGGCCCATGGAGTACAGAATGCGGGTCTGGCCGTAGATGACGACCAGGGTGACGCTGACGATGGAGATGACCGCGCCCGCGGAGAGGATCGCCCCGGGCCAGGTCTCGCCGGTGACGCGCTGGAGGATCGCGGACAGGCCCGCGTCCTGGCCGTTGAAGAGGGTCCACTTCTGCGCCCCGACGCCGACGAAGGCGACGACGCAGTAGAAGGCGGTGACAACCAGCAGCGCGCCGATGACGGCTCGCGGCAGCGTCTTCTGCGGGTTCTTGACCTCCTCGCCCGCGGTGGAGACCGCGTCGAGGCCGATGAAGGAGAAGAAGACCGAGGAGGCGGCCGCGCTGATGCCGGCGAAGCCCATCGGGGCGAAGGGGTGCAGGTTGGCGCTGTGGAAGCCGGTGACGCCGATGACGACGAAGAGCGTCAGCACGGCCAGCTTGATCAGCACCATGATGGTGTTGACCAGCGCGGACTCCTTGCTGCCGCGCATCAGCACCAGGCAGCACAGGACGACCAGGACCACGCCCGGCAGGTTGACGTAGCCGCCGTCGCCCGGCGGGGCCGAGATCACGGCGGGCATGGTGAAGCCGAAGAGGCGCTGGGTCAGGTCGTTGAGGTACTGGCCCCAGCTGACCGCGATGGCCGCGCCCGAGACGGCGTACTCCAGTAGCAGGCAGGAGCCGACGATCCAGGCCGCCAGCTCGCCGAGCGTCGCGTAGGCGTAGGAGTAGGACGAGCCGGAGACCGGCACGGCCGAGGTGAGCTCGGCGTAGCAGAGCGCGGTCAGCGCGGCCGTGACGGCGCCGATCACGAAGGAGAGGATCACCGCGGGCCCGGCCTCGGGGACGGCCGTGCTGAGGGTGAAGAAGATGCCCGTCCCGATGGTGGCTCCGACGCCGATCATCGTGAGCTGGAAGGTGCCCACGGTCCGGCGCAGCCCGCCGCCCTCATGGCCCTCGCCCTCGCCGTGGGCGGAGTCGGCCAGGAAGGCCGACACGGGCTTGCGGCGCAGCAGCTGCTGGCGGAGTCTCACATCGTTCGGGGGCATGCGGGTGCCTTTCGCTGTTCAGGGCAGGTTGACCTCCCGCTCCGGACGTGAGGTACGGGGCGGGGAAGAACGGGGTGCCGTTACGGCAGGTCGCGGCGCATCAGGTCGGCGTAGGTCTCGCGCCGCACCACGGCGCGGTGCTCGCCGTCGCGGACGAAGACCACCGGGGGGCGGCGCGCGCCGTTGTAGTTGTTGCTGAGCGCGTAGGTGTAGGCGCCGGTGACCGGCACGGCGATCAGGTCGCCGACGCGCGGGTCCTCCAGCGGGACGGAGGCGCTGAGGGTGTCGCCGGACTCGCAGTGGCGGCCGACCAGGCGGCAGAGCTCGCCCCCGCCGGTCGGGCGGGTGGCCACGGCGGCCTCGAAGCGCTGCTGGTAGAGGGAGACCTCGAGGTTGTCGCCCATGCCGCCGTCGACGGCGACGAAGGTGTGGCCTCCGCCGCGCTTGACGGAGACGACGCGGTAGAGCGAGACGCCCGACTCGGCGACCATCGATCGGCCCGGCTCGATCAGGATCCGGGCATCCGCCGGCAGCAGGCGCTTGGCGACGTCGGTCACGGCGTCGAGGTACGCCTCCACCGTGGGCGGGTGGTCGGTGTAGGTGTACCGGGAGCCGAGGCCGCCGCCCAGGTCGTAGACGGCGAACTCGCCGAGCTCGGCGACGGCCTCGACGGCCTGCGCGAAGGGCTCGAGATCGAGGATCTGCGAGCCGACGTGAACGTGGACGCCGTCCAGCCGCAGCCGGTCGCTGCCGCGCAGGCGGGCGATGGCCTCGCGGGCCTGCGGCAGGAGCAGGCCGAACTTGGAGCCGTTCTGGCCGGTGGAGATCGCCTCGTGGGTGTCGGGGCGGATGTCGGGGGTGACCCGGACCAGCACGCCCTGCTCGCCACCGGTCACGCCGAGAATCTTCTCGAGCTTGTCGATGTCGTCGAAGTTGTCGACGACGATCGTCCCGGCGCCGGTCTCGACGGCGAGGCGCAGCTCCTCCTCGGTCTTGGCGTTGCCGTGCACGACCAGACCGGCCGGGTCCGCGCCCGCGGCGAGGGCGAGGGTCAGCTCGCCGCCGCCGGCGACGTCGATGCCGAGGCCCTCCTCGGCGAGCAGCCGGTAGACGGCGGTGCAGGGGAAGGCCTTGGAGGCGAAGGTGGCGCGGGAGTTCGGCCAGCGCGCGGCCAGGCCGTCGGCGTAGCGGCGGGCGCGGGCGCGGATCGAGGCCTCGTCGACGATCAGAGCGGGAGTGCCGTAGGTCTCGGCGAGCTCGGCGACCGGGACGCCGCCGAGCACCAGCGCGCCCGCCGCGTCCAGGGCGGTCCCGGGCGGGAACAGCCCGACAACTCCGGCGGAGCCGGCTGAGTCGACCGTCTCGGCTGCCTGCGTCGCCGCCATCAGCGCTCCCTTTTCCTCGTGTTCGACCCCGTTGACACCGCTCTCCGACCCTCCCTCCGAAGTGCTCCCTTATGTTCAATCTCTTGTCACGTTCAGTCATTGGCGATTTCGCCTAAGATCGCATTATGAAGATGGCGAATCTGCCGACCCATAGTGGGACAAGCGAGGAGTTGTACGCACTCGCCGACGCCATCGGGGCGGTGACCGGCGGAGCCGTGGCGATCGAGGACCTGGACCACCGGATCCTCGCCTACTCGACCCTGCCCGACCAGCGGATCGACGAGCACCGACGCCAGGGCATCCTGGAGCGCCGCGTCCCGCACCAGCCCGAGCAGCTGGCGCAGTACCGCGAGGTGCTCGCCGCAGCAGGCGTGGTCCGGCTGCCGGTGCTGGCCGAGGCCGAGCTGCCGCGCGCCGCCGTCGCCATCCGGGCGGGCCAGCGCCCGCTCGGCACGATCTGGGCCATCGAGGGCGAGCGGCCCATCGACGACGCGGGCGAGCGGGCGATGCTCGACGGCGCGCGGCTGGCCGCCCTGCACATGCTGCGCCGCCGCAGCGCCGCCGAGCTGGACCTGCAGGCCCGCGAGGACGCGCTGCGCGCGGCGCTGCGCGGCCGCCGGACCGCGCGCGAGGTCCGCTTCGAGCTCGGCCTGCCCGGCCAGCGCCCGCTCGCGCTGCTCGGCTTCGCGCCCGCGGCCGCGCCGACGGGTGCGGACGCGCCCGCCGACGACCTGCTGGTCCGCCTCGCCGCCGCGTCGACACGGCACTGGCCGGCCGTCCACGCGGAGGCCTCCGTCGCCACCGTCGGCCGCACCGTCTACGTGCTGCTGCCGCTGGACGACGCGCCCGCCGCGCTGGCGACCGCGCGCCGCCTCGGCGAGCAGGCGGCGGCGGTGCTGGACCGCAGCCTGGAGACGCCGCTGCGCGCCGCCTGCTCCCGGATCGCCGCCGGTCCCGAGGAGCTGCCCGAGCTTCGCGCCGAGGTCGACGACATCCTCCGCGTCACCACCGCCGACCCGGACGCGCCCGGCTTCGCGACGCTGCGCGAGACCCACGCCCGCGTCCTGCTCGCGCACGTCGGCGACGAGCTGGCCCGCCGTCCGCGGCTGCGCCACCCCGGCATCGAGGCGATGCTGGAGCACGACCGCACCAAGGGCACCGCGTTCGGCGCGTCCGTCGCGGCGTGGCTCGACGCGGTCGGCAACATCGGCGAGGCGGCGGCCCGGCTGACCATCCACCCCAACACCCTCAAGTACCGCCTGCGGCGGGCAGGCGAGCTGTTCGGCATCGACTTGGACCACCCGGACGACCGGCTCTCCTGCTGGCTCCAGCTGCGCATGGCCCGCTGACGGCCCAGGACGGGCCCCGTCGACGGCCGCGACGGCCGCGACGGCCCGCTGAACGCGTCCTTCCGCCACGCGTGCGGTGCTGGTAGGACGGTGCGCATGAACTCTGCTGCCTATGACGCCGTCGTCGTGGGCGGCGGCCACAACGGGCTGGTCGCCGCCGCCTACCTGGCTCGCGCCGGGCGGCGCGTCGCCGTGCTGGAACGCCAGGACCACACCGGCGGCGCGGCGGTCTCCGCGCAGGCCTTCGCGGGCGTGGACGCGCGGCTGTCGCGCTACTCGTACCTGGTCAGCCTGCTGCCGAAGAAGATCGTCTCGGACCTGGGCCTGCGGTTGGAGCTGCGTCGCAGGCGCTACTCCTCCTACACGCCCTACGGCGACGGCCGCGGTCTGCTCGTCGACAACGGGGACGACACGGCCACGGCCGCCGGGTTCCGCGCGCTGACCGGCGGCGACCGCGAGTTCGCGGCCTGGCAGGAGTTCTACGGGCGCACCCGCGCGGTCGCCGAGGCCGTCTTCCCCACCCTCACCGAGCCGCTGCCCGAGCGCGCGCAGCTGCGCAAGATCGTCGCGGACGCGGCGGGCGAGCAGACCTGGGAGGCGCTCTTCGAGCGGCCGATCGGCGAGGCTGTGGAGTCCGCATTCGCGGACGACGTGGTGCGCGGCATCGTGCTCACCGACGCCCTGATCGGCACCTTCGCCCACGCCCACGACCCGTCGCTGCGGCAGAACGCCTGCTTCCTCTACCACGTGATCGGCAACGGGACCGGCGACTGGGACGTCCCGGTCGGCGGCATGGGCGCGGTGTCCGGCGCACTGGAGCGGGCCGCGCGGGACGCGGGGGCCGAGGTCCTGACGGGCTGCGAGGTGACCTCCGTCCAGGCGGACGGCGTCTCGGCCGAGGTGGCCTTCACCGACGCGACGGGCGCCGAGCGCGTCGTCGGCGCCCGCTGGGTGCTGTGCAACGCGTCGCCGCGCGAACTCGCCCGCCTGGTGGGGGACGCCTCCGCGGCAGAGCCGGTGGAGGGGGCGCAGCTGAAGGTCAACATGCTGCTGACCCGCCTGCCCCGGCTGCGCGACCGCTCCGTCGACCCGCGCGCCGCCTTCGCGGGGACCTTCCACATCGCGGAGGGCTACGGCGAGTTGGAGACGGCCTACCGGCAGGCGGCGGCAGGGCGGTTGCCGAGCCCCGCTCCCTCGGAGATCTACTGCCACTCGCTGACCGACCCGAGCATCCTCTCCCCCGAGCTGCGGCAGCGCGGCTACCAGACGCTCACCCTCTTCGGCCTGCACCAGCCCGCACGCCTCTTCCCCTCCCACGACCGGGAGTCGGCGCTGCGGGCCGTCCTTGCCGCGTTGGACGCGGTGCTGGACGAGCCCGTGACGGACTGTCTGGCACGGGACGGTCAGGGAGAGTTGTGCGTCGAGGCGCGCACCCCGTCGGACCTGGAAGCCGACCTGGGCCTCCCGGGCGGCAACATCTTCCACCGCCCGCTGGTCTTCCCCTACGCGGAGGCGGCCGACCCGTCCGCCGGCCGTTGGGGCGTCGGCACGCCCTACGCCCCGAACCTCCTGCTCTGCGGCGCGGGCGCGCCGCGCGGCGGCGGCGTCAGCGGCATCCCCGGACACAACGCCGCGATGGCGGCGCTGGGTTCGTAGCACCCAGCGCCGCCAGGCTCAGGGCTGGTGGACGTCGGCGGCGGTGATCACGCCGCCCGACACGGTGGAGGTGCCGCTGTAGTTCTGCACGGAGCCGTCGGTCTGGGTGGAGGCGGCGCGCCAACAAGGGGGCCGGTATCAGGATGTTGTTCGTCCAAGCCCGGGGGCCGGACGGGCCTCAGCCGCCGTAGCGGGCGCCGCGCAGGCGGGGCTCCAGGCCGATCCAGATGACCGACATGAGGCGGCGGGCCGACTCCTCCGGCGGCTCGGGGCTGGCGTCGAGGACCCAGCCCGCCAGGGCGTCGGCCGCGCCGGTGATGATCGCGGCCATGGCCGCGGCCTCGCCGCGGTCCGGGCGTCCGTCGCCCGAGCGCGGGCCGGGGACGTCGTCGCGGGCGGCCTCGCGGACGGCACGCCGCAGCAGCGCGGTAACCGCGCTGCTGACCTCGGCCCGCGCCGCGGCGACCTCGGCGACGACCGGCTCGCCCTGCGCCCGCGCCTGCTGGTAGAGGACGATCCAGCTGTCCCGGTGCTCGGCGACGAACGCGAAGAACGCGGTCAGCCCGCGGAACAGTTGCTCGCCGGGGTCCATCGACGGGTCCGCCGCCTCCGCGAAGCGGGCGATCAGGCGGTCGGCCTCGCGGCGGATGCACGCCGCGAACAGCTCCTCCTTCGAACCGAGGTAGAGGTAGAGCATCGGCTTGGAGACCTCGCACTCCTCGGCGATCTCGTCCATCGACGCCGCGTGGTAGCCGGACCGCGAGAAGACCTTCACCGCCGCGTCCAGCATCTGCTGTTCACGCTGTGCCCTCGGCACGCGCTTCGCCTTCACAGGGGCCTCGTCCCGGGCTTCCGATCGCACGCCCCCGAGTCTATGTGCTCCACGCCAGGAGCGACGCCACAGGTCATGCACTCCTGATGACGCCACGCCACGTGACCTGTGGCACTCGGAAGGGGCCTTGCGCGCGGGCCCGGCCACGCCTTGACTAGCACTGCTAAGTTTTCGTCGCGCGCGGCCCGGAGGGACCAAGGTGGAGACCTACACCGACCAGTACATCGGCGGCGGCTGGCGTCCCTCGCTCGGCGAGGGGACGATCACCGTCCTCAACCCCGCCACCGAGGAGGCCCTCGCCGCCGTCGCCGCGGGCGACGCCGCCGACGTGGAGTCCGCCGTCGCCGCGGCCCGCGCCGCGCAGCGCGCGTGGGGCGCGAGCAGCAAGGAGACCCGGCTCGCCCACCTGACGGCGATCCGCGACGGCCTGGCCGCGCACCAGGAGGAGATCGCCGCCACGGTCACCGCCGAGCTCGGCGCGCCGATCGGCTTCTCCACCGCCGTCCACGCGGCGCTGCCGCTCGCGGTGGCCTCGGGCTACGTCGAGCTGCTGGCCGGCTTCGAGTTCACCGAGCGCGTCGGCAACTCCACCGTCTACCGCGAGCCCGCCGGCGTCGTCGGCGCGATCACGCCGTGGAACTACCCGCTGCACCAGATCGTCGCCAAGGTCGTCCCCGCCCTGGCGGCCGGCTGCACCGTCGTGCTCAAGCCCGCGGAGGACACCCCGCTGGTGGCGCGCCTGTTCGCGCGGATCGTCCACGAGGCCGGCCTGCCGGCGGGCGTCTTCAACCTCGTGACCGGCATCGGCTCGGTCGCGGGCGCCGCGCTGGCCGCGCACCCTGACGTGGAGCTGGTCTCCTTCACCGGCTCGACCGCCGTCGGCCGCGCGATCGGCGAGCAGGCCGGGCGCGGCATCAAGCGCGTCGCGCTGGAGCTGGGCGGCAAGTCCGCCAACGTCGTCCTGCCGGGGGCGGACCTGGCCCGCGCGGTCAACGTCAACGTCGGCAACGTCTTCGCCAACTCCGGCCAGACGTGCAGCGCCTGGACCCGCCTGCTGGTGCACCAGGACCAGTACGAGGAGGCCGTCGCGATCGCGGCCAAGGCCGCGGCGAAGTACGTCCCCGGCGACCCGACCCGCCCCGAGACCCGCCTGGGCCCCGTCGTCAACGCCAAGCAGCGGGACCGTGTCCGCGGCTACATCCGGGCCGGCCTCGACGCGGGCGCCCGCCTGGTCGCGGGCGGCGTCGACGCCCCCGAGGGCGCGGAGCGCGGCTTCTTCGTCCGCCCGACGGTCCTGGCCGACGTGACGCCGGACATGACCGTGGCCCAGGAGGAGATCTTCGGCCCGGTCCTGTGCGTGCTGGCGTACCGCGACGAGGACCACGCGGTGGAGCTCGCCAACGGCACGGACTACGGCCTGGCCGGCGGCGTCTGGGCCGCGGACGAGGCGACTGCCGTCGCGTTCGCCCGCCGCATGGACACCGGCCAGGTGGACATCAACGGCGGCCGCTTCAACCCGCTGGCGCCGTTCGGCGGCTACAAGGGCTCCGGCGTCGGCCGCGAGCTCGGCCGCCACGGCCTCGAGGAGTTCCTCCGGACCAAGTCGCTGCAGTTCTAGACCTGCAGGTGCATCTCCTCAGGGGCGCGAGGCTCTGCCGACATGCGGCTCCGCCGCGTGGGCGCGACACGGCACCCGCCCATGGAGAACACCGAACGCGCCGGGCCATCCGCGCAGGGTGGTTGCCCGCGCAGTTCCTCGCGCCCCCAAGGGTTCCCCTCCATAGAAAGGCTCTCCCCTCGTGACGACGACGGTTCGTGCCGCGCTGCTCTCCTCCGTGGGCGCTCAGCTGGAGCTCACCGAGATCACCCTCCCCGACCCCGGCCCCGGACAGGTGCGGGTGAAGCTCGCCGCCGCGGGGGTGTGCCACTCCGACCTGTCGCTCTCGACGGGCGTGCTCCGCGCGGCGACGCCCGTCGTCCTCGGCCATGAGGGCGCAGGGACGGTCGTCGCCGTCGGGGAGGGGGTGACCAAGGTCGCCCCCGGCGACTCCGTCGTGCTGAACTGGGCGCCGGCCTGCGGGCACTGCCACCTGTGCGAGCTCGGCGAGCCGTGGCTGTGCGAGAACTCCTACGCCGCCTCCGTCGAGACGTACGCCGCGCTGGGGGACGGCACCGGCGTCTACCCGGGCCTCGGTGTCGCCGCCTTCGCCGAGGAGACGGTCGTCTCCGAGCGCGCCGTGATCCCGCTGCCGCAGGGCGTCCCGCTGGACGCCGCCGCGCTGCTCGGCTGCGCGGTGCTGACCGGCTACGGCGCGGTCCACAACTCCGCGCGGGTGCGGGAGGGCGAGTCCGCGGTCGTCTTCGGGCTGGGCGGTGTGGGCCTGGCCGTGCTGCAGGGGCTGCGGATCGCCGGCGCGGGGCCGGTCGTCGCGGTGGACGTCACGCCGGAGAAGGAGGAGCTGGCGCGCCGCCACGGCGCGACGGACTTCGTCCTGGCCGACGAGCAGACGGCCAAGACCGTCCGCAAGCTGACCGGCGGGCACGGCGCCGACCACGCCTTCGAGTGCGTGGGCCGCTCCGCCACCATCCGCGCCGCCTGGAACTCCACCCGCCGCGGCGGTCGCGCCACCGTGGTCGGCATCGGCTCCAAGGACGACCAGGTCTCCTTCAACGCCCTGGAGATCTTCCACTTCGCCCGGACCCTGACCGCCTGCGTCTACGGCGACGGTGTCCCGGAGCGCGACCTCCCGATCCTCGCCGACCACGTCCGCGCGGGCCGCCTCGACCTCGACGCCCTCATCACGGACCGGATCACCCTCGACGACATCCCGGCCGCCTTCGACCGCATGCGCGAGGGCAAGGGCGGCCGCTCCTTGATCACCTTCTAGGTCGCCCGCTCCGGCCCGGTAGAGTGGTGCGGTTGCCCGCAACGAACGCTGCGCCACAAGACCGACTGTGCGAAGGACCTGAGGAACGACGTGAGCACCGACTCCCCCGCCACCGCTGCCCAGGTTCTGCAGGAGGCCTCGCGCCGCCGCACCTTCGCCGTCATCTCGCACCCCGACGCCGGTAAGTCGACGCTGACCGAGGCGCTCGCGCTGCACGCGCAGGCGATCACCTCGGCCGGCGCCGTGCACGGCAAGGGCGGGCGCAAGGGCGTCACGTCCGACTGGATGGAGCTGGAGCGGGACCGAGGGATCTCGGTGACCTCCGCCGCGCTGCAGTTCGGGCACCGCGACCACGTGATGAACCTGGTCGACACCCCCGGTCACGCCGACTTCTCCGAGGACACCTACCGTGTCCTGTCCGCGGTCGACTGCGCGATCATGCTGGTGGACGCGGCCAAGGGCCTGGAGGAGCAGACCCGCAAGCTGTTCTCCGTCTGCCGCCACCGCGGCGTGCCGGTGATCACGTTCATCAACAAGTGGGACCGCCGTGGTCGCGAGGCGCTGGAGCTGCTGGACGACATCCAGAACATCCTGGAGATCACGCCCGTCCCGCAGGTCTGGCCGGTCGGCAACGCGGGCAACTTCCGCGGCCTGGTCGAGGCGGCGGACACCGAGCAGTTCCTGAAGTACACCCGCGTCCCCGGCGGCACCCACGAGGCCGAGGAGGAGCGGATGGACGCCGCCGCGGCCGAGGCCGTCGAGGGCGAGCTGTGGCCGACCGCGCTGGAGGAGCTGGAGCTCGCGCTCGACTCCGGGCCGGGCTGGGACCCGCAGGCCTTCCGCGAGGGCAAGATCACCCCGGTTTTCTTCGGCTCCGCGCTCACCAACATCGGTGTCCGGCTGCTGCTCGACGCCGTCGTGGACCTGGCCCCGTCCCCCGACGCCCGCGAGATGGCGAACGGCGACCACCGCCCGGTGGAGGAGGACTTCTCCGGCGTGGTGTTCAAGATCCAGGCCAACATGGACCCGGCCCACCGCGACCGCATCGCGTTCATCCGCGTCTGCTCCGGCGTCTTCGAGCGCGGCATGAACGTCACCCGCGCGGCCTCCGGCCGCTCGCTGGCGACCAAGTACGCGCACACCGTCTTCGGCGCCGAGCGCACCGTCGCGGACATCTGCTACCCCGGCGACGTGGTCGGCCTGATCAACGCGACCGCGCTGCGCGTCGGCGACACGCTCTACGTGGGCAAGAAGGCCGAGTTCCCGCCGCTGCCGGCGTTCGCCCCCGAGCACTTCGCGGTGGCGCGGCCCAAGGACATCAGCCGCAGCAAGCAGTTCCGCAAGGGCATCTCGCAGCTGGACGAGGAAGGCGTGGTCCAGGTCCTCACCTCGGACCGCCGCGGTGACCAGGCCCCGGTGCTGGCCGCGGTCGGCCCGATGCAGTTCGACGTCGTGCTGCACCGCATGGAGCACGAGTTCTCCTCGCCGATCGTGCTGGAACGCCTGCCCTACTCGCTCGCTCGCGTCACCGACGCGGCCGGGGCGGAGGTGCTGAACCGCTCCCGCCTGGTCACCGGCGAGCCGCTGACCCGCCGCAGCGACAACGCGATGCTCGCGCTGTTCGGCGACAAGTGGCAGCTCAACAGCTTCGTCCGGGGCAACCCGGACGTGAAGCTGGAGACGCTGATCGCGACCGCGGACTGACGCTCCCTCACCTCGCCTGGCGGCGGGCCTCCTTGAACGCGCGGGAGACCTCCCAGGCATCGGCGACCGGGCCCACGTGGCCCAGCTTGTCGGGGTTGAGCACGAGGCGGACGGCCTGGATCTCCCCGTCCAGGACGTCGAGTTCCAGGGTGTGCAGCACCTTGCCGTCGCGGTCGCGGACGATCGCGCCCGGCTGGCCGTTGATCGCGTGGGGCTCGATCGTGAGCCCGAGGCGGACCAGGGCGGGGAAGACGGCGGCGAGCAGCCGGGCCACCTTGTCCGCGCCCGCGATCGCCCTCGCCAGCTGCGGGGCCTTGCCGCCGCCGTCGCCGACCATGGAGACGTCGGCGGCGAGCAGGTGCCGCAGGCCGTCGACGTCGCCCTCGCGCAGTGCGTCGAAGAACCGTGCGGCGAGCTCCTCGCGCTCCTTGCGGTCGGCCTCGAACCGGGGCCGACCGGCGTTCATGTGGCGCCTGGCCCGCACCACGAGCTGGCGGCAGGCCTCCTCGGAGCGTCCGACGGCCGAGGCGATCTCCGCGAAGCCGAAGTCGAAGACCTCGCGCAGCACGAAGACCGCGCGCTCCAGCGGGCTCAGCCGCTCCAGCAGCAACAGCGCCGCCGTGGACACGGAGTCGGCCAACTCGGCCGAGCGGGCCGGGTCCTGGTAGGGGTCGGCGAGCAGCGGCTCGGGGAACCACGGCCCGAGGTACTCCTCCCGCTGGACCCGGGCCGAGCGCAGCACGTCGATCGAGATCCGGGTGACCACGGCGGAGAGGAAGGACTTGGTCGACCTCGGCTCGGTGTCGGTGGCCTCGAAGCGCAGCCAGGTCTCCTGGACCGCGTCCTCGGCCTCGCTGACGCTGCCCAGGACCCGGTACGCGATGGAGAACAGCAGCGGGCGCAGCTCCGCGAAGTCCTCGACCTTGCTCATCGTGCGATCCTTCCCCGTCCCCCGGTGGCCAACCGATCCGCCCGCGTCAGTGCAGCTGTCCGGCGGCGTAGTCGCCGGCGCAGGGCTGGCGGGTGATGATGTTCATCCGGTTCACCATGTTCATGAACCCGATGTGGATCACCAGCGCGGTGAGCTGGTCGCCGTCGTAATGCCGGGCGGCGTTCTCCCACACCGCGTCGCTGACCCCCTCCGCCGCGTCCGCCACCCGGGTCCCCTCCTCTGCGAGCGCGAGCGCGGCCCGCTCGGCCTCGGTGAACACGGTGGCCTCGCGCCACCCCGCCACCAGCGCGAGCCGCACGGGGCTCTCGCCCGCCGCGAGCGCCTCCTTGGCGTGCATGTCCAGGCAGACCGCGCACCCGTTGATCTGGCTCACCCGCGTCGACACCAGCTCCTGGGTGCTCACGGGCAGCCCCGCCTCCCTGATCGCCTTGCCCGCGGCCATGAAGTGCTTGAGCGCCTTGCCGGAGACGGGAGCGGCGAAGAAGTCGAGTCGCGCGTCCATGGTGTGTTCCTCCGTCGTCGTGAGTGCTGACACCCCCGAGACGAACGGACCCGCCCGCCCGTGACACGGGTGGATGTGACCCGCGTCACGACGGATCCCCGGGTCCGGCCAGGTCCGCACCCCGGAGGGCCGACGGATCGCGACGGCTCGGCTCAGTCCCCGCCGTGGGCGAGGTAGGCGCGCTGGGTGGCGATGTGGTCGGCGATGTGGCGGGCGTCGTGCCAGACGCCCCAGATGAAACTGGAGCCGCGGCGGGACTGCCAGGGGAGGCCGAGGAAGTAGACGCCCGGCTCGGCGGAGACGCCGCGGCGCTGGTGCGGACGGCCGCTCGGGTCGAAGGCGTCGACCTCGAGCCAGCCGAAGTCGGTGGCGTAGCCCGTCGCCCAGACGATCGAGGTGACGCCGGCCTCGGCCAGGTCGAGTTCCCGGCGCGGGTGCGCCACGCAGTCCGGTTCGGGGCCGAGGACGTGCGCCTGCGGCTCCTGCGGCAGGTCGAGGCCGTTGCGCTCGACGTACGCGTCGGCCGCGCGCAGGAGCGCGAGGTACTTGGCGTCGCCGGCTGCGATGTTGGCGGCGAGGTCGGGCGCGAAGCGCAGAACGCCGTCGGCGCAGGAGGCGGTCAGGCCGAGCAGTTCGATGCCGTCGGCGGCCAGTTCGCGGAAGTCCACGGTGTGACCCCCGCGGGCGCCGCTGACAGCGATGGTGACGTGTTCCGCGCCCTGCGGCGGCGTCTCCGCGTCCCACAGCCCGAGCACGCCGAGCCACCAGCAGAAGTCACGCCCGCGGTACTGGCGCGGCGGCCGGTCGTGCGGGCCCACGGAGAGGAACACCCGGCGGCCGGACCGGCGCAGCTCGTCGGCGATCTGCACGCCCGAGGAGCCCGCGCCGACCACGAGCACCGCGCCCTCCGGCAGTTGGCCGGGGTTGCGGTAGGCGTGGGAGTGGATCTGCACGGGCACCGCGCCGTCCGGCACGATCGGCGGGATCAGCGGCCGCTGGAACGGGCCGGTCGCCGCCACGACGAAGCGCGCGTCGATCGGGCCCTGCGACGTCTCGACCCGGAAGCCGGGCCGGCCCGTGTGCCTGCGCACGGAGGTCACCTCGACGCCGCACCGGACCGGTGCGCCGATCTTCTGCGCGTACGCGACGAAGTAGTCCGCGACCTGCTCCTTGGAGGCGAAGGCGTCGGGGGCGACGCCCTCGAACTCCAGCCCGGGGAACCGGTCGTGCCACGCGGGCCCGTTGGCGACCAGGGAGTCCCACCGCGCCGTGCGCCACCGCTCGGCGATCCGGTCCCGCTCCAGGACGAGGTGCGGGATGCCATGGGCGCCCAGATGCTCGCTCATCGCCACGCCCGCCTGGCCCGCCCCGACGACGACCACGTCGACTTCGGTCACTTCACTCGGCATTGCACCCTCCACTGCGGCGGTTGTCCGTCGGTGAAATCGTCAGGCGCTGCCTTGAGTTCTGTCTAATAGAAGTTTTCGTTGCGAGTGATCTGATTTAGTGATTCATCGACGGGCGGGCGCGGCCAGCAGCTCGTGGGCGAGCTGCGCGACGGCCGCCGCCCGCCCGGTCTGGCGTACGCCGTCCATCCGGGCGAGGACCAGATCCAGCGGTGGGTGCTCGTTCGTGAGCGCGAGGACGGCCACCTTGGCGCCGCTGTAGGTGTCGTCGGTCGCGGGGCGCTGGTGCAGCACCGAGAAGCCGTGGCCGAGTGCCACGAGCGAGCGGACCGCCTCGTAGTTGTGCGAGCGGTGGCGGACCACGGGCGTGATGCCGGTCGCGGTGACGAGCGACCAGAAGTAGTCACGGCTGTGCGGCAGGTCGAGCAGGACGAACGGTTCGTCGGCCAGCTCGGCCAGGTCGACGGCGCCGCGACCGGCCAGCGGGTGGTCGGCCGCGACGAGCGCGTGGACCGGCAGGGAGGCGACGGTGTCGCGCGCGACGCCGGGCCCGAGGCCGAGGTCGTAGGTGAGGGCGAAGTCGATCCGGCCGGTGCGCAGCGCCCGGTCGAGCTCGTCCGCCTCGCCCTCGACGACGTCGATCCGGAGCCCGGGGTGGCGGTCCGCCGCCGCGACCAGCAGCCCCGGCAGGACGAAGGGGGCCAGGGTGACGAAGCAACCGAGCCGGACCGGCCCGCTCAGCCCGCCCTCGACGCCGCGCGCCTCGGCGGCCACGTCGAGCGCGTGCGTGAGGAGCTCGCGCGCCTGCAGCAGCAGCCGGTCCCCGGCGGGGGTGGTGACCAGGCCCTTGCCCTTGCGGCGGATGAACAGCTGGACGCCGAGCTCGTGCTCCAGGTTCGAGACCGCGGTGGACACCGCCGACTGTGCGATCAGCAGCCGCTCGGCGGCCGCCGTCATGCTGCCGGCCTCGGCGGCCACGACGAAGTACCGCAGCTGCGCCAGCGTGAATCCGACCGCTTCCGTCATGCCTCCGCACCCTCCGCATTCGCATGCATCTGATTCTCAGATGACCCAACACTAAAAGATCTGCTTTACCGGCGATAGAGCCGCTCGCATAGTGGTGCTGCGGCCCCACCGGCCCAACCACGACGCCCACAAGCCCCACAAGCCCCGGGAGAGGTTTGCTGATGGTGCATCACCGACTGCGGCGCTTCAACACCGCCGACACCTATCCCGAGCAGAACCTCGCCAACGACCTGGCCCAGGCCGTCGTCGCCGAGGGCACCGTCTACCTGCGCGGGCAGATCGGACAGGACCTGACAACCCGCGAGAGCGTCGGCGTCGGCGACGTCGAGGCCCAGGCGGAACGGGCGATGGCCAACATCGCCATGCTGCTGGAGGAGTCCGGGAGTTCACTGGACGAGATCGTGAAGGTGACGATCTACCTCACCGACGTGCGCTACCGCGAGACCGTCTACCGCGTCATGGGCCGCCGGCTCAAGGGCGTGCACTACGTCTCGACGGGCCTGGTCGTCTCCGCGCTGGCCCGGCCGGAGTGGCTGGTGGAGATCGACGCCACCGCCGTCATCCCCGCCTCGCGCCGGGCCGAGGCGGCCGGGATCCGGCATGCAAAGGCGGCCGAGCGAGGGGAACTGCTGTGACCTTCTCCCTTACGGCGCGGTGCACCCGGACCGGGCAGGTCGGGGCGGCCATCGCCTCCTCCAGCCCCGCCGTGGCCGCACGCTGCGCGTACGTGCGCGCCGGCGTCGGCGCGGCGTGCACGCAGAACGTGACCGATCCGCGGCTCGGGCCGTGGCTGCTGGACCTGCTGGCGGCCGGCGCGGGCGCGGCGGACGCGGTCGCGCACACCGTGGCCACCGAACCCCTGGTCGCCTGGCGGCAGTTGACGGCAGTCGGGGTGAGCGGCGCGCCCGCCGCGTACTCGGGCGAGCACGCGCTCGGCGCGCACGCGCAGGTCGTCGGCGCGGACTGCGTCGCGGCCGGGAACCTGCTCGCGCACCCGGACGTGCCGCAGGCGATGGTCGACGCGTTCACGGCGCGCCCCGAACGGCCGCTCGCGCATCGGCTGTTGGACGGGCTGGCGGCGGCCCTCGCGGCAGGCGGCGAGGCGGGGCCGGTCCACTCGGCCGGACTCCTGCTCGCGGACGCGGCGCCCTGGCCGGTCACGGACCTCCGGGTGGACTGGACGGAGGGCGATCCGGTCGCGGAACTGGCTGCCCTGTGGCAGCTGTGGGAGCCGCAGCAGGACTCCTACCTCCAGCGAGCGCTCGCACCCGACCTGGCCCCCAGCTACGGCGTCCCGGGGGACCTGTGAGCACCCCGGCCGCCGGCGGCGAGTCGGACGGCCGCGCTCCAGGCGCGGAATCGAGGGCGGAATCGAGGGCGGCAGCCACGCGCTTCGCTTCGGCGCCCGGAGGAACGGTCGGCCCACGGAGCGAGAGCACCGCTCTCGCGCAGGCGCCCGGGGTCGCGCGGACGGCGCTCCGCGACACGATCGGTGCTCTCGCGGGCCCGCTGACCGGGCTCTCGCGGCGCCTGCACGCCCATCCCGAGACCGCCTGGGAGGAAGAGAAGGCCGCGCGCTGGACCGCCTCGCTCCTCGACGACCTCGGCTACGCCGTGACCCCCGGCGTCTGCGACCTGCCCACCGCGTTCTCCGCCCGGATCGGCAGCGGCCCACTGCACGTCGCGCTCTGCGCCGAGTACGACGCGCTGCCCGGCCTCGGCCACGCCTGCGGCCACAATCTCATCGCCGCCTCCGCCGTCGGTGCGGCCGCCGGGCTGGCCCGGGTCGCCGACGACCTCGGGCTCACCGTGACCGTCCTCGGCACCCCGGCCGAGGAGGGCGGCGGCGGGAAGATCCTGATGCTGGAGCGCGGCGCCTTCGACGGCGTCGACGTGGCGATGATGGTCCACCCCGGTCCCGTCGACGTCGCCGAGGCCGAGCCCTTCGCCGTCGCCCATCTGGGCGTCCGCTACACCGGACGGGCCGCGCACGCCGCCGCCTACCCCGAGCGCGGACGCAACGCCGCGGACGCGTTCACCGTCGCCCAGGTCGGCATCGGCCTGCTGCGGCAGCAGCTCCCGGCCGGCACCCGGGTGCACGGCCTGGTGACCCGCGGCGGCGAGGCGCCGAACGCCATCCCGGAACGGACGGAGGGGCGCTGGTACGTGCGCGCCGCCGACCTGGAGGAGCTGGAGCGGGTCCAATCCCGGGTCGAGGCCTGCTTCCGGGCCGGGGCGCTGGCCGCCGGCTGCGCCTTGGAGATCGAGCCGGAGAGCCCGCCGTACTCGGAGTTCCGGGGTGACCCGGAGCTGCTGGCCCGCTACCGCCGCAACGCCGAGGGCATCGGCCGCCGCTTCGCCGCGCCCGGCGATCCGGCCGCCCGGATGAACCGGGCGTCGACGGACATGGGCAACGTCTCGCGCGTCGTGCGCGCGCTGCACCCCTACATCGGCGTCGACTCGCTGCCGGCCGTCAACCACCAGCGCGAGTTCGCCGCCGCCTGCGCGACCCCGGCCGCCGACGCTGCCCTGCTGGACGGCGCGCTGGCCCTCGCGCTGACGGCGGCCGACCTGGCCGCGTCCGACGGCGCTACAGCTCGGCGCACCCCGTGACAGCCCGCGCGTGCGCGGTCAGCAGGCCGAGCGCGGTGACCCGGTCCACGACCGGGTTGCGCGCGACGATGTGCAGGCCGTAGCCGTCCTCCAGGGCGACGAGGTTCCGCGCGGCGTCGGCGACGGGTGTGGCGAGCGTGAACACGCCTGCCACGGCGCCGACTTCGAGCAGCGTCGCGTAGAGCGCGACCTCGCGGGCGAAGAGCGAGCCCATCAGCGCGGCGTGCCCGGCACTGCGGTCGGCGAGGCCGTGCAGCTCGAAGAGCAACCGGTGCACCGGGTCACCCGGGCCCTCCGGCAGGCCGGAGGCTAGCGCGGCGCGCAGCCGGGCGGCCGGGCCCCCGCCGGGGTCCTCGGCCTTGGCCTGTCGCTGCGTCAGATAGCGCTCGACGGCGTCCTGATGGACGGCCAGCACGAGGTCGTCCAGCTCCGGGTAGTAGTACAGGACCGACCCCGCCGAGACGCCGGCCTCGGCGGCGATGTCCTTGATGCGCAGGCCGGCCATGCCCCGGTCCGCGATCGCCCGTCCGGCGGCGTCGATCAGCGCGTCGCGGCGGGCCCCTTGGTTCTTCGGTCGTGCCATGCCACGCATTCTCTGACACGTGCATCAAAAAATCCACGACAATCGCGCTCCGGTCATTGACGCGGGCTTCACCCATTGTTTGAATCTCGCATCAAAGAACTCGCGAGGACACCAGAGGACCCCCTCCATGAGTGACTCCACCCCCACCCCCACCCACGCCGACTGGCAGCGCCGGGCCGCCGCTCTCACCGCACAGACCCGCGCCTTCGTCGGCGGCGACCAGCGCGACGCCCGCTCCGGCGCGACCTTCACCGACACCGACCCGGCCACCGGCAAGGCGCTCGCCGAGATCGCCGCCTGCGACGCGGCGGACGTGGACGTCGCCGTCCGCTCGGCCCGCGCCGCCTTCGCCGACGGCCGCTGGTCCGGCCTCGCGCCGGAGGCGCGCAAGAAGCGCCTGCTGCGCCTGGCCGAGCTGATCGAGCGGCACGGACCCGAGCTCGCCCTGTACGACTCGCTCGACGTGGGCAAGCCCGTCGCCGAGGCGCTGGCCGTCGACGTGCCCGGCGCGGCCGGTTGCTTCGCCTGGCACGCCGAGGCCGCCGACAAGCTCTACGACGAGGTCGCCCCGGCCGCACCCGGCAACCTGGCGCTGGTCCGCCGCGTCCCGCTCGGCATCGTCGGCGCGGTCGTGCCGTGGAACTTCCCGCTCGACCTGGCTTCCTGGAAGCTCGCCCCCGCCCTCGCGGCCGGCAACAGCGTCGTCCTGAAGCCCGCCGAGCAGTCGCCGCAGTCGGCACTGCTGCTCGCCCGACTGGCGGTCGAGGCGGGCATCCCGGACGGCGTGCTGAACGTCGTCCCGGGCCTCGGCGAGACCGCCGGGCGCGCACTCGGCCTGCACCCGGACGTCGACGTGCTGGCGTTCACCGGCTCCACCACGGTCGGGCGGCTCTTCCTCTCCTACGCCGCGCAGTCGAACGGCAAGCAGGTCTGGCTGGAGGCGGGCGGCAAGAGCCCCAATCTCGTCTTCCCCGACGCCGATCTGGACGCCGCCGCCGAGCGCGCCGCCTTCGGCTTCTGCTTCAACGCCGGCCAGGTCTGCTCCGCCAACACCCGGCTGCTCGTCCACGCCGACATCGCCGAGGAGTTCACCGCCCGCGTCGCCGAGCACGCCGCCGCCTACGTGCCCGGCGACCCGCTCGACCCGGCCACCCGCCTCGGCCCGCTGGTCGACGAGGCCCAGGCGCGGCGCCTGCTCACCGCCGTCGACGCGGCCCGCGCGCAGGGCGGCCGCGTCGTCCTCGGCGGCACCCGGCCGGACCGCGGTGACCTCGCCCTGGGCGCCTACCTGCACCCGACGATCGTCACCGGCCTGCCCGAGGACGCGCCGCTCGCCCGCGAGGAGCTGTTCGGGCCGGTGCTGACGGTCCTTCCGTTCCGGGACGAGGCGGACGCGGTGCGGATCGCCAACGACTCCCCCTACGGGCTGGCCGCGTCCGTCTGGACCCGCGACCTGGCCCGCGCCCACCGCGTCGCCGAGGCGCTCCACGCCGGGACCGTCTCGGTCAACACCGTCGACGCGCTGAGCCCGACCACGCCGTTCGGCGGCTTCAAGCAGTCCGGCTACGGACGGGACCTCTCCCTGCACTCCTTCGAGAAGTACACCGGCCTGAAGACGACCTGGGTCTCCTTCGGCTGAGTCGCCCCACCCTCGTGAAAGGCAGCACCATGAGCCGCACCCCCCTCACCCCCGAACAGCTGCGCGACGCGGACCGGGCCCGGATCATCCACCCCTACCTGCCCGGCTCCGTCTCCGAGCGCGTCGTGATGACCGAAGGCTCCGGCTGCCGCCTCACCGACGCGGACGGCCGCTCCTACCTCGACGCCACCGGCGGCCTCTGGCTGGCCCAGATCGGCCACGGCCGCGAGGAAGTGGCCCGCGCCGCGTTCGAGCAGATGCAGCAGCTGGAGTACTTCACCAGCTTCTGGGAGTTCTCCAACGAGCCCGCGATCCGGCTGGCCGGCAAGCTGACCGAGATCGCCCCCGAGGGCCTGGGCCATGTCTACTTCACCTCCGGCGGCTCGGAGGGCAACGAGGCCGCGATCAAGATGGCCCGCTACTACCACCACCGTCGCGGCGAGAGCTCCCGCACCTGGATCCTGGCGCGGAACAAGGCGTACCACGGGATCGGCTACGGCGGCGGCTCAGCGACCGGCTTCCCGGTCTACCACGAGGGCTTCGCCCCGATGATGCCGCACGTCTCGCACCTGACTCCGCCGTGGCCGTACCGCAGCGAGCTTTACGCCGGCGGGGCCGGAACACCCGAGGACCCCACCGACTTCCTCATCGCCGAGCTGGAGCAGCGGATCGCCGAGATCGGCCCGGGCAACATCGCCGCCATGATCGGCGAGCCGATCATGGGCGTGGGCGGCATGCTCGTCCCGCCGGCCGACTACTGGCCGCGGGTGCGGGAGGTGCTGGACCGCCACGGCATCCTGTTGATCCTCGACGAGGTCGTCACCGCCTACGGCCGCGTCGGAAAGTGGTTCGCCGCCCAGCACTTCGGCGTCCGGCCGGACATCGTCGTCACCGCCAAGGGCATCACCTCCGGCTACATCCCGCTGGGTGCGCTGCTGGTGGGCGACCACGTCGCCGAGGAGCTGCTCGCGGACCACGGCTTCCCGATGGGCTACACCTACAACGGCCACCCGGTCGCCGCCGCCGTCGCCCTGGCGAACCTGGAGATCATCGAGCGCGAGGGCCTGCTCGCCCGCGCCACCGAGATCGGCGGCTACCTGCACCGCGAGTTGGAGGCGCAGCTCGGCGACCTGCCCGTGGTCGGCGAGATCCGCTCGGTCGGCATGATGCTCGCGGTCGAGCTGGTCGCCGACCGGGCAACCCGCGAGCCGTTGCCGATGCTCCAGCCGCTGCTGCCCGACGTGATCCGCCGGGAGACCGGCGTCATCGTCCGCGACTGCGCGCACTCCCTGGT
The DNA here is from genome assembly GCF_000787815.1 of Streptacidiphilus neutrinimicus. GTDB lineage: Bacteria > Actinomycetota > Actinomycetes > Streptomycetales > Streptomycetaceae > Streptacidiphilus > Streptacidiphilus neutrinimicus. The sequence continues at coordinate 52,436 of NZ_BBPO01000035.1, forward strand.
CCTGTCTCCGCCGCTGATCATGACGGAGACGGAGGCCAAGGAGACCGTCGCCGCCATGCGCCAGATCCTGGAGCGGGTGACCCCCACCGGCGAGATCCACGCCTGATCCGACTCCCCACTCCCCCACCCGTCCGAGGAGTTCCCGTGTCCACCACCCCCACATCGGACGCCCAGGCGGCCGCCACCGCCGAGGGAACCGACTCCGTCCCCCACCTGCACCGCAGCCTCGGCCGGGCCGACATCATGGCCCTCGGCGTCGCCGCGGTGATCTCGGCCGACGTGATCGGCCAGATCGCCACCGGCGGCGGCGAGGCCGTCACCTGGACCCTCGTCCTCGCGCTGTTCTTCCTCGTCCCCTACGCCCTGCTCTTCGCCGAGACCGGCGCCGCGTTCCCGCAGGAGGGCGGCCCCTACGTCTGGGTCAAGCTCGCCTACGGGCGCACGGCGTCGGCGCTGACCACGCTGCTGTACTGGGTCACCAACCCCGTCTGGCTGGGCGGTTCGCTCGTCTTCGCCGCCGCGCAGGCCTGGGACGGGCACGTGACCAAGCTGGGCAGCGGCACCCCCGCCGACTACACGTTCAAGCTGGTCTTCATCTGGATCTCCATCCTGTCCGCCGTCATCTCGCTGCGACGCGGCAAGTGGATCACCACCCTCGGCGCCCTCGCCAAGGTCGCGCTGATGCTCGTGATCACCACGAGCGCGCTGGTCTACGGCCTCCAGCACGGCTTCGCGGGCCTGCACAGCACCACCTTCTCCCCCACCGCCGGCGGCTTTCTCGCGCTGGTGCCGATCCTGCTCTTCGCCTACGTCGGCTTCGAGGCCCCGAACGCGGCGGGCGAGGAGATGCGCAACGCCAAGCGGGACGTGCCGATCTCCATCGGCGTCTCGGGCACGGTCGCGGCCTGCTGCTACCTGCTGCCGGTGCTGGCGATCCTGGCCGTCGTCCCGGCCCAGCAGATCACCGGCGTCGCCGGGTTCCTGGACGCGGCGTCCCTGGTCTTCGGCAGTTACGGCAGCGCGGGCGGAGCGCTGCTGACGGCCACGAGCGTGCTGTTCGTGCTGGTGCTGATGACCCAGGGCAGCGCCTGGATGATCGTCAGCGACCGGATGCAGGCCATGGCCGCGGCCGACGGCGGCTTCTTCAGCCGCGCCCTCGGCGCGTTCCACCCGCGACTGGGCACGCCGGTGCGGATGAACCTGCTCTCCGGCGTCACCGCGACCTCCTTCATGCTGGCGGCGACGCTGCTGGTGAACGGCAGCACGGCGGCGGTCTTCAAGGTCGTGCTCACCGTGGCCGTCACCACGCTGCTGCTGTCCTACCTGGTCGTCATCCCCGCGCTGGGCACGCTGCGCCGCCGCCACGCGGAGGTCCCGCGCCCATACCGGGTGCCGGGCGGCGCCTGGGGCTTCCGGATCAGCCTCGGGCTGGTCTACCTGTGGATCGTCCTGGGCTCCTGGGTCGCGCTCTTCCCCGGCGTGCTGGAGCGCCTGCTGGGCGTGCCGTACGACTTCACCGGCACGTGGGGCGTCTCGCGCTCGGTCTTCGAGGCCTTCACCCTCGGCACGGTCGCCGTGCTGCTCGCCGTCGGCGTCCTCGGCCGCCTCGTCGCCGCCCGGCTCGACCAGCCCCGGGGGTAGCCCGGCCGAGACCGTCGGAACCACGCCGTCTGGCCGCGGAGCAACCGTCACGCGGCCGGCTGCGTCAGGGCCGTTGAGCGGTCGTTCGGCGCGGCAGCCGGGCGGGCTCACGTTCCGATCACCGGCCCGACCCTGGGGGGAAACATGTCTTCGTCCGAACCGTCCGACAGAGTGCGGCAGTCCGGGAGCGGCAAGCGCCGTCGGCGCTCGGCGCTGGCGGCGCTCACCGCGACCGGCGGCTTCCTGGCGGCTTCGGCCGTGTTCGCGCCCGCCGCGCACGCCGGCCTCGACGCGCCCATGTCCACCTACTTCGACCAGCACTGCACCACCGTCGGCGGGGTTCCGACCGACGAGATCACGGTCAACGTGGAGAACCTGGGGCCGCAGAACGGCCTCACCTCGACCGGCGTGATCGTCGCGTACAGCACGGTCTCGGCCGGAAACGTCGTCAGCCACACCGGCAACTCCTGGCAGGGCTTCGACGCGAGCCGTCACAACGCCACGTTCACCTTCGCCGTCCCCGCCCCGAGCGCCGCCGACACCCTCAGCCTCAAGGTGACCGGCTTCTGGAGCTCCCCGACGGAGCCGTCGGACACCGACACCCTCACGGCGCCGGTGACGGGCTGCGGGACCGGCTCGTCGACGAACCCGAGCGCGTTCTCGGCCACCTCCTGGCCGTTCTCGTCGGCCTCGGCCACCGCGACCTGCGGCGTCCGCTACATCTACGTCCTGCACGGCGGCATCCTCCGCATCCCCTGGGAGACGGTCACCGTGCACGCCGGCCCGGACTACAAGAACCTCACGGGCGCCGCGTACGCGGGCATGCCCGCCTGGGTGGACTACTGGACCGACGGCGGCGGCACCGGCTACACCCAGGGCCAGACCGGCTCGTTCGACTCGACCGGCAACGCGACCCTCAGCTTCACCATCACCCCCGCCGCGGGAACCGAGCTGGACCTCATGGTGAGCTCGCGGACCAGCGACGGCCGCACCTACCCGCAGCACCTCTGGGCCCCCTCCTGCTCCTAGGGCCCGAGGCGGTCAGGACGTCGGCAGCACCTTGGCGAGCTGCTCCTCGGTGCGGCCGACGACCGTCGTGCCGTCGTCGGCGGTGATGATCGGACGCTGGATCAGCACCGGGTGCTCCGCCAGCGCGGCGATCCACCGCCCCCGCGCCGAGGCGTCACGCGGCCAGGCCTCGCGGTCCTTCATCCCGAGGTCCTCGGCCGCCTGCTCGTCGGTGCGGGTGATGTCCCAGGGCTCCAGGCCCAGCCGCTCCAGCACCGCCTCCAACTCGGCGACGCTCGGCGGCTCCTCGAGGTACCGGCGCACGGTGTACTCCGCACCCGCGGCGTCCAGCTCACCGATGGCGACCCGGCACTTCGAGCAGCGGGGGTTGATCCAGATCTCCATGCACGTCAGCCTACGCGCGCGCTCCACGGGGATTGCGCACGGTGATCGCCTCCACGTCGGGAACACAGCCGGAGTGGGCCTGGTTGGCCCCGACAGGAACGCAGGAGCCGGCCGCAACCGAAGGAGAACCGCCGATGTCCGTCGTCGTCACCGCCGTGGTGCACCCGAAGCCCGGCAAAGTGGAGGAGGCGCTGGCCGCCTACGCCCGGCACATCGACGCCGTGCACGCCGAGCCCGGGTGCGAGCTGTACGCGCTGCACACCGACGGCGCCTCGATCGTCGTGATAGAGAAGTGGGCCTCGCGGGCCGATCTCGACGCGCACGCGAAGGGCGAGGTGCTGGCGCGGCTCGGGCCGGAGCTGGACGCGTTGCGGGAGCGGCCCGCGGACGTCACCGTGCTGGAGCAGCGCCCGGCCGGGTCGGACGCGGCGGGCAAGGGTTCGCTGTAGCGAACGAAATGGTTCGCGCACTCACCTGTTCGGGTGAGCACGAGGGCGAGGCTGGAAACGCGGATCCCCCGGCTCCGCCGCCGGAGCCGGGGGATCCGGGCCGTATCGGCCCGGGGGTCGCGTCAGTCGACCGGCGCGTGGAAGGCGCGGAGGCGGCCGACGCCCGGCTCGAGGGTCTTCCACGGGCCGGGGACGTCGATCACGGCGACCCCGGCGGTCGGGAAGCCGGTGGCGCGCAGGCGGGTCAGGGAGTCGTCGTCGAACTCGCCGGAGAGGATCTCCGCCAGGCCCTGAACGCCGGGGTTGTGCCCGACGAGCAGGACCGTGTGCACGTCCTCGGGCAGCTCCTGGAGGACTTCGATGAGCAGGCCCGGAGCGGCCTCGTAGAGCCGGTCGTCGTAGACGGTGCGCGGGCGCTGCGGCAGCTCGTGGGCGAAGAGCTTCCAGGTCTCCCGGGTGCGCGTGGCCGTCGAGCAGAGGGCCAGGTCGGGCGTGATGCCCGCGACCGCCAGCCACTGGCCGGCGGTCGGGGCGTCCTTGCGGCCGCGGTCGGCCAGCGGCCGCTCGTGGTCGGGCACGGCAGGCCAGTCGGCCTTCGCGTGCCGGAGGACGATGATCGTGCGGGTCGTATCGACGCTCATGACTGCCAGCTTCCCAGAATCAGGACGAACCGGCAGGGGCTCACCCCATGTTGGACGCGATCGTCGCGATGATGCCGATGGCCACGAGGATCGCGCCGATCAGCGCGAACATCTGGAGCAGCTTCTTGTTGCCGCCGGTGGGGTTCGGTTCGAGAACTGGCATGACGACGAGTGTGCCACTCACACCTCGTCCTCGATCTGCCGGGGGCGCCCGGCGCGCAGGCCGAGCACGAGCTGGACGGCCATCAGCAACGCGAGCAGCGCCAGCGGGCCGTGCCAGCCGTGCTCGCGCTGGTACAGCACGCCGATCAGGACCGGGCCGGGGACGGAGATCAGATAGCCGACGCCCTGCACGAACGCCGAGAGCTTGGCGACGCCCTCCGAGGTGCGCGAACGCAGCCCGATCATGGTGAGCACGAGCGGGAAAGCGCAGTTCGCGACGCCCAGCAGCAGCGCCCACACCCACGGTGCGGCCGCGGGGGCGAAGGCCAGCCCGGCGTAGGAGGCGAGGCCGCAGGCCGCGAGCACGGCCGCGACCGGCCCCTGGTGCGGCAGTCGCGCGGCGAGCGAGGGGATCAGGAAGGACAGCGGGGCGCCGACGGCCATGGTGACGGCGAGCAGCAGGCCGGACTCGGTGGCGGAGATGCCGGAGTCCTGGAAGATCTGGGGCAGCCAGCCCATGGTGGCGTAGGCGGCGGTGGCCTGGAGGCCGAAGAAGACGCCGAGCAGCCAGGCGGTGGGGCTGCGGGTGATCCGGATCCGCGGCGCGTGGGCGCTCGGCGTCCCGGCGCCGTCGCGGCCCAGCATCGCCGCCTGCGCCAGCCACAGCGCCAGCGCGACGGCGCCCGCGCCCGCCCAGACCCCGAGCCCGACCCGCCAGCCGCCGCCCAGCGCGCTGGTCAGCGGCACCGCGACGGCCGCGGCCACGGAGGTGCCGAGCGCCAGCGACATCGAGTACAGGCCGGTGATCGGGCCGATCCGGTCCGGGAAGTAGCGCTTGACCAGCACCGGCATCAGCACGTTGGACACCGCGATGCCCGCCAGCGCGAGCGCGCTGAGAAGCAGGAAGACCGCGCTGTTCGGGGCGAACGAGCGGGCGGCGATCCCGAGCGTGATCGCGCCCATGCCGAGGCAGACGGTGACGGCGGGCCCGAGGCGCCGGGCGACGCGCGGGGCGGCGAGGCCGACGAGCGCGAAGCAGAGCGAGGGCAGCGCGGTCAGCAGGCCGGCCACGCCCGCGTTCATGTGCAGGCTGCCGCGCACCTGGTCCAGCTGCGGCCCGAGTGCCGCCACGGCGGGCCGCAGGTTGAACGCGGCGACGGCAAGCGCGAGCGCGAGCAGCCAGCGGGCGCGGACCTTGGCGGCGGGCGAAGGCGCGGTGCTGGTAGGGGAAGCGGGGCTCTTCCCGGCTGATGCGGCGGGCACGGTGGACGACTCGACAGGCATGAGGGGATCATACAATCATGGGATGAATTAGGGGAACGGTTTGCCCGACCCGAGCGGAGCGGGATGATGTCCCATGAGCGGAACCGAACGGATCAGGAGTGACATGGCCCTCACGACGCCCCGGCGCGAGCCGCTGGCCGATCAGGTGATCGCGCAGCTGCGCGCCCAGATCACCTCGGGCGAGTGGCCCGTCGGCTCCCGCATCCCCACCGAGGCGGAGCTCGTCGAGCAGCTCGGCGTCGCCCGCAACACAGTCCGCGAGGCGGTGCGGGCGCTCGCCCACAACGGCCTGCTCGACATCCGCCAGGGCTCCGGCACCTACGTCCTCGCCACCAGCGAGCTGGCGGGCGTGATGCACCGCCGCTTCGCGGAGGCGGAGAAGTCCGAGGTGACCGAACTCCGCCTGGCGCTGGAGGCCGCCGCCGCCCGACTCGCGGCCACCCGCCGCACCGCGCAGGACCTCCGGCTGCTCCAGACGGCGCTGAACCGCCGCGAGCAGGCCTGGAGTTCAGGCGACGCGGAGGCCTTCGTCCTCAACGACGCGGCCTTCCACCAGGCCGTCATGGCCGCCTCCCACAACCGCGTCCTCGCCGACCTCTACGCCGACCTCGGCGAGGTCCTGCGCGAGGAGCTCCGCGAGACCGTCGGCCCGGTCCTGGAGGCCCACCGCTACGTCAGCCACGACGGCATCCTCGACGCCATCCGCGACACCGACCCCGAACGCGCCGCCGCCGAGGCGGCGAACGCCCTGCAGGGCTGCCGCAGCTGAACGAGAAGGGGCGCGAGGAACTGCGCGAGCAACCACCCGGTGAGGATGGCCCTGCTCGCTGAGCGACTCACCACACTGGGCGGCTCGTCGCGCAGTTCCTCGCGCCCCTGGAAGATCAGGCGCCGATCGCGTGCAGGCCGCCGTCGACGTGGACCATCTCGCCCGTCGTCTTCGGGAACCAGTCCGAGAGCAGGGCGACGACGCCGCGGGCGGCCGGCTCCGGGTCCGTGACGTCCCACTCCAGCGGGGAGCGGTGGTTCCAGGTGTCCGCGAGCTGGTCGAAGCCCGGGATGGACTTCGCGGCCATGGACTTGATCGGGCCGGCGGAGACCAGGTTGCAGCGCACGTGTCGCGCGCCGAGGTCGCGGGCGAGGTACCGGGAGGTGGCCTCCAGGGCGGCCTTCGCCGGGCCCATCCAGTCGTACTGCGGCCAGGCCACCGTCGCGTCGAAGGTCAGGCCCACGATGGAGCCGCCCTCGGCCGGCATCAGCGGGAGGCAGGCCATGGCGAGCGACTTCAGCGAGAAGGCGCTGACGTGCATGGCCGTGCCGACCGACTCCCACGGGGTGTTGAGGAAGTTGCCGCCCAGCGCGTCCTGCGGTGCGAAACCGATCGAGTGGACGACGCCGTCGAGACCGCCCAGCTCGGCGCGCACCGCGTCCTCGACGGAGGCCAGGTGCTCGGCGTTGGTGACGTCCAGCTCCAGCACCTTGGTGGGCTTCGGCAGCTTCTTGGCGATGCGCTCGGTCAGGCTCGGGCGCGGGAACGCGGTCAGGATGACCTCGGCGCCCTGCTCCTGGGCCAGCTTGGCGACCTGGAAGGCGATGGAGGACTCCATCAGCACGCCGGTGACCAGGACGCGCTTTCCGTCGAGGATTCCACTCATGGTGATCAGTGACCCATTCCCAATCCGCCGTCCACGGGGATGACGGCTCCGGTGATGTATGCGGCCTCGTCCGAGGAGAGGAAGCGGACGGCCGAGGCGATCTCGGCCGGGGACGCGTAGCGGCCCAGCGGGACCTGCGAGACGATCTCGGCGCGGCGGTCCTCGCTCAGCACCGCGGTCATGTCGGTGTCGACGAAGCCGGGGGCGACGACGTTGCAGGTGATGTTGCGGGAGCCCAGCTCGCGCGCCACCGAGCGGGCGAAGCCGACCAGGCCGGCCTTGGAGGCCGCGTAGTTGGCCTGACCCGCGGAGCCCAGCAGACCGACCACGGACGAGATGAGCACGACGCGGCCCTTGCGGGCGCGCAGCATGCCCTTGGTCGCGCGCTTGACGACGCGGAAGGTGCCGGTGAGGTTGGTGTCGAGGACGGAGCTGAAGTCCTCCTCGGACATCCGCAGCAGCAGGGTGTCGCGGGTGATGCCGGCGTTGGCGACCAGCACCTCGACGGGGCCCTGTGCGGCCTCGATCTCCTTGAAGGCCTGCTCGACCTGCTCGGAGTCGGTGATGTCGCACTTGACGCCCAGCAGCCCCTCCGGCGGCTCACCGGAGCGGTAGGTGACGGCGACCCTGTCGCCCGCCTCGGCGAAGGCGCGGGCGATGGCGAGGCCGATGCCCCGGTTGCCTCCGGTGACCAGAACCGACCGGCTCACAGGCATACCTCTCTCACGTGCAGCGATCTCGCGGACATGGCGACGCTATCCGCTCACCGACGGCGTGGGCGAATCGACCCTCCACAGCGCGGCGCGGTGGTATCTGTCGGCTTCTGACAGTCGCGCGCACGCCGGGCCGCGGTTCGGGGCAGGATGCGTACCAGCAAATCTTCCCTCGATCCCTACAGAGGAGACCGATGTCGCGGACATCGCCAGGCATGGACGAGTCCTTCCTCGCCCTGCCCCTGCGAACCCTCGCCGACGCCGCGCTCAGCCGGGCCCGGGCGCTCGGCGTCAGCCACGCCGACTTCCGCCTGGAGCGGGTGCGCAGCGCCTCGCTGCGCCTGCGCGACGCGCGCCCGGCGGGCGGTTCGGACTCGATGCAGCTCGGCTACGCGGTGCGCGTGGTCGTGAACGGCGCCTGGGGCTTCGCCGCGGGTGTGGACCTGACGCCGGAGGCGGTCGCCAGGGTCGCCGAGCAGGCCGTGGCGGTGGCCGAGCTGTCCGGTGTGCTCAGCGAGGAGACCGTCGAGCTGGCCGAGGAGCCGGCCTACGGCGACGTCAGCTGGATCTCCTCCTACGAGGAGAACCCCTTCGACGTGCCGGACGCGGAGAAGGTCGCGCTGCTGGCCGACTGGAGCCGCCGCCTGCTCCACGCGCGGGGCGTCTCGCACGTGACGGCCGCGCTGCTGGCCGTGCAGGAGAACAAGTTCTACGCGGACACGGCGGGCACCACCACCACGCAGCAGCGCATCCGGGTGCACCCGGAGCTGGAGGCCGTCTCGGTCGACGAGGCGAGCGGCGCGTTCGACTCGATGCGGACCGTCGCCCCGCCTGTCGGCCGCGGCTTCGAGTACCTGCGCGGCACCGGCTGGGACTGGAACGCGGAACTGGCCGAGCTGCCGGAGCTGCTGGCCGAGAAGATGAAGGCCCCGAGCATCGAGGCCGGCCGCTACGACCTGGTGGTCGACCCGTCCAACCTGTGGCTGACCATCCACGAGTCGATCGGCCACGCCACCGAGCTGGACCGCGCGCTCGGCTACGAGGCCGCCTACGCGGGCACCTCCTTCGCCACCTTCGACAAGCTCGGCTCGCTGCGCTACGGCTCGGACCTGATGCACGTCACCGGCGACCGCACCGTCGAGCACGGCCTCGCCACGATCGGCTACGACGACGAGGGCGTGCGGACACAGGCGTGGGACCTGGTCAAGGACGGCACCCTGGTCGGCTACCAGCTCGACCGCCGGATGGCCAAGCTCAAGGGCCTGGGCCGCTCCAACGGCTGCGCCTTCGCCGACTCCCCCGCGCACGTGCCCGTGCAGCGGATGGCCAACGTCTCGCTGCAGCCGGCCGCCGACGGCCCGGACACCGCCGGGCTGATCGCGGGCGTCGAGGACGGCCTCTACATCGTCGGCGACCGCTCCTGGTCGATCGACATGCAGCGCTACAACTTCCAGTTCACGGGCCAGCGGTTCTTCCGCATCCGCGGCGGCAGGCTGGCCGGTCAGGTCAAGGACGTCGCCTACCAGGCGACCACCACGGACTTCTGGGGCTCCATGGAGGCCGTCGGCGGTCCGCAGACCTACGTGCTGGGCGGCGCGTTCAACTGCGGCAAGGCCCAGCCCGGCCAGGTCGCGGCCGTCTCGCACGGCTGCCCTTCGGCCCTGTTCCGCTCCGTCAACGTGCTCAACACCCAGCAGGAGGCGGGTCGCTGATGACCGCACAGAACTCCGCCCAGAAGCCCACTCTGCCCCACGAGCTGGTCGAGCGCGCGCTGGAGCTGTCCCGCGCGGACGGCTGCGTCGTCATCGCCGACGAGGAGTCGACCGCCAACCTGCGCTGGGCGGGCAACAGCCTGACCACCAACGGCGTCACCCGGGGCCGGACCCTCACCGTCGTCGCCACCGTCGACGGGCAGGAGGGCACCGCCTCCGGCGTGGTCTCTCGCGAGGCCGTCACCAAGGACGACCTGGAGGGGCTCGTGCGCGCCGCCGAGGCGGCCGCGCGAGCGGCCGGCCCGGCCGAGGACGCGCAGCCGCTGCTCCCCGCGAGCGGTCGGGCGTCGGCGGACTTCACCGAGGCGCCGGCCGAGACCACCGCCGACGTCTTCGCCGCGTTCGCCCCGGCGCTCGGCGAGGCCTTCGCGCTGGCGCGCAAGAGCGGCCGCCTGCTCTACGGCTTCGCGAACCACATGGTCACCTCGACCTACCTGGGCACCTCCACCGGCATCCGGCTCCGGCACGACCAGCCGACCGGCACGCTGGAGCTCAACGCCAAGACCGCCGACCTGTCCGCCTCCGCCTGGGCGGGCGCGGCCACCCGCGACTTCCGCGACGTGGACGTGGAGGCCCTGGAGGTGCAGCTCGCGCAGCGCCTGGCCTGGGCCGAGCGGAAGGTGGACCTGCCCGCGGGCCGCTACGAGACCCTGCTGCCGCCCTCGGCGCTGGCCGACCTGATGATCTACATGAGCTGGTCGGCGGGCGGCCGCGACGCCAAGGAGGGCCGCACGGTCTTCTCCAAGGCGGGCGGGCAGACGCGGGTGGGCGAGAAGCTGGCCGCCCTGCCGCTGACGCTGCGCAGCGACCCGGCCTACCCGGGCCTGGAGGCCTCGCCGTTCGTCGTCGCGCACGCCTCCGGTGGCGACAGCTCGGTCTTCGACAACGGCCTGCCGCTGGCGCCGACGGACTGGATCCGCGACGGCGAGCTGGCCAACCTGCTGACCACGCGTCACTCGGCCGGCCTGACCGGCCTGCCGGTCCGCCCGGCCATCGACAACCTTGTCCTCGAGGGCGCGGACCCGCAGACGGGCCCGACGCTCTCGGAGATGGTCGCCCGGACCGAGCGCGGCCTGCTGTTGACGTGCCTGTGGTACATCCGCGAGGTGGATCCGGCGACGCTGCTCTTGACGGGCCTCACCCGTGACGGCGTCTACCTGGTCGAGAACGGGGAGGTGACCGGCGCGGTGAACAACTTCCGGTTCAACGAGTCCCCCGTCGACCTGCTCGGCCGGATCACCGAGGTCGGGCGCACCGAGCCGTGCCTGCCGCGCGAGTGGGGCGACTGGTTCACCCGGGCCGCGATGCCGCCGGTGCGGGTCGCGGACTTCCACATGAGCTCGGTGAGCCAGGCGTCGTGACGCCGGACTGACCACCGCCGCGGCGCGTTCCACCGCTCTCCGGCATGTCGCGGGCACCCCCCCTCTCCTCGGGCGGGTGCCCGCGGCGTACGGTGGAGCGACGGGGAGCGAGCCCGACAGAGCGCTGAGGGGCGGTGCGGCAGGGATGAGCAAGGCGAAGGCGATCCGGATCACCGGCGCGCGGTCGAGCCTGACCGACGACGTGCGCGCGCGGCAGCGGCGCTACATGTTCTCCATGCTGGTCCGCACGGTGTGCGTGATCCTGGCCGTGGTGCTCTGGCAGGAGTCGCGGATCGCGGCGATCGTCGCCCTGGTCGGCGGCACGATCATCCCGTACTTCGCCGTCGTCGTCGCCAACGCGGGCCGCGAGGGCGCGCCGAAGCAGCCGGATTCCTTCGCCGTCGACTTCCGCCCGCCGCCCGCGCTCGCCCCCGGTACCGGGGCTGGCGCGAGCGAAGGCGAGTCGAGCACCGACGCGCAGCCGTGACGCGCGTTCCTGGCCACGCGCCCGAGCGGTGACACTCAAGCCTTAACGGAGGCTTAGCCGGAGCCCGAATTTGTTTCCCGGGATCACTGGCCAACGGCACATGCCTTCATGCCATACTGCTGACGCGCTCCGCATCCCCCGTCGGAGCGACGGACCGATGCCGGGCGGCTCCCCCCGTGGCTGCCCGGCATCGCCTTGCCCGTCGATGCCTTGCCCGTCGGCGCCCGCGCCCGCGGAAGTAGGGTGGTCGGCATGAGCTCCGACACCCCCGACATCCCTGATCAGCCCGTCTGCTCCGCCAAGGGCTGCCGCGCCGCCGCCGCGTGGGTGCTGGCCTGGAACAACCCCAAGCTGCACACCCCCGAGCGCCGCAAGACCTGGCTCGCCTGCGACGAGCACAGGGACCACCTGTCCCAGTTCCTGGACCTGCGGGGCTTCCTCAAGGACGTCGTGCCCCTGACCGACTGGCAGGCTGCCGAGTCGCCGGAGGGCGAGGCCCGGGCAAGCTGACCCGCGACGCGGCGGCGGGCGCCCCGGGCAGGGCCTGCGCGCCCGGACGCAGCAGGCGCCACGCCAGCAGCGCCAGCAGGGCCACACCCACCAGCACGTACGCGTTGCCCAGCAGCATCTGCCCCGGATTCCAGCGCAGTTCGCGGAGCCGGCCCATGGGCACGACCAACAGCGACCAGCCGCTGAAGACGGCGACCAGCGCCCCGAGCAGCAGGCGCGGCCCGCGCGCGGACGAGCGCCGTACCTGACGCACCAGCAGGGCAGCCAGCGGCACCACGAAGACCCAGTGGTGGCTCCACGAGATGGGGCTGGCCAGCGCGCCCGCACAGGCCGTCACCAGCAGCGCGCCGAGCGCCTCGCCCCGGGAGTGCAGCTTGCGGGCGAGCAGCAGCGCGAGGACGACGCAGAGGCCCGCGGCCACGGCCGCGACGGCGAAGGCCCAGCTCGCCTGGCCCGTCAGCCGCTGCATCAGCCCGTTGAGCGACTGGTTGCCGCCCCAGGCGTTGCCGGTCGCGTCGTCCCCGCCCAGCATCCCGCCGGTCACGTAGTTGACCGTGTCGGTGGGCAACAGCAGCGCGCCCAGCAGGTTCAGCCCGACGAACACGCCGACCGCCCGCGCGGCGTCCGCACGGCGGCCGGTGACCAGCAGGTACGCGACGAAGATCAGTGGCGTCAGTTTGACGGCCGCGGCCAGCCCGATCAGCGTCCCGCCCCACCGCGTGCGCGGCAGCAGCAGCCCGTCCGCGAGGACCAGGGCCAGCAGGAGCAGGTTGACCTGCCCGAGCGAGAAGGTGCGCCACACCGGCTCCAGCGCGAACGCCCCCACCAGGGCCAGCGCGGCGGCGGGCGTCCACGGCGCGCCCCTGAAGGGCGTCCGCACGACGAACGCGAGGGCGAAGGTCGAGGCGACGGCCATCACTCCCCACGCGAGCTGCAGCGGAAGCAGCGTCAGCGGGGTGAACAGCAGCGCCGCGACGGGCGGGTAGGTGAAGGGCAGCCGCCGCACCTGCGACCAGTCCGGGAGGGCCGCCAGCGGCTCGTACAGCGGCTTGCCGTGCAACACGGCCCACGCGCCGGCCCGGTACACCGCGTCGTCGAAGCCCATCGGCCACCCGAGCACCCACCCCGCCACGGCGGTCACACCGAACACCAGGGCGATCGCCACAGCGGGCTGACGGGTCGGCAGCAGCCTCCCCAGGCCGTGCGTCCGTTCCTCGTGCGTCATGCGGGCTCCCCCTGGCTCGGATGGCACGAGCCACTCTAGGCCCTGCACTTTTCCGGCAATCGCACAGTCATTCAGGTGCACTCATCCATGGGCCGCGAGGCTTCGCCGATATGCGGCTCCGTCGCGTGGGCGCGACAAGTCTCCGCCTCGGCTCCCGCAGGTCGTTGCACTACCGCTAGGGGCCCGAGGAACCGCGCGACCAGCCACCCTGTGCGTACGGCCCTGCGCGTTCGGCCTGACACCTGCGTGGGGGCTTGTCGCGCCCACGCGGCGGAGCCGCAATTCAGGAGAGCCCCGCGCCCCCGGGTACTGAAACGTCCCCCGTGCCCCGGCCGGCGGCTTCAGCCGCCGATGGCGGACATCGGGCGGGCAGGCTGGTGGAAGGCGGGGGCTTCGATGCCTGCCGGGGCGTCGGTGCCGGCGGCGGCCTTCTTGCCCCACATCGCCTTGCGCCACAGCTCCGCGATGTCGGTGTCGGCGCCGCCGGCCCGCAGCGCGCCGCGCAGATCCGTCTCCTCCGTCGCGAACAGGCAGTTGCGGACCTGGCCGTCGGCGGTGAGCCGGGTGCGGTCGCAGGCGCGGCAGAAGGGGCGGGTGACCGAGGCGATGACGCCCACGCGTCCCGGGCCGCCGTCGACGAGCCAGCGCTCGGCCGGCGCCGCGCCGCGCGCCGCACTCGGCTCGGGGGTGAGGGTGAAGCGCGCTGAGAGGCGCTCGAGGATCTCCTCCGCGGTGATCATGTTCGTGCGGACCCAGCCGTGCTGCGCGTCCAACGGCATCTGCTCGATGAAGCGCAGCTCGTAGCCGCGCTCCAGGGACCAGGCCAGCAGGTCCGGCGCCTCGTGGTCGTTGACCCCGCGCATCAGGACCGCGTTCAGCTTGACCGGCAGCAGCCCCGCGGCCTCCGCCGCGGCGAGCCCTGCCATGACATCGCCCTGGCGGTCGCGGCGCGACAGCGTGCGGAAGGTCTCGCGGTCGAGGGTGTCCAGGGAGACGTTGATCCGGTCCAGCCCGGCGGCCTTCAGCGCGGAGGCCGTCCGCGCGAGGCCGATGCCGTTCGTGGTGAGCGAAAGCTCCGGCCGCGGGGTGAGCTCCGCGCACCGGGCGACGATGCCGACCAGGCCGGGCCGCAGCAGCGGCTCGCCGCCGGTGAAGCGGACCTCGCGGATGCCGAGCTCCCGCACGGCGATCCCGACCAGCCGCACGATCTCGTCGTCGGTCAGCAGGGTGTCCTTGGCCAGCCACTGCATGCCCTCCTCGGGCATGCAGTAGGTGCAGCGGAGGTTGCACCGGTCGGTCAGCGAGACGCGCAGGTCGACCGCGCGACGCCCGAAGGTGTCGAGCAGGCCTTGCTCCGCCGTGGTCACGATGCCCTCCGCCTTCCGTCGTCTTCCGCTCCAGCCTAGTGCCCGCGTCCGACACGGCGGCCGTGCCGACCGCGCCATGGACGCCGAGGAGTGTCCATGTCGGGCTTCTCACCGCTGGGGCCTATTCCGACCCTCGTTTGGATCTTGCCACCATGAGGCTCATGGCAAGCACTCCGGATGGTCCTCCCGCATCCAGGCCGGCCCCGACCGGCCCGCCGCCGTTGGAAGGCCTGCTCGTGGCCGACTTCAGCCGCGTGCTGGCCGGCCCGCTCGCCGCGGCGACGCTGGCCGACCTGGGCGCGACCGTGGTCAAGGTCGAGCGTCCAGGCGACGGCGACGACACCCGTGCGTGGGGTCCCCCCTTCGTCGACGGCACCGCCGCCTACTTCGACTGCGCCAACCGCTCCAAGCAAGGCGTCACCCTGGATCTGGCCGATCGGGGCGACGCCGCCCTGGCGCGGGAACTGGCCGCCCGCGCCGACATCCTGATCGAGAACTTCAAGCCAGGCTCGCTCGCCCGCTACGGCCTGGACCAGGCGTCCGCGCTGGCCGCGAACCCGGGGCTGGTCTACTGCTCGATCACCGGCTTCGGCACCGGCAGCGCGCTGCCGGGCTACGACTTCGTGGTGCAGGCCGTGGGCGGCCTGATGAGCATCACCGGCGCGCCCGACGGCGAGCCGCACAAGGTCGGCGTCGCGCTGGTGGACGTGCTGACGGCCAAGGACGCCGTCGCCGCGATCCTCGCCGCGCTGCACCACCGCGACCGCACCGGCGAGGGCCAGCACGTCGAGGTGAACCTGCTCGCCAGCCTGCTCGGCTCGCTGGCCAACCAGGCCTCGTCCTACCTCGCCACCGGCCGCGCGCCGGGCCGGATGGGCAACCAGCACCCCAGCATCGCCCCGTACGAGACGCTGCACTGCGGCCAGGGCGGCGCCGAGCTGCTGGCCGTGGCCTGCGGCAACGACGGTCAGTTCCGCACACTGGCGATGACGCTCGGGGTACCCGGTCTCGCCGAGGACCCGCGCTACGCGACCAACGGCGAGCGGGTGCGCAACCGCGCCGAGCTGGTCGTGGTGCTGGAGGCGGCACTGGCCGCCCGCGGCGCGGCCGAGTGGCAGGCGCTGCTGACCGCGGCCGGGGTGCCGTGCGGGCCCGTCAACGACCTGGCCGGCGCGTTCGCGCTGGCCGCCGAGCTGGGCCTGGCCCCGGTCGTGGACGTGGGCCCGGGCCGGGTGCCGCAGGTGCGCAGCCCGCTGACGCTGACCGCCACCCCCGTCCGGCCGCCCGTCGCGCCGCCGCGCCTCGGCGAGCACAATGACGCCGTACGCGCCTGGCTCGCCGCCCCCGCTTCCCACCCCCTGCCCGCCGCCACTCCCCGCTGACAAGGACCGCGCATGAGCACCGCTCTCGACCCCCGTGACCCGCTCGGCTTCGACGACCTGCTGAGCGAGGAGGACCTCGCGGTCCGCGACACCGTCCGCGCCTGGTGCGCGGACCGGGTGCTGCCGCACATCGCCGACTGGTACGAGGCGGGCGAGCTGCCGACCGTGCGCGAGCTGGCCCGCGAGCTCGGCTCGATCGGCGCGCTCGGCATGCACCTGCACGGCTACGGCTGCGCCGGTGCGACGGCCGTCCAGTACGGCCTGGCCTGCCTGGAGCTGGAGGCGGCCGACTCCGGTCTGCGCTCGCTGGTCTCCGTCCAGGGCTCGCTGGCGATGTACGCCATCCACCGCTGGGGCAGCGAGGAGCAGAAGCAGCGGTGGCTGCCGGGCATGGCGGCCGGGGAGATCATCGGCTGCTTCGGCCTGACCGAGCCCGACCACGGCTCCGACCCGGCCTCGATGCGGACGAACGCCAAGCGCGACGGTTCGGACTGGGTGCTGAACGGCCGCAAGATGTGGATCACCAACGGTTCGGTGGCCGGCGTCGCCGTGGTCTGGGCGCGAACCGACGAGGGGATCCGGGGCTTCGCCGTTCCGACGGACACCCCCGGATTCTCGGCGCCCGAGATCAAGCACAAGGGCTCGCTGCGCGCCTCGGTCACCAGCGAGCTGGTGCTGGACAACGTCCGGCTGCCCGCCGACGCGGTCTTCCCCGAGGTCCGCGGACTCAAGGGCCCCCTGTCCTGCCTCAACCAGGCCCGCTACGGCATCGTCTGGGGCGCGCTCGGCGCGGCCCGCAGCTGCCTGGAGGCCGCGCGCGAGTACAGCATCACCCGCGAGCAGTTCGGCAAGCCGATCGGCGGGTTCCAGCTGACCCAGGCCAAGCTGGCCGACATGTCCCTGGAGCTGAACAAGGGCCTGCTGCTGGCCTGGCACCTGGGCAACCGGATGGACGCCGGCACGCTCCGCCCGGAGCAGGTCAGCTACGGCAAGCTCAACAACGTGCGCGAGTCCATCGAGATCGCGCGGACGGCCCGGACGATCCTGGGCGCGAACGGCATCAGCTACGAGTACCCGATCATGCGCCACGCCAACAACCTGGAGTCGGTGCTGACCTACGAGGGCACCGTCGAGATGCACCAGCTCGTCATCGGCAAGGTGCTGACCGGCCAGGACGCGTTCCGGTAGCCGACCACGACGGATTTTCGCCCCGCGGCTGGTCCTGATTGCGAAAGCAGTCGACCAGCCGCGAGGAGAGAACGATGTCCACCCAGACGCAGACCGCCGTGGTCACCGGTGCGAGCCGGGGCTTCGGCCGCGCCATCGCCGCCGCGCTCGTCGCCCAGGGGACGCGCGTCCTCGGCGTCGCCCGGAACAAGGCCGAGCTCGCCGCGGTGCGGGACGAGCTCGGCGCGGGCTTCACGCCCGTGGTCGGGGACGCCACCGACGAGGCGCTCGCCGACCGGGTGCTGACCGAGCACCGCCCGGACCTGCTCGTCCTCAACGCCGGGGTGGGGCCGCACCTCGGTGCGATCCACGAGCAGACGTGGGAGACGTTCACCGTCAACTGGAACAACGACACCCGCCAGGCCTTCACCTGGACCCGGGCCGCGTTGCGGCAGCCGCTCGCGCCCGGGAGCGTCGTGGTGGAGATGTCCAGCGGCGCCGCGCTCAAGGGCTCCCCGCTCAGCGGCGGGTACGCCTCGGCCAAGGCGGCGATCCGCTTCATCAGCGGCTACGGGGCGGAGGAGGCGGACCGCGCCGGCCTCGGCATCCGGTTCGTCGCGCTGCTGCCGCAGCTGACGCCGCTGACCGGGATCGGCTCGCTCGCCGTGGACGGGTACGCCGCGCGGGCCGGGGTGGACCGGGAGACCTTCGTCCGGGGCCTTACGCCCGTGCTGACGCCGGAGCTGGTCGCGAAGGCGGTCCTGGAGGTGGCGACGGACCCCGACAGCGCGGCCGAGTACGTGGTGAGCGGGGCGGGCCTGAAGCCGCTGGACCACTGACATGACTACCGTGGGCCCCATGGTCTCGAACCCCGAGTTCGCCACGCTCACCGAGCCGTTCCGGCGGGAGCTGCTCGCGCACTGCTACCGGATGCTCGGCTCCGTCCACGACGCCGAGGACCTGGTGCAGGAGACGTACCTGCGGGCGTGGCGCGGCTTCGACCGGTTCGAGGGGCGCTCCTCGGTCCGGCGGTGGCTCTACAAGATCGCGACGATGGCCTGTCTGACCGCGCTGGAGACCCGGTCGCGACGGCCGCTGCCGTCCGGGCTCGGCGCCCCGCAGGAGGACCACCGGGCCGCCGTCGCCGAGCGGGAGCCGAGCGTGCCGTGGCTGGAGCCCGCGCCCGACGCGCTGTTCGGCGGCGGCGGGGACGATCCGGCGGCGGTCGTCGCCGCCCGCAGCGGCGTGCGGCTGGCGTTCATCGCCGCCCTGCAGTTCCTCTCGGCGCGCCAGCGCGCGGTGCTGACGCTCCGTGACGTGCTGGCGTTCCGGGGCGTCGAGGTCGCGGAGATGCTGGACACGACGGCGGCCGCGGTCGACAGCGCGCTGCGTCGCGCCCGCGCGGTCCTCGCCGAGGTCGGCCCCGTCGCGGACGACCTCGCCGAACCGGACGAGGCGGCCCGGCGCCGCCTGCTCGACGACTACGTCGACGCGTTCACCCGCGCCGACGCCGACGCGCTGGTGCGGTTGCTGCGCGCCGACGTCGAGTTGGAGATGCCGCCGACGCCCACCTGGTTCACCGGCCGCCCTGCGGTCCTCGGCTTCCTCGCCGCCAAGGTCATGCGTCCGGGCCTGTGGCGGATGGACCCGACCCGCGCCAACGGCCAGGCCGCCGTCGTCATCCGCAGACGCGGCGACGACGGCGGCCACCACCCTTACGGCGTCCAGGTCCTGACGCTGAACGGTGCAGCGGTGGCCCGCATCACGTCCTTCAACGACCCGGGCCTGGTTCCGCTGTTCAGCTCCCCGCCGCCGTCGTGAGATCGAACACCATGGCACTCAAGCGGATCTCCCCCGTGATCAGGTCCGGTTACGGGCACGATCACTCCAGGGGGAGGCCGGCTAGAAGGTGATCTTCACCTTCAGCGCCGTGCGCTCGTCCATCGCCTTGTAGCCGTCCGGGACCCCGGACAGCGGCACCTCGGCGTCGAAGACCGGGGAGGGGTCGATGACGCCGGCGAGGACGTCCGCCAACAGCTCGGGGATGTAGGCGCGGGCCGGGGCGACGCCGCCGCGCAGGGCGACGTTGCGGTCGAACATCTGGCTGATGTCGACACCCGCGCTGCCGCCGTGCGGAACGCCGACGTAGCCGACCGCGCCGCCGTCGCGGGTGATGGAGATCGCGGTCTTCATGGACTGCTCGGTGCCCACCGCCTCCAGCACGGCGTGCGCGCCCAGACCCCGCGTCAGCTCGCGGACCGCGTCGACCGCCTCGTCGCCGCGGGCGGCGACGACGTCCGTCGCGCCGAAGGTGCGGGCGATGGCGGTGCGGGCGTCGTGACGGCCCATCGCGATGATGCGCTCCGCGCCCAGCCGCTTCGCCGCGAGCACGCCGCACAGGCCCACTGCGCCGTCGCCGACGACGGCGACGGTCGCACCGGGACGGACGCCCGCCGCCAGCGCGGCGTGGTGGCCGGTGGACATGACGTCGGACAGGGCGAGCATCGCGGTCAGCAGCCGCGGGTCGGACTGGGCGTCAGCCGGGAGCTTGACCAGCGTGCCGTCGGCGAAGGGGACGCGGACCGCCTCGCCCTGGCCGCCGTCGGAGCCGGGCGTGCCCCAGAAGCCGCCGTGCGGGCAGGAGGTCTGCAGGCCCTCGGCGCAGAACTCGCACACGCCGTCGGACCAGACGAACGGCGCGACGACGAGGTCGCCCGGCTTGACCGAGGCGACGTCAGCGCCGACGGACTCGACCACGCCCAGGAACTCGTGCCCGATCCGCTGGCCCTTCTCCCGCGCGGCGACGCCGCGGTAGGCCCACAGGTCGCTGCCGCAGATGCAGGCGAGGACCGTGCGGACCACTGCGTCGGTGGACTTCCGCAGGACCGGGTCGGGGACCTCCTCCACCCGGATGTCGTTCGGTCCGTGGATCACTGTGGCGCGCATGGTTCTCGTCTCTCTCTGTGCCGACCGGTCAGGTGCTGTCGGCCTTCCACCGTATTGTGTTCCACCGTGCTTCCTGGATCTGACATCGAGACCTGGCCCGCGGACTACCCGGACGCGGGGTGGGCCGTGGTCGACGTGGAGACCACCGGCCTCGGCCGGACGGACCGCGTCATCTCGGTCGGTGTCTACCAGCTCGACCCGCGCGGCGCAGTCCAGGACCACTGGTACGCGACCGTCAACCCGGAGCGCGATCCCGGCCCGGTCTGGATCCACGGGCTGACCAGCGACATGCTGGAGGGCTCGCCGACCTTTCCCGGCGTGGCCGAGGAGCTCAGCCGGCGGCTGGCGGGGCGGGTGCTGGTGGCTCACAACGCCCTGTTCGACTGGTCGATGATCTCCCGTGAGTACGCACGGATGAGCGGCCGCGCGCCGATCGAGCAGCGGCTGTGCACCATCGTGCTCTCGCGCGACCTCGGGCTGCCGCTGCCCAACCACAAACTCGGCACCCTGGCGGCGCACTTCGGTGTGGAGCCGCGCCGCGCGCACCACGCCCTGGACGACGCGCGAGTGCTGGCGGAGATCTTCCGGCCCAGCCTGCGGCTGGCGGCCGAGGCCGGGCTGCGGCTGCCGCTGGTGCCGTGCGTCCCGATAAGCGATCTGGGCCTGGCCGAGGAGGCGCGCGCGGCCGGCCGCGTGCACATCCCAGGACAGGCGGGCGCCTCGCAGACGGTGCGCCGGGCCGGCGCGTGGGGCGGCTACCGCCCGGCCAAGCGGCGCCCCGCCTGTCCGTACCCGAACCCCGGACGCTGGCGGCCGGACGGACCGCTGGTCCAGGGCATGCGGGTGGCGATCACCGGGGACACCGCGACCGACCGCGAGGTGCTGGAGGACCGGCTGACCGAGGCCGGGCTCCACGTCGCCTCGTCCGTGAGCCGTCTCACCAGCCTGCTGGTGACCAACGACCCGGACGGCTGGTCCACCAAGGCCCGCAAGGCCCGCGAGGTCGCCACGCCGACGGTGGACGAGGCGGCGTTCCTGCAGCTCCTGCAGCACGTCCAGCCGCAGGACGGACCCCCGGCGCAGGGGCGCTGAGGAGCGGAGGTACCGTTCTTCAGTGTTCCGCATCCTGCTCACCCGGCGCTGGGTGGTGCTCACCCTGGTGTTCCTGGCCCTCATCCCGGCGATGATCTGGCTGGGCCAGTGGCAGTACCACCGCTACCAGCAGACCAGCCGCAACAACGCGATGATCAACGCCAATCTGGACGCGGCGGCGGTGCCCATGGAGTCGCTGTCGAAGCCGGGGGCGACGATCCCGCTGAGCGAGATGTACCGGACCGTCACCGCGCACGGGCGCTTCGACCCGGCGCACCAGTTCGTGGTGCGGCACCGCACCGACGCCTCCGGCGACGACATCGGCTTCTACCTGGTCACCCCGCTGATCCAGGACGACGGCAAGGCGGTGCTGGTCAACCGCGGCTGGATCACCCCCGGGAACACCATGGGCGCCCAGTTCCCGTCAGTGCCCTCCACGCCGAGCGGCGAGATCACCGTCACCGGGAGGCTGCGCCCCGACGAGACCACGGCGCTGACCGGCATCCGGAACCCGGGCGGCATGCCCGAGAGGCAGTTCATGCTGATCAACAGCGGTGAGCAACAGAAGCACGTCAGCGAGCCGCTGCTGGCCGGCTACCTGGAGCTGACCGGATCCTCCCCCGCGCTGACCTCGTCCGCGCAGGCCGAGGAGGTGCCGAACCCGAACGACAACCAGTCCGACAGCATGGCGGTCGTGGGCAAGGGCGTGCACCTGCCCTACGCGATCCAGTGGTGGGTCTTCGCCGCGCTGATCCCCGTCGCGTGGTGGTTCCTGTTCCGACGCGAGATCAAGCTGGCCCGAAAGGCCTGATTTCGCGCGCTCGGACGGGCAGGATGGACTCCATGCCCGGACGCATCGAGGACTACGCGCTGATCGGAGACCTGCAGACCGCCGCGCTGGTGGGCAGGGACGGATCGATCGACTGGCTCTGCCTGCCCCGCTTCGACTCCCCCAGTTGCTTCGCGGCCCTGCTCGGCGGCGACGAACACGGTCACTGGCGGCTGGCCCCCGCCTCGGACGGCGAGGCGCCGTTCCGCTCCTACATCGGGGACAGCCTGGTCCTGCAGACCGAGTGGACCACGTCCACCGGCAGCGTCAGGGTGATCGACTTCATGCCGCAGCGCGACCGCACGCCCGACGTGATGCGGATCGTGGAGGGCATCAGCGGCTCGGTGAAGATGATCGGCGAGCTGCGGCTGCGCTTCGACTACGCACGGGTCGTCCCGTGGATGCGCCGGACGAACCACCACCGGGTCGCCATCGCCGGCCCCGACGCCGTCTGGCTGCGCTGCGACGAGAAGGTCCGCACCTACGGACGCGACTTCGCGACGTACTCGGAGTTCACCGTCCACGAGGGCGAGCGGATCCCGTTCGTGCTGAGCTGGACGCCCTCGCACCACGCGGCGGCCCCGCGGCAGGACCCGGAGAAGTCGCTCCAGGCCACGCTGGACGACTGGCAGCGCTGGGCCGAGCACTGCGCGCCCGGCCTGCGGGAGGCCGACCAGCCGTCGGTGCGGCGCTCGCTGATCACCCTGAAGGCGCTCACCTACGAGCCCACCGGCGGCATCGTCGCCGCCGCCACGGCGGGCCTGCCCGAGCAGGTCGGCGGCGCGCGCAACTGGGACTACCGCTTCTGCTGGCTGCGCGACTCGACCATGACGCTGTCCGCGCTGCTGAACGCCGGCTACCGGCGCGAGGCCGAGGCCTGGTACAAGTGGCTGCTGCGCGCGATCGCCGGAGACCCGGCCGACCTGCAGACGATGTACGGGGTGGGCGGCGAGCGGCGCCTGCCGGAGGAGCTGGCCGACTGGCTGCCCGGCTACGAGGGCTCCGCGCCCGTCCGCTTCGGCAACGCGGCCGTCGACCAGCTCCAGCTGGACGTCTACGGCGAGGTGGTGGACACCCTCTACCTGGCCCACCAGCACGGCATCCGGATAGAGCAGCATGTGTGGCGGCTGCTGCTGAAGCTGCTGGAGTTCCTCGAGGAGCACTGGTCCGATCCGGACGAGGGCCTGTGGGAGGTGCGCGGCCCGCGCCGCCACTTCGTCCACTCCAAGATCATGTGCTGGGTGGCCTTCGACCGCGCGGTCAAGCTCGCGGAGGAGACCAAGATGTCGGGCCCGGTCGAGCGGTGGCGCGAGTTGCGCGACCTCATCCACTCCGACGTCTGCTCGCGCGGCGTGGACAAGAAGCGCGGCGTCTTCACCCAGTACTACGGCGGCGCGGCGCTGGACGCGTCCACCCTCTTCGCCGTGAAGACCGGCTTCCTGCCACCCGAGGACCCGCGCATCGTCGCCACCGTCGAGGCGATCCGGCGCGACCTGCACCACGACGGCTTCATCCTGCGGTACTCCACGCCGACCGACGACGCGGCGACCGACGCCGTGGACGGCCTGGCCGGCTCCGAGGGTGCCTTCCTCGCCTGCTCCTACTGGCTGTGCGACGCGCTGATCCTCATCGGCCGCGTCGACGAGGCCCGCGCCCTCTTCGACCGCCTGCGCTACCTGGCCAACGACCTCGGCCTGATCTCGGAGGAGTGGGATCCGGTGGCGGGCCGTCAGCTCGGCAACACCCCCCAGGCGTTCACGCACGTCGCCCTCGTCAACACCGCGTTCCAACTCGCGCACACGGAAGGCTGAACCGCACGCACATGGATCTCGGACTCGCCGGACGCGTCTACATCGTCACCGCCGCCACCCGCGGCCTCGGCTTCGCAAGCGCGCAGGCGCTGGTGGCCGACGGCGCGCAGGTCCTGGTCACCGGCCGGGAGGAGCAGTCCGTCGCGGCGGCCGTCGACGCGCTCGGCGGCCCGACCGCCGCGGAGGGCGTGGTCGCCGACAACGCCGCGCCGGACACGGCGGAGCGTCTCGTCGGCGCGGCGCTGGCCCGCTTCGGACGCCTCGACGGCATCCTGATCAGCGTCGGCGGCCCGGCGGCGGGCACGATGCTGGGCACGCCGGAGTCCGCCTGGCGCGAGGCCTTCGAGTCGGTCTTCCTCGGCGCGCTGCGCATCGCCCGGGCGGCGGCGGACGTGCTGGAGGAGGGCGGCGCGATCGGCTTCGTCCTGTCCAGCTCGGTCCGGCAGCCGATTCCCGGTCTCGCCGTCTCCAACGGCCTGCGCCCCGGCCTGGCGATGGCGGCCAAGACGCTGGCCAACGAGCTGGGCCCGGAGGGCGTCCGCGTCTTCGGCCTGCTCCCGGCCCGTATCGACACCGAGCGCGTCCAGCACCTCGACTCCCTGGCCGCGGACCCCGCCGGGAGGCGCGCGGCCCACGAGGCGTCGATCCCGCTGCGCCGCTACGGCCGCCCGGAGGAGTTCGGCAAGGTCGCCGCCTTCGCCCTCTCACCGGCGGCGAGCTACCTCACCGGGATCATGATCCCGGTGGACGGCGGGGCGATGCAGGGGATCTGAACGAACGTCACGCGGCGGTCAGCCGGTCGCCTTGGCGATGATCGCGTCCATCTCGGCCGCGTCGTAGGCCCGCATGCTGACCGTGCGGACGTTGCCGACGCCGCTCACCTGGAGCAGCACCGCCGTCGCCGTCTCGTCGTCGGGTGCGTCGACGACGACCACCATGTCGTACGGCCCGACCGTCCAGTACATCTCGCGCAGCTTCGCGCCCAGCGCCTCCGCGGCGGCGGCGAACGCCCTGGCCCGGGCGGTGGTGTCCTGGTAGTCGCGGACCCCCTGGTCGGTCCAGCTCACCAGGCTGATGAAAGTGGCCATGACCCCTCACGCTCCTCTCTCCCATGTCTCCATGGTCGGTCGCGAGGGGTCGTCGGGCACGTCGCGCGTCCCCGCCGGGGGAACGGTTACTCTCCCACGCCGGCCAGGTCGCGCAGGCGGCGGAGCTGGGCGGCGCGCTCGGCGGCGCGCTGCTCGTCGAGGGAGCGGCCGGGGGCGCCGGCGAGCAGGGCCTTGGTCTCGATGACCGCGTCACGGGGGGACGCGAGCAGCGCGGCGGCGAGGTCGGAAGCGGCCGCGTCCAGCTCCTCGGCCGGGACGACGAGGTTCGCCAGGCCGACGCGGGCGGCCTCGTCCGCGTGGACCCAGCGGCCGGTCGCGCAGATCTCCAGCGCACGGGCCGGGCCGACCAGGTCGACCAGCGGCTTGGTGCCGGTGAGGTCGGGGACCAGACCGAGCGCGGTCTCCTTCATCGCGAACTGGACGTCCTCGGCGACGACGCGCAGGTCGCAGGAGAGGGCGAGCTGGAAGCCGGCGCCCACCGCGTGGCCCTGGACGGCGGCGATGCTGACCAGGTCGGGACGGCGCCACCAGAGGAAGCCCTCCTGGTACTCGGCGATGACCGCGTCGCCGTCGCCGCTCTTGGCGATCTCGATGAAGGAGAGCTCGCCGGGAATGCCCTCGGGCGTGAACGCCTGCCGGTTGAGGCCCGCGGAGAAGGAGACGCCCTCGGCGCGCAGCAGCACGACCCGGACGGTACCGGGCAGCTCCCGGCCGATCGCGGCCAGCGCACGCCACATCGCGGGCGACTGCGCGTTCCGCCGCTCGGGACGGCACAGCGTCACCATGGCGAGCTCGCCCTCCACCTCGAGGCGCACCCCTGCCTCGGCCCACTCGGCAGCTTGATCAGACACAGGACCCTCCGGCCGTCGCAGAATATTGCTACCGAAGAGTAACCACAGGGGAGACGCGGAATCCAGACACCACCGGACACGACGAACGACGGTCAGGGGGAGGAGATCCCGACCGCCGTTGCGTCACGAGCAGGTGCCGCGCCGGAACGCCGTCAGCCGGCGGCTGCGGCGGCCTTCGCCTTGCCGCGCGTGGCCCCACCGCGACCGCGGAGGGACACGCCGGACTCGCTGAGCATGCGGTGGACAAAGCCGTAGGAACGACCCGTCTCCTCCGCGAGCGCGCGGATACTCGCACCGGAGTCGTACTTCTTCTTGAGCTCGGTCGCGAGCTTCTCCCGCGCGGCACCAGTCACCCGGCTGCCCTTTTTCAGAGTCTCGGCCACCCGTGCCTCCTCGTAGCAGTGCTCTGTCGGAATCCCATGATCACCCATGGGGGGCTTCATGGCCACCCATTCGACAAGGTCGATACCGGGATTCCCGGCCCGAAGTGGTGTCGCCGCGCGCACGGGGAGCGCACAGGATCAACTGTCGCGCCCCCGGCCGGAGCAGTCCCCACCGCCGAAATTGCTGATCAGCAGCGGTAATTGGGCATTGCAGAAGATTGCGGATTCCACGGATTCGGAGCCGCGCCCAGCAGCGGAACACGCAAGAGCCGATATGAGGTCTCCTGGGCCAGATGCATGATCCCTCGCCTAGTCGAACAGTTCCGACGAGGCGTTTTGCTACTGATAATTCACGCGAGCGACACGAGGTCCGCGTAACCCTCGTTCCAGAGGTCCTCGACCCCGTCCGGCAGCAGAATGATCCGCTCGGGCTGGAGCGCGTCGACGGCGCCCTCGTCGTGGGTGACGAGCACGACCGCGCCCTCGAAGGAGCGCAGCGCGCCGAGGATCTCCTCACGGCTGGCCGGGTCGAGGTTGTTGGTCGGCTCGTCGAGCAGCAGCACGTTCGCGCTGGAGACGACCAGCGTGGCGAGCGCCAGACGCGTCTTCTCGCCGCCGGAGAGCACCCCGGCCGGCTTGTCGACGTCGTCGCCGGTGAAGAGGAACGAGCCGAGGATCTTGCGGACCTCGACCAGGTCCATGTCCGGCGCGGCGGAGCGCATGTTCTCCAGGATGGTGCGGTCCGCGTCCAGGGTCTCGTGCTCCTGGGCGTAGTAGCCGATCTTCAGGCCGTGGCCGGGCACGACCTGACCGGTGTCCGGCTGCTCCACACCCGCGAGCATGCGCAGCAGCGTCGTCTTGCCCGCGCCGTTCAGGCCCAGCACGACGACGCGCGAGCCCTTGTCGATGGCGAGGTCGACGTCGGTGAAGATCTCCAGCGAGCCGTAGGACTTGGACAGGCCCTCCGCCGTCAGCGGCGTCTTGCCGCAGGACGCGGGGGTCGGGAAGCGCAGCTTGGCGACGCGGTCGTTCTGGCGCACCGCCTCCAGGCCGGAGAGCAGCTTCTCGGCGCGGCGGGCCATGTTCTGCGCGGCGACGGTCTTGGTGGCCTTGGCGCGCATCTTGTCGGCCTGCGAGTTCAGCTGCTGGGCCTTCTTCTCCGCGTTGGCGCGCTCGCGCTTGCGGCGCTTCTCGTCGGCCTCGCGCTGCTGGAGGTAGAGCCGCCAGCCCATGTTGTAGACGTCGATGCAGGTGCGGTTGGCGTCCAGGTAGAAGACCTTGTTGACGACCTCGTCGACCAGGTTGATGTCGTGGGAGATGACGATGAAGCCGCCCTTGTAGGACTTCAGGTAGTCCCGCAGCCACAGGATCGAGTCGGCGTCCAGGTGGTTGGTCGGCTCGTCCAGCAGCAGGGTGTCGGAGTCCGAGAACAGGATGCGCGCGAGCTCCACGCGGCGGCGCTGACCGCCGGAGAGGGTGTGCAGCGGCTGGCCCAGCACGCGGTCCGGCAGACCCAGGCTGGCGGCGATGGTCGCGGCCTCGGCCTCGGCGGCGTAACCGCCCTTGGTGAGGAACTCGGTCTCCAGGCGGGAGTACTTCTTCATCGCCTGGTCGCGGGTGGCGCCTTTGCCGTTGGCCATCTTGTCCTCGTTGATGCGCATCTTGCGCAGCACCTCGTCGAGGCCGCGGGCGGACAGCACGCGGTCGCGGGCGAGGACGTCGAGGTCGCCGGTGCGCGGGTCCTGCGGCAGGTAGCCGATCTCGCCGCTGCGAGTCACTGTGCCGCCGGCCGGCTGGCCCTCGCCGGCGAGCACCTTGGTGAGCGTCGTCTTGCCGGCGCCGTTGCGGCCGACCAGTCCGATCCGGTCACCGGCGGCGACGCGCAAGGTCGCCGACTCGATCAGGATGCGGGCGCCTGCGCGCAGCTCGATCTCGTTGGCGACGATCATGGCGAAACTACTCCCGGGGACGGTGCGCGAGGCCGCGCGTCAGCGCGCTCGCAGTCGGATGCGGCCAGGACCGTCCGTACGGGCCTATGCAGCAGGAGGCAACAAGCCTCCAGTCTACCGGGCTGCGCAAACGCATTCCGTGGCCGGACGGCCCGTGGCCGGGTCCACGGCGTACGACTCGCGCCCGGGCACGACGAGCACGTCGACCTCGCCGTCCGCCCCCGCGTCCATCCGCACCGGGGCGACGGCGGGCCTCTGCCAGCGCCGGCCGTCCAGGTCGAACCCCTCCAGCTCGGTCCGCCCCGAACCGGCGGCGCAGTCGCGCCGCACCAGCACCCACGCCCCCACGTGCACCGGCCCTGCCGGGCCGGTGTCGCGGTAGAAGCACCCGGCGGAGGGGAGGGCGGAGGTGCGGAGGGTGCCGTCACCCGTGTTGTACGTCATCACCACGTCGCGGGTCAGCACCAGGAACGTTTCTCCCGCGCCCAGCGACACCAGCAGCAGGGGCGTCCCCGCCCCCACCCCGGGCACGTACCGGTGCCACCGCACCGCGGCCGGCTCCGGCTCCATCCCGGTCAGCATCCCGTCGTCCCACAGGACGACCGTCGTCGCGCCGACGGGAACGAGCCGCAGCGGCCGGTGCCCGCCCCGGCGGTAACTCCACACCAGGCGCCCGCTGTGCGCCTCGTACCCCTGGACCTCCCCGGCCCCCACCCGCAACGCGTCCGCGCCACCGCGCTGCGTCCGGGCCGCCCCCACCACGTCGTCCCCGAACGGTGCGGGCCGCTCCGCCCTCGCGGCGGCGCCCACGAGCGCCAGCCCGATGAGCAGCAAGGCCGTGATCACAGCCCGGAGGGATACGCGGGAACGCATGAACGTCACCGTAAGGGCTGGTCACCGCCCCACAGCGACAGTCCGCGCGCGTGTCGTGGCGCGGCCGGTCCTACGCGCGCGGCTGGTAGATGATGATCCCGGCGCCGACGACGCAGACGGCGGCGCCGATCAGGTCCCACAGGCTGGGGCGGAAGCCGTCGACGAGGACGCCCCAGGCGAGGGAGCCGACGACGAAGACGCCGCCGTAGGCGGCGAGGACACGGCCGAAGTGGGAGTCGGGCTGCGCGGCGGCGACGAAGCCGTACGCGCCCAGAGCGAGAACCCCGCCGAGCGCGAACAGCCAGCTTCGGTGCTCCCGCACCGCCTGCCAGATCAGCCAGCAGCCGCCGATCTCGGCGATCGCGGCGAGGACGAACAGCAGGACGGAGCGAGTGACGGCCACACAGGGAGGTTAGGAGATGCGGGGCGCCGCCGGACGCACGGCCCCGCCGCGTGGCCGCGAAGTGCCTCCCTTCGAGGCGCCGGGCCACACGGCGGGGCCGCACCTCACCCGTGCCCGGAGAGGTGGCCCTTGACCACGCGCAGGCGGTTCCTGACCTCGCGGAGCCACGGCATGCGCCGCCGCGCGACGTCCCTCGCGCGGTCCTCCACGCGGGCCAGGCACGCGGTGAGGGCGACGGTCGGGGCCGAGCCGAGCAGCAGCCGCTCGTTGGGCGCGGGGTCCGGACGCCAGCGCTGCTTGTACGGCTCGTCGCCGCGCAGCAGGCTCACCTCCGTCCGGCCGGTGTTGACCGCGTGGGTGAGGGACTCGCCGAAGAGCATGCCGGCGATGTCGACGCGCTCGCGCGCCTCGGGGTGGACGCCGTAGACGTAGAGGGCGACCATCGCGTGGCTCTGGAGCATCAGATCGCAGGCGATGAGTCGCCCGTCGAGCCGGTACTCGCGCAGCTGCGCGCGTTCCGTCGCGGCCATGCCGGTGGCCGCCGCGCGCAGGTGGGACGCGAAGCGCTCCCGCATGTGCTCCGGGGTCGCGCCGCGGTCGCGCCACTGCAGGGCGTGCAGGGCGAGCATCCGGTCGACCGACTCCGGGGCCTCCCATGCGGGCACCAGGCGCACCTCGACGCCGGCCGCGGCCAGCTTGCGGAGCTTGACCCTGGTGCGCTGGGCGGTGCGGCCGGGGAGCCGCGTCAGCAGCTCGTCCATCGGCATGCTGGGCAGGTGCTGGACCAGGGATGCGGGCAGCTTGCGGGCCGCCCGGGGCCAGTGGACGAGCAGGGTGTGGACCGCGGCGTCCGCGCGGACCTCCGGCAGGTCGACGCGGGCGAACGGCCCGCGCAGCTCCGCCGCGAGGGCGGCGGCCAGCCGCCGCGCCGCCTCGTCCGCGCAGTCGCGGTCCAGCAGCACGTCGTGGAAATCGGTGATCTCCGCGCCGAGCGGCCGCAGCGCCGCGCCCTCGCGGTAGAGGGGCGCGAGCGCGATCAGCCGCCCGTCGCGACGGACCGTGACCACGCGCAGGCGGCCCGGTCGCCCGTAGCTGTGCCACCAGGAGGCGAGCCAGGCGTGGGACTGGAACGGCGTCGCCCCGGGGCTGCGCTCCTGCAGCTCGTTCCACTCCTCCGCGAGCGCCTCCAGCGCGCGCCCGTCGCGCACGACCGCGGTCTCGTACCGCGGCGCGCAGTCGGCGGCGCCGCCGGACGCGTCGGGGCGGACGGCGGTCGTCATGCGCCCGTCCCCGCGGACTCGCGCTGCTGCTCGGGCACGTTCGCGGGGTCGACCGGCCCGGTCGCCGCCGCACCCCGCGCTCCGCGCTCCACGAGCGCGCCGCCCGCGCCCGGACGGGCCAGCAGCGCGAGGCTGCCCAGCAGCAGGCCCGCCGCACCGCCGACGGCGGCGTCCAGGCTCCTGGAGGGCGAGGACGGGGCCGCGGGCGCGGCGGCCTGGGCGAGCGCGATCAGGCGCACACGGGTCTGCTGGGCGGTGGTGTCGCCGAAGGCGACCAGGGACCGGGCGACCGCGTTCGCCTCGTCGGCGGCGAGCCGGGCGGAGCTCGCGCTGCCGGTGATCTGGATCATCGGCGCGTCCGGGGAGGTCTGCGCCTGGACGTCCTTGGCCAGCTCGCGCATCGGCACGCCGATGTCGGCGGCGGCGCTCGACAGCACCTCCGGC